>CAZRYF010000065.1:0-28258 GCA_964604165.1 uncultured Enterobacterales bacterium
CCGGCGAAAGCCCTCGCCGAACGGCGAGGGACCGTAGGGTAGAACGGCTGGTGAACTATCCGGTTTAGGAGGCTGTAGCGCATTGCGGACCGAGAATGGCGCCGCTCACGTGATTACAGGTACTTACGGGAGGGGGGAACATTTCTGGACATGTGACCGACGAGCGTAAGTGTCTGGAATTGCGTGAGCAAGCCAGTCGGCGGGAGCAATGCACCACAGCCTCCTAGAACGGACCGGTCTCCACGCTGTTGAGGATGAGCGGTACAAAACTCTCCTTCAACACCAGCTGATCTGCTTCTGCCAGGTTCTGCCGCGCGATGATGATTTCGATGTTCGGCTTCTGGACTTTTCCCTGAATGACCTCTTCTTCGAGCATCCGCGCCCGCCGCCTGCCCTGGGCCCATCCAGGCTGGGCCAGGATCAACCCGGCCAAAATGAAAGCTATCGATCTCATTGGCCTCCCTCCACACCCCAAGGGTTGTCTTCCGCTGGCGCTTCCGCTGGAGTCTCCGCTGGCGCTTCCGCTGGCGCCTCCGCTGGAGGTTCTTCCGCCGCGCTGCCTGGAAGCACTTCAGGTTCCCCCGTTGTACCGGTCGAATTCGGTGCTTCAGCAGGCGCCTCTACCTCCACAGCAGCACCCTCGGGGGCCGGGGGCGCGGGCGGGGTTGGATTGGCCGCTTCTTCCGCTGCCTTTCGTGCCGCCTCCTCTGCATCCTTGGCGGCCTGTTCCGCATCCTTGGCGGCCTGTTCCTCCAGGATTCGCTTCTGCTCGGCCCGCTTGGCCCGCTGCTCTTCCATGCGCTTCTTGCGAGCTTCCAAACGCTCGATGCGCTTCTGCTCCTTCTCTGTTGCGGCGATGTATTCGGCAGCCGCCTCTGCTTGAATCCCACCCTTTTCCTGGTAGGTGGTGTAGGCCTGCACAGCCGCCACATAGTCCTTTGTGTAGTCACCGTAGAGAATGCCCAGGTTCAGATAGGGCTCCGGATTCTCGGGCTCCAACTGAAGGGCGGTCTCATAGGCCTTCTGGGCATCGTCGAACCGCGCGACCCCCCGATAGGCAATACCCAAGCTCATGTTGATGCCGGCACTACCCGGCTCCAATCCATTGGCCCGCTCCAGCAGCTCCACCGCGTCGCCAAAATTCCGATTGTCCAGGTGGTCCTCGGAGAGGTACAGCATGGCCGGCACCAGTTCGGGATCCAACTCCAAGGCCTCCTTGTAGGAAATCCGCGCATCCACAGCGAAACCCTGCAGCTGGTACACCCGCCCCAGGTTGCACCGGATGAAGGCGTGTTGGTCTCCTCCGTCTTGCCGCATTGCCCTCTGATAGATGAACTTGGCCAGGTCGAGCCTTCCCTGCTCCACGTACACGAGGCCCAGATTGTTGTACACGTTCAGGCTCTTTGAATTCACCTTCAGCGCCTTCCGCGCCTGCTCCACCGCCTCGTCCAACATTCCCAACCGGCGCTGGGTGGCAATGATCGCCACCCACAAGTCCATGTTGTCCTCTTGCTGCCGCAACCCCGCCTTGTAGGTCTGGAGAGCGCGCTCCATGTCATCGTTTTCCAGGTGCAGGTTGCCCAGGTTCAGCCATGCATCCCCCAGCGCCTGGTCCAGGTTGGTGGCCGCCAGATAGGACCGACGTGCACCCGAGGTATCCCCGACCTGCTGGTAGGCCAGGCCCAAGTTGTAATGGGCCAACGCAAGATCAGGACTGGAAACCGTCACCTGCTTGAGCAAGTCCATGGCCCGCTGTGCATCCGCCTTTCGTCCGGTCGTCAACAGGGCCGCAGCATTCTCGATCTTGGCGTAGGCCGCGTCTTCCTTGGAGACTCCGGGTTCCGCCGGGGCCTCAGGCGCAGGCGTGGTCGTCCCAAAGGGGTCCGCCTCCTCGGTCGCCGGGAGAGCAAAAGGGTCCTCGACCGGTTCGGGCGCAGCAATTTCCGGTTCGGTGGCTGCCTCCGGAAGCGCCTCCACAGGGGCAGTCTTCCCGCCGCAACCGGCGAGAAGCACAAACCAACAGGCGTGGTGAAGAATGGGTCTCACTGCCCCCCCCCGCCCCAGGGGCTGTCTGCAGGCACTTCAGGTTGCGGCGCTTCAGGAGCAGGCGCCTCAGGTGCTGGAGCTTCCGGTGCGGGCGCGTCAGGCGCTGGGCCCACAGGGGCCGGAGCAGGCTCCACAGGGGCCGGGGTCTCTCCACCCGTTCCTTCTTCACCGGGCGTCGGCGCCTCCGGTCCAGGTGCGGCCGGCGCTTCTTCCGGCGCCGGGGCCGGCTCAGGCGGGGCCTCTTCCTTGATCTTCTCTTCCTCAAAGGCCGATCCGGGGCGGCTGCGCGGACGGCCCGTGGGAATCACAATGGACTCGGCCTGTCCCCGCACTTCCGCCTTCTCCAGGGGGTACTCCCGCGGGCGAATGGTGTTGAGCGTCTCGATGGCCCGATCGATCCAGATAGACGAGCGCTTGGCTTCGACGGACTTGGCCAGAACCGCCTGCAGACGGGCAATCGCCTTCTCCTCCACCGGCTGGGCGCGGTCCCGCAGACCCGATCGGAACTCCTCGAGGATTTCCTCGATCATTTCTTCAGGCGTTCCCGCCGGGAAATCCAGCTCTGGATCGGGCACGTCGTACAACATCTCAGCGTAGGCAAGGTAGGTCTTGCCCTGTATGTACAGGGCCGCGGTGCTGTATTCGAAGTCCGGATACCGCTGAATGAAAGCCAACGTCTCCTTGACGAGCGCCTGCAGCCCTTCCAACTTGGTGACGGTCAGGTACTCAGCCAGCTCGGCGGGATCTGTGGGGAATTCGACGGCGGCATATTCGTCATAAGAGGCCTGCACCTCGCGGAACGCCGTCTTTGCCACGAGGTTCAACGCCCGTGGGCCCATCTCCAACTGGGCACTGAGCATTGATTCATACCGGCTCATCAGGTCTTCCCAACCCCGCTCGGCGCGACGCTCGTTGCCCTTCTTCTCCCAGTAGCCCGCGAGCCAATGGAGGGCCTCAATGGTGTGATCCGGGTTGGAGTCCACGAACCGATCCAGGTACCGGCGGTAGAACGCCAGGGCCTTGTCCTCACCCACCAGGGCCCACTGCTCCCCGGCGATCCAGAAGTAGGTCTCCACGTCCGGGTCATCCGGGAATTTCCGTGCAAAATCCTCCAACGCGCGGGCCGCACCCACATGGTCCCCCACTCCCACCTTCAACAGTGCAGAGTTTGCCATCGCATCCGCAGCCCGCTCGGACTCCGGGAAGTTTCGGATCAGGCGCTGGTAATACTCAATGGCCTGGTCCAGCTCGAGGACATCCGAATAGTTCCCGGCAATCCGCGCATAAAGCTGCTCGGACTTCGGATCCTTCGGGTACAGGTTGATGTACTGCTCGTAGATTTCATTGGCGGGCTCTACCTTTCCGGCGTTGTCGTACATGGCGCCCGCGTTGTACAGCGCTTCATCGATGTACTCGGATTCCGGGAACTCCTCCAGGAAATCCAGGAACGCTGTCGCGGCATCCAAGAGTTCCCCTTCCTCCATGAGCTTGCCCGCGAGCTTGAAGGCTGCGCCCTCTTGCTGGGTCGCGAAGAATCGGGCCTTTTCTTCCGTCAGCTCGGCCGTGGCGCCCAAGGCCATGGTGGCGAACTTGCCCGTGTACTCCCGGACCATCTCCAGGTTGCCATCTTCAATGTAGGTGTTCACAAGAAGGCTTGCCGCATAGGCCGCCTCATCGTAGGCAGGGAATTCATCGACCACCTCGAGGAGGCGGGGCCGCGCCTCCTCGTACCGACCGTGTTCGTAGAGAATCTGGGCCGGCTGGTAGTGGAGAGCCGCGCGGTTCTCATCCAGAGCCTTCTTGTAGTCCACCTGCTCAAAATCGTCGTTGCGGATGTCATCCGCGGCAGCGATAAAGGCGATGTGCTGCTCCCCCAGGAGATAGACGGGCCTTTCCCCAGACGTGGACTCCACCGTGCTCTCGACCACGGTCCCTTCTGGAAGCTGCTCGACCTTGCCAAAGGTGTTCACGAGTATCTGTGTCCATGCCTTGACCATCTGCCAACGAGAACCATCCTTGTAGGGGTGGCCCTCCGTGGCGATGAGCCGCACGTATTCCTTGATGGCCTCGTCATAGCGGGCCGCCTGGTAGAGGGTGTCCGCCAGGTACCACTGGTACTCAGCGTAGTCATCCGCAAACGGAAACGCGTCCAAGTACTCCCGGTACTGGTCGGCCGCGGCCGCAAAGTCTTCCCGGGTCCCCGACTCCTGGGCACGGATGTGACGCTCCAAGGCAATGGCCACCAGGGACTTCTCAATAAAGCCGCGAGCCACCGCGAGAGCTTCTGGGTTGTTTCGGTTGGCTTCCCACCACGCACTCCCTTCGCCATAGGTTTCAGACAAGCTCACAAGGGCCTGGGCTGCAGCGGCCTGGTCTGGGAAGGGCTGGCTCGCGTAGATTTCGGAGACGCGCTGCTGGTACTTGGGATTGTCCGCCTCCAGGGGCCACCGCTCCTGCAAAAACCGATAGGTCGCGATTCCTTGTTCAAATCGCCCCTGCTGGACCAACACGTCGGCGAGGCGATCGTAGATCGTCCGCTCGAAAGAGCGCTCCCCCACCTTTTGGAACCAAACTCCCACCTTGTCCAGGGGCTCGCCGCCTTCCATGTCGGCGATATCCGAAAAGGAAATCGCCATGTACTCAATGGCCTCTGGTGCCAGAGCGGATTCCTCTCCCGACTCCAACCGGATCTCCTCACTGCGATCCAACAGGTCCGTAAAGAGGCCCAATGTCTTTTCGTAGTCGGATTCCTTGTAGTAGGCCCAGCCCAGCTTGTAGAGGCCCCGGTCATAGAGACGGTTCTCAGGTCCGGCGTCCACAACGATCTGGTAGTAGGCAATCGCCACTTCCCGGTCGTTTTCGTCGAAGTAGTACTCGCCCAGACGCATGCTCGCGTCCACGGCCGCATCGGAGGCCGGGTGGTGCTTCACGAGCTCCGTGAATGCCTCGCGGGCCCTCTCCGGGTCCAATGAGTCCGACAAGTCGTCGTAGTAGCAGTATCCAAGCATGTAGTACGCACCATCCCGAAACTCGTAGTTCGGGTGATCGTCCAGAATCCCCTGGTACAAGGCTATGGCCTTGCCGTAGTCCCGCATGGGGGCGGGGGGAAGCTCGAAGGTCTCATCCTCATCCGCCAGCTTCTCGAGTTCATCGTATTCCTCGGCGGCCAGGTTCCACTCCTCCACCGCTTCTTCGAAGTACAACTCCGCCAAGCGGAACATCACGTGGGGCGTGTGGGCGGCGCTGGGGTACTTGGCCAGAAACGCCTCGAACCGCTTGATGCTCAGTGTCCGGAGAACGCGCTCTTGTTCGGCCTTTTCAGCCCGTTTCGCACGGTATCCCTCCGTGACTTTGCTCATTTCCTCCTGGCGGCGCTGCAGCGCAGCAGCCTTCACGTCCTCTGCAAACTCTTGCATTCGGTTCGTGAAACGCTTGTGGACATCAAGAACCGCAGCCACTTCCTCCTGCGCAAACCCGGTCACCCGCTCCGGGGGCGCCGCCGGCTCGGGCGCGGTCGTGGGAGCATCCTGTGCGAAGGCAGCGGTGCTCGCGGCAACCCAACCCAGGAGAACTGTCTTCGGTATCCGGACCATCGCTATTCCATGCCCCGGGTGATGTTGGAAAAGCGTGCATCCAACTCATTAAGCAGGCTCTGCTGTTCCAGGGCCAGGCCCTCAAGATCGGTCCCCACATCCACCTTTCGCGTCCAGAAGACATCGACAATTCCGATGTCGGCTTCGAGGACCTTCTCTCCAAAGGTCTCTTCCAACTCCCGAAACCCAAGGCGGGTGATGTCCACGGCCAGGGTGTCTCCCATGCTTCCTTCGGTGTCCACGTCCCGGCGAACCAACTGCACCTGGTCTTCCTGCTCGGCCAGCTTCTCACGGACCACCGCGATTTCCTTGGACTCCTGTGCACGAAGGGTCGTGTAAATCTGGTTGGTTCCCCGTTGAATCGCATCCACGCGGCTCCAATCCGCCTTGACTCGCTCGATAAACCCTTCCCGGTCCATGCCGGCGTAGGAGACCAGAAGTCGTCCATACTGGGTGCGAAGGGCCCGGTAGGCATCGCTGAGATCCGCCATGGTGGCCCCTTGCCCCTCGGGCTCTGCCCCCTGCACCATGGTGGAGACCACACCGCTTCTGGTGGAGTCCGACTGGGCTCGCTTCAGCTCTTCTGCCTGCTTCTCCATGTCTGCCCGGAGCGCTTCCAACTTCCGGTTGGCATCTCGAAGCTGGCTCTCGGAGAGGGGCGTTTCACCTGAGTCAATCATGCGCTGCAGCGCGGCCGCTTCTGCCTGGGCCGTCTTCAGCTCCTGCTCAATGCGCAGGGCATACGACTGAACCGCCCGGACCTGATCTTCGTAGGCCTCCCGCTGCTCGTCTGCTGTCTCACTGGATGCAGTCAGCTCCCTGGCGCCACCGACGAGCTTCTCCCGTTGCTGCTGAAGGCGGCCAATCTGGCCCAGAGTGCTGGCATCTGCCAGGTCGAGGAGCCATCCTTCTTCCGCTGCAAGAAGGTCATTCTGCACCCGCAAAAGCTCGGTCTCTAGAAATCCCAACCTGGCACGTGCCCGCTTGTAGTTTCCCAGGTGATCCAAGTTTGTCAGGGCCGCCTGCACTTCTTCCAAGAGATCCTCAGCCTTCTCCACGTCCTCTTCCTGTCGATCCAGCTCCTGGACCGCATCCCGAATCCTGTGGAAGCGCGGGTTCCGGATGAGCATTTCCACGGTGTAGGTGGGCACCACATCCGTCTCGTACGACTCCTCAGCATCCAGCTCTACCAAGCGCTGAAACCACTTCTCCGGCTGAATGGGGTCCTGGGCAATCTCAAGAAGCTGGTTCTGAATCGGCGTGTACTCGGTGATCACCCGCTCATAGGTGTTCAACGCGGTTTCGTACTGATCCAACTTCATGTGGAGGTGGCCCTGGATAACCTTCAACTGGGCAGTGCTCTTGTGCTCCGGAAAAGCGAGCAGGAAGATCTCCACTGCCCGCAAGGACTCGGTGTAGTCTTCCTGCTTGATAAAGGTCCAGACGATCTCATACAGGGAATCGGAAAAGTACTGTGAGTCCCGGCCAATGAGCTGGTAGAACTGGCTGGAAGAAGCCAAGTCCCCTGTTTCGTAGTAGAGGCGCCCCAGGGCAAGATTGGCCAAATGCACGATTTCCTGGTCCTGCTCATTCTCCACGGACAGCTCTGAGACCACCCCAAAGGCATTGATCGCTGCCTCCAGGTTCTGCTCGGCCACCAGGACGACGCCCAAGAGGTACCGAGACTTGCCGTAGTAGGAGCTCGCAGCGCCGATCTCCCCAAAGAGCGACTTGGCCCGGACCATGTCTCCTTGCCGATAAAACGATTTCGCAAGGGTGTACTGAACAGAGTCGGTGGCCTGCACCCGGTTGGTCAGAATGAACCGGTTGTAGACGCTGAAAAAGGACTCTGGATCTCGGATGATGGTGTAGAGTTCCAGCTGCCTTCGAACCGCATCTGAAAAGAAGGGATGAGACGGTCCCCGGGTCACGATCGCCTCGTAGGACTGGTTGGCGAGATTGAAGTTGCCCAGCTCAAAAAGACTCTCGGCCAAGTACCACTCCGCATCTGCTCTCAGGTCGGCGTTCTGAAGGGCGTCCGCCTCGACCAGAGTAAAGAACGTGTGGGCTGCGCGTTCGTACTCTTCCAACAGGAAGGCAAACACCGCATCCTCATACCGCTGCTTTGCCTCTGCTCCTCCGATCAGCCCGCGCCGCTCCAGGAAATCCTCGGAGAGATCTTCCAGGTTGTCATCCAAGCGATCGAGGTTCCCCTCCAACTCGGTGAGAAGATCGAGATTGGTGGGCGCACCCATTGCCGGTGCGCTTCCTACAACCAGCAGGAACAACCCGCGAAACGACATCTACTCCACCGCAAGTCGAGAGGTCTGGACTTCGTAAACGACCTGGGGTCGCTCCACGAACGAACGCCCGACGCCGCGCCGTTCATCCAGCACCACACGCACACTCGCGAGGCTGTTGTCCTCGGCGAGGAAGGCATAGCTGGACTTGACGTTGAAGGTGTAGTTCTCCACGTAGCTGAACACACCAAATCCGTTGCCCTGGAGCACAGCACTCACAGTGAGGTTGTGGTTCCCAGGTGGGACCACGCCCTCCCACACCTTCATTTCGGTGGAAATGTCCAGACTGCCCGACGGGTCGGACTTGGTATGGATGGACTGCCCATCCAAGTAGAAGCTGATGGAGCGCAAGGTATAGGCTGGACCCAACCTGTTTACATGCCAGACACCGGCGCGTGAGCCCGTGGATCGACCTTGGATGACGATCTCTTTGAGAAGCTGAAGGGTGGCCTTGGAGCGGAAGACCTGTTCCTTCAACAGGTTCACGTCCTCTTCCAGGGTCAGGAGCTGGCGGTTGTACTCCTTGTTGGCTTCGGCGGTCTCCATAGCCTCGCCAATCGAGTCATCCACCTCCGGTTCCTCCGGGGCACTGGGCGTCTCAGGCGCAATTTCCTCCACTTCAGGGGCCAGCCCCGGCTCCTGCGCATTCGCCATTCCCGCTGCAGTAAACAGGCCAGCTACAACTACCAGCCTCAAGCATCTGATCATCCGCGTGGCTCCAGCTTCTGCGTGCAGAACGTACAAAGGGGTTTAACCGCAATACGCGGCACAAGAGAGTGCCTTGTATAGCGGTTGACAGGGACCGCTGTCAACGGTGCCTTGACCTTGTCGTTTGCCGCTTCGGCTGGGGAATGCGGACTATTCCGTGGCGACAGGGTCAACCGGCTCCATGAATGCCCCTACGAACGCGTCATGTGCACGGCGCGCGACAGCGATGGACCGGGGAAGATCATTGACGAGATAAGCAAAGGCGTACATCTCCCCATCTGCGGCTTCGATGTACCCGGCGAGACAGTGGACACCGTTGATCGTACCGGTCTTTCCCCGGAGGCGTCCCACCTGGTCTTCTTCTTGAAACCGGGCCCACAGCGTGCCGTCCCGGCCTCCAATGGCGAGGGACGCCATGAACTCGTGGCCCACCTGGGGGTCGGCGGCCATATCTGCCAGCACCCGGGTCAAGTGCGAGGGGCGAAGCTCAATTGTGCGAGACAGACCAGACCCATTCACCAGCTTGAACTCGCTGGAAGGAATGCCCAGTGAGCCAAGGTAGTCCTCGATCACCGTCAGCCCCTTCTGGGTGGTACCTGGCAGCCCACCACCGCTGGCCCCCACCGCCTTGAGCACCTGCTCAGCGGTGAAGTTGGAGGAGTACTTGTTCATTTCCATGAGAATCGCGGCCAGAGGCGGAGAGCGCAGCTGAACCAGTGTGCGCACGCCCCGCTCGGGAACACCGCTCTCCAGGAAGTGCCCCTGCACCTTGATGCCATGGCTCTCCATGAGCGCAGAAAACGCTGCGACAAAATGGGCGGTCGGGTCCACAACCGAGCGGTAGTAGCGCAAGGTCCCAGACCCGATTGGCACACGGCCCTTGAGGGTCAAGGTCATTCCGCGGCGGTGGGTCTGTCGCTCAATGCGCACCCAGCGACGAGAACCGGGCACCCCCGTCAACAACTGGTTGTCGATCTCCACCACCCCTGGAGACTCTGTCTCGAGCTGCACCCGGGCTTCGCCACCCACCGACTCCCCGGGGCCCACGATGACCGCCACCGTGTTGAAATTCACGGAAAGGGCACCGACAGGCGCGAAATAGGAGGGCCCCCGCTTGATGTCCTCTCGCTTGTTCCAGCCCGGAATGGAGTGGGAGCGGTCAAAGGCCGAATCGTCGAAGAAGACGTTGCCCGCGACCTCTTTCACCCCTTCTAAACGCAGGTCATAGATAAGCTTCCAGAGACGCTCCAGCACCAGGGTCGGGTCGCCGTTTCCGCGAACATACAGATCACCTTCCAGCACGCCCTCCGGATTCAGATGTCCGTCGGTGAGCACCTCGGTTGTGAACCGATAGGACGGGCCAAGCTCCTTGAGGGCAGCAGCCGCGGTCAGCACCTTCATGGTGGAGGCAGGCAGCAAGGCCTCATTGGGTTTCCAGGAGAAGACCTGGTTGCCGTCATGAAGGTCCACCACGTTGATGGCCACGTTCGCGTCCCGGAACATGCGGTCCTTGGTCAGGGACTGCAGGTCGTCCAGACGCAGCCGAGCGCCCGGCGGCAGGCCATCGACCTCTTCCGTGGGTGCGGGCTCCACGGCGAAGGCCGGCGCTCCTGCCAAGGGCAGAAAAGAGAGCAACGCTGTGAGAAGAACAGACCGGGCCCGCATAGCGTGGTCGAAACCCTGGATGCTCAAGAGGAAGAAGGAGAAGGAGAGAAGGCGCCCTGACAGTGACCCGTCGGAGGCAACGCTTCATCCAATATGCTCCAGTTCGGCCAGAAAGAAAAGGGCCTTTCAGCCTGTTTCTGTAGATAGTTGCAAACCAAGGCCTTTCCCTTGGTCGAGATCCACCCTCGACGGTGCGAAAGCCAACTCAGGGAGGTTCCATTGCCCCGGTTGCCCCACCGGGGCATGTAAGGAGAAAGGTTCCCTCCCCTGATCTGGACAGTCCATGCTTCTTCTCGCGCTCCTCTCCATGCCTGCCCATGCACAGAACACCTCCGGTCGCTACCTGCCCCCTGGCACAAACGCAGCGGCAGAGGACGGCGCCACCGCCACCTGGGTCAACCCCGCCAACCTGGGCTTTGACCCGGATGCTTCCATGGGGATGTGGTACGGGCAGAGGTTGGCGGCGGACGAGAGCGAGGTGCGCAGCTTTGCCCTGGCCACCGCCGCAGGAAACGGGTCGTTTGGAGTGTTTATGAACGGTGGACCCGACGGTTCCGCCTGGTGGGGAATCACCAGCGGCGTGGCGTTTGAGCTGCCTGAAAACGTACGCCTCGGTGTCAACGGCACCCTCAACCTCCTTGGGGAAGGGCGGGGCACCTTTGGCACCTGGGATGTAGGGCTTGGCTATCGCCCCCTCCCCTTCATGGGCCTGGGGCTCGTGGCCCGAAACATCGCTGCGGAAGATGTAGACCTCGGCCTGCGAGGCAGCTACGCGGCTGCAGTTCACTTGCGCCCACTCGGGGACCGCCTGGAGGTCGGCGCGGAATACGAGGCCCAGAACGGCCTGGGGGGAGAGCCCCTCGCCCAAGGTGGCTCGGGCGTTGTACGAGTTCGGCCCGTAGACGGACTGGTGCTACGGGGCGAAGTCAACCAGGACCTGGCATGGGGCGCGGGCCTGGAAATCTTCTACGACGGTTCAGGATTTGGTGGGTTTCTGGGTGACTCGGTGGGAGACATCACCGGCTACCTGGTGAGCGGTCCCCCCAATGAGCGCCTGGCCATCGAAAACAACCGTGTGCCGGTCTTCGAGCTGTCAGGCGCCTTTGCCTACCAGCCGGTCGGGGGGCTCTTGAGCACCCCAGGGGAGTCCTACCTGCACCTCCTGGAGCGCATGCGGGAGAGCGCCTCTGATCCCTCGGTGAAGGCCGTGGTGTTGGAGATTGAGGTACCGAAATTCAACTTTGCCCAAGTTCAGGAGCTGCGCGGGGTGATCCAGGAAATCCGAGATGCCGACAAGACGGTGATTGCCTGGCTTGGCGGTTCGGTTGACAACAGCAGCTACCTGCTCGCTACCGCAGCGGACGAGATCCACCTTCACCCGTCCGGGGACATGATGGTCTTGGGGCTCGCGGCGCAGGTCCGCCACCTGAGAGGCACGCTGGATCTGGTGGGGGCGGAGGCACAGTTCGCCCGGCGCAGTGAGTACAAGTCCGGTCCCGAGCGATTTACCCGCACCGACTCCTCCGAGCCCTCCACCGAGCAGATCACGGCCCTCCTGGACGATCTGCAAGAGGAGTTGGTGTCGGGAATCGCCCAGGAAAGGGACATGGATGCGGCGGATGTGCAGGCGCTGATCGACAGGGGGCCCCTGACGGGAGCCGAGGCGCTGGAGGCCGGTTTGATTGATGGAGTCTGCTACCGGGATGAGGTGAGCAAGCTCCTGAGAGAGGAAGAGGGCGACGACGAGGACGATCTCGAGACCGATCCCGAGTACCACCTGGCCACTGACCTCTCCGGCTGGGGCTCCGCGAGCCGCATTGCAATTGTCTATGTGCAGGGCACCATCACCTCCGGGGAGTCCTCCTCCGGCGGACTCATGGGAGGAATGTCCACCGGTTCCAAGACCGTCGTGGAGGCGCTCGAGGCAATCGCCGAGGATTCTTCGGTCAAGGCCGTGGTAATGCGCGTGGACTCGCCAGGAGGGTCTGCGTACGCCTCTGATGAGATCTGGAAGGCCTTGCAAGAAGTTCAAGAGGAGGACAAGCCAGTCATCGTGTCCATGGGCGGCATGGCGGCCAGTGGCGGGTACTACGTGTCTGCTGGAGCTGACGCCATCTACGCTGAGCCCACCACGATCACGGGGTCGATCGGGGTCTATGGTGGCAAGTTCTCCTTTGATGACCTGTACGGCAAGCTGGGCGTGAGCCACGAGATCCACACCCGGGGGCGCATGGGGGCCATGTACTTGGATTCCCAACCGTTGGACCCCATGGAGTTTGAAGCCATGGACCGAATGGTGGGAGACGTCTACCGCCAGTTCAAGGAAAAGGTCGCCGAAGGGCGCGGGCTGTCCGACGCCCAGGTGGAAGAAGTGGCGCGCGGCAGGGTCTGGTCGGGCAAGGCTGCTGTAGAAAACGGTCTCGTGGATGAGCTGGGGGGCTTCCAAGAGGCGATTGACCGGGCGCGAAAGGAGGCGGGTATTTCCAAGCGGGCCGACGTCACACTGGTCTCCTTTCAAGGAGGAAGCGGGCTCCTTGGGGCCATGACGCCTGAGGTGATTCGAGCGCTGCTTCCCGAAGCGACCGCCATTCCGCAGGTCTTGCCCGGAGACGAGCTGTTGCCTTACCTGCGCCTGGCGGATGAGCCGGTGCTCGCGCTTCTTCCGTGGGTTCTCGAGGTCCATTGATGACTGCGCCCCGTATTCTGGTGGTCGATGACGAAAAGGCGGTCCGATCCGCTCTGACCGTCAACCTGAGCAAAGAGGGGTTTCAGGTTTCCAGCGCTCAGAATGCTGAAGAGGCGCTGTCAGCCCTTCAGGACTCTCCCGTGGATATGGTCATCTCCGATGTGGCGATGCCGGGAATGGGGGGCATTGCCCTGCTGGAGCAGATCAAGGAGAACTGGCCGGAGGTGAGGGTCGTGGTCATGACCGGGTACGGATCGGTTTCCGACGCGGTCCACGCCATGAAGAGCGGCGCAGACGACTACATCATCAAGCCGGTCAGCAAAGACGCCCTGCTTTTGATCGTTCACCGAGCCCTGAAGGAGAAGGCCATCCTGGCCGAGCTGCTTCAGCTTCGACAGGAGGTCCAGGACAAGTACGGTTTTGACAAGCTCATTGGGGCGACGCCGGCCATGGTGGAGGTTTACGAACAGATTGAGGCCGTGGCCGACACCAACGCCCGGGTCTTGCTGCAGGGCCCTACCGGAACGGGAAAGGAGCTCATCGCCCACGCGGTCCACTACCGAAGCGCAAGGCGCAGCGGTCCCCTGATCAAGGTGAGCTGCGCGGCGCTTCCCGAGACGCTCCTGGAGTCAGAGCTTTTCGGCCACGAGAAGGGGGCCTTCACCGGAGCTACCCGACAACACCGGGGCAAGCTGGAGCAAGCCAGCGGCGGCACGCTGTTCCTGGACGAAATCGGCGAGATCTCCGCCGCCACCCAGGTCAAGCTGCTGCGGGTGCTTGAGAGCGGGGAGATTCAGCGAGTGGGCGGAACGGAGACCCTCCGGGTGGACATCCGCCTGGTGAGCGCCACGAACCGAGACCTGCGAGTGGAGGTGGCCGAGGGGAGGTTCAGAGAGGACCTCTTCTACCGGGTGAACACCTTTACAATTGCGGTGCCCTCCCTGGCCGAGCGCCGAGACGACATTCCGCTCCTGGTAGAGCATTTCGTGGGGGTCTACGCCAAAGAGAACGGCCGGGGGCTGCTTCGGGTGCCTTCCAATGTGCTCGAGCGCCTGGTGTCCCACTCCTGGCCCGGTAACGTACGAGAGCTCCAGCACGTCATCGAGCGGGCGGTCATCCTGTCGAAAGGAGAGGAACTCACCGGGGTCAAGCTGCCTGAGCCAGACAGGACTGCAGAACCGTCGCTGGCGATCACCCCGGGAACGACATTGCAGGCCGCTCTCAAAGAACATGAACGCGCCCTTCTTATTGCCGTGCTCAAGGAGGCAAAGGGCGTGCAAGCGGAGGCCGCCCGGCGCATGGGTATTTCACGATCCAACCTCAACTACCGCATCCAGCGGTTGGGAATCGTGGTCAAGGATGTGGTCTACGAATGAGGACCGTCGCCGCGTTGACAGCGTCCGGGCGAACGGCTAATCCGGGGCCGTCAAACCGCCACGGACCCAGTTCGGGGGGAAGACAGAAGACAGCAGTTGCAAAAACAGCAGAATCTCGTAGAGCAGAAGCAGAAGCAGGTCGGGGGCAAGCCCCCGAGAGGGTGGAAAACGGCCAGATAGCTCAGTCGGTAGAGCAGGGGATTGAAAATCCCCGTGTCGGCGGTTCGATTCCGTCTCTGGCCACCACCCTCGTCCTACTCCTGACCGCATGCGGTGACGACTGCGCCGAAGCCTGTCAGCAGACCACCGACGCCATCGCCGTGTGCATGGCCGATGACGACGCCGGTTGGTACGCCGACTGGGCGGACCTGGGCGCAGAGAACCGCCGGGAGCACCGAGAAGCCTGCCAGAACCGCTGGAACCGGACGGCGGCATCTCTGGAGGCACGAGAGCTGGAACAAGCCTTGGAGATGTGCGCCAGCGCACTGGAGGAGTTGGACCAAATAGACTGCGACACGCTGCGGGCACTGTACCAGCCCTAGACCATATGGAGTGACCGGCTCCGATTCGCAAATGTCATCATCCCGGAATGGGACGCTGGTGTTTCATAAACCCGCGGGTTGTCGCCGGAAGGCGCCAGAGCCGCACCGAACCTGCAGGGACCCGAGCTTCCCTGCAGGTTCGGTGCGGATAGGTCCCCGAGAAAAACAGAACCACCTCAGGGTGAGTCGGGTACGTGATCGACGTCCACGACCTTGTCCCACTCCGGATCCGCATCCGGCGCATAGAGGCCGCCGATGACGGCAAGCTCCAACCTGTTGGGGACCCACCGGTATGGGGTGCCACCGTAGGTGGTTTCCGGAAGACCAAATCGCGCAAAAACCTCGTGGTGGTAGGCCGCCACCTGGGGGCAGCTCAAGACCCCTGGCATCAACCCAAGCGACTCCCGCGCATCTTCTTCCACGGCGAGGACGTGGGCCTCCGCCAACTGCTGGCCCATCTCTCGATGCACCTCGGCAAGCTCGGCGGGATCCACCACCCCTGTCTTGGCGAGGGCCGCGTCGACCCGCTTCATGGTGGCGGCCGCCATGCCCCTCCAGAAGTCCACGGTCTCCTGGACCGTCTTGGGACGGGTGGTGACCCCCGGGGGGAAGTACCACCAGGCCCCCATGCGGGAGAAGACGTTGGACCGGGGAAGCCACGCCTCGATGCCCGTAGACTCAATGGCGTCCCGAAGCTGCTCGTCCGTCCCCCAGAGCGCCAGTCCGATTCGCGCGACTGGATCCTTGCCCACGCGCGTCCTCCAGAAGACGCCCAGCTCCCGTCGTCTCAGGAGGCCGCTCTCCTCGGGGGTCGGCAACAGGTGGTGACCGGGAAAAGTCTGGGATGTCTCGACAAGCGGCCTTTCCATGGCAGGCACGGCCTGTCCACGCACGACCTCCCGAAGCTCCCCCACCACCTCGCCCTGGCGGCTGCAGTCAACCTCCGCCTGGGCGACGCCGCCTCCCCAAAACAAGACCTGGAGCCAGAAAACCATGACTGCGAAACTACAACAAAAGTCTCCCTGTCGCCGAGAACACTTGCCACCGGTTGTTCACGGCAGCAGTGCGGTCCCTTTGTCCGGCCCAAAGATCCCACCCAACCTCGCCGCCCAGAGAGAGCCCGGGATACAACTGCCTTCCGAACAGGGAGTCCCCATGTCCGATCTCGTCCTCGCCATTGACCAGGGAACCACCGGCACGACCGCCCTCCTGCTGGACGCCAGCGTCCGCGTGGTGGGCACCCACAATGTGGAGTTTCCCAACCACTACCCTAAGCCCGGTCATGTAGAGCACGACACGGCCGAGATTTGGGCGTCGGTGGCCTCCGCCGTGACCGGGGTGCTGGAGAAGACCGGGACCGGTGCGAGCCAGATCGCCGCCATTGGGATCACCAACCAGCGGGAAACGTCCGTGTTCTGGGATCGCAACTCCGGGGAGCCGCTCCACCGAGCCCTGGTGTGGCAGGACCGTCGAACCGCAGACCGCTGCCAGGCACTGAGAAACGAGGGGCACGAGCCCCTCTTCAAAGGCAAAACCGGCCTGGTGCTCGACCCCTACTTCTCGGGCACCAAGGCTGCTTGGATTCTGGAGAACGTCGACGGAGCCCGGGCCGCCGCCACCGCGGGCAAAGCCCTGTTTGGGACGATTGACACATGGATGGCCTGGAAGCTGTGCGGAGCGCACGTGACCGATCCCTCCAATGCCTCCCGCACCCTGTTCATGGACCTCGCTACACTGGAGTGGGACGCGGAGCTTCTCGACCTCTTGAACGTCCCCGCCGCATGCCTCCCGCGCATCGCCGACAGCTCGGAGGTCTACGGCACAACCCGGGGCCTCTCCTTTCTCCCGGACGGTATTCCCGTGGCCGGCCTCATCGGCGATCAACAGGGCGCCTTGTTCGGCCAGGCCTGCTTTGAAGAAGGCATGGCCAAGTGCACTTATGGAACCGGCGCGTTTGTGCTCTTGAACACCGGCGGGGAGACCCGCACCTCTGACAACGGCATGCTCACCACGGTGGCCTGGCGGGTCGGGGGCGAGGTGCGCTACGCACTGGAGGGCTCCGCGTTCATCGCTGGAGCCGCCGTGCAGTGGCTGCGGGACGGGCTCGGCATCATTGACTCTGCCGCCGACATCGAGGCCCTTGCGGCCAGCGTACCGGATGCCGGGGGCGTGTCCTTTGTGCCCGCGCTCGCGGGCCTCGGGGCACCGCATTGGAAACCCGACGCCCGGGGTCTTCTCTGCGGCATCACGGGCGGCACCACCGCGGCCCACGTGGCCCGGGCGGTGCTCGACGGGATCGCCCTGCAGATTGGCGATATCTTGCGGGCCATGTCCCGGGACCTGGGCGGGCCGCTGCGAGAGCTGCGCGTCGACGGTGGGGCGGCTCGCAACAACCTGCTGATGCAACTGCAGGCCGACGTGCTGGACACCCGCTGCGTTCGACCGACCCAGCTGGAGACCACCGCCCTGGGATCCGGGTTCCTCGCCGGGCTCGCTGTGGGACTCTGGGACTCCCCGGCCGCGGTCTCGGACGCCTGGTCCCAAGATGCTGTCTTCGCCCCCCGGGTCTCCCAGGGCGATCTGGCGGGGCTGCTGGACCAGTGGCAGAGCGCCGTCGATCGGGCCTAGACCGGATATTTCACCAGCCGTTCTACCCTACGGTCCCTCGCCGTTCGGCGAGGGCCTTCGCCGGCTTCCGCTACGCTCCAGCTGGCGAAAGACCCAGTGGAGGAAGGCATAGGGCTGCTTGCCTTCCTCCGGGGAAAACCTGACCTCGAGACGGGTCGGGCTCTGCATCTTCATGCGGGCAGGAAGCTCGCGGGCCAGCCCCACCAGGTGCTCGGCGCTCACGATGGTGTCTTCGGTGAATTCCAGCAGACATCGCACCTGCAGCCAGTCACAGCGGGCAATTCCCAGGCGGCGACACTCCACCCGAATCTCGTGGAGGCGCGCCAGGGCCAATGCGGGAAGTGGCGCCTCCCCGAACCTGTCCTCCAGCTCCGCAGCCACCTCCCGAACCTGGCCCACAGATCGCGCAATGGCCAACCGCTTGTAGGCCCCAAGACGCTCCCCCATGAGCGGCATCCACGCCTCGGGAAGGTAGGCCGACTCTGGCAGGTTTACTTCCGGTTCCAACCGACTTCGCCTCGACTCCCCCCGGGCCTCCGCCAGGGCTTCTTCCAGCAGCTCCATGTAGGTCTCAAACCCAACGGCCTCGATGTGACCGTGCTGCTTGTGCCCCAGCAGGCTCCCCGCTCCCCGGATCTCCAGATCCACACTGGCGATGGCGAACCCCGCCCCCAGGGACGTGTGCTCCTGCAGCGTCCGCAAGCGCCGAATGGCTGTCGAAGACAGGTCCGTGCCTTCATCCACCAGCAAGGTGCAGTATCCCCTCAGGTGCGAGCGCCCCACCCTGCCCCGAAGCTGGTGCAGCTGGGCCAGGCCAAACTGATCCGCCCGGTTCACGAGAATTGTGTTCACGTTGGGCAGGTCGACCCCACTCTCAATGATGGCGGAACAGACCAATACGTTGAACTTCCCCTGGATGAACTCCACCAGGACCTCTTCCAGCGCCCCCGACTCCATCTGGCCATGGGCCACCACCACCCGGGCCTCGGGCACCGCGGCGCGCACGTCGTCCGCGACGGCCTCGATGGAGGACACACGGTTGTGCACAAAGAAGACCTGTCCTCCCCGCTGCAGCTCCCGGAGCACTTCGGCGCGAATGCGATCCGGTGCGTGGCGCACGAGGGTGGTGCGAATGGGCAAGCGGTCCCGCGGCGGCGTGGCCACCAGGGAGAAAGAGCGCAGGTCCGAAAGGGCCATGTGCAGACTGCGGGGGATCGGCGTTGCGGACAACGCCAGCATGTCCACCTCGGTCCGAAGGCGCTTGAGTTGTTCCTTCTGGCGCACGCCAAAGCGATGTTCCTCATCCAACACCACGAGCCCAAGGTCTGGAAACTTCACCTGGCGTCCGAGCAGCCCGCTGGTTCCGATGAGCACATCCACCTCTCCCGCCGCCGTGCGGGCGATCACATCGCGCTTTTCCGCGGCCGTTCGAAAACGGGAGAGCAGATCCACGCACACGCCGAAGGGCTCCATGCGCTCCCGAAAGGTCTGGAGGTGCTGGTAGGCCAGCACCGTGGTGGGACACAGGATGGCGACCTGCCTCCCCTCCTCCGCCACCCGCATGGCGGCGCGCAGGGCCACCTCGGTCTTTCCAAAGCCCACGTCCCCCACCACCAGCCGGTCCATGGGGGTGGCGTCGGCCAGGTCTTCCATTACCGCGTCGATCGCCGCAGACTGGTCCGGTGTCTCCAGGTAGGGAAACGACTCTTCGAATGCCACGAACTTTGGAGAGCGCCCCGCGTAGGCATGACCCGGGTGGATCTGGCGCTGTGCCTGAAGGGAGACAATCTCGTGGGCATAGGCAAGCACCGCGTCCCGGACGCGTGCACAACGGGCAGAAAAAGTCTCGCCCCCCAAACGATCCAGTCGGGGGTCCTTCCCCTCCCCGGCGGACCGAAAACGAGCCAGGGCGTCCAACCCGTGAACCGGCAGGTAGAGGCGATCCTCCCCCCGGTAGGTGAGCTGGACAAGCTCCTCTTCCCCGCTGCCCAGATCCAGGCGCACCATTCCCTCGAACCGACCAATACCGTGGCGCTTGTGCACCACAAGGTCTCCAGCTTCCAACTCGGAAAAGGACTGGAGGCTCGCATCTTCGCTGGCTTGGGCGAACCGCCGCGTGGGCTGCCGCACATGCACCTTCTCCCGGAAGATCTCATCGGCGGTGACCACCGCCAGAGCCGCATCGTCGCAGTGAAACCCTGCGGGCAGATGCCCCAGTACCAGCTGTACCTTGCCCGGTGTCCAGGCGACCGGGTCGCGCCCTCCTTCGATCAACTCAATCCCGTGGGGACGAAGAAGCTGCCCCAGGCGATCCGCCCTTGTCCGGCTCTCCACCACCAGCGCCACCCGCCATCCGTCCGCACACCATGCATGTAGACGACCCGCCACTGGCGCCAGCTCTCCCCGCTCCACATAAAGGGAAGTGTTCTCTCGACACCCCAAGTCCAGAGCCTCCCCCAAGAACCCAATGGGTTCGATGAGCTGCGCCCCCGCCAGGGGTTCTTCCAGCTCCCCTGGCGCTGCCCACCTGGAAGCGGGATCGACCAACTGACCAACCCCCTCCACCTTCTCAAAGCGACTCTGCTGATCAGCCGCCGCCCGCTCCAGAGCCTTCCGGGTGCCCGGCAGATTCAGCACCACCCAGGGAATCCCCTCCATGGCTTCCGAGACTGCCTGGGTTCCTCCGGCCAAGGGCAGGAACAGTCCGGCACCCGAAAAGCGGATGCCGGCGTGCAAGTCTGACCGCACCGTGTGGGAGAGACGTTCGCCGAACCCGAGCTGCTCCACCCGCTCCACGAGCCCATTCTCCAGATCCGCAAGCGCACCCGAGTCCAGAAAGAGCTCCCGGGCCGGCAAGAGGCGCACAGCGTCCAATGTGCCCACCGACCGCTGGGTGCCAGGTTCGAAAGGCCGCGTGGACTCCACTTCGTCGTCGAAGAACTCCACCCTCACCGGCTTTTCAAGCCCGGTGGGCCACACATCCAGCAGGTCGCCGCGCAGCGAGAACGTGCCCGCATCCTCTACCCGCCCCACTGACAGGTACCCGGCATCCGCAAGCCATGCCGCCAGGGCGGCCGGCGCGTGGCGGCTGCCGGGACAAAGGGTGGGCGCAGCGGCCAGTCGCTTCGCCCCCATCACCCGGGGCAAGAGCGCCCGTGCCGGCGCCACCACGGTCGTGTCCAGCCGCTGGCGCACCGCATCCAGGGCCAGGATGCGCCGGCGAACAAGCTCTGGATGAGGGGAAACCGAGTCATAGGGAGCCACATCGTCGGCCGGCAGGAGATAGACGCCCTCCGCCCCCAGCCAAAACCGGAGCGCAGCCACCAGCACATCCGCATCGGCCGGCTCCGGGCACACCACCAGCCGCGGCCCAGGGCCCATTTGAGACAAGGCAAAAGCCGCCGCTCCCCCGGGCAGACCGGTGAGCAGCGGGTGGGCTCCAGGATCCAGTGAATCGAAAGCCAGGCTCACGCGGATTCGGCGCCAACCTCGTCTGGGGCGGGCGACTCTGCCCGCTGGGCAAGGGCCTCCTGGATCCGCTGCTCATAAAAGCCGTACATGGCCATCTTCATGATGGTGAGCAAGAAGACCTCCACGACCCCAAAAGCCACCACGCTCAACGGCCCAATGGCTTCCATGATCCGCGGAATGTATGGCGGCAATGCAGAGACCGGAATGGACCAGATGGCATACGGTAGCCAGGCCCGTACCAGGCGCCCCCTCCGGCCGCGGGTGAGCTTGCGAGAGCGGTCCAGCGGCTTCTTGGAGCGATCATCCGTGGCGGTGATCGGGTCCACAAAGGCGAACCAGAGTCCGTAGACCACGCCCGGAATCAGCACCATCATGCCCAGAGTGATGGCGATGTAGGCTTTCGCGTGGGGCCCCACCATGCGGCGATAGCGGCTCTTTGCAAAGGCCCAGGTTGACTGAACCGTAGGGGGAGAATCTCCATTCTCACGGGCACGCCAGCAGAGGATGGCCGCCGCCGAAAGAATGGGAAAGGCCACGCAAGCCCACACCATCAACACCAGCGCCTCGCCCAAGGCCCAAAGAAACAAGTCGATCTGCGGGTCTGCGTTGTGCCAGGGCACAAGAATCGGACCGAGCTTCCACATGAGCAGGTGCCCACCACCACCGAGAACCAGGATGTACGGGGCAAGAGCCGGAAGGTCCTGAAAGGTACGGCGGGCAGCCACCAGCAGCACGGACAACACCCCGTCCATCCACAGGCCGGGAAGAAGAAGAGCCAGGCCCGCAAGAAAAATGCCCGTGGAGGGCAGGGTCCACTGTCCTTCCACCGCCGACGCCACGAAGGAGAAGTAGGCCGCTCCAAGCATGCCAGCGCCCACGACGGAAGCGAGAATCAGGAGTTGTCTCTTCATGGAATCGCCCTTGGCATCGGGGCGGCGGCTCTAACGGCGCTCCGGCCTGCAAGCAAGACCCCGGCCATCCCCAAAGACGGGTTAGTCTCCCTTTCCCCTGGAGGATCCGTGGCCCGGGACATTCTCAACGTGGACACCTCGTTCGCCGAAGCGTTCTCGCCGACGGCCCTCTCTTTGCAGGACCTGGAGTCCGTGCGAATGACCCTTCAGGGAAGCAGCGTGGTGGACTGGAACAAGCTGGACTTCCAAACCCTGGAGGAGGTGGACGCTTTTCTCGCACTGCACCTGATTGACCTGTCGATTCCCAGCGACGTGGAGCGCACCCGCTTTGTTTTCAACCAGGCCGTCAATTACCTGGAAGAACACATGGGACTGCGTTTTCCCGACGATCTGCGGGACCCCTCCGACATTCGGGAGATCTTCCTGGCGGCGTCTACCTGGACCGGGCGGTTCCGCCGACACCAGGCCCTCGCCTGCATGCTGCTGAAGTTGATGCACGTCATCAACCACATGGAGGCGGCGGACCTGAAGTTCCAGATTCCCGTGCCCGAGGCGGTTCTTCTGGACCGGGCAGAGAAGCGCATTATCGAGCACGCCGAGTCCATGCGGGCCGCCGGCTTTCCCCTCCAGGCCTTCTACGGTTCCCGCAAGACCCGCACCTCGACCATCACCAAGCTCCTGGCCAAGCGGGAGACGATCGCCGCCACCATCTTCGACAAGCTTCGCTTTCGACTGGTGGTGGAGAATCCCTCCGAGATCGTGCCGCTGTTGGCCCACCTCTCCCGGAGCCTCTTTCCGTTCAACTACGTGATTCCGGGCCAGAGCCACAACAACCTTGTACACTTTCGAAAGGTGCTCAAGGAACACGAGCGCTACGTGGAGCTGGCGCCGCGCTTGCAGCGGCTTCGGGCCCGGACGTCCGAGTGGCTTCCGGAGAAGAACCCCTTCTCCGGTTCGAGCTACCGCATCATCAACTTCATCGTGGACTTCCCGGTCCGGGTAGACGAGGTGATCGAGGGGTTCCGGGAGGACCAGGCCTACCTGTTGGGAAAGAACGTGTTTGTCATGGTGGAGTTCCAGGTAATTGACGCAAAAACCGCCAAGGAGAATGAGGACGGCGAGAACGCCCACCACCTCTACAAGAAGCGCCAGCGTCGCATCGTGGAGAGCCGCCTCTTGCGGGGGTCGCGCTCCCGGATGCGGGACTTTGGGGTGGACCCGCGGGATCGGTAGGGGGCGGAGTCAGTTTCCCAGCAGACCCTGGGCCCGAATCCAGCCGGCCACTTCCTGGGCGATAAGCGCGTAACCTTCTGCATCCGGGTGGCCGCCATCAAAGAACAGCGGCTCTCGCAGGTGCGGGTTGGACTCAAACGCCTCCAGAACGGCTGGGGCAATGGACATGGCATCCGGGTGGAGCCAGCCATCGTCTCCCGTAGCAGCCGGGGCGGGCGCGGCAGCCTCCAGGTACGCACCCTGAGAGGGCAGCACAAGAAGCCGGTGCTGTGCTTGCGTGCGCTCCAATGTCACCAGGGTCTCCCCGGGTCTGGGCTGCGCCCGCCGGGCTCGTTCGCGGAAGGTGGCAGTCAGGGGAAGAACCGGGCGATCCCCTAGGGCAGCCACAATGGCCTGAACGTCTCGCTGCAAGGCCTTGGGGCCGGGCCCATGGAGGCGTTCCAACTCCGGCATCTGGCCATCGAAGGTGGAAAGAGGCGGCAGCGCCACGACCAGAGGCACCGGTGACACGGCGCTCGCCATGCGCTCGATGGCACGGGCGTAGGAGACATAGGGATCAGGAACCGGGTAGTCCGGGCGCAAGAGCACCACGAGCAGGTCTGCGTCCAGCCCGGCCCCCTGGGTTTCCACCCACCGGGCCAGCCCTCCAGGCTCCGCCGCCGGGGCGCCGGCGTTGATCACCTCGACCCCGAGTCTCTGCCCAAGGAGGGTTGGATAGCTCTCTGTCTCGGGCACACCCCAGCCCAGGCTGATGGAGGGCCCCACGCAGAGCACGCGGGTGCCCGGCGCTGGGACGGCGTATTCCTCCCCGTCCCAGGCATCTGTCCGACGCAAGCCCCGGGCATCGGTGGTGAGGGCGAAGGTCCGCCGGCGCTTGACCTGGTCTCGCATGGAGGGGTCTGGCGCCTCCTCCATGTCGTGGGGGCGGTTGGGAATGACCACCTGGGCCGCCTTCAGGTTTGGCTTCAACCCCAGGCTGGCACCGGTCTCCATTGCCTGGGGCGCATCCATCCACGCGGCGTCCAGTGCGCCGTGATCAAAGATCTCATCGGAGATCTGCCCCGGGTCCTCCCGGCCCTGGGCCCTGGCGAACAAGACCGCCGCGACCACCCCCAGCGCGCCGACAACCGCCCACAGGGCGAGGGCAATTCGCTTGTGCTGCGGACCGTCTGGCATTGGGCGCCTCCCGGGTCCCACGGTACCAGTCGCGTGTTAGGCTGAGGCGACAACTCAAACCTCCAGGCGACTCCAATGAGAAGGTTGAACCGGCGAAATTCCATTTGTGCAGGACCGGTCCTCGCGCTCACTTTGGGCGGCTGCAACCCGTGCAAGTCCGACCCGAAGAGCTGTGAGGAGAACACCGCCCCCTCGGCGCCCGAGGTGGTGATCACCCCGGAGCACCCCCTGGAGGGAGCGAACGATTTGTCCTGTACCGTGGTGACGGAGAGCGTGGACGCAGAGGGGGACACGGTGTCCTACTCCTTTGCCTGGACGCGGGACGGGGCCGACGCCGGCGCCGCAGAGACCATAAGCGGAGGAGACACGGTGGCGGGGGAGCGGTTTGTTTGCACGGTGACCCCCAACGATGGAACTGAGGACGGAGAGCCCGGGGTGGCCAGCGCGCAGGTGGTTTCAGCGTTTCAGGGGTGGGCCGAGGACGAGATGAGCCTGGACGTGGCCCAGTGGGAGTTCGTGGGGGAAGAGCTCGGGGATCAGCTCGGATACACCACCTGCACTGCCGGCGATGTGGACGGAGATCAACTGGACGACATCTTCATGACCTCCCACCGAAACGACGAGGGGGGCGGCGAGTCGGCGGGCAAGGTGTACCTCTTCCTCGGGGCCAACTTCCCGGAGCCGGGCGTGGTGTCCGCCGCGGACGCAGACCACATCTGGGTCGGGACAGAGGCCGAGGAATTCGTGGGGCATGACACAGTGCGGGCCGGCGATGTGAACGGCGATGGCTATGGGGACCTGCTCATCGGCTCCTACCTGGCGGATCTCGGCCAGGTCGACGTGGGGCGCCTCTTCCTGGTCTATGGCAGCGACCTGCAGGAAGAGGGGCAGATCGTGGACCTCATGGACTCGGCGGTGGTGTTCGAGGGAGAAGCAGCCAACGACCACATGGGGCACCGGGTCGGAGGCGCGGGCCAGGATCTAGACGGCGATGGCCTGAGCGACATCACCGCCGGCGCCTACCTGAACGACGAGGGGGGGGAGAACGCGGGCGCCGGGTACGTGGTGTTCGGGTCGAGCATGGCCCACGGCACCACGGTCAACATGGCGGATGCGGACATCAAGGTGCTGGGGGAAGCCCCCGGGGATGCCACGGGGCTCTTTGTGAAGGATGCCGGCGATGTGGACGGAGACGGACTGGACGAGGCGCTCTGGGTCAGCGTCTTCAACACCACTGGGGGGGAGCTGGCCGGGAAGGCCTACCTCTTCAGCGGAAGCAACCTCTCCGGCGGGGAGAGCCGCCGGAACATGTCCGAGTCGGACCATGCTTTCGTGGGGAAGCCCGGGGATTTCTGCTGCGTGCTGTCCTATGCGGGAGACGCAGATGGGGACGGCAAGTCCGATCTGCTCTTCGGTGCAGAACAGAACAGCGACAACGGAGAGTGGGCGGGGAGCTCCTACCTGGTCTACGCATCGAGCCTCACCGACGGGGGGGTGTTCACCCTGGAGGACGGGGCGGATCACCAGATACGGGGTGACCAGGTCCGCGGAGGCGCCGGAGAGGTCTTGTCCTTTGTGGGGGACATCGACACAGACGGATCCGATGAGATCCTGATCTCCTCCGAACACTGGGGACCCAATTCCGCAGAGGAAAACTACGGCAAGGTATACCTCTTTTTTGGCGACCAACTTGGTGATGACGTGGAGCTAAGTGTGGACGATGCCAGCTACACGTTCTCCGGTGTGGGGCCCCGGGAGTTTGCGGGTGTGCACAACTGCCCGGCCGGGGACATGAACCATGATGGTCGCACCGACCTGCTCATAGGGGCCCCCGCCGATTTCGAGGCCAACAACGAGCCCGGCAGCGTGTATCTGCTGCTCACGGAGTAGGGACCGCGAGTCTACGGCGTGAGCAACAAGTAGGCCCGGCCCGGCTGGTCCAGGCGATCGGACTGCCAGGCGCCGATGAGGAGGTCTCCCCGCCCGTCTCCGTCCACATCGCCGACGCCGGCGACCGTGTAGCCGGCCTGGTCCAGTCCTTCCTCCCCCTGAAAGTGGTGATCCGCCTCCACGAGCGCCAGGGTTCCGGCTCCACGCAGGGTGCCGGAGAGCAGCAGGTAGGCACCCCCGGCCTTTTCAAACAGGAACAGGTCGTTGCGGGCGGAGATCAGCAGATCGGAGCGCCCGTCGTCGTCCAGGTCGCCGACACTGGCGGTGCTCTGTCCCGCCAGTTCATGTCCCGTCCCCACCAACTGGTGATCCGCCGTGGACAGGGAACGCGCCCCTTCCCCTCCAATGCTGGCGGCGAGCACTACGTAGGCCTTTCCGGCGTCCGTTCCCCCCTCATCGTTCCCATAGGCACCAAACAACAGGTCATCCAGCCCGTCCCCATCCACGTCCCCGGCGGCGTTGGTGCCGTAGCCGACCGCATCGCCCCCGGCCTCGCCCACCCAGGCTCGCTGAATGTCGGCGCAGCTCTGGATGCCCCCCCCGGCAGGCAGGTCCGCCGCAAGCTGCAGGTAGACCTTTCCAGAACCCCGCTCGCCGGAGGGGCCACGGCCCGTCCCCCCTTCCTCCGAGTCCAGGGCGGCGATGGCGAAGTCCCCCAGCCCATCGCCATCTACGTCTCCCATGGGCGAGACGATGTAGCCGGCCTGGTCCAGTGGTTCCTCCCCCACAAAACCAAAGTCAGCCTCGGAGGCCAGGAGGCGGTTCGGCGCATCGCCCAGGCTGGAGCCAAGCCACAGGTAGCCCTTGCCCGCGTTGAAGCCACCGGCATCGGACCCGTAGGCGCCGGAGATCACCTCGGGAATGCCGTCTCCGTCCACGTCCCCGGCGATGTGGACGCTGTGGCCCATGCGATCGCCGTCGGCCTCCCCGGAAAAGATGTAGGCCGCCTGGGACAAGCTGGCCGTGCCGGGAACGAGATCCGCCGCCCGCACAAGGTACAGGCGGCCACGGTCCTCTCCGTCATCGTCGGAGCCATAGCCAGAGACGAGAAAGTCCGAGAGCCCATCGCCGTCCACGTCTCCTGCGCCCGCCACCGAGTGCCCCGCCCAGTCACCGCCACAGACCTCCGGGTTGTCCGTGGAGCCGGTGGGCCCATCGCCGCAGGTGTCATCGGACTGGATGCCCGCTTCCCCAAGAAGGGCAAAGTCCGCCTCCGCCAGGGCATGCTCCCTGTCTCCCGCAAGGCTCGAGGCGCGAACCACGTAGACCTTCCCTGCATTCTCCCCGGCCTCATCATTCCAATAGGCACTCACCAACAGGTCTGAGGCCCCATCCCCATCCACATCCCCCAACCACGCGAGGTGGGCGCCCGCCACATCTGTAGGGGCCTCCCCCACCAGGACATGGTCTGCATTCGCCAGGGAAACCACGCGATCCGGCCAGCCTTCATAGACATCCGGAGCGTCGGTGTCGCCGGTCTCGCCTGGATGGTCCGCGCCGCCATCACAGGCGATCAACCACGCAGTGAGCAGCAGCAGAGGGGGCACGGCCCCCATGATGTCACGCACACCCGGCCCCAGCATCCCCCTTTCAAAATGAAAGGCCCCCGACCGCACGTCTGCAGTCGAGGGCCCGAGAGAGAGAGGGAGCGTCAATGGCTCCCGTAGGGTCTTGGTAGGCACACCGTTGACCCTTGGTTTTTGTTTCCCCTGTGAGGCCCTTCGGCCTTCCAACCCACAAAACGGATCTTCCCTTCTCCTGCATGACCCCCCTCCTTCACATTTCCCAAAAATACTCAGACCGCCCCCCCCAAATCCCCATTCTTCTTGGTGCCAAAGCACTGGCCGGTTATGAGCCAAAGCGCTCCGGTCCTCAGACCGGGCACTCCTGATCCCGCTTAGCTCAGTTGGTTAGAGCAACGGACTGTTAATCCGTGGGTCCGCAGTTCGAGTCTGCGAGCGGGAGCCATTTAC
>CAZRYF010000066.1:0-28111 GCA_964604165.1 uncultured Enterobacterales bacterium
CACGGACTGGGGGGCCAGGGGGATGTGGACGGCGATGGGGTCATGGACCTCTTCATGGGGGCCTATGGAAACAGTGAGGTCGCCTACAGCGCGGGGAAGGCGTACCTGGTGCTGGGTAGCGGTCTCTCGGAGGGGGCCCTTTCCGTGGCGGATGCGGACCATGCCCTGACCGGGGTTGTGCTGGGGGACAAGGCGGGGTTCAACGTGGCCCTGGTGGGCGATGTGGATGGAGATGGACGGGACGATCTTCACGTGGGGGCCAAGTGGAACGATGAATCCGGCAACAAGTCCGGTCAGTCCTACCTGGTGTACGCGGAGACCTTGCTGGCTGGGGAAGGCTCTCTTTCGCTGGCATCGGCAGATCACAGGTTTCTCGGCGTGACTCCCTGGGATCAGTGCTGTGTGGGGGCGGCAGCGGGCGATGTGGATGGAGATGGCAGATCAGACCTGGTGTTGGGGGCCCAGTACGACGAACTGGATGACAGCGGATCCGGGCGAGTGTACCTGTTTCTGGCTTCTTCTCTCGGCGAGCTGGGGGCGCGTTCTCTGGACGGGGCGGACTATTTGTTTGAAGGGGAAGCCCTGGGCGATTCCCTGGGAATCTCAGTGGCCTCGGCGGGAGACCTGGACAAGGATGGGCTCTCCGACTTGTTTTTCGGCGGGTTTCGCCGCGACACGGTGGGGGACGAGCTTGGAGGAGGCGTGGCCTACCTGTTTTACGGGGCAGACCTTACGGGCAGAGAGGGCACAGTGGGGGCGGGGGAGGCCAGCCACGTGTTCCTGGGCACGGAGGAGTTTGGTGGAGCGGGCCGGAGTGTGGCCGGTGCCGGTGATGTCAACGGCGACGGTCTTTTGGATCTGGTGGTGGGGGCTCCCATGGAGCAGGACCTGGCGGAGGAGGGGACCGGACGGGCGCACGTGATCCTGACCCCCTGAGCAAGAAGCCCCCGCACCGGGTGGGTGCAGGGGCGTTCCGGACCGGGGGTTGTGGGGTGTGTGGGTCAGGGGTTGGGCAGGACAAGTGCGGCGGCAAAGAACAAGACCACCAGGGAGGCACAGGCTGCCACGGTGGGCAGCATTTCAATCAACATCGTTTGCATTTTAACCTCATTTGTAGCACCAAATTCCCAGTTATTAGAATGGGCTACCCGGGTTAACAGCAAGTTGTATGCCAAGATAGCACTTTTCATGTCAAGAGCATGTTTTTGTGGCCTGAAAGCAGGCGGATGGCGGAATCGTCCCACTCTTGGGACTGCTTTGGGGCCGTCCCGGAGACGGGTTGGGCTCGGTACCTGGGATCGTCGTGTACCAGGAATTGGGACATGCGTGTCCTTGTTGGGACGTCATTGCCTCGCTGGGGCCTCCCGGATACCCGTCCTTCCTCCTGGAGGATCCATGCGCTCGCTTCCCCTGTTTTTTTTGCCAATTGCCGTGGGTTGCTATTCCGAAAGTCGGTTTGAGCAGGAGGCCACCGTGGCCTATTGCAACCACGTGTTTGATTGCGCCGAAGGCGACAACATCACCTTGGCCCTGCTTCAGTTCGCCGGCTGGGGAAATGCAGCGGAGTGCATTGAGGACCAGGCCGGAGACGAGTGGGAGGGGAATGAGGACTGCACCTACGATGCTTCCCTTGCCCGGGAATGTGTAAAGAAGCTCGGAGAAATGGACTGCGGGGACCTCACGCCTCCCGGTACTTGCTCGGACGTCTACGACTGCCCCTGAGGTGCTATTTCAGGCCGTGCCGCTGTAGCTTGTAGTGCAACGTGGAACGGGGCATGTCCAGCTCCCTTGCGACGGCGGAGCGGTTTCCCCTGTTTCGGCGAAGGGAGTCGGTCAGCATGTTTCTCTCGATACTGCGCACCCGGGCCCTCCCGGTGAGACCGCCCGCCTCCTCTTGCCATGGGGTCAGCACCAGGGATGCCGGGGTGATCATCGGGCCGCCCATGACCACTGCGCGGGTCACCACGTTGCGAAGCTCTCGGTAGTTTCCGGGGAAGGAGTGAGCTTGTAGACAGATCATGGCGTCCGGTCGAATCTCTATGTCGTCTCCCAGTTGGGCGCAGATGTCTTCCGCGACGCAGGGGAGATCCTCAGGGCACTCCCGCAACGCCGGCAAGCGAACCACCAAGACCGCGAGCCGAAAGAAGAGGTCGGCCCGAAAGGTTCCGCGCTCCATGTCTTCGTGCAGCGGGCGGTTGGTCGCTGCGACCACGCGAACATCTGGGTTTGTGCAGGTGTCGCTTCCCACGGGACGCACCTCACCGGACTCCAGGCAGCGCAGCAGCTTGGCCTGGGCATCCAGTGGCATCTCCCCGATTTCATCCAGGAACAACGTCCCTTCGTGGGCCTTCTGAAATGCCCCCAGTCGCCGAGTGTCTGCGCCAGTGAAGGCACCCTTCTGGTGTCCGAAGAGCTCTGACTCCACGAGGGTGGGGGAGATGGCTCCACAGTTCACAGCAACAAAGGGACCCCTTCTTCTTGGGCCTTCCTGGTGCAGTCCAAGGGCGGCCAACTCCTTGCCCGTTCCGGACTCTCCGACGAGGAGGGCGGGCGCCTTGTGGTGAGCCATACGCTGCAAGGAAGCGAAGACGCTGCGCATGCGCTCGCTCTGGGCCACCATCTTGCCGAACCGGCAGGGCTCAACGGGGGGCTGCACATCGGGCTGTGTGGGCTCAGGGGAGAAGACGTTCTCTCGAAAGAGCAGCCGGTATTGGCCGACCTGGATTTGATCCCCATCGTGCAGGGGTGTATCGAATCCTGCGGGTCGGCCACTGACCTTCGTGCCGTGCCGGCTGCGATCCGCCAGGCTCCAACCCCTGCCGCTGCGGCGTAGCAGGCAGTGGGTTCGGCTGACGTTTGGAGCGGGGACCACCAGGTCACAGGCATTGGACCGGCCCACCCGAACCTGGGCGCCACGCAGAGGAAATTCAACCAGGGGAGTGTCTCCCCGATGCAGGATAAGGCGGGCCACCGATCGACCTTACTACCCTCTTTTCGGGGGCCGCCTTGTTTTTCTGGACGTGGGGCCAGATTGTGATCAGGTCCCGAGCCACCTCTGAAGAACCTGCTTGAAAGCCTTGGCCTCCAGGGGTTTGGGGAGGTAGTCATTCATGCCGGCGTCGATGCATTTCTTTCGATCCTGCACCAGGGCGCCGGCGGTAATGCCTACCACCGGGACGGTTCGCTGGTGCGACCGCATCTGTCTCAACTGCCGGGTGGCGTCGAGCCCGTCCATGGTGGGCATGTGCACGTCCATCAGCACCAGGTCGAAGGGCTGGCAAGCCAAGAGCTTCAGGGCTTCCTCTCCGTGCCTCGCTGTGGTGGTGTGGTGGTTCATTCGTTGGAGCATGGCCACCACCAGCTTCCGACTTGTGGTGTTGTCGTCCACCACCAGGATGCGTCGGGGGCGGGGAAGGCTTGGCACCACTGAACCCGTGTGGATCTCATGGGGAATGGGGGCGGTGTCGTCATCCACCTCCAGGGCGATTTCAAATTGGAAGCAGCTGCCGGCTTCCACCTCGCTGAAGACCGCGATCTCCCCGTCCATGAGTCCCACCAGGTGCTGGCATATGGCCAAGCCCAAGCCGGTACCGTCATAGGCACGGGTGGAGGAAGTGTCGGCCTGGGAAAAGGCGTCGAAGATCGAGGCGAGATCCTCGCCGCTGATTCCGATGCCTGTGTCCACCACCTCAAACCGGAGTCTCGCGGTGTCTCCTTTTTGGGACACGGGCTCCACGGCCAGAAGAATCTCTCCCTCAGGGGTGAATTTCACTGCGTTGTGGAGCAGGTTCACCAGTACCTGCCGCAAGCGACCGGGGTCTCCGCGCACCCACCGGGGCAGGTGTGGGTCCAAGCGCTGGCGCAAGGAGAGCCCCCGTTCCTCGGCGCTGGGTCGAATCAGGCCCATCGCATCGCTCAAGACCTGGTGGAGATCAAAGTCCTGAATACGCAACTCCAGTCGTCCCGCCTCGATCCGGGAGAAGTCAAGGATGTCGTTCACCACGTTGAGAAGGCTCTCGGCGCTGCCCTTGGCGTAATGGACGCACTCTTCCTGTGACGGCTGCAACTCCGTGTCCGCCAAGAGGGAGAGGAATCCGATCACCCCGTTCAGGGGGGTGCGGATCTCGTGGCTCATGTTGGCCACGAACTGGCTTTTGGCCCGGCTGGCGCTCTCCGCGCTCTCCTGTGCGGCTTCTGCGAGCTTTCGCTGTTTTTCCAGCTCGTCCCGCAGGGCCTTCTCGCGTTTCAAGGCGCTGCGAAGCATCAGCTCTCTTTCTCTCGCGCTCCTCAAGACATCTTCAAAACGCTCCTGAAAGAAGGCGCCGACTTCCTGGAGAAGAAACGGATCCCCCACCGCATCTTGAAAGCGGGCTCGAAACCGCATGTGCTCCACCGCAGCTCTTTCATAGGCCTGGACGCGAAGTAGCTTCTTGCACTGGAGCGCCAGCTCTTCCGGGGAGGCGCTACTGTCCAAGCGGGCATCCGAATCCAGCGCATTTTCAAAGGAAAGGTCTGGTGGGCCCACCACCACCAGCATGGCCCCATTTCCCTGGAGAGTACGGGCTTGCTCCACCTGGGCCAGGGTGGCTGTGTCTCGATGAAGTACCACCAGGTGGGGGGGGGTGTCGCTTGGCAACTCCCCTTCGAACACCAGCCAGTCAGCGGGCCACCAACCCGGTTGGGGATCAGCTGGGGCCCAGACCCGGGGGAGCCCGGGACTACTTGCCAGCTGCGGCAGCAAGGCCAAATCCTGAGACGTCAGCCAGAAATTCCTCCGAGGTCTGGAGGCTTCCCAAGAGTGGGAACATGTACTTTTCGCTTGCTTCCTGCTCCTCCTGGGACTTGGTGGCGGTGACGTCGGTGAGGGTAATGACCCGGTATCCCAAGTCGTAGGCTGTCCGTGCGGTGGTCTCCACGCACACATTGGTCAGCAACCCTGCTACGGCCACCGTGCGAATGCCGTCTTTCGCAAGGCGCTCATCCAGGTCCGTGGATCCAAATGCACACAGGCCGCGCTTGGCGTCCAGCACCTGCATGCGGGGAAGGAGCGGCAGAATCGCGTCGATCGGGTCCGCGCCGCGGGCTCCGCGCTTGAAGGCGCCTGCGTCGCGGATGGCCCCGAGAATGCCCTCTGCGTTCTTGATTTCTCTGTAGTCAGGCGTAAACACGATGGGGACACAGTAGACCCGGACGCCCAGCTCCATGGCGCGGTCCAACAGGTCGAGGATTTTCGGCAGGAAGTTTCGCTCGTGGAGTTGTTGCTGCACGAGGGGGTAGAGCTTGCCCTCAGGACTGCAGAACTCGACCTGGAGGCCCTGAAAGACGATTGCGGTGGTTTCCGGTTGCATGGCGGGTGGCCTCCTGTGGAAGTTCGTGCGTTGTGCTCGCTCGGTGTCTTGGCTGGATTGTATTGTATGGGGCGATGGGGCTTGAACCTTGGACTGAATTTCGTGTGGAAACACAAACACCTGAAATGACTGGAGCCTTGATCGTTTTTCTCATCGCCCCGTTAGGCCCCGTTCATTCTTTCAGGAAGAAGTGGCCGGGCACCTCGTGGTAAAACGTGGCAACCCCTGGCACGGGAGGACCCGCCATGTCGATCCTTGTGAAGAACGGCCGCATCATCACCGCAGTGGATGACTACTTTGCGGACATCTACATCGAAGGCGAGACCATCTCTCAAATCGGGAAGAATCTGACGATCCAGGCAGACACGGTGATCGATGCCACCGGACGGTTTGTGTTTCCCGGTGGAATCGACTCCCATACCCACCTGGACATGCCTTTTGGGGGCACCACCTCCGCCGATGACTTCGAAAGTGGGACCATCGCGGCCGCCCATGGTGGCACCACCACCATTGTGGACTTCGCCATTCAAACCAAGGGGGAGTCCACCTTGGCAGGGTTGGACACCTGGCACGGCAAGGCTGAGGGCAAGGCAACGATTGACTACTCGTTCCACATGATCGTGACGGACATGTCCGTGGATCGGCTGCCGGAAATGGACCGCCTCGCGGACGAGGGGATCACCTCCTACAAGCTCTTCATGGCTTACCCCGGCGTCCTCTACGTGGATGATGGCGTCTTGTACCGGGCCTTTCGACGGGCTGGGGACAACGGAACCCGTATCTGCATGCATGCCGAGAACGGCATTGTCATCGATGAGATCATCCGAGAGGCGGTGGAGGATGGAAAACTCGAGCCGAAATACCACGGCCTGACCCGTCCCACCCGCATGGAGGCAGAGGGGGTGCACCGAAGCATCGCCATTGCGGAGGTGGCCAATGTGCCGCTGTACATTGTGCACCTCTCGTGCTCGGACGCTCTGGACGAGGTGAAGCGGGCCCGGGCCCGTGGCGTGGATGTCACCGCTGAGACCTGTCCCCAGTACCTCTTCCTGGACCAGAGCTACTACGACCGGCCTGACTTTGAGGGAGCCAAGTGGGTGATGACCCCCGCTCTGCGCGAGAAGTGGAACCAGGATGTGCTTTGGGATGGCCTGAAGCTGGGGCATCTCGCCAATGTGGCCACGGACCACTGTCCCTTCTGTTTTACGGGCCAGAAAGAGCTGGGTCGGGAGAGCTTCACGTCGATTCCCAACGGGGCCCCGGGCGTGGAAAACCGAATGAGCCTGATGTTCCACGGGGGCGTGGTGGGGGGGCGTATCTCCCTGAACCGGTTCGTAGAGCTGACCTCCACTGCGGCAGCCAAGACCTTTGGCATGTTTCCAAAGAAGGGCACCATCGCTGTGGGAAGTGATGCGGACATCGTGATTTTTGATCCGGAGAAGAAGCAGACCATCTCCATCGACAACCCGGCCACCCACCACATGCGGGTGGACTACTCTGCCTACGAGGGGTTTGAGGTGCAGGGTTGGAGCGAAACCGTGCTTTCTCGCGGCCGGATCATTGTGGACAAGGGGTCCCTCTCCACCACCGGTGGGGGACAATTCATCAAGCGGACACGGTGCGGCGAATTGAACCGTTGAAGGCTGTCCTTGTTGTCTCTCTTGGGATCGCTTGCAGCCCCGGCGCGCCCCGTGTTGCATCTTCGGCGGAGAGAACGGAAGCTGAGGAGCGGCTCTCGTCGGACTCCTTCCAACGGATCGCCGTGATCGGGGACTTTGGGACGGGAGGCCAGGCTGAAGGAGAGGTCGCCGAGCAGGTCCATGCCTGGAAGCCGGATGCAGTGTTGACCTTGGGGGACAACAACTACCCTGTGGGAGCCGCGGGAACGCTGGATGCCCACGTGGGCGCGTTTTATGCCCGGTACATTCACCCCTACAAGGGGGCCTACCCGCCGGGAGCAGAGAGAAACCGTTTCTTTCCGGCCTTGGGAAACCATGACTGGGGGCTTGGAAACGTGCGGGCTCACGAGGACTATTTCGATCTGCCGGGAAACGAGCGGTATTACAGCGTGCGGTTGGGGAATGTGGCGGTGTTTGTGGTGGATTCGGACCCCCATGAACCGGACGGAATTGATGCCCTCTCCGCCCAGGCTCGGTGGTTGCGAGAGGGGTTGGCAAACAGCGATGCGGCCTTTCGGGTCGTCACCCTTCACCACCCGCCCTTTTCCTCCGGGCGCCATGGTTCCCAGGCTGTCATGCAGTGGCCGTATGAGAAGTGGGGGGCGGACCTTGTGCTCGCCGGACATGATCATACCTACGAGAGAATTGAGCGTGGGGGGGTGACCTATGTGGTCAACGGTCTCGGTGGTCGTGGTCCCTACAGGCTGGGGACCCCGGTAGAAGGGAGCCTGGTGCGGTTCAACGCGGATCATGGGGCGCTTTTTTTGGAGGCAAACGCCAAGGAGTTGAAGGCCCGCTTTGTGACCCACGCTGGGCTTCTGGTGGACGAGTTCCGTCTTGTACCGGATGTCTCGTTCCTTCAGGTGCATTGAATGGGTGTGGCGTGGATGGCCCTGGCCTGCCTGCAAGCGGTCCACGTGTACGGAAACCAGCTGGAGGGGCGGCTCTCGCTTGAGGTTCCGGATCACTGGGAGGTGGTGCACAACCGGCGGGCCTTTGGGAACCACCTGGTGGTGATGGCCGGGCCTGACCGGTGCTGCGAAATCCGGGCCGAGTTGATCCGGGAGGACCCGGGCAGCCGTCCGTTGCCCCTTCACGTGGTGGCGGATGCGATCTCCCTGGGCCGCAGTGAGCACCAGGGAATTCACGCTGAGGTTCTGGGGGGGCAGAGCATTGAGATAGCGGGACGAAAGGGCTGGGCGTCTGTCTTGCGTAAATTCCATGGCCCCCATGAGCAGCTGTACACCACCGTGGTGACCCGGGGGGAGGCGCACCTGGTGTTCCTCTCGCTGCAAGCCACCCGGCAGGCCCCGATCCAAATCACCCAGGATTGGGAGCAGGTCTTGAATTCTCTGCGGCTTCCGGAGGATCCTCCCCGGGAGGAGGCGGTGTTTGAACCGCTTCCTCCAGAACTGGAGAATCTAGGCATTGTCGAGTGAAGTCCTACGGTTGAGGGTCGTTCGGGCCTATCCAGAGGGGGGGCTTGAGGTCGTGGCTGCGGAGGGTCCAGACCTGCGCATGAGTCTCTGGAAAGGCCCGGGCCCGCCCCGGTTTCCCCGGCATCCATGTCTTGGTCGAAGTGTCGCCACCGGGAATTGCCAGGATGAGAGGGTCTGGCTTGAGTCTCGACCGGCGGGCTCGCTGCTCTTGGATCTCGACCCTCTCCGGCCAGGAGAGCTGGCCATGCTGTGTGCCGAGCTGTGTCGCGCCTTGGACGCTCTGGACAAGTGGGGTCTGGCCCATGGTTTCATTCATGCATCCCGCGTGGTGGTGGGGGGAGATGGCAAGCCACAGCTTGTGGGACCCAGGCCGTCGGGCACCTCGGATCTCGTGCAGCTTCGCGCTCTTCTTCTTCGCCATTGGCCCGTGGGAGAGAGTGAGCCACCTCTCTTGGCGATCTCCGCCCACGCTCTGGCGGAGGAGCTGGATGAGTGGACGCGAAAACACCATCCCGAGCACTCCCCGTTTCGGCTGGGGGCGTTGTCCTGGGAGCGGGCAGTCAGACCCGGTCTGGAGGCGGAGGTGTTGGAAGTTGAGGTGGATCGAGGGGAGGAGCTGGCGGCGGACGAAGTGGTCTATGACCTGGGGCCCGACCCTGCGGAGCCCGGCTTGCTGGATTCTTGGCATTCAAGCTCCCTGTCCCACTGGACTGAGACCCGGGAGTGGACCATGGCAGGGGAGGGACCGGAGCGCAGGCGAGCGCTGGTGGCCCGTCTGGTGTCTCCGCCGGAGACCCCACCGGATCCGGATCGGTTTGCGAAGGTGGAGGGGATGCCCTGTGCGTCGATCAAGAGACTGGTGGCGGACGAACCCCTGGATCCGCTGCCCTTGCCCGATGGAATCTCCCCTCATGTGCCTCCGGAGCTGGAAGACAAGGAGGCGCAAGCTGTGGTGCAGGAATGGACCCGCACAGCCACAGCCACAGCCACAGCCACGGACGCTCGGAAAACAGAAGAAATTCCTGTGATCATCCTGCGCCTGGCGGCTGTGGCCTTGCTGGGGGCCGTGGCGGCCCTGGGAAGCGTGCTCTACCGCTTCTTTTTCTTCTGAGAGCGTCTTCCCGGCGCTTCGCGCTTGTCCGGGTAGAGATCGCGAACCCGCCTGCGAAAAGCCTCGAAAGTCCCATCCACGATGCTTTGGCGCATCTGGGCCATGAAGTCCGCGAACCAGGTCAGATTGTGGGCGGTGGCCAGGGTGGCACCCAGGATCTCCCCCACTTTAAACAGGTGGTGGAGGTAGGCCCGGGTGAAGTTGCGGCAGGTGTAGCAGGTGCAGGATGTGTCCGGGGGGTACATGTCTCGCTTGTAGCGGGCATCCGTGGCACGCAAGCGCCCGGCCCAGGTGTAGAACATGCCGCTGCGGGCATGGCGTGTGGGGATCACGCAGTCGAACATGTCGATACCCTGGGCAACCCCCTCCACGAGGTCCAGGGGGCGCCCGACCCCCATCAGGTAGCGGGGGGTGTCAGCCGCCATGTGCGGAAGGGTCCATGACAGGACTTCACACATGATCTCGTGCCCCTCCCCCACGGAGAGGCCTCCGATGGCCAGCCCATCAAATCCGATTGCCTGGATTTCCTCGGCGGACCGTTGTCGGAGGTCCTTCCAAAAGGCGCCTTGCACAATGCCAAACAGACTCTGATCCGGACGGGTGTGTGCTTCCTTGCTTCGTCTCTCCCAGCGGGTGGTGCGGGCTACGGAAGCTTCGGCTGTGGCCCGGTCCACTCCGTGGGCCAGACACTCGTCGAAGACCATGGCGATGTCTGCGCCCAGCTTCTGCTGGATCTCCATGGAGACCTCGGGGGACAGGAAGGTGGTCTTTCCGTCTACCTCGTACCGAAACCGGACCCCGTCTTCCTGCACGGTCTTCTTGTCCAGGGAGAAGACCTGGAACCCACCCGAGTCAGTGAGCATGGGAAGCTCAACGCCCATCATGTTGTGAATGGAGCCGTGTCGGGCCACTAGATCCTCGCCAGGGCGCTGGTGGAGATGGTACGTGTTTGCCAGGATGATCTGGGAATTCGTATCTGCCAGGTGCAAGGGCGAGAGCGCTCGAATGGCCCCTTGCGTGCCCACAGGCATGAAGACAGGAGTCTGCACCTCTCCCCGGGCCATCTGGAGGCGCCCCGCGCGAGCACCCGAGTCGGTGGCTTCCACACGAAAAGGAAGGGGACAAGTCACCCGACCTTCTAACCCGGCTTTGTGGTTGGGAGTCCTGTTCCTTTGGGCGTCGGGTCTCCTGGTGGGGTGTGACGAGCCTGAACCGGAGGAAGTCACCCAGGAGGAAGTCACCTTTGATACGGCAAACCCACCGGCGGTGTTGGGTTCGGTGGACACCGAGGGGGGGCGCTACCACCTGGATCTGTCATTTGCCCCCAATCCGCCGGTGGTAGGCCAAACCACGCTCTCCGTGGATGCAACGTTGTTGAATGACAACCCGGATCTGCAGGGGGCAGCCCTGGTAGGGGCCAACCTGCAGGTGACCGGGCAGCTTGTGGGGTCCGGGGAGATTCTTGCGGAACCAATCTTCGCGCGGGAGGAGAGCCTGGGTCTTTATGTGGCTCATTTCTCATGGCCTCGGGCGGGTTTGTGGTCTTTGATCCTGGATGTTGGGGCAGCGGAAGACAGCGATGCGGCCCGGGTCGGTGTGGATGTGCTGGCACGGTGACCCGCCTGTTGTAGTATGTCCGGACTTCAGGCACCCGGAGGAGTGAAACGAGATGTCCTACGCGGCCGAGGCAAGGCCGGCGCCCATGCTGTCGGGCACGCCGTTGGGCGACCATTTTTCGGTCGAGGCCCTCGTGCGTCTTTGCGAAGGGAGGATGATCTACGTCCTCAATGACGATCGGCCTGATCGGCCCACCCGGCACTGCTGGGATTGTGGCAGCGATGACACCCCCCGGGGAGACGTGATCTGTAGGGGCTGCGAGACAAACCTGCCGGACTCCCAGAAGTTCATGTTGTCGGTTCGGTGGGGCGCTTGGAATTTTGAAAAGCAGCTTGAGTTCTACAAGCGGGATTTGGAGCACCCTGGGGTTCTTTGGCCGGACAGCGTTTTTGTGGAAAATGACTACCTGCACACTGTCGTTCGTTATCGAAACGAGTCCTTGATGGTGGACCAGGGAGCGCCGTTTTCAGTGGAGCGGGTGTTGCACCTCTCCCAGCGTTTCGCGGGCCTGACGGCTTTCCTCCATAGAAGCGGAGTCACGCTCGATACACTGGAGCGACATCACTTTGTGTACCGAAAAGGGGAGGACACCTTTCTTCTCTTCGATCCGGATGTTGCGGAGGTGTTGGACCACCCGGTGCCCACCAACCAGCGGGGCTGGGAGGTGCGCCGATTGGCTGCCATTCTTCGTCGCTACACCCCGGTCAACAACAATCCCCTGGCAGACTTTCTGCTGGACGCCGAACGGGGCGCCCACAAGAGCCCGCTGGAGTTTGGTCGGGCGGTGGAGCGCTTGTTTACGGAGGCCAGCCGGGCGGCAGCTCCTCCTGGAATCGCGGCCATGACGGATGTGGGGCTCTCCAGAACCCTCAATGAAGACAGCTGGGGGTGGGTACAGCTGGGAGACCATGCGAGTCTTGTGGTGGTGGCGGATGGAATGGGGGGGCACGAGGCCGGGGAAGTGGCCTCCAGTTTGGCGGTGGAGACCATCTGCTCGGATGCCAGGGAGCGCTTTGCCGAGAACGGGAGTCTGGATGCCAACGCATTGGAAGAGATACTGCGAAACGCTTTCCAAGAAGCCAACAACACGGTGAAGGGTCTGGCCGAGGAGCGCCACAACGACATGGGCACCACCATGGTGGCAGCACTGGTGGCGGGAGAGGCCGGCGTTATCGCCAATGTAGGTGACTCTCGGGCCTACCGAATGCGCAACCAGGCGCTAGAGCAGATTTCAAAGGATCACTCTCTGGTGGCCCGAATGGTGGATCAAAAGCGGCTCTCCCCAGAGGAAGCCAGGACCCATCCCCATTCCAACATCTTGCTGCGAACTGTGGGTACAGAACGCAACGTGGAGATCGACACCTTCAAGATTGATATGGAGCCAGGAGACCGGCTTCTTCTCTGCTCGGACGGCCTGTGGGGTGAGGTAGAGGACTCGGACATTGAGTCGATCCTTCAGCACTATGATGACTCGCGAACGGCGGCCCGGGAGCTGGTGCGCGCTTCACACCACGGCGGCGGCAAGGACAACGTGACGATCCTGCTGGTGGGTGTGGAGGAAGAGCAGACGACGGTGGTCAAGTAGCGCCACGGTTCGCGTTGCCTCTCCAGCCCTCCCCAGGTCGCAGGGTTCCCACGACAATCGCTGTAGCAGTTCCGACCACCAGGGTGCCCGCAACGTACCAACCCCACCGGGCACGGTGCTGGGGAGGCGGTTCATCGTCTATGGGGGGTTCCCAGGCAAAGGATGCCTCGGCCCCCGGCTGAAGGGTCACGACTCGAACGAGCGCCAGATCGGCCCCGAGGAGGATGCGAACCCGGTGCTTTCCAGGGGGGAGGGCCGTGAATTGTTGATGGGGCCCCTCTCCTGAAGCGGCGATGTCTGGATCCAGCACGGCTCGGTGGCCTTGCGCGGGGAGCGAGAGGGTCAAGGTGCCAGGAGCGTGCAGAATCTGTGACAGTGCGTCCGGGGGCGCCCCCCCGTTTGCGGGCAGGGAAAAGGCGGGTGGAGCCTGTACGCCCTCCCGATCGATCAGCCAGACTCTGCCCTCCAGTGACTGGTCCTCCAGCCGGTGAATTCGGCCAAGGATGACCAGGTCGGAGCCTGCGCGTTCCATGAGGTCTCGCCAGCAAGCAATTCGATCCCCACAGAGCGCGACCTCGTCTACCGCTGTCCCGTCCTCGGGCGACTTCTCCAGAATCACAAAGGAGCTCGAGCGTTGAAGCAGGTCCGCCAGCTCCATGCGAGTCCGGGCAAGGACGGCTGGTTCCACGTTCTCCTGCGCAGAGACCGCCAGCAGCGCCACCAGCGGGCGCGGCCAGGGGGTCTCGTCCTGGGCGGTCGCGCTGGTCCCGAAGAGACTAGCGATCAACAAGCATGGAAATGCCCGCATCGAGTTCCGATTCCAGAGTGGTCCCTGTGGGGTTTCCAATGGAGACCATGCGACCATTGGGATCCACAATGATGGTCAGGGGGAGCTTTTCAACCTCGTAACGGGCGGTCACGATGCCGTGGGCGTCCCGCAGAACCGGAAAGGTCAGCTCCTGCGAAGCCACCCAATCCGCGAAGGCCTTGGGCTCTCCCTGGTCCGCTGAGATCGCAAGAATATGCACCTTGGCCTTTGCGTTGCGTCGGGCCATCCGGTTCAGTGTGAGCAGATCTGCGCCGCCGGCCCCCCGGTCAAAGAAGAAGAGCACCACGGCGCTGGAGGGAACCCGGGCGCCTGGCTGAATGAAGTCTCCCAGAGAGACAGATTCGTGGTTGATCAAGCTCTTGGCAACGTCCTCGTTGACCGCAGGGAGGGTAAACAGGCGGGCGGGGGAACCCACCGTGAGGATGGCCAGCACGGATGCGTAGAAGAGGGGGCCAAGAAGCGTCGGCAAGGTGGACTCCAAAAAGAAGATACTTTCGACCCGCGTGTGCCTGGGCCGGGATCAGGGTATCGCCGCACGTGGGACCATTCAAGAATGGAGCACAGGGGCATGAGACCGCTACCCAAGATTGTGTTGGATCTGTGCAGGGAGGTTCAGTCCCGGGGGGGGCGCACCTGGCTTGTGGGGGGGGGCGTTCGAGACGGTCTCTCGGGCCGGCCTTTTCGAGACTTGGACCTGGAGGTCCATCGGTTGCCTGCACCCGCTCTTCTGGAGGTCTTGTCGGGGCTCGGGACGGTCAAGGAGGTCGGAAGGTCCTTTGGCGTCTACAAGCTCACTGCCGGAGGGGAGGCGCTGGACGTGTCCCTTCCCCGGGCGGACTCCCTGAAAGCGGTTTGGGATCCGGACCTGGGGGAAGAGAGGGCGGCGGCTCGCCGGGACCTGACCATCAACGCCATGCTCTGGGACCCCTTGGAGAGAGTGCTGCTCGACCCTTTTGGGGGGCGGGAGGACCTGGAGAAGAGGGTGCTGAACCCTGTCGATGTGACCCATTTCGGCGATGATCCCCTTCGGGTCCTTCGCGCGATTCGAATCGGGGCCACCCTGGGGTTTCGACTCTCCCCTGGGCTCCTGGACCTGTGCCGCTCCTGCGATCTTTCGGGGCTGCCGGGAGAGCGAATCTGGCTGGAGATCCACCGGGTTTTGATGGAGTCCGAAGCCCCCGGTACTGGAATCCAGAACCTCTTTTCAGTGGGCCAGGTGCCGGCGGTGCTTCCAGGGTTGGAGGGGGCCGGAGGGGCTCGCATGGCCCGGGCTCTTGATGAAGCGGCAGTGTACAGGGACGATCTCTCGCCACCCAGGGGGCGCCAGCTGTTGTTGGCGGTGCTGCTTCACCCGCTGCGCAGGGCCGCGGCCACCAAGGTCTTTGACAGGCTTCGGCTCCATCGATGGGAGGGGGCGCCTTTGCGGGAGCCGGTGCTGCGACTTCTGGAAGCCGACTGTCCCGACTCATTCTCCGAGACGACTCTTATGACCTTGGCGGACGCCCTGGATGTGGAGGTGGCCTTGCTGTTCTGGCAGTCGACCCTTCGAAAGGGAGCGGCGGCCATGGATCTCGCCCGCTCACTGGGGGTGGCGGCAGCACCCCTTCCGAGCCTCGCAAGAGGCAAGGATCTCGTGGCCATGGGCGTCGAACCCGGCCCCGCCATCGGCGCCTGGCTAGAGGCCCTGCGGGGGGCTCAGAGGGAGGGAGAGGTGGACTCCCGGGAGTCTGCATTGGGCTGGTTGCGGGAGAAGCTCGCCTCCAACAGTTAGGGAACCACCATGCGATTCTGGTTCTGTTGGGTCCTTCTCTTGTGGTCTTCGGGTGCGGCCGCGGAGGTCACGCTCTCTGTTGACCTTCATGGGGAGTACCTCTCAGGACAGCCCGTGCGGCTCCGCGTCGAGCTGGCCAACTCGTCGGACGCCCCGGTCCAGGTGCCGGACCTGGGCGCCCGGCCTCACCTGGTGCGGTTCGAGTTGGTTCCAGAAGGAGGGCGCTTGCAGACTCGATTTTTGACGCCCCCGGAGCAGGATGTGGACACCTACTGGACGCTGGCCCCAAGAGGGCGACGGCAGGTGTTGATGGATCTTCCCTCCGGCCGGGCTTTGCGCGCGGGAAGCTATCGGTTGACCGTTCGAGTGGAGGACGTTGACAGGGCGTGGTCCTTTGGACCACGGGACCTGCTCATCGCCGAGGCGCGACCGGTGGCCGGTCGTCTCGGGTGGGAGCCAAGCGGTGGGAGAGGGGGAATGCAGACCCTCTGGGTACACCGGGCGGTAAAGGGCTTTGATGTCTACCTGCACCAGGCCAGCGAAGAGGAACCTGGGCGTGTTCGGGCCAACCATCACTTGCTGCACACGGGTGCAAAGGTGGACCCGATTCTCGCGTTGAGCCCACCACAGGTGAGGCCCGAAAGGGTCGTGTACTGGCAGTCCAGTCAGAGGACCATTTCCTACGCCAGGCTGGATGGAAAGGTGTTGGAAGGCGCGGTAGAGAGTTTTCAGTCTCCTCATCCCGACATGGATCTCGTGGGCCGCGGCGCCACGGATTCAGGAGGTGGCCTGCACGTCCCAATCTGGATTCCGGCGCCAAGTGGCGCGGCCGGAGAGCTTCGGGTGGTGAGCCTTGAGACGCGCAAGGAGATTCGTTTTCGCGCGGTGGCGCGTCTGGACAGCAGGCCGAACTGGGTGGAGACCACCCTCGATGCGGCGGGGCAGCTTCGAATCCTCGTGGCCCATGGAATGGACGTTGATCTGTACGTGGTTCCCCCGGAGCTGCAGGCACCCGCCGTGGGGACTCGTCTCAACGCCAAGCGGGATGGAAGGGTGGAGTTGGGGCGGTTTGGAGTGCTGCCGGAGAGCGAGACCCATCCTGGTGGACGCGCAGTGCTTGTCGTGACCCAAACCGAAATGGGCGGGGTCGCCACCTGGTACGGTTTTGATCGCAGTGTGCTTCAGGTGCAGCCAGTGGTTCAGGTTCCAAAGGGCGCAGTGCTTTTGGATGTGCTGCCGACGGGCTACGACCCGGCTGCTCTTCTGCTCCGAAGTGAAGCGGGGTTGTGGGTCCAGCGGGGGACCCGTCGTTCAGCACCCCTCGGCTTGAAAGGCGGAGTCAGACTCGCCGCAGATGCAGATGGAAACACCTGGACCCGAGTCCTTGTACGCGGCGGTCCCATTCGCGCGGAGCCGGTCGTCTTTCTGGATTGACGGTCGACTGGCCTGGCGCGGTAGACTCCTCTCTCCGCAAAGGGGTTCCCATGCGACTTTTCACTGCGATAGGCCTGTTCTCACTTCTCATCGCCTGTCCCGAGGAACCGAAGGAAGACACGAACGCCGACAGCTCCGTGGACAGCGCCTTGCCTGACACCGGCACCTTCACCGACAACGATGGGGACACCTACGGTGCAGGGGAGGACTGCAACGATAACGATGCCGCCACCCACCCGGGTGCAGAGGAGATCTGTGATGGCGTGGACAACGACTGCGATGGTGGCATCGATGAGGGGGTGCCAGTGGATGCGACGACCTGGTATGTCGATGCAGACGGTGACGGCTACGGGACCGACACGGACCTCCAGACCGCTTGCAACGAGCCGAGAGGCTACTCCGAGTACAGCGGCGACTGCGACGACACCAACGCAACCTTTCATCCCGGTGCTCAGGAATCAGACTGTACCGACCCGTTGGACTACAATTGCGACGGTTCTGTGGGATTCGCCGATGCGGATGGCGATGGCTTTGCCGCCTGTGAGGACTGTAACGACAACGATGCGCTGGCCCACGATGACGCCGTGGAGACTTGCGACAACATAGACAACGACTGCGATGGTCAGGTCGATGAGGAGGCCGCGGATGCCGCCACCTGGTACGGCGATGCGGATGGGGATGGGTATGGCGGCCTCCAGTTCCAGAGCCAGTCCTGTGAAATGCCCCCGGGGTACGTGGCGAGCTCGAACGATTGCAATGACGTGGATGCTTCGACCTACCCGGGTGCAGTCGAGGTCTGTGACGATGCGGACAATGACTGCGATGGCACCGTCGATGAAGGGGTGGAGGTCACCTGGTACGCCGACGCGGATGGAGACGGGTACGGCGATGCAGGCGCTGGCGCGGATGCCTGCCATGCCCCCCCCTGGCTACTCCTCCAATGGGGACGACTGCAACGATGGTGACCCCTCCGCCCACCCGGGTTCCTTTGAGATCTGTGACGCGATTGACAACGACTGCGACGGCGATGTGGACGAATCAGGCGCAATCGGCGCATCCACCTGGTATGCCGACGCTGACGCGGATGGGTACGGAGATCCTTCCAACACGACGGATGCCTGCGTCCAGCCCACCCAGTATGTGGACAATTCGGATGACTGCAATGATGACCCGTCTGCTGGAGGGGCCGACCAGCATCCCGGCCGCGCAGAGACCTGGTACGACGGCGTCGACCAGAACTGCGACGGGAACGACAGCGATCAGGACGGAGACTCAGTCGTCTTGAGCGATGACTGCGATGACACAGACGCTTCCTCCACCACCGTGGCCACGGACGCGGACTGCGATGGGTCGCTCACGGGTGTGGACTGCAATGACGGCGACGACCAGATCCATCCCAACCAGGCCGAGGTCTGTGGCGATGGGGTGGACAACGACTGTGACGGCTCCGATGCGGCCTGCGCCTGCTCGGTCAACCCAAGCGGAACGACCCTGATCGCCACCAGTGAGTTCTGTGATCCGAATCCGCCGTCTGGATGGACCCAGTGCGCTGGATGGACCAACACCTCCGGCGACGACGTCAGCAACACCGTCCTGGACGGCTGCCTGAACTCCAGCAATCGCCTTCGGATTCGGGTCTGGGACAGCGCGGGTGTGCTTGAAGAAGATGTCTTTTCAACGGATGCAGACGTCTCACAATGGCAGAGTTGGAACTACCTTGGCGGCAATGTCACCAGGCAGACATCCACCTACTGGACCGGCGACACGACCTTCTTCACCACCACAGGCGGCGGTTCTGCTTGCTACTTCAATGGCACCGCACTGGACGCTCCCAACGGGACGCTGACCGTCGGTACCGGGAACAGCAACTCAGTTATCTTGGCTCCCGGACATTCCAACGAGTATGAATACCGCGTCAACTGCCAGGGAAGCGCCCTGGCTGGACGAAACATCGCCCTGTACAAATAGGGCCGGGGCGATGCCCCCAAGGGCGACGAAACGACCGTTTGTTGGCGGATCTACAGGTCGCCGCACATCTGCGGGTGCACGTTGCAGTACTCGGCCATGTTCCCTGTGCAGAAGGCCTCTTCCAAGCCCTGAAAGTCTTCCCGCTCGACCCAGGTGTCGGAGTCCTCGTCGTACTCCCGGGATTCGCCCTTGATCAGGCACTCGTTGATGCCGGCTTCGGCCAACCCGGCTGCGGTTCCGGCATCCCGGCATTCGCCTTCCACGGCAAGCACGCCAAAGGAAAGCACCGAGTCATCCAGAGGAAGCGAGAAGGTGTTGAGAACGATGGTGTAGCTCTTCTGCGGATGCAGAGTGGTGTCGATGTCGCAGTATTCCAGGCTCGCACGGCCCGCATGGGCGTCGGTGGTGCTGGAGTAGCCGGGCATGTAGCACTCGTTGAACTCCAGGCGGGTCTCGTTGCCAAGGGAGTCCTCGTAGATGGCGGCAAAGTCACCCATTTCGTAGCCAGGGGAGCCGGTGTAGTAGGCAGTCAGGCCCACATCAATGTCGATGTCTCCATCATCCCGGTAGTTGTCTGGCCAGGTATAGCGAGAGTCCGGGCCTTCCTTGGAGACCGACTGGTTCCAGAACACGGATTCCGGGTCCACCATGATGCAGACGGTCTCTCCGGTGGCGGTGAAGGTCACTGTGGCCCCGCCGAACTTCCCGGGCCCCGCGGAGCCAAGCTCGGTGTAGAGAGTCTTTTCCTTGCGGGTGTCGTTGTCCACAAAGTCGTTGACGCTCATGATTTCGAGCTCCCCCAGGTGGGTCACTCCGGGGACATCCGCATCCTCAAAGGCGATGTACTGGCGGCCGTCCCGATCGCAGGCGGTCAAGGCAACAAGGGCAAGCAAGCTGAAACGCATCACGTCAATCCACCTTGGTGTTCAGGTGCACCCGAATCTCGGGGTTGGCTGCCCGAAAGGCATCCGCGCTCTTGAAGTCCCCGAGGTTCGGGGAGGAGTCATCGTCGGCACCGGCCACGTAGTCGTTCTCAAAGATGTACTTGCTCGGAAAGTTGAGCAGGTCGGTGTAGTTGGAACCGTAGTAGTAGTCGTTTGAATACCGGGTGTTTCGCTGGCCCCGGTCCGGGTCACAGGTGGAGAAGGTGTACTTCTCAGAGGGGGCGTCCATCCAACCCCAGATCTTGGTCTGGGGGTAGTAGGTGACCTGCCACATGTCGAAGGCTGCTTCAAAGTCGCCGTCGGCGTTCTCTTCAAAGTCCAGGGTGATCTCTGAGTTGGCCACCTTGCCGTCGTGGTCCCGGTCCGCCTCGGAAACAAAGGCCAGCTCGTAGTCTGCCGTGTACTCCAGGAGCTCGTAGCAGTAGGAGCGGAAGTAGTCCGGTGAGTCCACGATGTTGCCGTACTCGTCGACAATCGGATCATCGAGGGTGTTCTCAAAGAAGTCGATCACATCATCGAAGTCCTTGAAACGGCCGGTGGTGATTCGGCAGGCCAGATCCTCGAAGCAGGCAAAGTCGAAGCGGCCCACGGTTCCGCCCCCGTAGGGGTAGGTGTTTCCGTCCTGGTCTCCGCCGATGACTGGCCCGATCTCCGGGTGGGGGAAGGGGAAGTCATCTTCGGTGATCGAGGCGTAGGCACCCAGGTAGATGGGGCCGATGAAGCGGGCATCGGTCACTTCCCGGGAGGTGCCGGTGGCCGGGTCGGACAGGATGCGTGTGGCAGCCTCCCGAGGCACCACCACGGTTCCATTCAGGTCCACCTCGGGGAGGTGCTCGTCAAAGGTGCAGCCGGAGGCAAGCACGACGCCAATCATGAGAAGTGGGCGCATTCTAGTACTCGTACTTCAGGCCGAGAGCGATCTCGACGGGGTTTTGTCGGGAGGAGATGAACCAGCGGTTCTGAGTGCTGGAGATGCCCGCGGCGTCGGCCTGTTGGGCGTTGACAAAGTTCTCCAGCTGGAAGGTCAACCACATCTCGCCGCGCTTGACCTTGATGGCCTGGTCCACCACGAAGTCCAGGTAGTAGACCGGCTCGGAGCGGGTGTATGTGCCCAGCGGGTCCTTCAGCTGGTACGCGCCGCCATATCCGACCGTGTAGTAGTACCGGGTGATGGGGTAGCCCGAGTAGTATTCGGCGCGAAGCCCCACGCGGGTGGTCCAGGGGTCGTTGGGCAGGTCGTAGGAGCCCGCTGTCTTGACCTGGTGGCGGATGTCCGTGGGGAGGTTTCCGTACCGCAGCTCGTACTGGGGAGGCACGGCGAGCCCTGATCCGGACCCGCCCTGCACCGTTCCCAGGGAGACCACGTAGGAGTAGGTGGACTGCCACTGCCAGCGGTCTGCGAAGTTCTTCAGGAGGGCCACGTCGGTCTGGTAGTAGTTTCGCCGTGACTGGGTGGGGGTGCGCAGGCGGTAGGACCCGGCCACGGTGCCGTCACCGGTACCCACAAAGCTGTAGCCATCCTCATCCCAGATTACGTTGGTCTCGTCAAAGACGTGCACGTTGTTGGTGAACTTGGCGGTGAAGCTCACATCGAAGACCACGTCCTGCACCAGCTCTCTTGCGCCGCCAATGGTGAATTCGTCCGAGTGGGGGGCAGTCAGCTCAGAGTGGGCTGTGTTGTTGTTCTCCAAAGGAGAGGTGTCTGCATTCTGGTCCGAGGGGTTGGCGTAGTTGTCAAAGTACTCGCCGAGGTACAGCTTGTAGCCAAACCCGGACTGGGACAGATCGTTGGCAATGCCCAGAGTTCCGATGCTGTTGAACCGGCCGTACCCACCGCGCAACACGGTCTTTTCGTCGCCCCAGGGGTCCCAGGCCATGTAGAACCGAGGGCCAAACACCCCAATGTCGACGACGGCTTCGTTTTGATCCGAGGCCATCATGGCCCGGTCGTAGCGCACGCCGTAGCGGAAGGTCAGGTTGTCTACCGGCTTGTAAACGTCTTGGAGGAAGGCGCCTGCGTGCACGCCGCTCTGGATGTTGTCAAAGGGAGCTGTGGACTCAACCCAATAGTAGTTCTGGAAGGTGTTTGGGTCGTAGGGGATCTCGTTCAGGTCCACGAAATACATGTTGCCGGGGTACCCGGTGACCCACTCCCACCAGAGGTAGTCGAACTCGACGCCCGCCTTGAGGTCGTGGAACCCACCGAACTCTCGCTGCAAGAGGGAGCCCTTGGCCTCGGCGCGGACCCGCCAGCGGTCATCGAACATGTAGTAATAGGCGTTGTCTGAATCAAAGGCGTTGGAAAGTCCCAGGCGGCCCGGGGTCTTGTAGTCCAGGTTGTTCTCCACCTCGTCCGTTTCACAGGCGTGGTATCCCAGGGACTCGTTGTGGGTACAGGGAACGCCGCTTACCTCGATGTAGGACTTCTGAACCGTGAGCTTGGACTCGGTAAAGATCTCCGGAGAGAAGAACCAGTCCCACTGGAAAGAGCCGATGAATCCGCCCTGGGCCTGGCGGGTTTGAGCTTCCGGCTCGACAAAGCGGTCTCCCTGCTTCTGGTTGTCAATGGTGGTCGGGTCCGTCTGGAAGAGGGCGGTGATCCGGTGGGCTGCGTTGGGCTGGGTGGTCAGCTTGGCCAGCAGGTAGTGCCCCTCGTAGTCCCGGGGGAGGTCGATTCCGACGTTGGCGATGAGGGAGCGGGACATCTGGTAGCTCAGAATGAACCACGCCCGGTCGCGGACGATGGGGCCGGAGACCTTGGAGAAGATCTGGCCGGTCGTGAACTGGGAGTCAAAGCCTGTGGGGGCCAACTCAGCGCCGTCAGATCCATAGCGGGCATCGATCTTGGGAGACCAGTTGGCCGTGGTGTACCAGATGCCGCTCTGGAACTCGAGGGTGTTTCCACCGGTCTCGGTCACGATGTTGATCTGTCCGCCGAGGTTCTGTCCATACTCCGGGTCAAACGCACCGGTCAGCACTTCGATCTGCTCGATGGCGTCGAAGTTGAAGTTCATGGAGAACGTGCCTGTCACCGGGTCGGTGATCACGACCCCGTCCAGCATGTACGTGTTCTCGTTGTAGGAGGCGCCACCCATGTTCGGGTTGCCGCTCCCGACGACACCGGGCGTGGCCGAGACCACGCTGTGGTACGAGCGGCCCGAGGGAATTCGCTCCAGGAAGTCCTTGGTGAGCACCCGACCCTTGCTGGTTTGTTCCGTGTCCAGGGTGGGCCGCGTGTCCTCAACGATGATTTCCTCTCCGGCTGTGTCCAGCTGCATTTCCACAGTGAGGGTCACAGAACGACCGATCAGCACTTGGAGGCTTGGCTTGCTGATGGTTGCGAAACCCGGCTTTTCGAAGCGCCCCTCGTACACGCCGGGAGGAAGGTTCGAAAAGAGGAACCGTCCCGACGCGCCTGTCGTCTGTTGCTGGGCGCCACCGATCAAAGCGGGGGATTGCACCGTGATGACGACACCCGGAATGGCCAGGCCGCCTTCGTCAATTGTGATTCCCTTGATGGTACCGGTGGTCTGGGCCAACGCAGCGGTCGGCAACAGCACCGCACCCATCAGGAGAAGAAGGAATGTCGACCAGAGCCACTGGAACCTACGGTGCATCAGCTTTCCTTAGCCAGAAACAAGGGGGGCAAAGTACGGTGGCCAGGGCCGACCGTCAACCCGGGAAGGCTGCGGATTGTCGACAAGTGACACCGGCTTTGCAGTTGGGATTGCGACTTGTGCCGTGTGAGGCGTTATCCCGGCTGTGGCTTGACGCCCCAATGGGGCTCCGAGTATCTGATGTGACTCCCACCGCTCGCGGGCTTGAGGTCCGGGAGAATTCGGGAGTTCAAGGAGCACAACGGTGAACAGTGTGACGAACTTTGTGGCCAGAGCGAGCCTCCTCGCGGCCCTTGTCTTTGCGGGCTTCAACCCCTGGACTCCCGCGGTACAGGCCACCACCATGACCCCTCTGACCATCGAGCAGATGACCGACGCTTCGGACCTGGTGGTCCGTGCCGAGGTGACACAGGTGTGGGTCGAAGAGGATGAGCGCGGCAATTTGCGCACCCGGGCCCAGCTTGAGGTTCGACGGGTGCTCAAGGGCAAGTCCAGCGTCGACTCGGTTCTTGTGGACCAGGTGGGAGGGGTGCTGCACAACCAGTTTGCGCCGGTGCCTTTTGCTGCCCGATTCTCCACTGGAGAGCGGGGGATCTTCTTCCTGGAGCACACCTCCACGGGGAGAACCACGATTGTGGGCTGGTCCCAGGGCAAGTACACCCTGCGCACCCAACCCGGGACCGGGGCGGAGATGGTGGTGCGCTATACGGTGCCGCAGGACCGCCCCTACGACCATCGATTCATTCCCCACCCTCCAGCTCACCAACAGGTGCTGGCAATCGATCTTGTGGACCGCATTCAAACCCGGGTGGAGACCGGCTGGGATGGTCGCGCGATTCCCGGTGTGAATCCCGAAAAGCTCGGCCGGATCAACAAGCTGCAGCCGGGGGTGAGCCAATGAGGACCGCCATGAAGCCTTTGTCTCTCTCCACGGTGCTGCTGGGTGCGTCTGTCCTGGGCGCGACGGTGCTTTCTTCTGGTTCCGCCCATGCCTACCAGCTCTCTGGCTACATGTGGGACACAGATGATCTTCCCCTGAAGTTCTTCATCAGCGACTACCTGGAAGACTCGCTTCCCCAGGCCCAGAACCCGGACAACGGGCTGTACTACCAGGAAGAGGCCCTGCTCAAGAGCTATTGCAACTGGCACGACCAGGACGATCTCCCCGCGGGCCTGGATCCAAACACCTACTACACCTGTGATGACCTCGGGACCGAGATCACCACCTATGAGTCCGCACCTTGCGCTGCGATCTCCTTTGCCTATGGCGGGCTTCATGCCGGCCACGAGGGCCCCACCAACGATCAGATCAACAAGGTCTATTTTGATGATCCCGGAGACGATGCCGGCGCCGGCGTGAACGGCTTTATGCGCCCGCGCACCGAGAACGTCTTGATCAAGGAGGTAGGCGGCGAATTCATCTACCACCTGACGGATGCGGACATTGTGTTCAACGACAACATCGACTGGGGCACCACCGATGACATTGACGCGGGGTGTGTGGGGGGTGAGATGGCCCTGGAGTCCACCTCGACCCATGAAGTGGGGCACCTGTGGGGCCTTGGCCACTCTTGTGAGCAGGACGACATCTGCTCCAACGACGCCTTTCTCTCCGCCACCATGTTCTGGACCGGCGGACCCTGTGACACCTCCCGTGCGGCCATTGCCTCGGACGACATCCAGAGCATCACTGCGCTGTACGGTCCCTTTGCCACGTTCACCACGGAAGATGAGCGCTTTGGCAAGGCGCCCCTCGACCTCTGCTTTGACCTGGTCACGGACGATGTCATCTCCAGCGCCAGCTGGAACTTTGGGGACGGAACCGGATCGGAGGATCTGGAGCCTTGCCATACCTACGAGGACCAGGGACAGTTCACAGTGACCGCCGAGCTGGTGGGGCTCTCGGACACCTGTGGCGAATGGTCCTTTGACTACCGCGAGCTGGCCTATGTGCTGGTGTGCGAAGTGCCGGTTCCGGAGTTTACCGCCGAGCAGGTGGAGGGAACGGACACTCTGGTCTACCAGATGATCAATGACACCGACGTGTCCACCTATGGTTGCATCGATGAGATTGAATGGAAGGTCTGGGATGGCACCGAGGAGATCCATGCGGTGGGTGCCTGGTCCCCGAAGTTCGAGTTTCCTCACCCCGGTGACTACCGCGTGCAGCTTACGGTGGGTGGACATGCGGGGAATGCGGTCGCCGAGTTGACCGTGTCCGTGGTGGAGCAAGCGGCTGGACTTGGCTGTTCCACTTCCCGCTCCTTGCCGCTCGGCGGTGGTCTTGCCACGCTGATGTTGGCTGTGGTTGGCCTGGTTCGTCGGCGCCGGTAGCGCCCATCTCCATGATTCTCCTCCTTCTGGGGGTGTTGGGGTGTGGACCGGCGGGGGAACCGTCGCCCGCGTTTGAGGCCGTGCTCTTGGCTCGTCACCCGGAGTGGGTGTCGCAGCTTGACCTCGCGCCCTCCAGCCGAGATCGAGTGCCGGATGCGGCACCGGTGGTGGGGCCCTTCAAGCCTGTGCGTACCCTGGGTGAGGTCACCACATGGGAGGCGCCCCTACCCATTCGGCCGAGGAACCTCTTCTTTTCTAAGGCGCCCCCGGGGATGAAGCTGAAGAAGGGCGGGCGAGCGCTCTCTTTCCGGGACGCGACCCGCAGCGACAAGGTGGGAACCTGGGACTTCAATGATCGCGCCCTGCTCATTCGGAGACAGAACGGGTCGGGTCCCCCGGAGAGTGGGGAGTACCAGCTGTCCTACCCCCGCGCCGTGGAGCGAGAAGAGTCCCTGAATCTGGAGATGTCCGGACTGGAGCCGGAGGCGTTCGCTTTTCGATCGCTCCAGTTGAGGGAGCAGACCCGCACCGGTGTTCTGCTGCCGGCTCCGTCCACGGTGACCTGGAAGGTGAATGTGCCAGTGGGTGCACAGCTGGACCTTCAGGCTGTGGTCTTGCCCCCGGAGATGTCCGTGGGGGAGGAATCCGATGGGGCCTTCCTGGTGGTGGAGGCCAACGGCCAGGAGGTGGGCCGAGAGAAGATCGGGTTGGGGAGGTGGTCTCGGGTGCAAATGGACCTGTCGGGTGCCGCTGGAGAGGGGGTCTTGTTGACAGCCCGGACCGAAGGCGGTGGGTCGGATTCTCTGGACTATGTGTTTCTGGCTGAGCCCATTCTCCAGGTGCCGGTCAAGGAACCCAGGCGCCTGCTTCTGGTGTTCATCGACACCCTCCGCCCGGATCACCTGGGTTTCCATGGGTATGAGCGAAACACCACCCCCCGGCTGGATGCCTGGGCGGAGGAAGCCCATGTCTTTGAGAATGCACGATCTGTGGCTCCTTGGACGCTGCCGTCTGCCCGCGCGGCCTTGACCGGGCAACCTCCCGAGTTGTGGTCAAGTTCGAAAACGCTCCAGCAGCGCCTGGCCGAGGCTGGGTGGGTGACCGGTGCTTTTGTGGGCAACATCTACTTGTCTTCGAATTTCGACATGGGGAAGGGCTGGTCCCACCACGGGGTGGTCAACTGGCCTGTGGCGTCTGTGCAGGTGCGAAAAGTGGAGCGCTTCTTCAAGCGCCATGCACACCAGGACGCCATGGCGATGCTTCACTTGATGGACATGCACCTCCCTTATGAGGAGCCCTTTCGCTACCGAAAGATGTGGGCTGGGGAGAACCCGAAGGGGCTGACTGGGGGCGCTCTTCGACACGCCATTCTGAAGGAAGAGCGCAAACGCCCGGAGGAGGTTCGAGAATGGGTGAAGGCCCGCTACGACCAGAACCTGCGGTACCTCGATGACCAGTTGAGCGACCTCTTTGCTGATCTGGGGGACGACGTGCCCGTGGTGATCTTCTCGGATCACGGAGAGGAGTTCTGGGAACACGATGGCTTCGAGCACGGCCACACCCTCTACGACGAGCTTCTCCGTGTGCCCCTGGTGGTGCGAGCCCCGGGCGTGTCTGCGGGCACAAGCGATGCGCCGGTATCGCTCTTGGATCTGGCTCCCACGGTGCTGGATCTGGCAGGGGTCGCAGGGGAGGGAATGAAGGGGACCAGCCTTCTGGGCCTGGCCGGGGGAGACCCACAGGCGAAACAGGCCCTGGAGGCGCGTGGTCTGGCCGTGGGCCGGCCGCTCTACGGACAAGAGCGTTGGGGGGTGGTGCATGGAGAACAGAAGTGGACCACCCACGAGGGTCGGGAGGCGGTCTTCGACTTGGGGGCGGACTCGTTGGAGAAGGAGAACCTCGTCAAAAAGACGGACCTGGGAGTGCACCGCGCCGCCTTTGCTGCTGCCATTGGGCGAGACGCGCCGGTGAGCTGGCGTCTCAAGCCTTCCACGGCCAGCAGCGCCCCAAAGGAGGACCTGGTGGTTCGCGTGACCCACCCGTCGGGGTTCGCGCGGGCCTGGCTGGGCGCGGATCCGATTCGAAAGTCCGACATGGAGATCTCGTTCACGCCGGTCGAGGTCGTCGTGACCTTCAAGGCAGGATCTCGTGGCTCCCGGGAGGTCTACCTGGAGCCGGTGGCGAGTCCAGAGGACTTTGGGGGCCTCACCCTGACCTTGGACACCGGCAAGGGAGACAAGGTGATCGCCGCCCGGGAAGACCTTGCGGTGGTCCCTGATGGTGAAAAGCACACCCTTCTTCGAGGGCGTGGAGGAGGCCGATCTTTCACTGTCTCCTACGGGTTGGCACCGGTTCCTGGTGAGGGCGCAGAGGAGCTCAACGCCTTTGATCCGGAGGTTGCTCAGGAGCTGGAGGCGCTTGGATACGTGGAATAG
>CAZRYF010000067.1:0-27664 GCA_964604165.1 uncultured Enterobacterales bacterium
GGGGGGGGGGGGGTGGATCCTTTGTCTATGGTGCATCCTCCCGGGTGGGACGGGGTGGATCTCTCCTGTCTGCTCGTGGTGCGGCCGCCGCCTGTGCGAGCGGCCTGGGCCGCCGAGCAGCTGGCAGCCTCCGGGGCGGTCGGGCTGGTGTTGCTCTTGGACCCGCCTCGCCTGGGACGGGCGGGGCCGCGACTGGCCAAGGCCGCGGACCGCGGCGGTACCACTGTGGTGGTGGTGGTGGAGTCCGGGGAGGGCACCCTGCCGGCGGCTGTGCGCTTGGAGATGCGCGGGGGGCGGGTGCGTGTGTTGCGGATGCGGGGGGGGCTAACGCTGGATGGTCCGCTTCGGCACGGCACTTAGGTGCAGGTACATTGGGATTGGCTGCGGACGGTCTCCCAGGGCAACCCGGGACATGGGTGACGTTTTAGGCCGGGGACATGGGTGACACGTTGGTTGGACTCATTGGTTTGAAGAGTTCCGCCCCGAGTTCCGGGGACCCCGAGTACCGGGGACACCATACTAAATTACTATGTCCCCAGAACTGCAGAACTGGGTATAGAACCAACCAAGAATTAATTAAGTATGGTGTCCCCAGAACCAAGCACCAGAACCAAGCAGCAGAACCCCGTCCCCAGAACCAGGCGAAGGCCAAAGCTGCAGCCGACAGCGCCGCGAAGCTCCACGACCCCGTCCACTGGGACATCGACGCTGCAATCGCTGCAAGTGACCGCTCATGGGAGGCCTGCCAGGAGCTTGACCCGTAGTGGGCCCACCCGCCAACACCCAACCCGCCCCCCCCTACCTCTTCCTCCTCCACTTACTCCCCCGCTCCTTGTCCGTCAGCCGGGCTGAAAGCCAACGCCGCGCCATGCGGGTCGCCCACCACCCGGGCGGAAGCCGAAGCATGTGGTCTCCTCCTGGCACCCTTCGGACCTCCACCGAATCATGGGCCGCTGCCAGGCGCATCGCCTGGTCGATGGGCACCTTGTCATCCAGGGCCCCATGCAAGGCCAGGGTGGGGGGCAAAGCCTGCATGCGCAGGGCCGGCGAGGCCTCGGCAAGATCCTCGAAGACCTCGGCCAGCTCCGGCCACCGCTCCGGGTCCAGGCGGGTCAAGTCCGTGGGAGCCCCCACCGTCACCACCGCGCGAATCCGCTCCGGTCCCAGGTGCTGGGCTGCCAGGAGCGCCAGGTGCCCCCCGGCGCTGGCTCCCCAGATCGCCACCCGCGTGGGGTCCACCTGCAACGAGCACAGGGTCTCCACTGCGGAAAGCACATCCTCCAGTTGGGCAGGCCACCGTCCAGCACGTCCCAGTCGATAAGAGGCCGAGGCCACGAGCAACCCCTGCCGCGCCAGGAGGGGGGCATGAATGGGAAAGCTGTTCCGAGCGCCACTGACCCAGCCGCCTCCGTGCAGGAGCAGCACTGCGGGCCACCCGTCCCGGGGCGCCATGTCGTTGATCTCCCACACATCCAGGGCCTGGGTGGGAGACTCGCCGTAAGGAACGTTCTCCCAGACATCCATGTCGAACTGCAGGCCCTTCATGGGCACGCGCATCAAGGCCTGGCCCCGGGGCAACAACAGGGGCAGCTGCCGAAGAGCCGGAAGCTGCCGCTTGTCGTCAGCCATGGGTGTGCGGGGTGCCATCTGTGCGGTGAATCACCACGACCCGGCCCACCAGTTCCTCCGGGGGCGGGGTCCTCGGGGGCTCCAACTCGATGCGGCGACCGACTCCCTGAACCAGCCGCAGTCCATCAGCGGTGACCAGGAACCCCTTGGCCCGAAGGGCGCCGAGACCTTTCAGGCGCTCCACCACCTCGGCCTCGGACGCCCCGGCGTCGAACCGGATCTCCTCGGCCACGAACGACTCGTGGTGGTGGGGGGGAACGGGGGCGTTCGGGTCCCGGGGGCGTTCTGCGGGTTCCGGAGGGAACGCCACCGCCGGATCCAGGTCCCCATGCACCGTGTGCACAATGGGCGTGTCTGGGGCCATTTCTCCAAGTTTCTGCTCCAGGGCGGCCAGGACACCGGGCTCGACGAGGTCCACCTTGTTCAGGAGCAAAAGGTCCGCCGAGCTGACCTGGTACTCGAAGGTGCCGTCCAGATCGCGGCCCTCCATCAGCTGCTCGGCGTTGACGACCACCACGGCCATGTCGCTTCCGACCCAGGAGCAGATGGGCTCTCGCCAGAAGTTGATCTGGGTCTCATAGGGCAGCGCGACGCCACTGGTCTCCACGATCACCCGATCCGGGTGCACCTGCTCCCAGAGCATCTGCAGGGTGTCCCGCAAGTCGTCCGAGAGCTTGCAGCACACGCAGCCCCCCTCCAGCTCCACGTAGGCCTCCTCCCCGTCGCCCAAAAGCGCCTGGTCAATGCCGAGCGCACCAAACTCGTTGGAGACAATGGCGACTTTCAGCTGGAGGCGCTGCGCGTCTTCGAGCAAAGCCCGCACCAAGGAGGTCTTGCCGGATCCCAGGAATCCTGAAACCACGAGCGCAGGAATGCGCGGTGCTTCACCGGTGGACACGGTCCCTCAATTCTCGGGGTTGACCATCGTGGCCAGCTCGCCGGACTCGTACATCTGCATCATGATGTCGGAACCGCCGAGGAACTCGCCTCCCACATAGAGCTGGGGAATGGTGGGCCAGTTGGAGTACTCCTTGATGCCCTGTCGGACTTCCATGTCGGAGAGCACGTCGAAGGTCTCGTAAGGGACGCCCAGGTGCTCCAGGATGGACACCGAACGAGCGGAGAATCCGCATTGGGGCATGGTGCGGCTTCCTTTCATGAACAGGAAGACGGCGTTGTTCTTCACCATCTCTGCGATGCGTGTCTGGGTGTCGGACATGATCTTCTCCTTGCCTTTTGGGGCTATGGGCTGCGTGCGGCCCATTGGGTCGGTGTAAAGGTGCGAAGGGCCAGTGCGTGAATCTCCGCCTTCATCAGGTCGCCGAGTGCGCCATAGACCAGCTGGTGTTGCTTGACCAGGCCCAGGCCGTCGAAGGCGGAGCTGACCACCTCGGCGCTGAAGTGCTCTCCGTCATTCAGGTCGTCCACCACAACAGCGGTGCACTCGGGCAGTGCGCTCTCAAGGATTTCCTGGATTCGTGTGGCTTCAAACAAGGGTGCCTCCATTTGGCCGGGCACTCGTTCTAACCGGCGCTGGAGGGAGGCGCCCGATGCCTGCCGCGATAGTCGGTGACATGAAGTGGGCGCATGCAGTGCTGTGGCGGGCCCTGGGGCTTGTGCTGGCGTTGATTGGCTATGCCATCACGACGGTGGTCTGCGCCATCCTTTGCGTTGTCCCAGGGATACCGCTGCTTCTCTTCTGGCGCAGGGGACAGAGGGAGCGGTACGCAATGTGGACCAATGTGTTCGCCTCGCGCATGGTGGTTCTGCTGTTGTGTGCAGCGAGAATCCGGGTGCGAGGCCAGGAGCACATTCCCTTTGGAGGCGCCTACCTTGTGGTGGCCAACCACCGCTCCTGGATCGACATTCCCCTGGTGATCACCACCTCCCACACCCAGGGAATCTCCAAGCTTCTGGTGTTCTTCCTTCCGTTTCTTGGGCAGATTGGGTACCTGGCAGGCGCGGTCTATTTTCACCGTTACCGAAACCAGGCCCGCCGCAGGGCTCTGAACGACTGCCTGCTGCTCCTGCGGGCGGGAAATGGCCTGCATGTCTACCCGGAAGGAACCCGCACCCGGGACGGTGAGCTGCGGGAGAAGGTGCAGTTGGGGTTGGTGCGGGCTTGCTTTGGCGAGGGCATTCCCTGCATCCCGACCGCGTTGTTGGGCACAGAGAAGGTGCTGCCGGTCAAGGGCTTCTTCCTGCGCCCTTTCCAGACTCTGGACATCCACTATTTGTCCCCCGTGCGTCCGGAGGACTTCCCGGACCAGGAAACGTTCGCCCAGGCGGTGTGGGGACAGGTCGGAGAAGAGGTGGGGCGGATGCGGGGGGAGAGGGAGGGCGAATGAGCTTCGTCTGCGTCAAAACCCCGCCGACATCTCCTTTGCCCGTTGTCGAATGGCCGTTACCGGATCAGCGTCCTCGCCCTGGCTGGGAAAGGTGATCGCCCTGGAGGCGTTGACCAGCGCCCCCAAGCCATCTGCTCGAAAGCAGGCGCGGGTGTCTGCGGGGCCGGCGCCCTGTGCTCCCACGCCGGGTACGAGCATCCAGGTAGTCGGCATCGCAGCCCGCCAGTACGCCAGCTCTTCCGGCGACAGGGTGGCGCCCACCACGGCCCCCACCGGACCAAGACCTGTGGAGCCGGCCAGATCGTGGTTCCAGCGCTCCAGCCACCGTGCCACCTCGTCGGCTGCTCCCCCGGCGCCAGTGCCCTGAAGGGCTTCGCTTTCCGGGTTCGAGGTACGCAACAGCACAAAGGCGCCCTTCCCCTCCCGGGCGCATGCCTTCACAAAGGGGGAGAGCGACTCCGGCCCCAGGTAAGGGGACAGGGTCACCGCATCGGCGCCGATGGGGCCGTCATCGGCGAGCAGGCCCTGGCAATAGGCTGCTGCCGTGGAGCCAATGTCCCCTCGCTTTGCATCAAGGATGACCAACAGGCCGGCATGACGGGCAGCGCGACAGGTGTTCTCCAGGGCTTCCCAGCCCGGGGCCCCCAGCTGCTCGAAGAAGGCCACCTGGGGTTTCACTGCCGCTACCCGGCCGGCCACACCTTCGATGACCTGCAGGCTCCAAGCCTCCACGGCAGCGGCGGCTGCTACACGGCGCACCCTGCCCGACAGGTGGGCAAAGGTCTCGCGGGAGGCTTGTGGAAGCCGATCCAGGTGTGGATCGATGCCCACCAGCAGTGGCCCGTGGGCTTGCACCGCGCTCGCCAGTCGTTCCGAAAAGCCAGCCATGAAAGGGTTCAGTCCCGGGAAGGGTAGTGGTCGTTGGTGACCCGGCTCACCTGGAAGATCGCGTAAAAGAGCCGATTGTCCAGCCGGGTGCGCACCCCGGCGGGCAGCCACCGGGCGCAGCGCTCCAACACCGCGTGGGCGGTTCGGGCCACTGTGTGGGCTTTGGCTCGTTCCATGGACGGGAGTCTATCCCCCCTCAACCAGGGCCAGCAGGTTCTCCACCGGTCGTCCGATGATCGCCCGGTCTCCCAGGAGCCCAATCGGGCGCTGCAGCAGCGTCGGGTGCTGGGCCATATGACCGATCAGCACCTCGGTGGGCTCCTTGCCTGTGAGGCCCAGCGCCTTGTAGGCCTTGTCGTTGCGCCGGAGTACCGCCACCGGTTCCACGTCCAGGCTGCATAGGATGTCTCGCACCTCCGTCTCGGACAGAGGTTCCGCGGTGTACTCCCGGTAGGTGTAGGGAATTTCACGTTCTTTCAGCAAGGCGACCGCCTTGCGACAGGTGCTTCAGGTCTTTTTGCAGATCAAGGTCAGCATGGTGGTTCTCCTTCTTGTCCTATAAGCTCGATTTCAGGAGAGTGCGGCCAGGGAATGAGGCGTTTCTTGCCAGGACTGGCTGCGGTCGCCTTTTCGGTTGTGTTGGCTCGGGGAATGGCCTCCGAAACATCCCTTCCCTGGCCGACGGGCCCGGCGGTGGGGGTGCTTGGTATCAACGAGGCGGTCTCCTTTCCGGCCCGGCGCCTGGAAAGGGAAAAGCCGTCTTTGGAGATCTTGCAGGCCAGGCTTGATGCAGATGCCTTGGCTGCTGCGGCCCTGGGAGCGACCTGGACCCGGGGGCACACGGTGGCGTTTCCAGCCCTGCCCTGGAACCGGTTTCAAGGTGACTTCTCCTTGTTTGATGCCTGGGTGAGGGCGGTTCAGGGAGCCGGAATGGAGGCGGTGGGCATGCTGGGGCCCTGGCCGGGCAACCGGACGCAGCAGTTCACGGATCGCTTTCTCCCGGAGGACATGGACGACTACCTCGCCTACGTCACGGCCCTGGTGGAGAGGTACGACGGGGACGGTGTGGACGACATGCCCCGGCTCAAGCTGCCCATTCTCCACTGGGAGGTGGACAACGAGCCGGACCTGAAAAACGCCGGGAGCCCGAGAAACAACACCCCCACGGACTTCTGCACCCCTGCGGAGTACGGTGCGCTCCTGGTAGCTACAGCCAAGGCCATTCGGGCGGCCTCGTCCGAGGTCCGCATCCTGAACGGTGGCTTTTATCGCCCCGCCACCGAAGTGGGAGCGGACTATGCCCGGGCGGTTTTTTCCCAGCCGGGGGTGGGCGATGCGGTGGATATCGTGTCTGTGCACGCCTACCACGAGGGCCCCGGCGTAGAGCGGGTGCGAAGAACCCTCGCGCTTGCCCGGGAGCTGGCCGGGGACAAGCCGGTGTGGCTGACGGAAACCAGCGTGCCCTCCATCTCTCCCCGAGCCACCCTGGGAGAAGCGGGCCAGGCTCGGGTGTTTGAGCAGACCCTTCTGTTGGCTTTGAGGGAGGGAGTGGAGCGGGTCTTCTGGCACACGCTGTTTGATCCACCGTCGGGGGTGCCTTTGCCCCGGGGGGTCATGGCCACCCACTCCTTCTACCGACGCATGGAGGACGGCTCCCTGGAAGAGAAGCCATTGGCAGAGTCCGCCAAGAAGATCGCCGGTTGGCTGGCGGGTGTGGATTGGAGCGACGTGGAGCCAGTCCAAGGGGGGGTTCAACTCGGAGAAAAGGGGACGCTCGCGATGGATTCCGCCACCGGGGCCCTTGTGCTGCAACCCTGAATCCTACCGGCGTGCGGGCTGTTCCACTCGGTCTGATACATCCGGAAAGAACAGAAGGGCTACCACACCCGCCAACAGACCTGTGGCCGCCATGGCGCCAAAGACGTTGTACAAGGCCTGTCCCAGGACCCGATTGGTTTTGGGGTCCGTCAGCCCGACAGAGTCGAGCAAAGCGGCGACCTCCGGGGTCAGCCCGGCCGCCATGAGCGCCCCCAGCAACGCCATGCCCACGGTGCCACCCGTGTTGCGGAAGAACTGGGTCAGGGCGGTCGCAATGCCTCGTTGGTCCCGAGGACAGGTTTCCTGGGCCACCACCGTGAAAACCGAGATGCAACACCCCATGCCGGCTCCGTAGACAGCCATACCGGACACCATCAGGACCACTGATTGGTTTGCCAGCCCCCACCACAGTCCGGTCAGGCCGAGCCCCACACAGATGCCCCCGAAGCGCACAAGGGTTCGGAATCCAAAACGGGCCAGGGTGTAGCCCGCAGCCAGGGAGGCGCTTGTCCAGGTCAGGCTGACGGGCAAGAGGGAGAGGCCGGCCCACATGGGGGTGGCGCCAAAAAGGGTGCGCATGGCCAGGGGCATGAAACCAATCAGGCCAAGGAGAGACACCCCCATCAGGAAACCTGCGGCGTTGACCGCCCGCTGAACATCAATGGCGAAGAGGGACAAGGGAATCAGGGGTTCCGCATGGTTTTGTTCCCAGCGAACAAACAGTGCTCCCAGCACCAGCGCCCCCAGCAGCCATGCCCAGGCAGCACCGGGGCGTTGCGCGGGGGAGAGCAGGCCCACGAGCAGCGAAAAGACTCCGCCGGAGAGCAGGGCGGCCCCAACCAGATCCAGGGAGGGCTTACGGGGGCTGACAAAGGGCGGAAGCAGCACCAACACCATGCCAGCAGCGACGAGCCCAATGGGAAGATTTAGGAGGAAGATCCAGCGCCATGAGGCGTGGGTCACAATGCCTCCGCCCACGGCGGGCCCAATGACGCTGCTCGTGCCCCACACCAGGGAGAATGCTCCTTGTAGCCGCGTTCGTTGGTCCACCGGGTAGAGGTCCCCGAAGATGGTCATGGTCAGGGGCAACAGGCAGCCGGCGCCCAGTCCTTGTAGAGCGCGGGCTGCGATGAGCAGCTTCATGGAGGGGGCGGCTCCGCAGGCGGCGGAGCCCAGCAGAAACAAAAGCACGCCGGCCACATAGGTGCTCCTCCGTCCAAAGAGATCCGCCAGCCGACCCCAAAGGGGGATCGTGATCGTCTGGCACAAGAGGTAGATCGTGAAGACCCACGGAAAGAGGGTCAGGCCGCCGAGGGCTTCCACTACGCTGGGCATGGCGGCCCCCACCACAGTGGCTTCCAGGCTGGCGAGGAGCGTGCCCACCAGGAGCCCAGCGGTGATCGCAAAGCGTCGACGGGGCTCAACCTCGACAATTGGACCCCCCACACCAGCCAAGACATCACCTCACAAGGTTCAGCGACCGGGACTGGGACCAATCCAACGGCAGCATGCCAAAGGGGGTATCGACCTGGACGCTCGCCGAAAAGGCAGCATCGATACTTCTCTTGGTCAGCGCCTGGTACACGGCCACGCCGGTTTCCAGGAAGTCCAGGGAGATGGGCACTGAAAACGACTTCTGCGACGCGCCGTTCACTTGCCCCAGGTCGGAGACGCTTGCGGAAGCCACAGAGAGCCCCTCAAGGTCGAGGTCCCACTGCAGGTCGAGAAAGTGGAGATTGGCTCCGTGGTCATTGTCCACGAGAAGGTCCAGGGTCAAGTCCGCGCCCGTGAAGGTCAGGCTGTTCAGAACCAGGCGATCCAGCTCCAGGGTGGGGCGCCGGGGGGCAGGAAAGTCACCCGCTTCCGCAAAGGAAAGGTCCAACGGACCCAAGGGCGTGTCGAAACCAAAGGAGCCGTCCAGGTGGAAGTCGATATCGTCCTTTCCCCGCACGGCTTGCACCATGTCATAGAGGGTCTGGAAGCCAAAGTGGGCGGGCAAGGCCAACTCTGAGGTGCCGCTGGCGTCGAGAAGCCAGCCTTCCGGGGCGTCTCCATCCAGGAACCCAACTCCCTCGAAGGCAAGAGCATAGTCAAACCGCGCAGCCTGGACCGCCACGGGGTTCGGGTTGTGGATGTCGAACACAAAGTCCGCCGCGACCCCCTCCCAGTCCAGGGTCTGTACCTCCATTCGATCAAAGGTCACGGTGGGCAGGAAGGGATCAGCCTGCTCGCAACCGGGCAAGGAGGAAAAGAGAATCGGCAGCAGAAGAATCGGATGTTTCATGAACAACTCCCGTGCTGCGAAAGGTGCAGCACTTGGGGGTACGGCCACATGATGGTATCCTTCACAGACCCTTCACGGCTGGCTCGCCGTGCAGGAAACCGAGTGGGAGGCAAGCCATGGCGCAGGCGCTGCATGCAACCACGGTGGACAGTCGAGAGCTCATGCGGGAGTTGCGCACATTGGTCGCATATCCCGGGGACCAACCCCGAATGCCTGAGTCCACGCTGTGGTCCATCTATTGTGAAATGAAGAAGCGAGGAATGGAGGATGCGGACCGCCGCTTTCTCACGGGGGTGAAGACCCTGCACCGCCGAAGGTCGAACGGGGGCATTGAGATTCCCGTGGAAGACCCGGCGCCTCGCCAGCACCTGGAGGCCGAGGATCCCTTTCTTGGGGAGCTGTGGAAAGCCTACAAGCGCTGCATCCAGCGGGCGCGAATGGGCTCGGCGCTTCAGCTCTATCGGGACATGGAAGCCCAGCTCGAAGAGCACTAAGCGGGCGGGCACAGGGGCCGTAAGACGGCAAAGCCTGCCCCCACGATTGGTGCGGCGAGTGCCGTAGGGGCGCCCCCCCGTGGTCGCCCGTTAACCGCTAGGTCAGATCGATGGGGTGGGTCAGCGTCGTGGCGCAGTCCACAGCGCCGAATCGCTGCTGGTTGGAGCTGATCTCCTTGACGGCCCGAAGCAGCTCCACCACAGGCAGGTGAAGCTTGACCTTGGGAAGGCAGCCGACCACCTGGCCCTTTTCCAGAAGCAGTCCCGGACCGTGGGCCTTCATCAGGCCGCTGGTGGGGTCGATGGCGCCATCCAGGTGGAGCACCTGGATGGATGCGGGCACCTCGGAGAGCATCTGGGTGCGGGAGCGGTTCCCATGGCGCACCACCAGGTTCCCAGGTCGAATTCGCGTTCCCCTTACGTGACCTGTGGGGCGGGTGTCTGCGCTGCGCGCGGTCTCAGGGCTGTGGTACAGGCCCCCAATCTGTCCCTCCCGGATCACCGAAACGGGCACCGGTGGCACACCCCGATCGTCAAATGCCACGGTCCGGTCGCCGCCGGGCAGGCTGGAGTCGTCGACGACATGGAACCGGCGGCTGCCGATGGAGTCCTCCCCCAAGGCGTTCAGAAAGGAGGCGCCTTTTGCCACCACGTCCGCTGCAAAAGCAGGCATGATCTGCTCGAGAATCCAGGCAATGACCCGGGGGGCAAGGACCAGAGGCATGGGCCCTGGCACCACCCCTTTCTTCCCGGACATCTCCTCCAGTGCCCGAACCAGTCCCTTTCCGTGGGGAATGGAGGCCACGTGGGCAAAGTTGTGGGCGGAGGAGGTGTTTGTGAGGGACTGGCCGCTCGACCGGTGCCTGGCGGTCAGGACCAGCTGGTAGTTCGTGCTGCGCTCCGTGGCATGAATGCCCCGGGTCGAAGCAAAGATCCGTTGGTGCAGGGAGTCCGTGTATTGGGCCTCCAGTAGCGTGCAGGGGGTGTCGGCCAGGCTCTCCCGGTTGGCCTCCAGCACCTCTCTCCGGGACTCGTCATTTACGTTGGGGTACCGGGGGTCGTCGATGCCAAGGCCCCTATCGGGAATGTCATAGCGCTCCGCAGGGCCGGCCTGTGGGTTTGGGCGGGCCTTGACGGCACGGGCCAGTCCTTGTTTCAAGCGCCCGGTGACCTTGGCCGGGTCCAGGTCCGGGAGAGAGAGGGAATGGGAGCGCCCCTTGTCCAGGTAGACGATCAGGCGTGTCTGGAGGGAGTCCGAGTGGGAGGTTGAGATGTCGCCGGCCCCCTTGCAGGTGGCCTGGGTTGTCTGGGATTGGGACCGCAACAACTCGGCGCCCCGCGCTCCGAGCTTTCGCGACTCCTCGAGGATCTCCAGGAGTCTCGGCAGAACACTTGCCGAATCTTCGGTCATGGGCTTTCCTCCGTCGGCTTGCCACGATAGCACTGGCTTCTCCGCCGGCTCGCCGGGAAAGTTGAGGTACACTGCAAAGGCTGATGGCACGAACCAGGCCACGCACGAAGGGGGCGGCAGAGCGCACCACCGTTCTGGACAGGGTGTTGTCCGGCCTCGAACCTGCTTCGTCCCGTGTTCGGGAGCCCCAGCGCTCCCTGTTCTCCGACTTTGTTCGGGCTGTCGTGCCCCAACTGCGCAGCTCCTATTTGGAGCGTCATCGCGCCGAGGACGTCGCGGCGCAGCTTGTGAAGTTGTTCCAGATGGTGCGTGTTCGAACTGGCAACAAGATTCAGGTGCAGCTCGATGCCTCCGGGGAGGAGCGGGCCGTGCTTCGCAGCTGCATGGCGGACCAGCCTTTCATTGTGGACACCGTGCGTCTACTCCTTCAAGACGTGGATGCAAGCTACGTGACAGGCTTCAACGTCGTGCTTCCTGTCAAGCGGGATGGCCGGGGCCGGATGACGGCGGTGGGAGACTGGGACGGACAGCTGGAGTCCATGGTGCAGGTAGAGACCTTTGGGCTCGACACCTCGGCATTCCAGGCAGCTGAGGCCCGCCTCCTGGAACACCTCCATTTGTCTCAGGCCATGGTGGCCGACTTCCAGGAAATGACGGGGGCGGTGGAAGGCATCGCAGAGCGTCTGGAGCAGGCCGCGGTGCGGTTGCCGGATCGGGCGGACTCCTGCCGGGAGGCGGCGGAGTTCTTGGGTTGGCTGCTGGGGGACAACTTTGTCTTCATGGGGGTGGCCATCGGGGGCTCTCGTCTGGGATTTGAGCGATTGGGGGACACGAAGCGCCGCGCTGCAAAGAAGGGAGAGTGGGAGAAGGCTGGCTGGGGAAACCTGCCGGTGCAGGTACGAAAGAGCGCCAGTGAGTCGCCGGTCCATCGGTCGGGACGCATTGACGAGATTCGCATCCAGGTGCCGGGCGAGGGGGGAAAGGTCCAGGAGACTGCGCTGCTTCGGGGCATGTTTACCTACCGGGCGGTCACGCAAGCCTCCCGCCACGTACCAGGTCTCCGTCGACGGCTTGTTCAAATCCTTGATCGAGACGAGGCCCTGCCGGGATCCTGGCGCTACAAGGGGCTCGCCAACGCCTTTGACTCCTTGCCCACGGAGTTTCTTTTCACGGCCAGTGAGGAGGAGACGGCGGCCCTGATGGATCGCATTCTGGATGCAGAATCGGAACAAGAGGTGCGGGTGCACCTGGTGCAGGGCTCAGATGGAGCCCCGGCCTTTGTTCTGGCGGCCATGCCGCGCGGTCAGTACACCGACGCACTCTCTCAGGGCATGCAGGCCCACCTGATGGAAGTCACCGGGGCCACCTACTGCGACCATGGCGTGTTCGTGGGGCGGTACGAGACGGTGCTGGTACACTTTTTCCTTACGGGGGCCCAAGGGCTGGAGGAGTCTGAGCAGGTGGCGCTGAGAGAGGCTCTCTCGGACATGGCCACGCCCTGGGTGGACTCGGTTCGCGCCGCGCTGGCTACGGATCGGGGCGATTCCGAGGTGGACGAGCTGTTGGAGCGCTTTTCCGGTGCTTTTGATGGGGAGTACACCCGCCGGGCGCGGGTTCCACAGGTGGTTCGGGACCTGAACATGTTGGAGGCCTTGTCGGAGGGCCAGGCGGTTCTTGCGGACTTGTTCCAGGATGAAAAGGACCGCCTCAACCTGCGCATCTACCAGCTGGGCCGGGTGTTGCTTTCGGACATCTTTCCTCTCTTGGACAACTTTGGTCTGGTGGTCATCGACCAGTTCTCCGATGCTGTGCAGCCCAGGGGGGGGCCCGACCTCACCATCGATACTTTTCGACTGCAGGGAGCCCAGGGTGTGGACCCGGGGCAGATCCTGGAGCGATGCGAGCACCTGGTCGAGGGGCTGGAGGCGGTCTTCGCCGGGGACATGGAGAACGATGGCTTCAACCGCTTGCTCCTCGCGGCCAACCTTCCCTGGGAGGATGTGGATCTGATCCGCGCCTTTTGCGGGTACTCCCGCCAGATCGGCCTGCGCTACAAGACCAGCCTGGTGCAGGACATTCTCCTGGCCAATCCCAACATGTCCGGCCGCTTGGTTCGTCTCTTTCACGCCCGGTTTGACCCGGGTGGAAACGGAAAGCGTCGCAAGCAAGTGGACGCGGCAGCGGAGGTGGTTCGAGACGGTCTGCGGAGGGTCATGGTCCACGACGAGGATGTGGTCCTGCGCACGTTGTTTGAGCTAATTTGTGCGACAGTGCGCACCAACTTCTTTCGGCGGGATCGAGCAGCTCACTACATCAGCCTGAAGCTCGATCACGACCTGATTTCCTCTCTGCCAGCACCAAAGCTGAAGTACGAAGTCTACGTGCACCACGCGGAAATGGAGGGGGTGCACCTGCGGGGTGGTCTGGTGGCCCGCGGCGGAATCCGTTGGTCGGATCGGGAGGACTACCGCACAGAGGTCCTCGGCCTGGTGAACACCCAGATGGTGAAGAACGTGCTGATTGTGCCGGTGGGTTCAAAAGGCGGATTCTTCCTCAAGCGCCCTCCGGAGGATCCCGCAAAGCGCCGGCGCCGGGCGGATGCCCTCTACGAAGTCTTGATTCGGGGGCTCCTGGAGGTCACGGACAACATTGTAAAGGGCCAGGTGGTTTCGCCAGAGCGTGTGGTGCCCCACGACGGTGAAGACCCCTACCTGGTCGTGGCAGCGGACAAGGGCACGGCCCACTTGTCTGATACAGCAAACCGCTTGTCCCATGAATATGGTTTCTGGTTGGACGACGCCTTTGCCTCCGGTGGGTCTGTTGGGTACGACCACAAGAAGGAAGGCATCACGGCTCGGGGGGCGTGGGAGTGTGTGCGACGCCACCTGCTTGAGTCGGGGTTGGATCCGCGCACCGATAGCTTTACCTGCATGGGGGTAGGTGATCCGGCAGGGGATGTGTTCGGAAACGGGGTGGTGGAACACGAGAACATGCGACTTGTCGGAGCGTTCAACCACCTGCACGTGTTTCTGGATCCCGACCCGCGGCAGAACAAGCAGCACGCAGAGCTGGTCCGCCTGTTCGAGGAAGGAGCAGGCTGGGACAAGTTCAACAAGAAGGTGCTCTCCAAGGGGGGCGGCATCTTCGACCGCCGCAGCAAGAGCATCCCCCTGTCTCCAGAAGTGCAGCAGATGCTGGGCACCCTCAAGGAGGAGCTGCCCCCGGACACGGTGATCCGCTTGTTGCTGCGGCTTCCGGTGGACCTGTTCTGGAATGGGGGCATCGGCACCTATGTCAAAGCCTCCTGGGAGACCCACCGGGATGCGGACGATGCCGCCAATGACAATCTTCGGGTCAACGCAGACGAGCTGCGGGCCAGAGCCGTCGGAGAGGGGGGCAACCTGGGCTTCACCCAGTCTGCCCGGGTGGAGTTTGCCATGAAGGGCGGGGCCATCAATACCGATGCGATTGATAACTCCGGCGGCGTGGACATGTCCGACCACGAGGTGAATCTGAAGATTCTACTTGCCCGGGAGGTGGGGGCCCAGCGTCTCAAAGGGAATGCCCGGGATGCGCTGATACGTAAATTCACCGATGAAATCGCTGTGCAAGTGCTTGCCAACAACGACCTGCATGCCCGCCAGATCTCTCTGGATCGGGTGCGGTCTACCCGGGACCCCTTTCCTTTGGGGCGGGCCATTGAGTGGATCGCTGAGGAGGGGGGGCCCACTGCCACCGATCTGGCGCTCCCCACGGCGGATGACCTGATTCGTCGCGCCGAGTTGCGCCAGGGACTGACGCGGCCGGAGCTTGCGGTCGTTTCGGCCTGGGTCAAGATGCACCTGCAGAGACACCTGGAAGGGGCTGAGGAGGAGGACATTCCCGGCTTGAACGGGATGCTTCTGGAGTACTTCCCGAAAGGCATCCGAAAGAGCTACCCAGAGGGCATTGAGCAGCACATGTTGGCCCGTCCAATCGGGTTGACTGTGGCATTGACCCGGCTGGTGGCTGATACGGGTGCTGGATTTGTGCCTGCGCTCCTGGATCTCACCGACCGGCCGGTCCCCGAGATTTTCGGGGGTTGGTTCCGAGCGGTGGATGGACTGGGTCTCGATGGAATTCGGGGACAAGTGGCCGGGGCCAACGCACCCCTGGAGGCGCGGTATCTGGCCTGGGTGCGCGTGGTGGAAGCGGTGGCTGCGTTGATGGCCTCCGCGATGGCCCCCGGGGAGCCCGGGCTCACCCCCGAGCACCTCAAGGAGACCAAGGCGGTCTTGGGCCGCATGGGGCGCCACAGGGGAAGAACCGGCCGGGCCCGGCTCAAGGAGCTGTCCAGTGGACTTGGGGTGACGGGGTTTGGGGAGGCCTTGTCGGACAAGGTGGCCGCCCTGTCGGATCTCACGGTCGCCAGTGAAATTGCTGGATTGCGGCGTGCCTCCAAGGACTCCCTTCGAGATGCCATTGTTCGGTATCTTGCTATCGGGAAGGCCAGCGGGCTTCTTCCTGCGATTCGCTTGTTGGAAACCCGCCGGGGCAGCGGCCCCTGGGATGAGGTGGCCCGGGGAATCCTCCGCACGCGCTACTTTCTGCTCCTAAGGGAGCTTGTTAGCCGCACCCCCGTGGAGCGTGAACTCAAGCTGGGCGTGGATCGGGCCTCTTTTCGCCTGGGGCGCGGTGTTTTGAAGGATGTGGGCCAGATGGTAGACCACGTCCTGGGAGATGCTCCGGACGTGGGGGCCTTGTTGGTGGCAGAGGAGCGGCTGAGGGCGGCGATTCTCCGCGGGGGGTGAGGAGTGCCGCGCTGGGTATTTTTGCGACATGGTGAGTCCGAGGCCAACCGGGCTCGGTGTGTCACGGGGCAGTCCGTCTCCCCGCTGACCGAAGAGGGACGCGAGCAGGCTGCCGCCGCAGGGGACGATCTCGCGGGGGAGCCGTTTGGGCGGGCCTGGTCCTCGGACCTCTCCCGGGCCCGGGACACGGCGAGGATTGTCCTGGGCGGTCGGCCCCTGAAGCTGGAAGAGACGCCGCTGTTGGCGGAACGGGACGTGGGGACCTTCGCCGGGAGAAGCCTGGATGCGCTTCGAGCCTCTGGAGAGAACCAGCTCTTGCTGGGCTGGCACACTCGACCCCCGGGGGGGGAGAGCATGGCCCAGGTGGCGCTGCGGGTCCTCCCGTTTCTGGCGAGCCTGGAGCCTGCGAAGGGGCCGGTGTTGGTGGTGGCCCACGGGGCGGTGCTGCGCATTGTGGTGGGTGCCCTGGACGGGCTGGACCTCTCGGAGCGCGCCCGGTGGAAGGTTCGCAACTGCGAGCCCATGATCCGGGACCTCGCGCCGGATACGTTTCGCAGGTTGGTGGCCGAGCAGGGCCCCGAACTCTTTCCCCCAGGAGAACCCCATGCCTGACACGGTTGGAACCGAGGAGACCCGGGTCGAGATGACCCAGATCGTCCTGCCGGAGAACACGAACCCCCACGGGACCATTTTTGGGGGCCAGTTGGTGGCCTGGATGGACATCTGCGGGGCGGTGGCGGCCCAGCGGTTTGCCCGCTCCGCCGTGGTCACCGTGGCCATTGACCAGCTGCACTTTGTGGCCCCGGCCCGGCAGGGAATGGTTGTGGTGTTGCGAGGCCAGATCAACCAGGCCTGGGGCAGCTCCATGGAGGCGGGGGTACGGGTGGAGGCGGAAGACCCCATGACCGGAGAGCGGGTGCACTGTTGCTCGGGGTTTCTGACCTTTGTGGCGCTGGATGCAGAAGCAAGGCCTCACCAGGTGCCAGACCTGGTGGTCATGGAGGGGGAAGCTCGCCGGGCGACGGACGCCGATGCCCGGCGCGCCCAGCGCCTTGCAGGAAGGACTCGGGCGTGAAGCTGACCCTCGCCTCTGGTTCTCCTCGGCGGAGAGCGCTCCTGTCGTCCATTGGGCTTGAGCTGGAGGTGAGCCCGAGAGATCTGGACGAGACACCGCTTTCCGGGGAAGACCCGGTGACCTATGCCCGGCGCCTGGCGGCGTCCAAGGTGCTGGGGGTCAGAGGATGGGCGCTGGCTGCGGACACGGTGGTGCACCGGGAAGGGAAGATCTGGGGCAAGCCTGTGGATGCGGATGAAGCGGTGCGAATGCTCACGGAGCTCTCAGATGGTGCCCACACGGTGACCACGGGGGTGGCGATGGGGCTGCTGCATCACAGGGTGGTTTTTGCGGAGAGCACGCGGGTGTTTTTTCGGGCTCTGTCCCAGGAGGAAATCAGGGGGTATGTGGAGACCGGAGAACCACTGGACAAGGCCGGCGCCTATGGCATCCAGGGGGGAGCCGCCGGATTTGTGCAACAGATCGAGGGCAGCTACACAAACGTGGTGGGCCTGCCTCTCGCACAGGTGGTGGAGCAGCTCATTGCCCTGGGCTTTCCCGGGTTCGGGGAGAGTGGATGAACCTCCAGGAAGGCCTGTCGACGGTCGAGGCCCGGGTAGCATCAGCTTGTGCTGCTGCCGGCCGGGAGCGATCTTCTGTGCAGCTGGTGGCCGTGTCCAAGATGCGCACCGCGGCGGAGATCCAGGCGGCGCTGGCCCTGGGTCAGGTGGACTTTGGCGAGAACTACGCCCAACACCTGCGGGAAAAGGCCGATGCCATCGGCTCGGGTCCCACCTGGCACTTTATCGGTGCCCTCCAGCGCAACAAGGTCAAGTACGTGGCCGGCCGGGCCCACCTGTTTCATGCGATGGACCGCATTGCGCTGGCGGATGAGTTTGGAAAGCGTTGCGAGACACCCCAACCGGTGCTGGTGGCGGTCAACACGGGAGAGGAGGCCTCCAAGACCGGCGTCCGTGCCGAGGAGGCCCTGGCATTGTGCGAGGCTCTGGAGGTTCACCCAGGGGTCGAGTTGCGCGGGCTCATGACGATTCCGCCGCCGGTGGAGCGCCCCGAGGATGCGGCCCCGTTTTTTGCGACACTCTCCTCCCTGGCTCAAGAGGGGCGCAGGAAGGGCCTGCCACTGGTGGAGCTGTCCATGGGCATGAGCCACGACTTTGAGGTGGCGATTGCCCAGGGGGCCACTCTGGTTCGAGTGGGGACCGCGATCTTCGGACCGCGTCCAGTTTAGTGGTTGGGCGGGTTGGTCTCGCCGTGGCTGTCTTCTCCCCAGCACTGGACCCGGCCATAGGTGGTCAGGCCGCAGAAGTGCCCCAAACCTCCCGCCACGTCCTGGTAGACCCCCGGGGCAGGCGGGGAGTAGTCCCTGTGTCCCCAACACTGGACCTGTCCCGTGCCGCCCGCAGCGCAACCGGCAAAGGCGGAGATTCCCACACCTTCAGCACCGTAGATCGCGGGCATTGGATCGACATCATAGGACGAATTGGGAAACTGTCCTGTGCGATTCCAGGACCTGATGTCGTGGCCCCAACAGACGACCTGTCCGTCTGACTCCTTGATTCCACAGCCGGCTGAGTTGGTGATCTTGAGTCCTGAGACAGCGTAGGAGGGGGAGCCCAGGTTGGCGTTCATGAAATCGGAGCTGCTTCCCCAACAGTACAGGCTCCCGCTCGTGTCCTGGATGCCACAGGTGACATAATTGTAGGCCGCAAGCTCCGAAAAGGTCATGTTCGGTGGGGTCTGCGAGATCAACCCGGCCGGGTTGTCCCACCCCCAGCAATGGGCTGTGCCATCTGTCCTCAGGCCGCAGCTGTGCTGTTCTCCCACGGCGACCGCCTCGAAGTCACAGGAGGACGGGTGGGCGTTGGTGCCGCTTCCTGAGCCCGGGGTGCCGCCGCCGTTGTTGCTTCCCGCTCTGTAGTTGTTCAGGTAGTCCCCCCAGCACTCGATGCAGCCGGACTGGTCCACGGCACAAGCGTGGTAGTAGGCGACGTCCAGGTCCTGATAGCCAGCTGCCGTGGGGTGGCCTTGCACGAGGCCTTGTGCGGGCGCACCCGTGGGGTACTGGTTCAACCCCCAGCAGTCGATCTCCCCGCCCGTGGTGAGCCAGCAGCCCGCTTCGTTCCCCAGGGCGATCTTCTCGATCTCCCCCGCGACATCGCAGACGCTCTCTGTGCTCCAGGATGCGCCACCGATGATGGTGGCGCTTGCGTTGCCGTAGGCACCTGTACCGGACAGCTCGGTGACGGTGGTGTTTCCGGCGCCGTCGTCCAGGTGGTAGAGCGCCAGGGTCTCACTCTCCACGGACAGGCGCATCGCTGGCTTGAAGTCCTCGGTGTAGACGGCTGCGCTGGAGATGCGCACCTCGTCCACCTTGCCGGGCCATTGACTGAGAAAGCTGCTCATCTTTCCGATTCGGATTGGACTGTTGACGCCGGCAAGGGGGTTGGTCCGGTTGTCCGTGTCCACCAGGCGACCGTCCACGAAGAAGCGGTAGGTGAAAGACCCGTTGGACTCCTGCTGTGCTGAGAGGGCCACGTGGTGCCAGGTGTTCATCTTGGGCCAATGGTCGGTGTCGGCGCTCAAGAGAAAGGGAGAGCTTCCTTCCGTGAGCATGGCGCCGAAATAGGAGGTGCCATTGGAGACGAGCCAGCCCATCTGCCAGAAGGCCACTCCACTGTCGTTGGCCCCCAGAAAAGGCTTGCTGGAGATGGTCCCCCCGGTTCCCGTGGGACTCACCCAGGCCTCGACCGTGAACTCCCCGAAGTCGAGCCCGCCGTCGTAGGTGCCCCCATCCAAGTCCACATAGCTGCCCGTGGCGCTGTTCCACGACGCGGCGCCCGAACCGCAAGGGTCCTCCATGGGGGTCACCGAGTCGGTCAGCGTGCTCGCCAGCCCCTCGGAGTCGGTGGCGGTGATCGTGCACTCGAGGGTCTCATCGGCGTACACCTCGTCCGAGTCGACCGAGTCTTCCTCGTACTCATTCTGGTAGGTGGTGTCCCCGAAGGCGTCGCCGAAGTCGCGCCAACCACCGCCATTTGCGGTCTCATCGATGCGCCAGGTGAAGGTGTAGTCGATCGGGTCCCCATCCGGGTCGGTGGCCTCCTGGAGGAGGTGGCACCACACGTCGTCCTGGAGCTCTACGGGCTCGGCGGGCAGGAGCTCGATGTCCATGCCCTCGGGAGGGGAGTTGGCCACTGTGCGGCTCATGGTCTGGGGAGCGCCGTCCTCGAGGCCGTCGTTGGGGGTGGTGACCACCATGACCGACTGATCCTTGTCGAAGTGCTGGCTGCCCTCCAGGGTGGAGGTGGTGGCCGCGGAGATCGCCGCTCCGTCGACGCTCCAGGCGTAGTGGAGGGTGACCGTGTCACCGTCCCGGTCTGAAGAGCTGGACACGTTCAGGCTCAACGTGTCGTCTGTTCCGGGGGGATCCGGGGTCAGGGTCAATCCGGAGATCACCGGCAGGGCGTTGCCCAGGGTGGCGGCGTCAGACACCACGTTCCCGGTGGCCCCATCGGAGGTGGGGGTGACCTGGACTGTGAGGGTGTCGCCGCGGATCTGCCCGTGGGCGCTGGCGAAGAGGGTGCTCGACACCACGCTTGTGGCCCCCCCGGAGAGCCCGGTCACTGTGTTTGTTTGAAGAGTCGAGCCGCTGCTTGTCCATTGCACAGTTGCGGACGGGGTGTCCGCGGCGTCCACGTCCCCCAGAGTGATCTCCGCGGTGAGATCGGCGTCGGAGCGAGGGGCCCCCGAAGGGTCGGTGTCGGTGGCCGAAAAGGAGAGGCTGTCGATCACCGGCACCGTGTCGATCACGGAGGCAAAGCTGCTTGGAAGCGGCGCACTGGCGCCGCCGTAGGCGTCCTCCAGGATGCTGTCCACGTAGATGCTGTCCCCCTTGATGGCCCCCAGGTTCCCGGGGGTGGTTGCGCCGGAGACGATGCCCGCGACGGCGGTGTTGTTCACATACCAGGTGAAGGTCGCAGTCAGGTTGGTGTCCCCGTCGGCGTCCGTGCCTGCCACCGCGGCGGTCATGGTGTCGTGGAGGCGGTACTCCGTTTGGTCCAGCGCCACAGAGGTGACCATGGGCGGGGCGTTGACGACGGTGGCGGTGTCCGAGTTCACTTGTGCCGAGAACTCCGAGCCATCGCTGACCCGGACCGCTGCGTAGAACGAGTCGCCCCGGTCAAAGTGCGACCCGCTGATGCCAGAAGCGCCCACCCCTGTGACCACACTCCCGCCTCTAACCCAGACTACATCGTTCGACAGGCTGTCCCCATCGTCCACATCCGTGGCCGTAAACTGCACCGTGACCACGTCGTTCTCCGTGGGGGAGAGGTTGTCGAGCAGGGCGCTGGTGACGACCGGCGGCGTGTTCTGGATCACCTGGTCGTTGCTGGTCCATTCAGGTCCGGCGTCGGCGCCATTTGTAGGCCAGATCGTGCAGGACACGGTGTCATTCTTGCTGAAGTGGTCGCCGGTAATGTTCTCCCCGGGCGCGTTCAGCGCTGCCCCGCTGACCGTCCACGTGTAGCCGTACTCCTCCGCATCTCCGTCGGCGTCGAACCAGCCTTCCGGAGAGCAGCTCAAGGTGGAGGTCTCAAAGAAGTCCGACTCATCGGAAAAGATCGACACCCCGGTCAGCGTAGGCAGGGAGTTCTGGATGATCACCGCATCGCTCTCGCGTGGTTCACCGTCCTGCAGCCCGTCGTTGGGTGTCACCGTGAGCACCACCGAGTCCCCCTTCTCGAACTGGTCATGGTCCAGGGTGTCGTCTGTGTCGTTTTTTGGGCTGCCGTTGACCGTCCACTTGTAGGACAGGGTCACCGGGTCCCCATCGGCATCCTGCGCGGTTACAGCCGCTTCAATGTCGTCTTCGGTGTAGACCGCCTCCTGGGCCAGGGTCACCTCGGTGACCTCCGGTGGGGTGTTGCTGATCACCGCGGTGGCAGACCCGGTCTCCCCCGACGCCTCGCCATCGAAGGGGGTCACCTCAACGGTCCAGGTCTCGTTTTTGGCGGTGGCCTCGCCGGGCACGTAGCTCTCCGCGTAGGCGGTGGTCTCCTCTGCGCCGCCCTCCGGAGTGCGCTTCCAGACATAGGAGAGGGACACGCTGTCCTCGTCCGCATCCGCAAAGATCGCCTCGGCCTGGAGCGTGCTGTCCGCTGTGGGTTCCTCTGGAGAGAGGGAGACGCTCTCCAAGCTGGGGGTGCTGTTCTGGACGGTGGTCCCGGTGCGGACAATGGCCGGATCCGAGAGGCCATCGCTGGACACCACCACCACCTCCCAGGTCTCGCCCTTGGCGGTCTCGCTGGCCGGTACGGCGCTCTGCCCCTCCAGGTCCCACTGGACAGCGCCGTCTTTGAGCCAGGAGATGGCTTGTTCCAGCTTGACTCCCTCCGGGTCGGTCCCGTCCGTGACAAAGACCAGCTCCAGCTCATCCAACGTGCTCGGCGCCGCGGGCTCGATGGCGATCTCCGGGGCGGTGGGAGACTGGTTCTCGCAGGCACCCAGGAGCAGGAAGATCCAGGTCAGGGAGCGGTGGTGCATGGGAATCCTCGCGGGGCCGGGTGGAGGGAGTGCCGTGTAGGATGAAAGGGGAACATTGCCCTGGAAGAAGACTAGTAGCAAGCGCCCCAAAGCCCCGCCCCACGCCCCTGGGCGTCGGTCTGGGCGGCCTGGAAGCGCTCGTAGTAGCGAATGTCCAGGGCGCTGCCGATGTCTTCGTCAAAGAGGCGCGACATGCCGGCGTCGATCGCCTGCTCATTAATGAAGACCTCGGCGCCGCCCGTGTCTTGTGTGGAAGGGAGCCAGACATAGGCCAGGGTGCGGGCGTAGGTGTCCTCGCACTCCAGGTCAAAGGACAGGCGCACGCCGGTTCCCACAGGCAAGAGGTCCTTCAACCAGTCCTCGGCCTCCACCCCGTTGCAGCAGGCCGGGGACTCCTGGCTCGTGCACTCGCTGGACCCCTCGTAGTAGATCTCCGGGGCGTCGATTCCCAGGAGGCGCAGGGTCTCTCCCTGGTCCACCTTGATCGTGTCGCCGTCTATGATCTCGAGAACGGTGGCCCCTCGCTCATCGGCACACCAGTCGTTCACGAGAATGGGGATCTCGCGGTTGCAGGCAGAGAGAATCAGGAGCCAAAGGGACATCATGTGTACACTAACCCTGGATCTGCCTCGATGGCGGGCGGGCCGGGTGCTACTCTTCTCCAGGTGGAGAACAGGCCTTTGGAGCCCGTGGAAAAGAGCGAACAGGACGAGAGTCTGGACGGCGCCCAGCTGGAGGGAAGCGCTGCGTCCTCGCCCATCGTCGTGGCGGAGAACCTGGGCAAGTGCTTTCAGATCTACCTGAATGACCGGAGCCGGTTCTTCGAGTTCTTCGGGCGTCGCCGACACCACGAGGACCACTGGGCCCTGCAGGACGTCACCTTCACCATTCCCCGGGGCAGCGCCTTTGGCATTATCGGCTCCAACGGCGCCGGAAAGTCGACCCTGTTGAAGCTTATTGGTGGCATTTCCGAGCCCACCACCGGAAAGCTGGAGGTGCGGGGGCGCTACTCCACGCTCCTGGACCTGGGGCTTGGGTTTCACGCGGCGTTCAGCGGCCGGGAGAACATCCACCTGAACTGCTCGCTGTTGGGCATGTCCACTGAGGAGGTGGAGGCGTGCATCCCCGACATCATCGCCTTCGCCGAGCTGGCGGAGTTCATCGACTACCCGGTGCGGACCTACTCCGCGGGGATGATGCTCCGCCTGGGGTTCAGCATCGCGGCCCACATGGACACGGAGCTGTTCCTGGTGGACGAGGTGCTCACAGTGGGGGACCAGTACTTCCAGCGCAAGTGCGTGCGAAAGATTGAAGAGGTCCTGGAGAACGGCAAGACCATCGTGCTGGTTTCTCATGATCTGCACGCCATCCGGTCCCTCTGCGACACGGTGTTGTGGCTGGATCACGGTGAGGTGCGGGCGGTGGGGCCCGCCCGGGAGGTGGTGGAGCGCTACCTGGACACGGATCGCTCTCGGCCCGGCTGGCGAAAGCCAAAGGAGTCCACCCTCCCGACGCCTGCGCCGGTGGGGGAGGTCCCGACGCCCCTTTATCGGGCCACGGTGGATGACCCGAAGCTTCGGCGGGCGGTGGTGGAGGCGTGCCGGGTGCCCGACTTGCAGGCCGTCTGGAGCGAGCCGGTGGAGACGACTCCTTTTGAGGACTACGATGGGGAGCGGGCCGTGCTGATTGGCTCCGGAGAGGTTCAGGTGATGGACGTCAAGCTCCTGGACGGCCAGGGGGGCCCTCGGCGGCGGTTTCGCACGGGTGAGCCCATGGTAGTGGCGGTGACCTTTCGCACTACGGAGCCCGTGGAGCGCCCCATTCTCGGGGTGAGCATCCACCGCAACGATGACGTGTATGTCTTCGGCCCCAACACCCGGTTCGACGGGGTGCTGGACGGCACCTACGACGGCATCTACACCTTCTTCATCCACTACCCTGAGTTGGCGCTCCTGGCGGGCAGCTACCAGGTGTCCATCGCGGTGTTCGACAAGAACCACCTCAAGCCCCATGTCTGGCACAACCAGCTCTACGACTTTGAGGTGGCCCAGGAGATTGAGGATCACGGTCTCGTGCGCATGGAGCATGCCTGGGGGCTGGTGGCCCACGTGGAGGGAGACGACGCCAACGTGTCCGAGGTGGGCCTCAAGGTGGTCGACCGGCAGGATGATGTGACCGAGGAGGCGTGACGGCGGCGACGCTGGCACACCCATGGCGCGCATTGTCCTGATTGGCCACGGACCGCTTCCCGAGGGACCAGCGGGTGCTCTGGGCTTTTCCCAACTGAGGACCGCGTGGTTCTTGGAGGCCCTTGGGAGACACGAGGTGCACCCGGTCCTGCTTCAGGCCGAGGCTGGGACCGGGGGGGGGGCGGTGAACCCCGCCCAGGCCGGTTGGCTGGAGGCGGTGGCGGCCCACGTGGCAGCGGTGGATCCGGATCTGGTGGTGAGCGCCGGGCCCTATGACAGCGCCCGGGCGGCAGCCCTGTGCGCGGGAGACCGGCCCCTCTGGGTGGACGTGCCTGGGGACCCCTTCGCCGAGGCCCAGGCCAAGGCCGCCCAGGAGGGACAGGGGGCCCAGCGGGAGATGGGGGCGGCTTATGCCATGGCCCTCGCACGGGCCGATGCCTTCTCCACCATTTCCCGGGCCCAACGCCACGCGCTGGTAGGGCAGCTGGGGGTGATAGGTCGGCTTGAGCAGGCTCCCATCGATGCCCAGTGGTTGTTCTCCCTGCCAGCCCTGTTTGACTTTGGAGACCTGGAACCAGCGGCGCCCAAGGTGCGGGCGCCGGGCAGTCCCCTGGTGGTGGCTCTCTCCGGGGGCTTCAACACCTGGTTCGATGGGGACACGCTTCTGGAGGGGCTGCTGCTTGCCATGGATCGGGTGGATCTAAAGGTGGTCGCAACGGGCGGGGGTATCTCCGGCCACCACACGGGCACCTACGAGGTGTTCCATCGGGGCGCACGGTCCAGCCCCCACGCGGATCGGTTCACCTTCCACGGCTGGGTCCCCCATGACCGGGTGCCGGCGTGTCTGGAGGATGCGCACCTGGGTGTGAGCCTGGATCGCCCGGGTTTCGAGCCCGAACTGGGCACCCGCACCCGGGTTTTGTTCTTTTTCCACCAGGGAATGGAGGTGCTGACCACGGTGGGGTGCGACCTGTGCCGGGACATGGCGCCTTTTCTCCACGGGGTGCCTGTGGGGGATGCGGCGGCCCTGTCCGACACGCTGGTGGAGATTCATCGGCGCGGCCAGGACGGAAGCGGCGCGGAGGCAGGTCGCGCCTGGCTGAAGGACCACTGCAACCTGGAGCGGGTCATGGCGCCCCTGCTGGAGTGGGTGGAGGCGCCGGTTCGAATCCCCCGGATCGAAGACCGTGCGGCGTCTTTGGCCGAGGAGCTTGCCCGTGTGCGCAGTGAGCTGGCAGCGGTCCACGCCACCCCCACCTGGAAGGCCAGCGAGAAGGCGAGCGGGCTCCTGCGGTCGGTGGGGATTCTGGGGGAGTAGCTCAGAACTGCCAGGGAAACCGGGTGAAGTCCTGGGGGCGTTTTTCCAGGAACCCGTCGCGGCCCTCCTTTGCCTCGTCGGTGCCGTAGGCCAGGCGGGTGGCCTCGCCTGCGAAGACCTGCTGGCCCACCAGCCCATCGTCGATAAGGTTGAAGGCGAACTTCAGCATGCGCTGGGCGGTGGGGCTCTTGGCGTTGACCTCGGCGGCCCACTGGAGAGCGGTGGCCTCGAGATCCGCGTGGGGCACCACGGCGTTGGCCATGCCCATGTCAAAGGCCTCCTGTGCGGAGTAGTCCCGGCCCAGGAAGAAGATCTCCCGGGCCCTCTTCTGGCCCACCTGGCGGGCGAGGTAGGCGGATCCAAACCCGCCGTCAAAGCTGGCCACATCCGCATCGGTCTGTTTGAAGGTGGCGTGCTCTGCGCTGGCGAGGGTCAGGTCGCAGACCACGTGCAGGCTGTGGCCGCCGCCCACGGCCCAGCCGGGCACCACGGCGATCACCACCTTGGGCATGAAGCGAATGAGGCGCTGGACCTCCAGGATGTGCAAGCGTCCCAGGCGGGTCGGGTCCACGCCCTCGGCGCCGGCGTACTTGTAGCCGTCCACGCCGCGAATGCGCTGGTCGCCGCCGCTGCAGAAGGCCCAGCCGCCGTCCTTGGGGGAGGGGCCGTTGCCCGTGAGCAGCACCACTCCTACATCACTCCACATGCGGGCGTGGTCCAAGGCTGTGTACAGCTCGTCCACGGTCTGGGGCCGAAAGGCGTTTCGGCATTCCGGGCGATCAAAGGCAATGCGCACGCAGCCTTGATCCAGCGCCCGGTGGTAGGTGATGTCCTGGAATTCGAAGCCCTCGACCTCTCGCCAGGCACTGTCATCGAAGATGCTGTCATCGAAAAACTCGGAGACCATGGGCCCTCCTCGGCGCTTGGGCCAAGGCGGCCGATCTAACTACTTCGTCACGGTGTGGCTGAATTCCAGGTTGCCGCTGCTGTTGTAGAACTCGCCGACGAGGGTGCGATCGGTGAGCTCAATCCAGATGAATCCCTCGATCTGGTCGTTGTCGTAGAGGGTGGGGTTCTGGTCTCGGTTCTCGAAGTCCGAATTCTTGGCGGCGGCGCCGGAGACCACAAACTCGGTGCCACAAGTTGGCTCCAGCCACTGGCGGTTGTGGTCGTGGCCGCTGAAGTAGATGTCCATGGTGCCGCATATTCTGTCGTCGAAGAACTGCTTGACTGAGTCCCCGTTGACGACCGGGAGCCAGGACGTTCCCTCGTAGTTTCCGGCGTTGCCATGTTTTCCGTTGGAGATGTAAGGGTGGTGGCCGAACGCGATCTTCCAGGTGGCGCTCGAGGACGCCGTGAGGCTCGCCAGCCAGCTGGACTGTCCCGAGTCTCCCAGGATGGACTCGACCATAATCGCGTTGGTGTCCAATCCAAAGAAATCCACGTGCTCCCTGGCGAAGCTGTAGTGGGTGTCGGGCATGGTCCACTTGCTGGAGTGGCTGCTGTACTCCACCTGGTAGGGAACCCTCGATGCATCCAGGGAGGTCTCCCCGTAGTCGTGATTCCCCAGGACCACGTAGAAAGGAAAGTCCAGGTCTGCATAGGGCAGCTCGAACTTGGTCTGGAATTGCTCGTCGTCCACCGAGTCGACGCCGCCATCATAGAAGTTGTCGCCCAGGTACAGGGCAAACTCGCATCCTTCGGCAGTGTCGGTCTTGGCATCGCAGACCGTTTTGACCGCGGCAGCGACCGCGTACTGGTCCGGGTTTCCCTCTCCTCCGTCGCCCATGGCGATGAAGCGGACCCGCTGCACGTCGGCGTCTGCGTCTGCGTCGGCGTCTGCGTCTGCGTCTGCGTCTGCGTCTGCGTCTGCGTC
>CAZRYF010000068.1:0-25596 GCA_964604165.1 uncultured Enterobacterales bacterium
GAGCTGCCACTGGGGATGGAGCTGCCACTGGGGATGGAGCTGCCACTGGGGATGGCTGTGCCGGGGGAGGGGCCGCCGCCTGTTCCACCTGTTCCACCATTTGGAAAAAGAGGGCCAGGTCCTGGCGGGACCCAAGGGGCTCCCAGTTCACGCCGTCCGAAGAGAGAAGATCCTGTGGGGCGAGGCGTCGCTCGAGGATCCAGCGCTGCAGAGTGGCCTGATCTGCCAAAGCGTAGACCGCGTCTCCCTGGCGAACCTGGAGAGCGGGTGCAGGAGTGGCACGCACAGGAGGAGCTGGCTGGACAGGGGGAGGGGCTTGGACCGGAGGAGCCACTGCGGGCGCTGGGGCAGGAGCCCCGGGGAAGGTGGCCTCAAAGACCCGGTCGCACTGCGTACAGCGAAAGCTGAATTTCTGGTCTGGGTTCCCTTCGGCACCCGAAGGAGGCGCTACATCGAATTCGGTCAGGCAGTAGTCGCAGGAAATTCGCACAGGACCCTCTTGGCTTTTCAGCGATCCAGTATCTGTCGGTAGGTGCTGGCGCCCGCAGGATCGCCCAGTCGCGTGAACGAATCAACCAGCATCTGTAGCACTTCGGTGTCGCTGGCCCCTGCACGTTGCGCTTGGACCAACTCGTCTCGCGCATCTGCGAATCGGCCGACACGGTACAAACACTTGCCATAGGCGGCTCGCCAGCTGGCCTGGCCGGGGTTGCCGGCCAGGGCGTTCTTGAATTCTGACAGGGCGAGTCCATAGTTTCCCTGGCCCATGGCTTCTTCCCCTGCCCGTGCATACTCACCGGGCGAACGAAGGGTCGTGAGCTGTCGGACGGGTTGGGCGGGAGCCTCGGCTCCGACCTCTTCAAGTACGGCCTCTGTTCCTGCTTCGGGGGGGCGGACGGCGACCCGCTGCTTGGGCTCCATGTCCTGGAGGAACGGGTCCGGTTTGTCCTCTTCTTTGACTTCCTCGAGCTGGGCATTGATTTGTTCACGAAGCGACTTGCCAGGTTCCTCCGCTGGCGCGGCTGGCAACACCATGGCTGCTTCGTCGGGTGCGGGTGCCGAGCCCTCCTGGTTCAGGTCCTTGTTCATCCAAAAAACCATGGAGGCAGCGATGGCGAGCATCGAGAGGATCATGACTTGTCGTTGCGACGCCACTCGCTTTCGCTGTGTTTCCTCTGCCCGGACCGCCTGGTGTTGCCGTCGGGTTGAGTTTCGCTCGGACTGCTGGCTCTTGAGGCGCTCAAAGGGGTCTTCAAAGGAAGGCCCGTACGAGGTCGGCGGAGGGAGCTCCACCTCTTCGGTGACCTGTCGGAGCGCCTCCTGGGCAAGATCTGCACCCAGGGAAGAGGACAGCGTGGGGGCTTCATCTTCGGCGGGTGCGGGCTCCAGGGCCTGTTCTCGCGTCCTCGCAAGCTTTGCCACCTGGAAGACCTCGATGAAATAGGCCTCCAGGTCTGGAATGTCCCCCAGGGTCTTCCAGCTTTCTCCCTTGTCATAGGAGATGGTGTCCTCGTTGGTCACCCGGCCGTCGTGGATGTACTTCTGTAGGGTTCGAAAGTCTGAGAAGTCGTACGTGAGGCCGATCTTGACCTTGACCTTCCAAGTGGGAATCCCCACCGAGGAAAAGTCCAGGTTGTCCGCCGAGTCGATGGGTTCCAGATCGGCCAGGGTCAGAGTCGGGGCGAGGGGGAGCGCTGGTTCAGCTGGTTCTACAGGTGCCTGCAGATCCACGGTGTCAGGCCCTGGCTCCACGGTGTCAGGCCCTGGCTCCACGGTGTCAGGCCCTGGCTTCATTTCCGAGTCGGGGGCTGCCACGGCGGCCTGCACATCCTCATTGGCGGCGCTATCGAGGGTCTCCAACTCTGGACCGAGGTCGGTCAGATCCGGTTCCGACGGGAGGGCGCTGGGCTGGGCTGGGGTTGGCTCGGCCTCGGCTGCGAGAACTCGGGCCACCTTCTCTGCTTTCTTACCCGCGCCGGAGAGCCCCATTTTTCTGCAAAGCGCAGTGAGATCCTTGGAGGTCAGCGCCATCAGATCTGCGGCGCGATCCGGTGCAGCGGGCGCTGCCGCCTCGGACGGCTCCATCACGGGCTCGTCGTGGTCATCGTCGTCAAATCCGAGGTCGAGCTCTACCTCGATCTCATCAAACACGACGGGCTCGGATTTCGGGTCGGGAATGGTCCTGCTCCTGCCGCACACGCGCGCGTTAAATGTCCCCGCGCTGCAAGGCATCGAGGCTCACGCTACCACCCTGTGAACCCGGGGACAATCCCGATTGTTTCAGCCCAGCAACAACTCGAGGTTGGCATACCTGGCCAAGAGGGTCTTTCTTCCCGCCTGTTGAAAGTGAACCACCAGCTTTGGATTGGTCGGGCTCCCTGAGACAGTCTTGATTTCACCTTCCCCGAATTGGGGGTGCAGCACCCGCGCTCCGCGGACGAAAGAGGAGGCGCTCTCTGGCTCCAACACGACCTGTGGTTCTCCACGCGGAGTGGAGGAGGGCCTCGGTGCGTTGTGTTTCGCCAGGAAGGAGTCCAGTCGGGCCCTGGCATCGTCGGGAAGGCTGGCGCTCGGCGAGAGGCCCCCACCCTTTGCGCGAATGAAGTTCTCTGGGGGAATCTCCTTTAGAAAGCGGGACGGCGCAACGGGTTCTGGAGCACCTCCATAGAGGCGGCGGCTGCGGGGGCGGCAGAGCACCAGCTTCTTTTTCGCGCGGGTGAACGCCACATAGGCGAGGCGGCGCTCCTCTTCCAGGTCCGTCTCCGCCATGGAGGCGCGGGAGTGGGGAAACGAGCCCTCTCCCATGCCCACCACATAGACCACGTCATACTCCAGCCCCTTGGCCAGGTGGGCGGTCATTAAGGTGATGCGTCCTTCGCCGTCCGGGAGCTCGTCGGCCTGTCCCGCGAGGCACACCCGATCCAGGAAGGCCTGGACCTGGTCCAGGGGGTGATCCGAGGCTTCCGCACCCGGGTCGGTAGTGGCCACATCTCGGCACAACTCGTCGATGTTCTGCAGCCGGGACTGCGCCTCTTCAGTCTCCTCCATTCGCAGCATTTCCACGTACCCGCTCTCTTCTGCGATGCGCTGAACCAGCTGACCTGGCTCGCAATGGAGAAGTCCCTCCTGCCACCCGGAGACGGCGTCGGTGAAGGACTTCAGGGAGCGGCCGGCCTTGGTCCGGGTGTCTCCCAGATCCTGTGCGGCGGACAACAAAGGGATTCCTCTGTCCCGGGCGTGGTCCCGGATGCGTTGAATTGCCTTGGGTCCTTGTCCTCGCCGGGGAACGTTGACGACCCGAAGAAGCGCCATGTCATCGGATGGGTTTACCACCAGCCGCAGGTAGGCCAGGATGTCTTTGACTTCGCGGCGCTCGTAGAATCGGCGAGCGCCGACCACCACGTAGGGCAGACGGGATCGTTGGAGAGCTTGCTCCAGGGGACGAGAGTGAGCATTGGTGCGGTAGATCAGCGCGATATCGTTGGCGGAGACACCCGACGCTCGGTGTCGGTGGATCCCCTCCACGATCTGTTGCGCCTCGTGCTCCTGGGAGTGGCCCACGATCTCCTGGATTCGGTCTCCCTTCTCTTCAGCGGTCCAGAGGGTCTTTTCCTTTCTCCCCCGGTTGTTGCGGACCACGGCTCCTGCTGCCGAGAGGATGTGCCCCGTGGAGCGGTAGTTCTGCTCCAGGAGGACCACCTTGGCATCGGGCCAGTCCCGTTCAAAGTCCAGGATGTTCTGGATGTCGGCGCCGCGAAACGAGTAGATGGACTGGTCGTCATCGCCCACGACCGCGAGGTTTCTGTGGGCCCCTGCCAACAAGCGGATCAGCTCGTATTGGGCGCCATTGGTGTCCTGGTATTCGTCCACGAGGAGGTAACGAAACCGTTCCTGCCAGCGGGCAAGTACCTCGGGCTTCTCCTGGAACATCCGCACGACCACGTTGATCAGGTCGTTGAAATCCATGGCGTTTGCTGCCTTCAGGCGACGTTCGTACTCGGCGTAGACCTTTGGCAATCGAGACGCGGGTGGGCTGTCGTTGGCAATCTGCTCCAGGGTCTTCAAGGCGTTCTTGGAGCGGTCGATACGGCTCCGGAACTTCTGCGGAGGCTCTCTTTTTTTGTCGATGCCGAGATCGTCCAGGATCTGGCGAAGGAGCCGCATCTGGTCGTCGTCGTCGTAGATGACGAATTGCCGGGTGTACCCGGCGGCGTCGGCTTCAATGCGCAGAAGCCGGGCACAGGCCGAGTGAAAGGTGCTCACCCAGAGGCGATCTGCACGGTCCCCAGCCCATTCCCCCACCCGGGCTCGCATTTCCTTGGCCGCTTTGTTGGTAAACGTAACCGCCAGCAGGTTCCAGGGGGCCACTCCGGTGTAGAGCAGGTGCGCCACGCGGCGGGTGAGGACACGGGTTTTGCCGGAGCCGGCGCCGGCGAGAATCAACAGCGGGCCATCCACGGTGGTGACAGCCTCCATTTGCGGAGGATTCAACCCCACCAGGTGGTCAGGTACGGCAGTCATCAGGAGCCTTCCTTGGCGATGCGGGCCCGTTCTGCATTTCGCTCGTGTATGGAGGCGGCCTTTCCGGGGAGCGTCTTTTGGCGGGCCCGGGAGACTGCGAGGGCCTGATCTGGCACGTCTTCTGTGACACAGCTTCCCGCGCCCACGATGGCACCCACCCCCACTGAGACCGGCGCTACAAGTGCTGTGTTGGACCCGATAAAGGCGCCGTCGGCGATGTGGGTGCGGTGCTTTCCATGGCCGTCGTAGTTGCAGGTGATGGTGCCCGCCCCCACGTTCGCGCCGGCTCCCACGGTGGCATCCCCCAGGTAGGAAAGGTGGTTCGCCTTGGCGCCTTCTCCCAGGGTGGTTTTCTTGATTTCCACGAAGTTCCCGACGCGGGACCCCGCCTGGAGGACCGCGCCCTCCCTGAGGCGCGCCATGGGCCCCACCACACAGCCTGGGCCAATGTGGGCACCGGTGCAGATGCTGCCCGGTTCAATCCTCGCCCCTGCTTCCACCCGGGTGTCCCTGAGCACGCAGTGGGAACCAACTTCCACTCCCTCTGCCAGAGAGGTGCTTCCCTGGAGCACCACGGATGGCCCCAGGGTCACATCGGCGGACAGGGTCACCGACCGGTCCACGTAGGTGGAAGCGGGGTCCCGAACCGTGACGCCCGCTCGCATCCAGCGAAGGAGCAGGCGGGACTGAAGCCGGGCTTCTGCGTCCGCCAGCTGGGCCCGATCGTTGATGCCTGAGAGCTCTGTCGGATCGGCGTGAAGAACCGCTTGGAGGCGGCCGGCCTTTGCGGCCGCCTCTACCGCATCGGTCAGGTAATACTCGTTCTTGGGGGGATGGGCCTGCAGGTGCGGGAGAACATCGTGTACCAACCAGCCGACATCGAAGGCATAGATGCCCGAGTTGAACTCCCGAATCAGAAGCTCGTCTTCCGACGCATTGGCGGCCTCCACAATGCGGGTGACCGTTTCCCCATCTCGAACAACTCGTCCATATCCGCTGGTGGGGGCCTCTTCCTCCGGCATCAAGGCGGTCAAGACCGTGCACAGGGCGCTTCCGTGACCTTCCAGCAGCACGGCCAGTGTCTCGGCCCGCACCATGGGCACGTCTCCGGCCAGCACGATCAGTGTGCCCTCGGTCGGGAGGTCGGCTGCAGCAACACGCACCGCATCGCCGGTGCCTTGAGGAGGGTTCTGGAGCGATGACGGAAGGCCCGCGGTGGCGGCCTGGACGGCCTCGGCCTGGTGCCCCACCACCAGGTGCACCTGGCAGCCTGCCTGCTGAGCTGCTTGAACCACCCACTGGACCATGGGCGTGCCGCACAAGGGATGAAGGACCTTGGCCAGCCGGGAGTGCATTCGCGTCCCCCGCCCAGCGGCGAGGATAAGGGCGGTATGTGCCATGGTTCCCTCGAGTGGTTCGGGAATGTGAACTCCAGGATAACCAGGGGTCCAAGGGCATGGGAGGCAACGTGTTGGAGATTCCTGTTTCCCCAGGCGAGGTCGCGGATCGCATCTCGATTCTTGAGATCAAGTCGTTCCGCCTGTCGGAACCGGCGGAACGCGCGGTAGCCGCCCAGCGAAGAGCCATCTTGGTGGCCCGGTTGGCGGCGTTGGGTCCTGTTGCTCCGGACTATGGCGCCCAGTTGCTCCGCACCAATGAAGCCCTCTGGAGCGCTGAGGATGCGCTTCGTGCTCACGAGTCGAGGAAGGACTTCGGGAAGGGATTTGTAGAGTTGGCCCGCTCCATTTACCGGCTCAACGACGAGAGACACCGCATCAAAGCAGCGATTGATGCTGGTTTCGGGGTGGTGAGCGAGCCAAAGGAGCACCCCACCTACTAGGGGAGGGCCTCGCCCGCGGTAACATGCCCTTTCATGGGCAAAGACACCCAAAAAAGAGTGGCTAAGGCCCATCCGGGAGATGGGCCTCGCATTGAGTTGGCGCTGGTGCCGCCTTCGAGTCCCTATACCTCTGTGGTTCGCGAGGCCGCAGAGAAGGCCGGCGCCTTCTTTGTCAAGATGGATGCAGCGACGCCGGTGGAGCTTGCGGAGCGCGTGTTGGTGGTAGACCTCACCCAGGCAATGGCCGCGCAGAATCTCGGACACCGGGTCGTGGCGATCACGGATCGGGAGGACCTGGACTGCTTTGAGCTTGTGCGGCCCGACGAGGTGTTCACGAGGTTGCCCCGGGCCATTCGAAACCTGGTGGAGCTCGAGCGGCTGAGGGCCCGGGTCGCCCAGGAGCGACAGACTGTGCAGTACCTCAACCAGATCGGCTTGGCCCTGTCGGCGATTACAGACCGACAGGAGCTCCTGGAGGCGATTCTTCTTCACTCCCGAGAGGCGGTGAAGGCGGACGGAGGCACGATCTACCTGAAGGGAAAGGACGATAGGATCTACTTTTCCGCGGCCCAGAATGACACCCTTGAGTTTGAGCCCAGCAAATCGAGCATGCCCATCGACGACCACTCCCTGGCCGGGTTTGTGGCGAGCAGAAACGAGCTGCTGAATATCGACGATGTCTACAAGGTACCGGCGGATGCTCCGTACCAGCCCAACCTGAAGTTTGACGAGGCCTCCGGGTACCACACCCGATCGATGCTCCTTGTGCCCATGCGGGATCGGGATCACGGGGTCATCGGGGTGCTGGCCCTGGTGAACCGGAAGCCCCACTTCGGGGTGCCCATCGCCGACTTCAGTCGATGCCTTCCCTTTGGAGAGGCCCACGTGGACCTGGCGGGATCCATTGCTTCCCAGGCCGCAGTGGCCCTGGAGAACTACCGTCTTTACGAGGACATCCGGCAGCTGTTCGACGACTTCGTCACCGCCTCGGTGCAGGTGATTGAAGCCCGGGATCCCACCACCGCGGGTCACTCGGATCGGGTCGCGCGGTTGACAGTTGTGCTCGCCGAGGCGGTCTCAGACGCAGGTGATCCCGCGTTTTCCGACCACACCTTCTCGCCCCAGCAGCTGGAGGAGCTTCGCTATGCATCGCTCCTCCACGACTTTGGCAAGGTGGGCGTGCAGGAGAAGGTCCTGCTCAAGGCCAACAAGCTCTACCCTTGGGAGATGGAGCGCGTGGAGTGGAGGTTCCGGGTGGCGAGCGTGCAGGCCACCCTGGAGTGCAAGAGCCGCGAGCTGTCCGAGGCCCCCCTGGCGGATCGGGCCCTCGCCCTGGCGGAGGACTTGGAGAGCATTCAAGCCATGAACAAGCCGCACTTCCGCTATGCAGAAGAGGATCTCGCCTTGCTCAAGGCCATTGCAGCGAGGTGGTGTCTCGCCCCCGATGAGCCTGCGCTCTCCTCCTACGAGGTGAGTCGCCTGTGCATTCCCTACGGTTCTCTTGATCGGGAAGAGCGCAGGGAGATCGAGCGCCACGTGGAACACACCTACCAATTCCTCAAGGTCATTCCCTGGACCAAGGGCCTGGGCTCTATTCCAGACATTGCCCACGCCCACCATGAGAAGCTCGATGGCACCGGGTATCCCCTTGGTCTGACCCGGGAGCAGATTCCCTACGGGGCCCGGCTGATGGCAATTTCAGATATCTTCGATGCGCTCACTGCCAGCGATCGTCCCTACAAGCCGGCAATTCCCGAGGCACGGGCGGTTTCCATCCTGCGGGAGGAGGCCCAAAGAAAGCACTTGGAGGTTGAGGCTGTGGAGTTGTTTGTGGGCGCGAGGTTATGGGAAAGAGCAGGCATAAAGCTCTCCTGAATTCGGTGGGCTCGCTGGGGTTTTCATGAAGACGCTGCTCACCTTGAGGGTCAACGGTGAGGCGCAAGAATTTGCTGCGCACCCCCACCACTCGCTCCTGGAGGTGCTCCGGTACGACTTGGGGCTGACGGGGTCCAAGCAGGGATGCGACAAGGGCGACTGCGGGGCTTGCACGGTGCTCGTGGAGGGGGAGCCGGTTCTCTCCTGCTGCACCCTCCCCCATGCGGTGGTGGGAAAGGAGATCACAACCATTGAGGGGTTGGCCTGCCCGGAAGGTCCGGATCCCGTGCAGCGGGCATTTGACGTGTGCGGGGCGCTGCAGTGCGGCTTCTGTCAGCCGGGCATGATGCTCTCCGCCCGGGCGCTCCTGAACGAGACCCCGGACCCCTCCGACGACCAGATTCGGGAGGCCCTTGGGGGAAACCTGTGCCGCTGTACTGGCTACACGAAGATCTTCGAGGCCGTGAGGGCAGCGGCCAAGGGAATACAGCGCCAGGTCCCCGTGGTCTACGGAGAGCCGGCGGAAGGCTTTTTGGTGCTGGGGGCACGGGGGCGAAAGGCGGACGCCATCGCCAAGGCCACTGGCGAGGCAATCTACACGGATGACATGGTTCTTCCACGGATGGCCCACGGAAAGATTCTTCGCTCTCCTCACGCCCACGCCCGCATTCTCTCCATTGACACCCGGGAGGCCGAGGCGCTGGAGGGGGTGTATGCGGTCATGACCGGCGAGGACCTCCCCACTCCTTTCTGTGTCATTCCCTGGACACCGGATGAGCACGCCCTTGCCCCCGACAAGGTGCGATACATCGGGGACGGTGTGGCCGCCGTGGCGGCGGTGGATGAAGACACGGCGAACCGCGCGTTGGATCAGATCCGGGTGGAGTACGAGGTGCTGCCCGCGGCGGTGGAGCCTGCACAGGCCCTGGCCCAGGACGCACCCCTGATTCATGAGCGGGACTGGAAGGGCCGGGAGCGCACCTCCAACATCTGCAAGAGCGTCTCCCTGGAGTTTGGCGAGGTGGACAAGGGCCTGGAGGCGGCGTCGGCTGTGGTGGATGAGACCTGGTCTTATGAAGGCTCAACCCACGCCCCCATTGAGCCCCACTGTGCTTTGGCGGACTGGTCCAGCGATGGGAACCTCACCCTGTGGTCCGCAACCCAGGTGCCCCACTACCTGCACCGGGAGCTCGCGCGGGTTCTGGATCTGCCCTCCTCTCGGATTCGCGTGATCCAGCCGGTACTGGGGGGCGCCTTTGGAGGCAAGTCGGAGCCTTTCGATCTGGAATTCTGTGCCTCTCTTCTCTCAAGAAAGGCGGGGCGGCCGGTGAAGATCCTCTACACACGGGAGGAGGTTTTCTATTCCCACCGGGGACGCCACCCCATGTCGATGCACATGCGCATCGGGGCGGACAAAGACGGAAAGCTCACGGCAGTGGACTCGGACATCGTGATCGATGGAGGGGCCTATCACTCCTTTGGAATGATCACGACCTACTACGCAGGCCAACTGCTTCCGGGGCCCATCGACTTTCCCGCGTATCGATTCAACTCCAAGCGGGTCTACACCAACAAGCCCTGTTGTGGTCCCAAGCGAGGCCACGGGTCGGTGCAGCCTCGGTTTGCCTTGGAGGGTGCGCTGGACGAGCTGGCCCTGCGCTTGGGGCTGGATCCGATCGAGCTTCGCCGTCGCAATTCCATGGAGTCGGGAGACACCACAGTCAACGGCCAGGTGGTGCCATCCACAGGGATTCTGCAGTGCCTCGACTCTGTTGAGAAGTCCTCCCGGTGGAGAGAGCGTCGGGGCAAGCTCCCCTTTGGGCGAGGGCTTGGCGTGGCATGCTCCATGTACATCTCCGGCACGGCGTACCCGATCTACCCCAACGAGATGCCCCAGTCCGCGGTGATCGTAAAGGGTGATCGATCCGGGCGGCTGACCGTTTTTTCAGGTGCTTCGGACATCGGCCAGGGCTCAGATGGCATGCTGGCCTACATCGTCGCAGAGGAAACCGGAGTCAACCCGGACGACATCGTGGTGGTGTCCTCCGACACGGATCTGACACCGGTGGACCTTGGTGCCTACTCCTCGCGCATCACCTACATGGGGGGCCTTGCTGCCCAACAAGCAGGGCGGCGCTTGCGAGACCGCATGGTCGCTGCCACCGCAGCGGCCTGGGAAGTTTCCGTGGACCAGGTGGGTGTGGCGCTAGGGCACCTGTACCTCAAGTCTGATTCGGGGCGGTCCATTTCCAGTAGGGAGGCGCTCATCCTTGCCGAGGCGGCGGGGGGAGCCTTGGCAGAGCACGGCGCCTATTTCACCCGCAAAGTGGGGGGAGACTACCGGGGGGGAACCATTGGGGCATCCCCGGCCTACTCCACCACCGCGCATGTAGCAGAAGTGGTGGTGGACCCGACAACTGGCGTGGTGCGGGTGGAGAAGGTCTGGGCTGCCCACGACTGTGGACGGGCCTTGAACCCGGTCATGGTGGAAGGACAGATTGAGGGCTCCGTCTACATGGGCTGGGCAGAGGCCATCATGGAGGCCCACGTCTTCCGGGAGAACGGCCTCCACATGGGGCCGAACCTACTGGATTACCGAATTCCCACCTCGGTGGAGACGCCCGATCTCGTGGTAGACATCATCGAGACCCTGGACCCAGGCGGTCCGTACGGCGCCAAGGAGGCAGGAGAGGGGCCCCTGCACCCAATCATTCCTGCCATTGCCAATGGAATTTACGATGCGGTGGGCATTCGCTTGCGCCGCATGCCCTTCACTCCGGATCGCGTGTTGGCAGCCCTACAGTCCGAGACCCGAGAGGCGAGCAAGTAGTTCCATGCTGCGCATGCCCCCTTTTCAGTACCACCACCCCGCCAGCACTGCGGAGGCCGTGGCGCTCTGGCACGAGCTTCCAGATGCCATGTATGTGGCCGGGGGGACCGATCTGCTTCCAAACCTGAAGCACCACCTGTTCTCTCCCGTGCACCTCATTGGGTTGTCAGGGCTTCCAAAATGCTCTCCGGTGGAGAGAGACGGGTTCATCGTGCTGGACGGGGGAATGAGCCTGCACAACCTCTCGGAACACCCGTTGATCCGGGAACGCTTGGCCCCTTTGGCTCAGGCAGCAGGGTTGGTGGCAGGGCCGCAGATTCGGCGTATGGGTACCCTGGGAGGCAACATCCTTCTGGATACGCGTTGCCTCTTCTACAACCAGTCCAAGTTCTGGAGGGGTGCCCTCGGGTTCTGCTTGAAGAAGGAAGGAGACTGGTGTCACGTGGTCGGGGGCCCCAAGACCTGTGTGGCGGCCCAGAGCTCGGACACGGTGCCGGTCTTGCTGGCCCTGGATGCATCCATTGTGTTGCAAGGAAGGGAAGAAGAGCGGGTTTTGAACTTGCGGGACCTTTTTCAATTCAACGGCATGGATCACCTGACCATCGAGCCGGGGGAGCTGCTGACCCGGGTGCACATCCCTGTGCCTGGTCCGGGGTTTGCTGGCGTCTACCTAAAGCTTCGCACGCGGGACTCCATTGATTTTCCTCAATTGGGGCTTGCCGTGGTGTCCAACTGGGACGGCGCGGATCTGACGGGATTGGAAATAGTCGTGGGGGCCGTCAACCCCAAGCCCAAGGGAATTCGGGGGCTCGACGCCTTTCTTGGGGGCGGGCTCAACGAAACGTCGATCGCGGCCATTGCCGATCTGGTGACAAAGCAGACCCGGCCCAACGCGGCGATCTCCGGTGACCCCCAGTGGCGAAGAGCCATGGCGGGAGTCTTTACGACCCGTGCTCTCAAGTCCATTCGCCCAGGAGAGTAGAGGGCAAAACCAAGGAAACCCCGAGGCGGCTTAGAGTCGCTCGGGGGAAGATCTTCCTCGCGGTTGGCTACTTGGGGGGGGCGCCGATTTTGCCTGCGGTGCCACCACCATCTCGCCGAGAGGGACCGGCCATAGGCTTCTTCTCGCCGTCCGCCGGAGCAGCGGCTTCCGCTTCTTCGCCGCCACAGGGGTTGGCTTCCTCGCTGCCTTCCGCTGCGGGTGCTTCTTCCGCTGCGGGTGCTTCTTCCGCTGCGGGTGCTTCTTCCGCTGCGGGTGCGGGGGGCGCTGGAGCGTGGGCAGGCTCTTCGCCGCCTCCGCCGCCGCAGGCGATTCCAACGGAAATGGCGATGCCGAGCGTCATTGCAGAGCGTTTCATGGGTCTCCTCCAAGTTTGTATGGACCCGGCAAAGACTGCGGGGTCACTCAACGAGAACAGGGATACTACAGTCATTCTCCCAAAGGCAAGGCCCCCGGCAAGAACCTGAATCGTCCTTCATTGATTGCTCCTCTCTCTTTTCTACCCTTGCGGGACTCTGGATGGACAGGTTAGCAAGGCCCGCTCTCAAACGAGGGTGGCTCGGGGGTTGACCGTGATTGCGGACCTTTTCAAGATCCGAAACATTGGAATCAGTGCTCACATTGATTCGGGCAAAACTACGCTCACGGAGCGGATCCTGTTTTATACGGACAGGATCCACGCCATTCATGACGTGCGTGGTAAGGACGGCGTGGGGGCCAAGATGGACTCCATGGAGCTGGAGCGTGAGCGAGGCATCACGATCCAGTCGGCTGCGACCCACTGTGAATGGGACGAACACCACGTCAACATCATCGACACCCCGGGACACGTGGACTTCACCATTGAGGTGGAGCGGGCCATGCGGGTGCTGGATGGGGCGGTGCTGGTCTTGTGCGGCGTGGCTGGGGTGCAGTCCCAGTCCCTGACGGTGGACAGGCAGATGCGGCGCTACAGCGTCCCGCGCCTCGCCTTTGTCAACAAGGTGGACCGCCAGGGGGCGGATCCTTTCCGCGTGGCGTCTCAACTGAAAGAAAAACTGGGCCTCAACTCAGTCATGCTCCAGATTCCCATTGGCCTGGAAGAAGGTCACAAGGGTGTCGTGGATCTGGTTCGCATGAAGGCTCTTGAGTTCCGCGGGGACAACGGAGAGGAAATCCTCGAATCCGAAATCCCAGGCGAACTTCTGGAGCAGGCTGAGGAAATGCGCGAAGTCCTCCTGGACGCTGTCTCCATGTTCTCGGATGACCTGACAGAGGCCATTCTGGAGGAGAACGTCACCGAGGAACTCCTGGACACGGCAATTCGCGAGGCGACCATCGCCCTCAAGATCTGTCCGGTGCTGCTGGGAAGCGCGTACAAGAACAAGGGCGTTCAGGCCCTCTTGGACGCGGTGGTTCGCTACCTGCCTTCTCCGGTGGATGTGGAGAATGAAGGGTTGATCATTGACGGAGACGAAGAAATCCCCGAGGTCATCGCCTCTGACCCTGACGCGGCGCTGATTTCCCTGGCCTTCAAGCTGGAGGAGGGGCGCTACGGTCAGTTGACCTATCTGCGGATCTATTCAGGGACCCTGAAAAAGGGCAGCAACATCGTGAACGTGCGCTCTGGCCGCAAGGTCAAGGTCGGGCGTCTGTGTCGCATGCACTCGGATGAAATGGAGGAGATCGAGACGGCGTGTGCCGGTGACATCGTGGCGCTGTTTGGCGTGGACTGCTCGTCTGGTGACACCTTCACCGATGGCACCGTGGACATGACGATGACATCGATCCATGTTCCCAACGCTGTGATCTCCCTGACCGTGAACCCGGTGGACGCGAAGGCCCAGGTCAACATGTCCAAAGCCCTGCAGCGGTTTGGAAAGGAAGACCCGACCTTCCGCGTGGGTGTGGACGAGGAAACGGGGGAAACGATCATTTCTGGAATGGGGGAACTGCACCTGGATGTGTACGTCGAGCGTATGAAGCGCGAGTACAACGCCGAGGTGCTGGTCTCACCGCCCCGGGTGGCTTACCGTGAAGCCATCTCCCGAAAGGCGGAGTTCAACTACACTCACAAAAAGCAGACCGGTGGCTCGGGCCAATATGGTCGGGTGGCGGGCTACATCGAGCCCACCGAGTCTGGCGAGTACGAGTTTGTGGACTCGATTCGGGGTGGATCCATCCCGCGAGAGTTCATTCCAGCTGTGGACAAGGGATGGAGGAGCATGCTGGCCAAGGGGCGCCTGTTGGGTGTGCCTGTTGTGGGCATGCGCCTGGTGCTCAACGATGGTGCATCGCACTCGGTGGACTCCTCGGACAATGCCTTTCAGGAAGCCGCTCGAGGCGCCTTCCGGGAGGTCTATGCCCGGGCCAAGCCTGTCGTGTTGGAGCCTCTGATGCGAGTGGGTCTGGAAGGGCCCAATGAGTTCCACGGAGCCATGGTCACCACCCTTGTGCAGCGCCGCGGCGTCGTCCTGGGCACCACAGAGAACGCCGGCTTCTCCGAGGTGGAGGCAGAGGTCCCTCTTGGAGAGATGTTCGGGTATGCAACCGCCCTTCGCTCCGCGACCCAGGGCAAAGCCGAGTTCACTATGGAATTCCAGCGATACGCCCAGGCGCCCATGTCGATCTCCGAAGAGTTGATCAAGGAATACCGCGAATCCCAGGAAAAGAAGTAGCCTAGTGCTTGGCACCAGGTGGCTTTGAGGACCCCCCCCATGCTCCGAGCTGAGATATACGAGCGCAGTCCCATGCGTGTCTTCGCCGAGTCGCTCCACGGAGGGTTGGCTGCTGGAGAGTTAGGTGCGGTGGTGGGGCCCGCTGGTGTGGGCAAGAGTGCGCTGCTGGTGCACATCGCGCTGGATCGCATCATGCGTGAGGAGCGGGTGCTGCACGTCTCGCTTCACGATGCGGCGGAGCATGTGCGCTCCTTTTACGATGAGATCTTCGGTGGTATTGCCCGGGCGGTGAAGCTGGGCCCGGCGGATCGCACGGAAATTCAGGTTGAGCGTCACCGGCAGATCCATTCGTACCTCAATCGCTCCTTCGAGGCCGCTGACCTCTTGAAGGCCTTGGACATGATGGCAGCCATCTTGCAGTTCGAACCCACCTGCGTCATCGTGGATGGATACGATGGGCAGTCCGAGTCGGATCTTGCGGCGTTTCAGCAGATTGCCACGGAACGAAACCTGGCCGTTTGGTTCGCCTTGGAGGGCAGCCGCCGGTTGGATCCAGAGGATGCCTTTCTTCGGGAAGGCGGATTCTCCACTGCAGTCTCCCTGATGCCACGCGCCGTGTCCATTGACCTTAAGACCCTGAAGGTCCATGGAGAAATGCTCGATGGCTCGATGGGGCTGGAGCTGGACCCGACGACCCTGTTGATTCGGGCGGAGGACACGCTGGATCCGCAATCTGGAACCAAGATCCAGGACGCTGGAACCTGCACTCTCTACTCGGGTGGGGCCAAAGGAACCGAGTCCTATTTTGGGGCCCTGGCCGAAAAGGCCGGCATGGAAGAGGTGAACTTCACCTTTTCCGGTCACCGGCAGGAACGGGATCGCGGTTCACGCCAGCTGACCGAGCGGGAGTTGGCCATGGGGGATGTGTCTCTCCTGTATGTGTCCCGGCGCTTGAACCGCAGCTATCGCCAGGAGAGCTTGATCCGCACGGTCCTCCAGAGCATCTGGCACCAGGTGAGTTGGTCCGAGCAGGTCTTCGTGGTGGGGGAAATCCAAGAGGACAATACCGTTGTGGGTGGCACCGGGTGGGCGGTGGAGCTCTCCCGCATGTGGAGAAAAAATCTCTGGGTCTATGACCAGAAGCAGGAAGCCTGGTTTCGCTGGATCGGTGAGCAATGGGCTCCCGGGGTTCCGGTGATTGAGGCGGGTCGTTTCTGCGGCACGGGAACGAGGCGCTTGATGCCGGCGGGGGAAAAGGCCATCGACGACCTGTTCGAGCGAAGCTTCAGCGGTCGCTGACAGTTTCCTTCCGGGCGGTCTTCCCTCGGGACGGGATACTCTTCAATGGATGCAGATCCCGGCTGAGATCGTCGAGGCGGATGCCACACTCCATGCGCTCTTCGAGCAGGTGGCGTTTTCTCGGTACTTGAACCCAGCCAACGTTGTGGAGGCCAGAAAGGCCTTCAACGAGGGCGCGGAAGCGCCGCCTTTTGACTACCATCCCGTGGACTGGGCACAGGAGGTGCTGGCGCGGCTTGGGGGGATTCGGCTCACCACCGACCACCCGCTTGGTGCCTTGGTGCAAGCCTCGATCGACAGCACCTGCACGTACATTCGTGCGCTGGATTCGCGAACCCCACAGGCCTTTGATGCCCTGGCTGTCGAGGCGGGTTGGTACCCGGACGCCCAGCTGGTGACGGCTGCGGGCCAGGAGGTCCGCGCCAGGGACAAGGCGCCGTTCTGTCTTGGCGCCACCGAGCTCATGGAGTTGTTGCAGTTGGCGTTGGTGGAGCGCGGTTTGGACGGCTGGCGGGTGGAGTTGGATGATGTGATGTCGGCGCGGGTTTTGGTGGACAGCGCCAAGCGTCTTCTGCGGGTCAACAGCCGCGCTCGCTTTCGGGAGAGAGACATCGAGAAGCTCGTGGTTCACGAAATCGAGGTGCACGCCGTGCGGGCTTCCAATGGCGCGGCCCAACCCCTGCACCTGTTTGCCACGGGGCTTCCAGGCGCCTTGGAGACAGAGGAAGGGCTGGCCTTGTTGGCAGAGGAGAGAGCTGGGGCTGTGGCCCCGGGAAGTGCCTGGCGACAGGGGCTCGTAGTGCAGGCCATTGAGTGGGCCCGTACCATGGGTTTCCGAGAGTTGTATGAAGCCATCTGCGACGCGGGGGGGCAAGGGCTTGCATGGGGGGTATCGCTGCGCCTCAAGCGGGGACTTGCCGATCCCGGGGCGCCGGGTGTCTACGCCAAGGATGTTGTGTACTACAAGGGCGCTCGCCGGGTGCGGGCCTGGCTGGAGGCGGGACACCCGGTGGAGCATCTCTACGTGGGCAAGGTCAGCATCGACCACCCGGTGGAGGCGTGGCTGGAAGCTGGACTGCTCTCTCTCATGCCCGTCCCCCAGGTGTTTCGGGATCGCGCGGTGGTGCGGGCGGGTTGATTCCAAATTTGCGGGGGCGCGGATCGCGCTATACCCCCATGCTGCAGCGAGGAATTCCATGCCCACCAAGGCACACATTCGGGTGGTCTCGTCGGAGATCGAGCGGGAAGGTCGCTACCTGATCACGCAGCGCATGGCCAAGGCTGTTTTGCCGCTGTTGTGGGAGTTCCCCGGGGGCCGGGTGGAGCGAGGAGAGACTGAACAGGCCGCCCTTGCCCGGGAGCTCAAAGAGAAGATCGGTGTGGATGTGGAGGTCGGTGAGCTGTCCTTGCATGTCTCCCATGAGTACGACAACTACACCCTTGATCTGTTGGTGTACAAGGTGCAGATTGTCTCGGGAGAGCCCCAGTGCCTGGGCGTGGAGACTATTCGTTGGGTCCGACCGGAGGCGTTCGGCGACTACGAGTTTCCCGGTGCTGATCAGCAGACCGTGGACTCTTTGTTGGACCTGGATTGAGTCTGCTTCTTGGGCTGTGGTTTTTGGGATGCTCGGAGAAGGGCTCCGTGGTTCAAGAGCACCCAGGCACCCTTCCTCCCGGGCCGATGGTCACTGCCCAAGCACTCCGGGATCTCTCTCCTGTTCAGCGAGGATGGGAGACGGAGCTTGGGGTCGAGGCGGCAGTAGAGGACACGCCGGATTGCCCGGAGGGGCAGCTTCCGGTGCCGGGGGGCGTGTTTCTCATGGGATCCAGGTCCCCTGAAGCGGGCCGAGACGAGGGGCCGGTGCACGTAGTTGAGGTGGCCTCTTTCTGCTTGGACCGCACCGAGCTGGCGGGGGAGGATGGGCTGCCCAGGACGCCCCTGACGTATGAGGAGGCCCAGGGCGCTTGTGCGTCGAGGGGGGCCCGGCTTCCCACGGAGGCCGAGTGGGAAAAAGCGGCACGCGGCGGGTGTGAGCGGGGGTCCGACCCAGCCCGCTGCGACCCAGAGGATCTCGCCATCCACCCCTGGGGCAACGGGGCAGCCACCTGCGAGCTGGCCAACCACCTGCAGGTGGGGCCCGGGGGGCCTCGTCCTTGTGAAGAGGGTGCTCTGCCAGTGGGGGGGCGTGCCGGTGGTGCCGGCCCTTATGGCCACCTCGACCTGTCCGGTAACGTCTGGGAGTGGGTGTCCGACTGGTACCACCCGGCGACCTGGCGGCGGAATCCGCAACGGGTGAACCCAGCGGGCCCTGCGGCTGGCGATATTCACGTGCTCCGGGGAGGGGGCTGGAACACGTTCAGCACCAACATGCGGGCGGCGAATCGCTTCACCTCGGTCCTGGAAGGATCCGCTACCGGGGTGCGGTGTGCGACGGGGGGTGTGGTGGGCGAGCACGATGCCGTGGCGGCGTATGTGACCCACCGGGTGGAGGTGCAAGTCGAGGGAGCCGCTGGCGAGACCGTCTTTCTCTCCGCCTTTGATGCCAGGGACCTGGATCCGTCGGGGGATCTGCCCTTGCCTGGGCGCTCGCCGGTCGCGGAGAAGCGCCTGGTGGTGCGGCCAGGCTCCCTTCCTTTCCTACAGCTTCCCCCTGGGGATTTCCTGGTGATGGTGGCGGTGGATGCACTGTCGGGAATCCAAGCGCCCACGGGTCCTCCCCGCCTGGGGCAGGCGCCCCTGAAGGTGACGGACGTCGTGCGAGACTCGCCGCTTCAGGTCAAGGTAAAGCTGGATTGAGCACCGCAGAGTAGACCTGGTTCTCCCCCTTGACTCCCTGGTTCCACACCACGTGGAACCGCCCGCTTGGATCGGCGGCCAGGGATGGAAGTCCAGGCTTTCCCCAGGCGATGGAGGCCACCCGCTTTGGGGGGGACCAGCCGCTGCCGCGGTCCAGGCTGAAGAGGAGCTCGGCCTCGTCTCCCCCGTCCCATCCCCACACAAGGCAGAGCACCCCGTCCTGGTTGATTTCGATGTCGGGGTCGTAGTGGTAGCCCCCCAGTCCCGCGGAGGGTTCCTGCACGGTGGACCCCACCCCGTCGGTCCAGGTGCGGGTGAAGACGTGGAGGGGGAGCCCGGCCCGCTTGTGGAACCAGGCGATGTGGTCGGTGCCGTCTTGTGCGAAGGCAAAGTGGGCCCGCTCACCGGGCTGGCCATCCCGGGAGAAGTCAATTGGCTTTGAGAACACCCCGTCTCGGCCTTCCACGAGGAACATGCGGGTCTCTGAACCGCCGGGGCCCACGTCGTATGCGGCCAGCACTGATCCGTCCGGGCGACGCTCCACGTTGGTGTGCCAGGCGTCGGCCCTTCCGTCGGTGAAGGGTGTGGCTTTCTTCCAGCCGTCCGGGGCTCGCCAGCGGCCCCAGGCGGTGAAGCGATTCTCGGGGCCCAAGGGCTTGCCGATGTAGACATAGGCAAGGGCGTCCCCGACCCCCTGGGCCACGTGTCCAGAGCCCACCTCAGCGTCGCCTCCCGGGGTGAGGGGCACCGGGTCGCTCCAGGTGCCGTTGCGTCTCTGGGTCAGCCACCCCTGGGAGCGAAAGGAGGCATCGGCCAGGTCGAAGACCACCAGGGGCTCGCCGTCTCGCGCCACGAGATCGGGTCCCCAGTTGCGCCCCTCGGGAAAGCCCAGGGCCTCCAGGTCGTTGAAGTGCTCACCGTCGTCACTGGAGCGGTAGCGCAGGAGGTCCCCTTTCCTATGGCGGATGTAGAACACCGCGTGCACTCGCCCGTCGGGCCCCACGGTCACCTGGGGCCGGTACCCGCCTTCTCTCTTGGGGGAGATCTGAATGGGATCCGAAAAACGGGGTCCCTCGGTACTCTGCGCCGGTGCCGGGCCAGGGGGAGGTGGGGTCTCGTGGAACCCCGGGAACCCGCTTGGGTCCTGCATCGCTCCCCCGGATCCGGGGGGCGGGGGACCGACGGGGGCGGAATGTGGGCCGGTGGGGTCCGGGGGAGCCGGGCTTTGGGAGGGGGCGTCCCGGGAGGAATTGCAGGCCAGGATCAGCGCGAGCAGCCCTGCCTGGGGCAGAATGGAGACCCGGGTTTTCGCTGGAGGTCTCAACATGGTTGCTTGGCTTCTGGTGGCCGTGGCGCTGGGGGATCCCGTGGCGATTCCGGCGACAGATTCGCTTGCATCCTATCGCATTGATCGTTTTGAGGTGAGCGTCGCCCAGTTTGAAGCCTTTGCCGCGGGTGGAGGCTACGCCAACCCGGCGCACTGGTCCGAGGCGGGACGGGTCTGGTTGCAGACCCACCCGAACGGGGCGGGGGCGAGGGTGCGGTTGTCCGGACGGTCCTCGGACCATCCGGTGGTGGGGGTGACTCGGTTTGAGGCGGAAGCCTACTGCGCGGCCCAAGGGGGGCGGCTTCCCACCGGGGCGGAGTGGGGCCAAGCGGTCTGCGCGCCCGGAGGTGGGCCTTATCCCTGGGGGGATGGAGTGGACCGGGAGGTGCGGTGGTTTGCCGAGGGCAAGTATGGTCGGCTGGAGTCCGTCGCTACGGCGTCCGTGGAGAGCGGTGCGGAGAATGCGTCTCCCTTTGGTTTGGTGCATGGGGCGGGAAATGTGTGGGAGTGGACCTCTGATTCTCTTGGAAATTCTGGAACCCTTAGGGGGGGATCGTTCATGAACCTCCCGAGCTACTGCACCTGTCGCCACGAGGAGCGGGCCCGGGTGGAGGAAGCGCGGCTGACCGTGGGGTTTCGATGCGCCTGGCCTTGATTGGAATGTTGGCCTGCGGTGGAAGCACCCAGGAGACGACCCCGGGCCCGGAGGTGCATGCGGCCGCCGTCGGCGCGCTTGCGTCCGAGATGGTGATGATCCAGGGGGGCGTGGTGCAGATGGGCCGGGGGGATGCCCAGGCCGTGCCGGGGTTTGTGCCGCCGCCTCCACCGGTGGATGCGGGGCCCGTTCCCGGACTGGAGGGGGTGGTCCCCAGGAGACCCAAGGAGCTGGAGCCCCGGAGGTTCTTCGTGGACCCGTTTGAACTGGACCGCACCGAGGTCACCCGGGCGGCCTATGGCGTGTTTCTGAAGGAGACAGGGCACCCGCCACCTCGGGTGGACGAGCTCTGGGCGGAGGATGGCTGGAACTGGGTGGAGGGGGCCCCTCCCGCGGGAACCGAGCAGCACCCGGTGGTGTTGGTGAGCTGGTATGACGCGCGGGCGTATTGCCTTTGGGCGGGAAAGCGTCTGCCCACCGAGGCCGAGTGGCAGCTGGCGGCCCTGGGTCCGGCGGAGACGGAGACCCGCTTCCCCTGGGGCAACGAGTACAAACCGAACGCCTTCAACCACGGCACGGTGGCGCCGCCGTTCTTCGACGATTCAGATGGCTTTCACACCACCGCGCCGGTGGGGAGCTTTCCGGCGGGGGCCAGCCGGGACGGAGTTCTGGACCTCTTTGGCAACGCCTGGGAGTGGACGGCGGATCTGCGCGTGGACTCGTGGGACCTTGTGATCGCCGATGGTGGGGATCCGCCCAGGAACCCCCGAACCGGCACCCTGGGCTTGTACGTGGCGGTTCGCGGTGGTTCCTACTACCACGACCTCCGCCCCAACCCGGCCGGTGAGCGCCACGCCTTCCTGCCGGAGATCCGCCGAAAGACCTCGGGGTTCCGCTGCACCCGATAGTCCGGGTCAGTTGCCTCCATACCCTAGCGCATCCAGGCGTTCCTTGGCCCCAGGGGGAAGCGCCCGGGGGAGCAAGGGCTCGCGCTGGAGGGTTGCGGCGTCTTGAAGTCGCTCCTGGTAGCCCGCCCGCTCGGCTTTCAGGCTCTTCGGAATGGCGCCCAGGTTCATGGTTTCTCCTGGGTCCGCTGACAGGTCGTACCCAAGGACCGATCCATCGGACTGCCAGATTCCTTTGTGCTGAAGGCTTCTCGCGGCGAGGGCGGCCCGGTCGGTGAAGGGACGGGCAACAGAGTGCACCGTAGCGCGGGCGCTTTCTTCAAACAGATCTCGCCCCTGTGCCTTGGAATCTCCGGGCAGGCCGGCCAGGGCGAGCACCGTGGGGAACACGTCTGTCAGTCCGACTTGCCGTTCAATGACCTGGGGCGTCACCCCCCGGCCCGCAATGACAAGCGGTACGCGCAGGGTGCTGTCCCACAGGGAGTCCCGGTGGTTGTAGAGGTAATCGTGCTCGAAAGACTCCCCGTGATCCGAGAACAAGGCGATGATGGTGTCGGGGCCGGTGGCCTCCAGAAGCGGAGGGAGCAGGGTGTCAAGATAGGCGATCTCTCCGTCGTAGAGGGCCAGCTGGGTGGTGACTTCCTCCGAGCCGGGCGGGTAGCGCGTGTCGAAAGGAGGCGGGGGTTGGTAGGGGGTGTGGGCATCGAAGAGGTGGACGAAGGTGAAGGAAGGTCCGGTCTGTTTCTTCATCCAGTCCGCCGCACGCTCCGTGACATCGCGACCGGGGCGCTTCAGGTGGGTGGACTCCCAATTGTGGCGGTCGTCGTAGACATCGAACCCGCGCTGAAGCCCGCTGGCATCGGCGGCCAGGGTGACACCGCCGATGAAAGCGCCCGTGGCCAGCCCGTGGGCCTTTGCGATCTGTGCGAGCGTGGGGCCTCGGTACCGGGAGCCGCCGGTGCCCGGCACGTCCCCGTGGACCTCGGGCTCGACCCCGGTCATCACCGACCAGTGGGAGAGGGCGGTCTCCGGGATGTGGGTGATGGCCGCGTTGAACCGGGCGCCCCGGGCTGCGAGCTTTGTGAGGTGTGGGGTCTCGGCCCGGCCACCCCAGGTGCCCACCCGATCCACGCGCACCGTGTCCCAGGAGATCAGGAGAATGGACTTGGGACTTGTCGAGACGGTACCAATTGGGTCTCGATCCGGGGAGGGCACCTCTGGGGCGGCGGCCAAAGGAGGCGGCATGTCTTGTGGAGCCGCTGGAGGTTCTGGGGTGTCGGGGGCGCTACATCCCAGGAGGGCCAGCGCCAGGGCAAGGGCGGAGGCGTTCAGCATGAAGACACCGGTCGAGCGGTGGATCGTCTCCCGGCAGCGCAGAGGCTGGCTGCCAGGAGCAGCCAGCCGCCGGTCGGGGAGGGTGGTCTGCTGCCACAGGCGCAGCCAAGCTTGGGTTCCTCGTCGCTGAGCCCTGTGTTGTCTCCCGTATCCATGGGCGCCTCGGCCAGGAAGAGGCTGTACTCTGCGAGCACGTTGTTCGTGCCCGTGACTGTCAACCAGTCTCCGTCGCGAACCTCGACTTGGTTCCCGGTGCCCCAGGGCGAGCCAAGATGGATCTCCCCGTCCGAGGCCACCCATCCATCTTCTTGCACGCGGTAGTAGTGGGTGCCCAGGTACTCCAACTCACCGGAGGCGCCTTCCTCCAGGCGGCCCATGGACACCGGGCGCTCGTAGACGTCCGAGTCCGAAAAGGCGGCCTCCGCAAACGCGCTGGTCCAGGCGGCCCACAGGTCGGCTGCAGGCTCTCCGGCCACCTCGGCCAGGAGTCCATCCCAGGTGGCGAGGGGCGCAGCCTCCCCCAGGAGCCAGGTTTCCTTCATGCTGCCTGGGCCACCTCGAAACTCCTCCAGAAAGGCGATGACCGGGAACATGCCGTAGGGGTGGTACTCCTCCATGGAGGAGTAGCGAACCTCGGGGCGCTGGGCGTACCAGTAGGATTGCCAGCCATAGGCATCCAGATCCGGGAGGGAGAGCTCGGCGCCCCACTCGGCGGATGCCTCCCAGAACCAGGCCTCCTCGGGCTCCTCGGAGTAGGGGCGGGCTTTCCACTGAAGGGCGTGGTTGAACTCGTGGGCGGCGACGCTCTGAAAGAAGTCAGGCTGGTCGGCGTAGCCCGGGTTCAGCCAGATGTAGGGATAGGTGATGCCTCCGGTTTCTGTCTCGTAGCGTCCTGTGAAGCCGGAGCCTGTGATGGTGGGGTCCAGGTACACAGCGAGAAGCCATGCATCGGAGCTCTCCGGTGCCTCCCAACCTCCTTGCTCCACGAGCACGTCCCAGGCCGTTTCCATGGCGTCGAGGGCGGTTTGTGCGAGGGCGTCTGTGGCTTCGCCGTCTTTCCACGTCACGCAGAAGTGCTCCGAGTCCAGGTGTTCATCAAAGGTGCCGATGAGGTGATCGCGTTGCACTGGCAGCGGCGGGGGCACCGGTTCCTCCACGGCTGCCGGGCGCACCATCTCCGGGTGGCTTGGCAAGGCGGTGCCTGCGAGAACCGCGAGGAGTTCGGGCAGCAAACAAGAGGTGGCGGTCGGCATGGCGCATAGAATAGCCACGAATCCATGCCTTCCTGTCTGCACCAGCGATTTTCCGGTTTCGATCTTCTCTTCAGGCGCCTGGGGACGTTTCCCACCGCCATCGAGGCGCTCGAGGGAATTTCTCCAGCGGGCACGTTGTGGTGCAAGCGCGAGGACCTCTCGGCGCAGCCGTACGGAGGAAACAAGGTGCGAAAGCTGGAGTGGCTGCTGCCGGATGCCAAGGGTCGGGGGGACACGGTGTTGTCCATGGGGGCGACCGGGTCCAACCATTTGTTGGCCACCTGTCTGCACGGAGCGGCGATGGGCTTGAAGATTCACGGGCTGGTGGTGCCTCAGCCGGTCACGGAGCACGTGCGGACCAACGCGAGGCTGCTCTCCCACCACGCGGAGCAGGTCTGGCCCGCCCGCTGGAAGATCTCGGTGCCCTGGGTGGGCATGGTGGCCTGGGCTCACTGCCGGGCGGTGGCAGAAGGGGAGGCCACGTGGATCCCTGCCGGGGGGAGCTCTCCCCTCGGCACTGTGGGGTGGGTGGAGGCGGCCCTGGAGATCGGGGAGCAGGTGGCTGCGGGGGACTTGCCCCAGCCGACGGATGTCTTTGTGCCCTTTGGATCAGGCGGCACCGCAGCGGGTCTTTGGGTGGGCTTTGCTGTGCTGGGTTGGAACACGCGGGTTCACGCGGTGCGGGTCATGGACTGGCCTTATGTGCGCCGGGGCACGCTCACGGCGCTGGGTCGGAAGACCCATGCTCTCCTGAGGGCCCACGGTGCCTCGCTTCCCCCCCTGGACGGTAGCCGCCTGGTGGTGGACCCCTCCGCCATCGGCAGCGGGTACGGTTTTCCCACCGACGAGGGCCTGGCTGCCATTTCCCTGGGGGAGGAGCGCGGCCTGAAGCTGGAACCCACGTACAGCGCCAAGGCGCTGGCTGCGTGCTTGCGGGCGATGGAGGCGGGCGCTGTGGGAGAGCATGTGCTCTTCGTGGACACCCTGAACTCCCGTGATCTCACCGCGCTCTTGTCTGAAGCGCCGGAGGGGATGGTGCCTGAGCTGCAGGGGATAGTGCCGCTGGGCCTCTAAAGGATTCCAAGCGCCTGCTCGAGATCCTCCAGGTCAAAGATCGCATCGATGATGCGCTGTAGAGCGGCTGGGTCAGCGACTGCAACCTGATCGCGCTGGGCGGTTGAGAGCGGAGAGAATCGCCGCTCAAGCAATCGGCAGACCGTGTCTGCCCGCTCGGTGTGACGGCCGTTGGCTTGGCCCTCTTGGCGGCCCTCTTGGCGGCCCTCTTGGCGGCCCTCTTGGCGG
>CAZRYF010000069.1:0-25513 GCA_964604165.1 uncultured Enterobacterales bacterium
CTGGCCTTGACTGGACTGGCCTCCCTGGCCGGTGTTCCCAAAGGCTCCGCCCCGGTTGCCCTGGCCTTGACTGGACTGGCCTCCCTGGCCGGTGTTCCCAAAGGCTCCGCCCCGGTTGCCCTGGCCTTGACTGGACTGGCCTCCCTGGCCGGTGTTCCCAAAGGCTCCGCCCCGGTTGCCCTGGCCTTGACTGGACTGGCCTCCCTGGCCGGTGTTCCCAAAGGCTCCGCCCCGGCCGTTTTGCCCGTTGTTGCCAGCATTGGCACCGCTCTGCTGCCCGCCTTGCGAACCGTTCTCTTCCAACTCGGTGATGTGCTCGTAGAGGGCTTTCAAGGCGTCCGCAGCACCGCTGGAGTCCCCCGCATTCACGGCAGCCTCCAGAGCGTCCAACTCCACAGTGAGTTGCTCCCACTCCTCGAGGCTCAGGTCCAAGGTTTCGTCCAGTGCCACCAACTCGGCGCCGAGGCCCTGCACAACCGCCAAGGCTTCATCCAGCTCATCAAGGTCCAAGAACTGGTCCAGGGTCTCCAATGCGCCCCCCACCAAATCAAACACGCTGGAGGCTTCGCCAACCAGGTCGCTTGTCACTCCGAGAAGCTCCCCCCCCGCACCTGCCACGTCCGACAATGCGGAGCTGAAGTCCCCAAGGAAGTCCCGCATGCAGTCGTCCAATGTGCACATTTGGGCTTGTGCAGGAGATGCTGCCGTGAGACCTGCCAACAGAGCAATTCCAATTGAGCGCATGGGGGATCCTTTGTGAACCCATCGTTATTGCAAGATCAATGCCAAGGAAAAACAGGCGCATGGAGTAAGGATTGGGGGGACGGCCCATCCCTGTGGCATGGGGTGTGGGGTTTGTGTGTCCCAGGTGGGGTTTTCATGCCCCTCGCTCCATGCAGGGCGGATCAGTGAAGGATTTCGTTGCGCTCTTCCAGCTCTTCCTGTGCCCGCTCGCGTAGATCCTGGGCATTGCCAATGAGTGCGGACTGAACAGCTGAAATCAGCGTCCCACCGGCCTCCAGGTTGGGCTGGACCACGAAGTCTGCACCGGCCCTGTACAGCGCCCCGGTCTTGCTGGGGCTCTCAGCGATGGTGATGATCTGGGCCTTTGGACAGATCTCTCGCACAATGGTCATGAGCTTTTCGTTGGAGATGCCCTTCAGGATCGCGTCCGGGATGGTGCAGAGAACGATCTCCGCGTGACCAATGTGGGCATGGTGCAGGGTGTCGATGGAGCCCAGGTCTCCGTACACGCAGGGTACGCCCATCTTCTGCAGCTTGGCTCGGACCTCCGGGTTGAAGTCCACCACCATGATGTCTGCCATCAGGTCCGGGTGCTTTCTGTGGACCGCATCCATGAAGGCGCTCGCCACCCGGAAGAACCCCAGCATGACGATCGGGCGATTCCGGGCCTTTCGCTCCTCCTCGTTGGCATCCGAGAGGTCCTTCATCCCGATGGCCTTGAGCAGCTTGCTAATCGCGCCTTGCAGGCCATGGCTGAAGGTCACCAGGTAGGTGCTTCCCACGGCGAGCACGGAGAATGCCCAGATCACCGCGGTCATGGTCTCCTTTTCGATGTGGCCATAGCCCACGCCGATCGAGAGGATCACCAGGGTGAATTCCGAGATCTGGCACAGGTTGATGGTGGTCAGCAGCGAGGTTCGGTGCCCGGCCTTCAGCAGGTACAACACCAGGAAGATGCCGAACACTCGAACTGAGAGTGCGGTCACCACGATGATTCCGGCCATTCCCATTACGCTGGCTTCTGGCACGGGAATCTGCATTCCAAGCGCCACGAAGAAGAGTGTGATGAAGAAGTCCCGGATGCTGATGACCTTGGCGATCACGTCCACGTTGTAGGGGAAGGTCGCCATGGTGACGCCAGCGATCAGGGCGCCCATCTCCATGGACAGTCCGACGGCTGGGTCCGCCGCCACAAGACAGACAAGAAAGCACCACCCAAGGGAGATGACCAGCATCAGCTCGGGTAGCTTGGCCACGCTGCGGAAGACCTTGGGCAGGATGTACTTTGTGCAGAGCAGGGCCAGCACCACCAGCAGCGCACCCTTCCCAAAAGTGCCCAGGATGCCCAGCACCTCCGGGTTGTTCAGGTTGGGCTGGATGGCCAGGACGATAATGGCCCAGATGTCCTGGAACACCAGGATCCCGATGGTGATTCGGCCGGGCAGCGTGTCCAGCTCCATCTTGTCGTACAAGAGCTTCACCACGATCATCGTGCTGCTGATGCCGATGGCCAGCGCGACGTAGAGCGTGCCATAGGTACCGGAGCCCACGGGAATGCCTGCAGCAGCCAGGGCTGAGAAGACTCCGTACCCGATGCCCACGCAAATGGGGAACTGCACCAGGCCGGTGACGATCACCAGTTTGCCGGCGGAAAGCATCTTCTTCAGGTCGATCTCCAGGCCGATCATGAAGAGCAGCAGGATCAACCCGATCTCGGCCACCGTGAGGATTTCGCTCTCATCGGTGATGAACTTCAGTCCCACCGGGCCGATCAGGACCCCCGCCAGGATGTAGCCGAGCAACAAAGGCTGCTTGGTGACCTTCATGAGCAGGCCCAGTGCGCTGGCCGTCACCATGCACAGGGCGATGTTTGTGATAACGGCGTGGCCACCGTCGTCTCCGCCGCCGCCGGCCCAGGCCAGAGCGGGGAAGAGTAGGAGGGTTGCGATGAGAATGGGGGCAGCCTTCGACATCTTCTTGGGGACTCCCGTGCAAGCGGCGGTGCCAGCGCATTGGGTTTGGCGAGAGGCCATTTTCGTCGGAGTGATGCAAACACTCAAGGCCTGCCGAGGGAGATTTGTGCTTTTGCTGGCCGGGTGGATCTGAAGACCCCCCGAGATAAGGGGCCCGAATGCGCTGGATCGAACTTGCCTTGATGTCCGTGGCTGCCCTCACAGGCGGCGTTCTCTTTGTCCACATTCTCTGGAGCAGGCGGCTGGGGCACGTCTGGCCCAAGCGGGGCGAGATCAAGATCGTGAATCCCGGCGGCCTCGTGTCGGGCATTCTCGAGGTGACCCTGCAGACCCGGGTAATCGCCAACCGTCCCGTGGCAGGCGTGGCTCATTTGCTGATCTTCTATGGGTTTGTCGTTTTCGGCCTGAAGAGCGTGACCCATGTGCTCAACGGCTTTCTCGGCCGGGAACACCCCATCCCCCTGGGGCCGCTGGATGGTTTTCTCGATGTCATCAGCGTGCTGGTTCTGGTGGCGGTCGTCTTCATGGCCATCCGCAGGTACTTCTTCATGCGGGATCGCCTGACCCACATGTTGGAGTCCGGGGTGGTGCTCGCCCTGATCGGCGGCCTGATGATCACCTACATGTTGGAGCGCGAGACCTTTGGGGTGGGGCTGGGGCTCGTGGGCGTCGGCGCAAAGGTCAACTGGTGGGTCCATTTTCTGATTCTGTGCTTCTTTCCGGCGCTGATTGCCTACGGCAAGCACCTGCACCTCATGTTGGCCCCCATCAACGTGGTGCTGCGGTACATGACGGAGCTTCCCAGCGATCGGCCCATTGCAGGGGGCGACTTTGAAATGCCGGAGGAGGAGGATGCCTTTGAGGCTGAGTACGCCCGGGTCGGCATGCCAGGGGGAGTGGCCGACTTCAGCTTCCACTCCCTCTTTGACACGGCCGCCTGTATCGAGTGCGGTCGCTGCAACGATGCATGTCCTTCCGCCGGTGCGGGATTGCGGCCAAGAGATCACTTTGTGCTCTCCCTTCGCGACCCGAGCGTGGACAGCGAAGGCTTGTCCCAGCTGATCCCCCCGGACACTCTTGCCACCTGCACTCAGTGCCGGGCCTGCGATGCGGTCTGTCCAGTGGGCAACCGGCCCGCGAAGGCCGGGCTGGAGATTCGGGGCCGCATGACCTTTGAGGGGCTCTACCCGGTGCCCGCCCTGGTGGAGGGCGCCGGCCCTGTGGCCGCCACCGGGAACATCTTCGGGGCCGGGAGTGAGGCCCGCACCAAGCTGATCGCGGATGCCGAGATGCCCCTCTTCGACGTGGCCCAGCACGAGGTGCTCCTGGTTCTCGGCTGCCAGGGTGCGAACGCGCCCGAGGCACAGCCCGTCGCGGTCGCGACCGCGAAGTTGTTGGGTGCCGCTGGCGTTTCTTTCGGCGTGCTGGAGGAGGAGAAGTGCTGGGGAGAGGCCCTGGTGCACGGGGGGGGGCTCATGGAAGACTGGCCCTTCTGGAAGCTGGAGCGGATCGAGGAGCTCGACGGAGCGCTGGGAGGAGACCGGAGCCGAACCATCCTGACCATCTGCCCCCACTGCAAGGACAGCATCAGCGTTCAGTATGGCGAGGTCACCGACGCCTTCACCACCGTTCGCTCCCACATCGAGTTCCTGGCCGAGCTGGTGCGAGACGGGAAGCTGGAGATTGAGAAGAGGCCCGAGTCCATGGCGGCCCACCACCCGTGCAAGACCATCCACAACGACGAGGCGGGGGACATGGATGCCCTGCTGAGCGCCGCTGGGGTCACGGCATCGACCGCGGACAAGAGCCCGGAGATTCCCCGGTGCTGCGGCGGCGGGGGCGGGGGGTTCCTGTGGGATTCTCCGGCCAAGGTGAACCGCAATCGGTGGGATGCCCTGGAGGCCACGGGCCAGTCCAAGGTCGTCACAGGGTGTCCGGGCTGTCACCGTATGCTGGGGGCTGCCCGCAGCACCGAGGGCGAGATCACCGATGTCGCCAATGTGCTGCTGGAGCGGTTGAAGCCGGGCCCTTCTGCCTAGTGCAAAGAGACGGGAGTGCGGGCCAGGCGCTTGGAAACTTGATGAAACCCATGGACGGTCCGGTAGGATGGCGTCTCCACTGGAGAGAACGCGATGCTTCTGCCACTTTTGAGATTCCGCTTGGGAACATTGGCCCTTTTTCTGGGACTGCTGGGAGCGGGCTGCAAGGGGTGGTGGGGTCCCGTGGACGCGGACACCTCGGATGCGGAGACCGCTGTGGATTCGGTGGAGCCTGACTCTGCCGAACCCGATTCGGATCCCGACTCGGATCCCGACTCCGGCACCGACACCGGCGACCCGGTGACCACTGACCAGGATGGGGACGGCTGGACCGTGGAGCAGGGGGACTGCAACGACAACAACCCGAATGTGCGCCCGGACGCCGAGGAGGTCTGCGACAACCTGGACAACGACTGCAACGGCACCGTGGATGGGGAGCTGTCCGACGGCTCCGAGGACTGCGGGGAGTTCGAGCCAACGGTTGTCTTTCCCGAGACTTCGAACTGCGTGTCGGCCATTGAGGTGGAGGAGGCCTCAGTGGTTTTCGACCTGGCGTGCCCCACCGAGGGGTTGGGCATTCAGGTGGGGAGCCTGATCAACGGCCAGGCGGACGGTGGATACATGCGTGCGGTGACTTCGGTGGTCGAGCTGTCCGATGGGCGGCTGCATGTGGAGACACGGCAGGCACGCCTGGCGGAGTTCTTTCCCGAGGCGTTTGGCTATGCCGGCTACATCGAGTTCCAGGGGGCGCCCCAGGGGCCCTGGCCATCGCCGCCTCCCTCCTCCCACACGAGGGCCAGCCACACCTTTCAGGAGACCGCGGTGTTGGCCACCGGGGGTGGGTTTGAGGCGGAGATCACCAGCCTCACGCTCTCCACAACGGCCGAGTTGTGGGTGGAGTTCAACGTGGACGAGAACGATAACCTCACAGGGTTCTCCTTCGCGCCCTCGCTCGTGGTGGATGGAAACATCGCCATGAGCGCCGAGGCGGTCGCGGCCATGACCGCCTCGGATGTCACGGATGTCGCCCAGGTGCAGCTGGCCGCAGGAGGTTTCTGGGTGTCGGCGGTCTGGGTGTCCGTGGACGTGGAGTTGGACCTGGATGCCGGGTACGACCTGGTGGCCGAAGCCGGTTTCAATGTGACCGGTGGGGCGGGCGCTTCCCTGGAGGCGTCCCCGGCGTTGGGGTACGACGGCTCCTCCTGGAGCGTCAGCATGCCAGCCCCCACTCCGACCCTGATCTTCGTGGGGCCGACGGTGGATGGGTACGCGCGGCTGAACCCCCTGGAGCTGTACCTGAAGCCCGAGCTGGAGCTGGTGTTCTCCGGCTATGGCATGGACTGGATCGCCCACGGGGATGCCACGGTCTCGGCCAAGACCTTTGTGGGGCTGGACGCCGAGGTCACCACGGCCGACTACAACTGGAGCTTCTACGTGGGCCAGGAATACGCGGTGGGCCTGGAGTTCGACACCTGGCTCACGGACGAGTGGGACGTGGAGTACCCGGTGTACGACTGGCAGACCGAGCTGGCCTCGGGGGGGGCGACCTTTGCCACCTGTGGGGATGGATCTGTGGATTCAGGGGAGGCTTGTGATGGTTCGGACCTGAACGGAGCCACCTGCACAAGCCAGGGGTTCGACGCCGGCTCTCTGTCCTGCGATAGCTCCTGCCAGCTGGACTCCTCCGCGTGCGTGAACAACGAGGTCTGTACCGACGGCACGGACAATGATCTGGATGGAGACACGGACTGCGCCGACTCGGACTGCACCGGGCACAGTGCCTGCCTTCCTTCCACGGAGACCGACTGCTCCGATGGCACAGACAATGACGGCGACGGGGACACCGACTGCAATGACTCGGACTGCATCCATTCTACGACGGTGATGAGCCAGGCCACGGACGATGCCTACCTGGACAACTCGTCCACCTCCAACAGTGACGGCAACTACCTCTGGGTCGAGTCCACGGGCAGCGATGTCCAGATGTCCTGGCTGAAGTTCGATGCCACAAATGTTGTGCCCAGCAGTGGCACTTTGCAAGACGTGGAATTGTGCCTTGAGGATTGGGCCTGGTACGGCGTCATTGGTGGGTCCTCCATCGACCTGACCGTGTACCAGTTGACCGGAGGAAGCTCCTGCAACAGCTGGGACGAGAACAACGTCTACTGGGGCAGTCACTCTTGTAGTACCTCGACCCTGACCTCTTTTACCTGGCAGGAGTCCTGGTCCACCGAGTGTTTCTCCTTGGGTTCGGTGGATTTCAACGACCTTCGCGACGAGGGCATGGCCCTCGGAGAGAGCGTGGTCAGCGGGACCGGCACCATGTTCATGGATCGAGAACACTCCTCCACCTACCCGGCCCTCGCTGTGACCTACACCGAGTGCTACTGAAGACGCCTCGGCCCTTCAATCTCCAAAACGAGCCAGATCTTTGGCGTCCGGCATGTGCATGCCGATGGCATAGGGAATGGACAGGGTTGGCCGCAGGTCGCCGCCCACATAGCGGGCCTCGGTGGAGGCGAGCTGGAATGACTCGATCTGTTCGGAGGCCTCGTTGTAGGTGAGCAGGCCCGCCACCTGGCACAAGGCGTGCTCATCGTCCTGGTGGTCCCACCAGGGGTGGAGCAGGTCCAGGGAGCCGCGCAGCTCCAGGGTTTGCACTCCTCCCTTCCGGGACACCAGGCGGGCCGTGAGGGCCTGGCGCTGGATCCGGCGGGGCGCAAAGGCATAGGTCTCCCCCGGTGGGCCAAAGTGGACGCCGAGGCTGCGCTGTGCTTCGGTGGACACCTCCCAGGTGGAGCCGACCGCCAGGGTGGGGGTTCCCACCAGGGAGCGCCACAGGGGCTCCGCCAGGAGAAACCAGTCCTGTGCGGGGGCGGCGACCCGGTTTGTCAGTACGTTCCCGGGGGCGGCCTCCCAGCCGGCCGGCGGGTGCTGGACCTCGGAGAGGGCGCCCTCGTGGCGGGGCTGTTGGCCCTCGGCGATCTGGAACCGGGTCACCAGGTAGAGGAGGAGATCCGTCGGGGAGGCTCTTCTTGCGGTTGGGGGGAGCCGCGCCGGGACAACGGTTGGACCGGCAAGTGCTCCTTCGGCGTCGGCAAACGCCTTCAGTCGGGTCTTGAGCGCGGCGGGGTCCAAGAACTCATCCAAGGGAAGGAGCCTCTGCACCCGGGTTTGGGAATCCAAAAGAGACATGTGAACCGCGCTGACTCCTGGGAATGGCCCCCCCTGAGCGCCCTCCACGTGGTTGGCGATGGGCGTCGTGAAGTGTTGCAGACCCAGGGCCTCCTCCTCTGATCGGATGCGTAGAAGAAGCTCCCAGGCCTCCCGCTGGGCGGGGTCGCTGGGCGGCGCCTGGTAGAAGGAGGGCGTGTAGAGGTCGTTGTCGTGGAGGAACGGGACAAAGCGCTCGTTCAACAGCTGGACGATCTGGGGATCAGCGAACGAACTCGCCCGCGCGATCGTCCCCCCCTCTCAACACCGTCCGAGGGGGCCGTCGTTGCTGTACATCAGGATCGGTCGGCCGGTCTGGACGGCCAGGTCCCGGGTCTCGAGGATGTCGTCCGAGAACAGGATCTTCTCGTAGTGCCGCTCGGCGTCCGAGAGTTGCACCGCTGCGACGGCGTCGGCGAGCCACACCGGGTCGACCCGGTCCACCTCCTCCTGGATTGCGGGTCGGTTGGCGAGCCGAACCCCCACCAGCACCCCACCCAGCGCCAGGGCCCCTCCCAACCATCGTGTCCAGGCTTGTTGTCGCTGTCGGTTGCGCCGTTTCTTGGCCATGTTCGAACCTCCTTCAAGGTGGTGATTCTCTCGCAGTGGGGCGGTCTCCGTCAAAGAATGAAGGGGCCCATGGGAGGATGCCGACGACCTGCATCCTGTGGGGCCGGCCGTGCGGGCGGTGGGAAAGCTCGCCAGCAAGAGCTGGCGCCGGGCAAAGTCTGGCCGGTACCGGGTGCGGGTGATCTGACGGCAGCCTATGAGCTGCAGGAGAGCATGGAGCACCCGGGTCGGTTCCGGGCCCATTCCGGGCGCTTCGCTGCGTAGACCTCGTTGTCCGGCTGCTCGTCATACGGGTGGCCCAAGACCTCCAGCAGCTCGTCCAGCTTGGAACCGTCTCCCTGCTCGGCGGCATCGATGGCCAGCTGGGCCAGGTAGTTCCGGGGCACGTACTTGGGATTGGCCTTGCACATGGTCTCCCGGCGCTCCGCGACATCCAGGGGGTGCACCCGGGCGGTGTAGACCCGCAGCCAGTCCAGGAGCGCCTGGCGCTTGTCCCCGGTCAGCTCCTCCGGGACGTAGTACGCATCCATGAGTGGGAGCAGCAGGTCTTCGTCCGATGTATCTGTGCCTGTCGGTACATCTGCCAGCCGCCGAAAGAAGATCGGCATGTCGGTTTCTGTGAGTTGGAGCACGTCGTAGAGGGCATCGATCAGCCCTTGGTCCGGGTCCTGCCACGCATCCAAGCCCAACTTGTCGGTGTGCATCGTGCGCAACCCGGTTCCCAGGGTCTGCCCAAAGTGCTCCATGGCGTCCTTCATGGGCTCGGTGGCGCCCAGGAGCGGGTGGAGGGCGTTCGCCAGGCAGAACAGGTTCCACGACGCGACACGGGGCTGGTTGCCAAAGCAGTAGCGTCGCCCGTATTCGTCGGTGGTGTTTGGGGTCCAGGTGGGATCGAAGCCCTCCAGCCACCCATAGGGTCCGTAGTCGATTGTGATTCCGTGGATGGACATGTTGTCTGTGTTCATCACCCCGTGGACGAAGCCGACGCGCATCCAGTCCACGACCATCTTCGCCGTGAGCTCGCCGACCTCTGCCAGCCACTGACCGTACACAGCGGGTCCCGGCTCCCCCAGGTGGGGGAAGTGAGTGAGGATGGCGTGGTCAGCCAGCTGGCGAAGCAGCTCGTCGTCCGAGCGAGATGTGGCCAGCTCAAAGTTTCCGAAACGCAAGAAGGACGGAGCCACCCGGCACACGATCGCGCCTGGCTCTGGCGCGGGGTTGCCGTCGTAGAACATGTCCCGGACCACGGACTCGCCCGTGCCCACCAGGGCCAGGGCGCGGCTGGTGGGTACCCCAAGATGGTGCATGGCCTCGCTGCAAAGGTACTCCCTCACCGAGCTGCGCATGACCGCTCGGCCATCTGCGCCGCGTGAATAAGGGGTCGGGCCAGCCCCCTTGAGTTGCAGCTCCCACAACTCGCCGGCCTGGGTTCGAACCTGCCCCAGTCCGATGGCCCGCCCATCTCCCAGCTGCCCGGCCCAGTTTCCAAACTGGTGCCCCCCGTAGCAGGTGGCATAGGTCTGCATGCCCGACAAGAGGCGCTTTCCGGAGAAGAACTCCGCCATCTCCGAAGCATCCAGCGCCGCGGGATCCATGCCGAGCAGCTCCGCTACCTCAGGCGCCATGGAGATCAAGGCTGGATCAGGCATCATCACCGGATCCACGGCCGACCACGCCGCGCCTTGCACCTGGCGGCAGTAGTTCTCGGCGATTTTGTCCCCTGGCAGGTCGCGTAGGAAGCAGTTGTCGAAGAGGAGGTCTTGCAGGGATCGGGTCATTCAGGGGTGAACAGTGCAGGTTTCATCGGGGGGGAGGACACTCTCAGCCACGAACTCAAAGTGGCTCAATGTCAACTCTATCCGGGCGCCAGGCGTTGCAGCCGCCCCCTGCATCCACCACAAGTTGATGTGGGCTGTTTCCGCCCCTGTTGGGGGCACATCTGGCCCGGTGTAGTCCCAACAGGCCATGCCTTCCTCCGCTCCCACAGGGTAAGCGTCTTCTCCTGCAAGGGAACGGAACAAGACCCGGTCGGGTTGCCAGCGAAACTTGTGGGTGGTGGGGGCCGTGTCTCCCACATCGAAGCGCTCTTTGTTGGATGCGGTGGTGTAGGGCTGCACCACGAATTGCGCGTTGTCGCCGCTGCCGTCTCCCCATCGGCTGATCTCCACGTCAATCTCCCGGTGGTTGTGTTCGGAGTGAGAGTCATAGGTGAACAGGCCCAACACGGCGTTGGGGTCCATCGTGTCCAAGGTGCTTGACACCGTGAACCGGTACTCGCCGTGTCCCAGAGACGTCTCTGAGATGATCTCGCTGCAGGTGGGGGCCTCCCCGGCTGCATCAGCCACGAGCGAAAGGGCGCCGTCTTCCAGGCGGACAGACTCTTCATCGTCCACAAAGATGCACGGGCCGGGGCCTTGGTCCTCATCTGTCTCTCCATCTCCGTCGTCGTCCAACCCGTTGCAGGACTCTTGTGCTTGGCCGGTGTCAGCTCGATGGCATTGTCCCCCGGGACCTTGCGCGATAAACTCGCCGCTCTTTACGGAGCACCTCCATGCAACTCGACGATTTGTTGGCCCAGTGTTTTCTCTTCAAGAAGCTCGACCGCGCAGAGCTGCACACCTTGGCACAGGCCGCTGAAACGGTGCAGTTCAGTGCCCACGATACGATCTTTCATGACCATGCGGAGGGGGACAGCATGTTCTTCATTCGCTACGGCACGGTCACCGTGGAGAAGGACGATGAGGAGATCGCCCGGCTCGGGCAGGGCTCCCATTTCGGAGAGGTGGCGCTGCTCGATGGCGGCAAGCGCTCCGCCACGGTCACGGCGGTGGAACACACAGAGCTCTTGAAGCTGAACCGCGAGCGCTTTGAGGCGCTGTTGGCAGCAGACGACAAGCTGGCCGCAGACGTGTACCACACCCTCTGTGTCTACCTGTGTGGCCGCCTTCGTCGCACCAGCGAACAGATGGCGTTCTTCAAGGACCTGAGCCACCACCACGCCGACTGACCCCGGTTCTCCCCGGTCAAGGGCCCCAGGGCTTTTCGTTCTTGGCCTCCCCCGTGTCCCAGCCGGTGTCCCAAGAGATCGCGTCCGGCACTTCAATCTCCAGGTAGAGGACCTCGCTGGCGCCGTGGGTGTCGATGGCCACGACGGAGAGGGAAGTCCAGGGCTGCCACCAGTCAGAAGGCGGCGTCCAGTGCCCGCTGGGCTCGTCCTCGTTCCAGGACCATCCAGGGGGTTGTTGGGGCCAGAGCAGGCGGAAGCGGTCTTTTTGGCGGTCGGTGATGCCCAGGTGGATGTCCAGGCGCTCTCCGGTGAACCCCACCAGGGGCTCGATCAAGAAGCTGAATCCCAACAGGTGGGTCACCTCCTTATCGTTGACCGTCTCAAAGCGGGGGGGGGTGTTGCCGACCCCACAGGCGAGGAGGAGCCAGGTCACGGGGTGACCTCCAGGGTGCCTTGGGACCAGGTCATGTTCAGGCCGTACTCGGTGGCCGGATTCCAGCCCACCCCGTGGCAGTTCCCCCCGGGTGGGCAGGGCACAATGGTGACCATCAGGCGCAGATCGCCGGCCGCATCCTCGGGAATCTCCCAGCGGTTCGTGCTGCCCGTGCGTCCCTCAGGCCACCCGGGGTCGTCCTCGGCCCAGCTCTGGGCGGAGGTCCACCCTGTCTCCTTCAGGGTCCCGGCGTCCACGTACCAGAAGAAGCTGGCGTCCCGCCGGTCCTCTTCCACCAAGACTTCCACGTCCACCGTCTCTCCGGGCTTCGCCTCTCTTGGCAGGCGCAGCTCCACTCTCGCCTCCCGCATGGACTCTGGCTGCTCAAGGGGAGACGCGTTGGAAAACCACCGCACGAACGCAGCTGCGAGGACCGGCTGGTGGTCCACGGTGGCTTCCAGCACGAGGGGAAGGTCGTGGTTGCAGGGCGGGTCCATGCCGGTGTCACCTGCTGCTGTGTCGCCGTACCCGTACCCTCCCCAGCCACACGCGATCTCAGGAATCTGGGGCGGCGTCCACGAGAGCGGAAGGTGGGCGCCGGTCGCGAGCACCGTGACCTCCGTGGGCTCGTTGAAGCAGTTCAAGTTGTCAATGTAGGTGGGCACATCCCGGCCCAGGGCACAGGTCTTGAGGGTCCAGCCCTGCACCTCCAGGTCCGGCGGGGCCGCCAGGAGGGCATCGGTTTCATACACCTGGCCCGGCTCGATTCGAGGCGGGTTCAAAGACAGCCCCACAATCCGGGGGTGCTCGATGGTGTACTCGGTGGCAAGGTAGGTCGTCCGCTGGTTGAACAGCTCGAAGATGCAGCCCGTGAGCAAGTAGAGAACCATCAGAAGCGGGCCTCCACGCCCACGGTCGGGAGAATGGGCAGGTACGCAATGGTGAAGAACTCACTGTAGTCGTAGTTGTAGGTGGCAATAAACGGGTTTTTTCGGTTTGTGGCGTTGTAGAGGTCCAGGTAGGCCACCCAGTCAATGGCGCGGGTCTCCCAGGTCTTCTGGGCCCTCAGGTCGATGCGGAAGAACGCCGGATAGCGCTCGGCGTTGATCTCTCCCCGGTATTCCGTAAACCAGGCCCACTGGGGCAGGTACACCCCGTAGAGGGGGGTGTAGGGCTGGCCGCTGGTCACTTGCACCCGGCCGCTGAACTCCATCTTTCGGGAGGCCTTCCAGGCGCCCAGGACCGTCAGGCTGACGGGTTGATCGTAGTCCCCCGGAAAACGCCCAAGCTCCGCGTCTCCTCGCACGGCACGGCCCAGGGTGAAGCTGACCCACCCCCACCAGGGGGCCTGCTGGGGCTGCATGCGGATCAGGCCTTCCACCCCATAGGCGTGGCCCTGGACGTTCAGGAACTCTGGGCGCAGGGTGGAGTAGGCGACATCCGAGTCGTTGTAGATCTCGCTCACGAGGTTTCGCACGATCAGGTTGTCCATGACGGCCCCGTACACGCTCGCGTCGAACGACAGACCGCCCCACAGGGGGCCTTCCGCCCCCACGCTGGCCTGCCACGCGCTCATGATCGGCAGGTCCGGGTTGCCGATTCCCTGGGCGTAGCGCTCAATCGGAGGCATCTGGGTGTAGCGCCCAAGGCCGGCTTTGAGGTAGTGCGTGTCGCGAAGAAGGGTTCGCACGGAGATTCGCGGCTCGGGTTGCACCGAGGACTTGTCGCTCCAGCGGTAGGCTGCCACCCGCAAACCCGGGGCGATGTAGAGGTCGCCAGCGGTCAGCTGGGGCTCGAGCCAGGCGGCGCTTCGAAGCTGGGTGTCCGTGGTCTTGGGGACCTCTGCCTCCGGATCATCCCACACGCCCTGGAAGTCATAGGCCACCACGGGCATTCGTGTGAATTGGGCGCCGGTGGCAACAGTAGCGTTGTCCAGGGTGATGAACTGCTCGTGCCGGAGAATGGTGGAGAAGCCCTCCACCTGCCCTCGGTAGGGCCCTTCCCGGGAGAGCCACCAGGCCCCCAGGAGGTTGGTCTCCCGCTCGGGTCCCAGGGCAATCCAGGTCTCGTGGTCTCGGGTTTCCCCGTCGTGGGACCAGTGAAGTCGGGTGCGCCAGAACTGGTTGTCGACCCAGATCTCCGGGTCATAGGGCAGGTCGTACTCCGCCCAGGCGGGGTCATCCGGCTCGCCGTCACCGTCGTCATCGTAGCGGGGTTCTCGGGCCACCAGGGAGTCGCGGCTTCCCATGGCCAGAAAGCTGATCTCATCCTGGTCGGTGGGTGTGAAGCGCACGTCCAGGAACAGGTCCCAGTACTTGGGGGAGAAGTACCCGGCCTCGTAGGCTTTGCCTCCCGCCCGCACGGTTCGGATGGCCATGCCGCTCCAGATGAAGGCGTGAATCCAGCTGTAGCGGCTCGCGGCCCGCACCAGCCACGCATCGTTGATTCGGTGCTCGAAGCTGGCCGTGCCATCTAAGGTGTCCACCCCGATGTGTCCCCGGGTGCGCCCGACGGGGCGGGTGTCCGTGCGCACGTTCACCACGGCCTGGGTGACCTCGCCGTAGCGGCTGGGCATGCCCCCGGGGAAGAAGTCCACCTGGTCGATGAAACCAGGGGTCACGATGCTCCGCCCGACGAGGGTGTGGAACATGTAGGGAACCGGCATGCCGTCTACGAGGTAGGCGGTGTTCAGGCCCTCGGCGCCCCGCACCACCAGGCTCCCCTCGGCGATGTTGGGGCGGGCCACCCCGGGCAGGGTCTGGAGCGCCCGCACCGGGTCGCCAAAGGTTCCGGGGACACTCCGAAGCTCCTCAATGGTCACCACTGTGCGGTGGATTTCCTCGCCAACGGCCTCGTCCAAGACCAGGATCTCCGCCCCTCCTGGCGTGCGCATCCGGTAGCGCAGGACCGTTGCCTCACCGGGGTCGGGCTCCAGCCCGTCGTGCGCGATCTCAAGGTAATCCGGGTGGGTGATTCGCAGCAGCACCTCCTCTTCGCTGACGTACAGCGTCAGCTTCCCGGCTGCGTCCGTGTCTCCCCTCGCGAGCAGGGTCTCCCCGAGCGCGATCTCCACGTGGGCCTCGGACACCGGGGCGCCGGTGATGTCGTCCACCAGGCGTACCTCCAGGGTGGCGGGTGCAGCAGCGATGGCTGCGGCCACAAGGAGAGGGAGGACAAGCACCGGCCCAACCTATCCTGCCAGCGCGAGTGTGGAGTTCTGGGGACAGCATACTTAACTTCCACTCTTCCCTTCGAACTCATGTTCCTGTCTGGAGTTAAGTATGCTGTCCCCAGAACGTTCTCAGAACGTTCTGATGCGATGGCCGGTGTCCGTTTTGCAATGCTGTCAGAATGGCGTCTGACTTGTCCGGGCGACGGCCTCTTGGGGGGCCTCGATTGCGGGGCATCCTATTAAGTATGGCGTCCCTAGAATCAATAGAATCAGCCCAACCCAAATACAGACCGAATATGGGCGTTATTTGTATTATATTGAGTGATCATTGGCCTGTCTCCGTGGAGTTGACATGAAGCCCCTCCTAATTTCTGAAGACATCTTGCCCCTGGGTGAGTTCAAGGCACGGGTTGCCAGCATCATCAAGGAGCTGGCGGAGCGTAGAAACCCCCTGGTGGTCACCCAGAATGGTCGCCCAGCGCTCGTGGTAATGTCTCCTGCAGAGTTCGATCGCATGCGGGAACGTGAGGCCTTTCTGGGAGCTGTGTCCGAGGGGCTTGCGGATGTGCAGGCGGGTCGCGTGATCGATGATTCCGAGATGGGGGCGCTTCTCGACGCTGAATTCGGCTCGTTGGAGCCTTAGGTGAAGCTCCGCTGGTCGAACCGTGCCAGGCGGGACCTGCTGGGGATTGGTCGCTACATCGCCAGGGACAACCGAGTCGCTGCCAGGCAATGGGTGGAGCGGCTTCGGCAGCGGGCAAGGGAGGCAGCGGAACATCCCCTGGCGGGTCGGGTGGTTCCGGAGCACGCGAGAGCCGACTCGCGGGAGGTCATGGTTCGAAACTACCGCATCGTCCATTTTGTGGGGGAGGATGCGATTGAGGTGGTCGCCGTCTTTGAGAGCCACCGTCTCTTTCCGGATAATGTGGTCCCGGGGGGGTGAGGGGTGGCGACGCGGGCGCACGAGCCACACGGAGCCCGTAGTCCGCGTCCGGGTAGCCGGGCCATCACTGGTGAAGAGATCGGCGCACCAATCGCGCATGTTGCCGCCTGTGCCCCGCAGGCCAAAGGGGCTCTCGTCAATTGGGAAGGAGTCGATCACCTGGGGCAAGGGGCGCTCCTTGTGGCTTTCTTGCATGCAGCAGAAGGAGGGGTCCAGCGTGTCTCCCCAGGGAAAAAAGCGCCCATCGACCCCTCGGGCGGCCTCCTCCCATTCAAGCTCTCCGGGCAGGCGCCAGGGCGGGGCAGGTAGATCGGAAACGGCTCGCTGTTCTCGCCCGTGTTGGCGCTACCCCGTCCCAGTGGTGCCCCCTGGAAATGTGCACCGGGCGACGGCCGACTTTGCTGGCGAAGCGCCAACAGGGTCCCGAAGTCCGCGTCCTCGTCGTGTTTAGTATGGTGTCCCCGGAACCCCCCGCGGAAAGTCCCACGGAACGTCCGAAAGGAGGCACTGAAGACCGAGATGCGGTAGCTTGGGGAGGATGTTCTCCTTGTTGCTATTGCTTGCCTGCAGCTCACCTGCACCGGAACAGGCGGAGAACTCTGTGCCGGTTCCAGAACGGGTCGCGGAGAAGTCGGTGGCCCCCGTCGGCTCCATTGGCGGTGCCCCGATCCTTCCCGACCCCGTGGTGCTTGGCGCCATCTCCGGGGAAGCGGTTGATGCAGGCGTGGCCGCACAGATGGAGGCGATCAACCTCTGCTACGAAAACGCGCGGTCCGCTAACGCTGGCCTCGCGGGCAAGGTGCTGGTGCGGTTCTCCATTGCCCAGGACGGATCGGTCTCTCGCACCTCCATCAGCTCCACCACCCTGTGGGACCCCCCCACGGAGGAATGCGTCAGCGCACAGGTGGCCCAAGCGACCTTTCCGGCGCTGCAGAGTGGACGGGTGGCGATTGTGACCTACCCCTTTGTCTTCCCGGCCGGGTAGCCGGGCCCCCTACCAGGCCACGTTCACCGGGTAGGTGACAGGCATCCCTTTGGGCATGTCGTGTCCCGGAAAGTCCGCCTTGGCGATGACATCCGACACGCAGGTCACGTAGTCGGCTGGCGCCCCGCCATCGTCCACGGTCTCAATGCTGGACACGATGCCGTCGCAGCCCACCACCAGGTCAAAGGAGATGCGCAGCTCGCTCACCCCGGCGGGCTGCTTGCAGTAAAGCGCCGTCTGAATGACCCCCTGCAGGGCCAGGGTCACGTCGTTGTAGCTCAAGCCCGCTGCCGCCACCATACCGCCTTCCTCCGGGTCACCTGTCACCGAAAGGCACGGATCGGGCCGGGGAGCCGGGAGGCGATCTGCAGGTGCAGCGAGGGCTGCGATGGGCAACAGCAAAACCGGTAGCAGCGCAGAGCGGGAGAAGGAAGGAAGCACGGGCGGCGAGGATAGCACCCGGGGCCGACCTACATGGTAGCGTCACCCCTCGGCACGGAGGCTGACATGCGTTCTTTCTGGGCATTGATGTGGGTGACTGCAATGGGAACGGCCGGGTGCCGATCTGGGGATGACAAGCCGGTGGACACGGGGCCAGTGGGCGACACCCAGGAGGACACCCAGACCGAAACGGGGACAGACACGGACACTGGAGAAGACACGGACACCTCCATCATCGACACCGGCGTGCCCATCGATGGCGATGGCGATGGGTTTGTCGCCAGCCTGGACTGTGACGACGCGAACGATGCGGTCTACCCGGGGGCTGATGAGCTCTGCGACGGCGTCGACAACGACTGCGATGGCGTGCTGGACGAGCCCGATGCAACCGATGCCCCCACCTGGTACGCCGATGCAGATGGCGACGGGTTCGGCACCGAGGTCACAGAGACCGCTTGCAGCCAACCCCATGGATACAGCGCAATCGGCGGTGACTGCGACGATGCGAACCCGAGCTTTCATCCCGGGGCCAGCGAGAGCGACTGCAGCGACCCTCACGACTACAACTGCGATGGTTCCGTGGGCTACGCCGATGCGGACGCAGATGGTTTTGCGGCCTGCGTGGACTGTGACGACAACAACGGCAGCGTGAACGAGGCGACAGCGGAGACCTGCGACGGTGTGGACAATGACTGCGACGGCACCGTGGATGAAGAGGCCTCAGATGCCACCACCTGGTACGCCGATGCCGACGGCGACGGCCACGGAGGCACCCAGTTCACCACCGCTGCGTGCGCCGCGCCCGCCGGGTATGTCGCAAGCGCGGATGACTGTGACGACCTGGATGCCAGCAGCTACCCGGGGGGCACCGAGGTCTGCGACTCGGCGGACAACAACTGCGACACCCAGGTGGATGAAGGGGTGCTCCTGACCTGGTACGCGGACGCGGATCAGGATGGCTATGGAGACGCAGCAAGCTCTACACAGGCTTGCAATCCCCCTCCGGGCCACTCCAGCAACGGGGATGATTGCGACGACGCAAGCGCCCACAACCACCCGGGAGCCTGGGAGGTCTGTGACGGTGCCGACAACGACTGTGATGCCTCCATCGACGAGGACGATGCAGTCAACGCCTCCACCTGGTACGCCGACACGGACAGCGATGGGTACGGGAATGCCGCGAACACCACGACGGCGTGCAGCCAACCCTCCGGACACACCGCTTCCGCCGGAGACTGCGATGACACCCAGGCAACCGTCTCTCCGAGCGCCGTGGAGCGATGTGACTCGGTGGACAATGACTGCGATGGTGTCACAGATGAGGACGACGCCCTGGATGCCACAACCTGGTTTGCCGACACGGACGCCGACACCTACGGCGATGCAAATAATAGTGCCATCTCCTGCGACCAACCCACCGGCTACGTGTCGGACGCCACGGACTGCAACGATGGCGCCTCCGCGGCGAGCCCCGCTGGAACCGAGGTCTGCGGAGACGGGCTGGACAACGACTGCAACGGAGATGTCGACGACGCCGATGCGACCGATGCCTCCACCTGGTACGCCGACACGGACGCCGACACCTACGGTGATGCAAATAACAGCACCCTCGCCTGCACCCAGCCCACTGGCTACGTGTCGGACGCCACGGACTGCAACGACAACGATGCGGCGGTGGTGCCAGATGCAAACGGCGACTGCTACCTCGGCAGCTGCCTGGATCTCCTGAACGCCGGCCGCTCCACGGGGGACGGTCTCTACACCATTGACCCGAGCGGAAGCAGCGCCTACGAGGTTTATTGCGACATGACCACCGACGGGGGAGGGTGGACAATGGTGGCCAACATCTCCGATGACGGCAGCGACGTGTGGTCACAGTTCATGCCGGCCCAGGATGCAGGCCTGTGGGACGACTCCACCACGCTGGGGACCGCCGTTTCCTTCACCACGGACTACAAGAGCCAGGCCTACATGGACGTGCCCAGCACGGATTTGTTGATTCAGGAAGCCCAAGCCAATGTGCTCTATGCGGGCAGCTGCTGGTCTTCACAGAGCTTCCAGGCGTTCATCTCGGGCCTGAGCTGGAATGGGGATGGATCCGATTCCAACTGGTCGGACAGCTCAGGGGCTCATCTCTGCAGCTTTGAGCACTTCAGCTACAGCGACTCGGTTCTGCGAGCGGGGAGTCACTCAGGCAGCGAGAAGGTGGTGGCCTTCAAGTGGGGAGAGCGGGACGGGGTGCAAAACGGCAACAAGGACCGCACCATGATCACCACCTACAAGGCCAACGGCTACTCGGTAAACCACCACATCGATCTTCCGACCGGGCTCGGCGGCTTCACCGCCTACAATTCGGCCGAGCACTACGAGGACTCGAACGAGTGCCAGGCCGACGGCCCCAACCAGTGCACCAACGGCAGCCAGGACTACCAGCTTCTCGTGCGGTAGCCGCGGCAGTGGGGTGAATCGGGCCGTCTACCGGCCCCAAAGCACCAGGTTGTCTCCCGAGGTGTTGCTGTAGACCTCGCTTTGCTCACCGTAGTTACAGCAGCTGGCATTGTGTCCGTCCCGGTACCGGGTCGTGCCGCCGACTCCCTTGTAGCCACTGTTGGCTGCACCATGGGGATAGGATGAAAAGTCCTGGTAGCACGAGGTGCCCAGGCGCACCCGGTTGTTCAGGGCGCAGCATGCATAGTCGCTGGCGTGGCTGGTGCTTGCATTGATCAAGAGGGTGTTGCTGCCTTCTCCGGCATTGCCCTGGAAGTTGGAGTCGGCCTTGGAAAACGAGGTCATGTCACCGGCGGTGGGTGTGAACAGCTGGGTACCGCCGGACCAAAGGTCAAAGGCGGTGGAGCTTCCAAGGGGCCAGATCACATAGGGACCGTTGGCGGAGGTGGCCCCCACGGTGTCGAGTCGCATTTTCGTGACCGCGAGCCGGGACCAGGAGTCGTTTTTTGCATCTGCGACCGTGGTGGCATCCAGGGTGTCGGCAGAGTTGAGAGGTGAGGCCGATGTCCAGTTGCTCTCGCTCCAGCCCCAGCCAGTGCCGGCTGCAGAGAACTTGGCCAAGAGGGCCCATCCCCCTCCGTCATGGGTCATGTCGCAGAAAACTTCGTAGGCGCCCTGGGAATCCGGATCGAGCCAATAGACTCCGTCTGCCAGAGTGCTGTCGGAGGCCAGAATCTCGGCGCAACTGGCCGCAGCGACGGCGGAGGTGCTTCCGCAGGTCCACACGTTGGCATCGGCGTCATCGCAGTCCTCTCCTCCGTTGACGGAAAAGGAGGAGTAACCGTCACCATCCGCATCAAAGTCATCGGCCCCGTCACAGTCCGTGTCGACTCCGTCGTACCACTGCTCGGTGGCGTTGGGGTGGATGGCGCTGTCCTGGTCATTGCAGTCGGTGTTGTCGCTGGTGGTGCCACTGGGTGCATTGCAGGCCACTGTGAAGTTGTCTGGATCGCCGTACCCGTCGGTGTCCCCGTCCGTGTACCAGGTGGCTGCTGCCGCTCCCCCTTCGTCAATGGCGCCGTCACAGTTGTTGTCGATGTTGTCGCAGGCCTCGGAGGCCGCGGGATGGATCGTCCCGTCTGCATCATTGCAGTCCGTTGAATTGCTGGAGGTCTGACTGGGCTGTGTGCAGGCGTTGCTCGGGCTGGTGGCATCGCCGTAGCCGTCGCCGTCGCCATCGGCGTACCAGGTGCTCCCATCCAGGGCATCAAGATCCGTGGTTCCATCGCAGTCATTGTCCACACCATCACAGATCTCGACGCCCCCGGGGTGGGCTGCTGCGTCGACGTCGTTGCAGTCGTTCCCATTGCTCTGGTACCCGGGGGGCTGGGTGCAGGCATCCATGCTGCTGGAAGCGTCGCCAAAGCCGTCAGCATCACTGTCCGCGTACCAGGTCAGCTGCACTCCCTCGTCCACGGCGCCATCGCAGTCATTGTCCGACAGGTCACAAGTCTCCACTGCGCCCGGGTGGCTGGTGGGGGCCAGATCATCGCAGTCATCGCTGTTGGCCACGAACCCGGCCGGGTTTTCACAGGCCTCTTGTTGGTATTGCTGGCCACCATGCCCGTCCCCATCCGAGTCCCCGTACCAGGTCGTGGTGCCGGTCACGTCTGGATCGGTGTCATCCACCCATCCGTCGCAGTCGTTGTCGATGTCGTCGCAGGTCTCAGCTGCGCCTTCGTGGACGGTCCCGGCGTTGTCATCGCAGTCCGTGTCGTCCGCGACGTAACCGGTGGGCATGTCACATGTATTCACGGTGTAGAGGGCGTCTCCGTAACCGTCCCCATCGCTGTCTTCGTACCAGGTCCTGGTATCGACGGCGTCGTCCTCGTCGGTGGTTCCATCACAGTCGTTGTCCGCTCCGTCGCAGACCTCAAAGGCCAGTGGATTGCTGCTGGCGACGGTATCGTCGCATTCCTCACAGGCAGCGAAACCATCTCCGTCTTCGTCTGCGTAGCCCACAGAACCGTCGCAGTTGTAGTCCTCGGGGTCCGTGCAGTCCGACTCTTCGGCCCCCGGGTGGTAATCGGGATTCAGGTCGTTGCAGTCCGTGTCATCTGGGACATGCCTCTCCGGCGCTTCGCAGGCGTCTCGACTGGAAGCCGAGTTTCCGTACCCGTCTGAGTCTGCATCTTCAAACCAGGAAGTGGTTCCTGTCACGGCATCGTCTGCATCATCGGTGAGCCCGTCACAGTCGTTGTCGATGCCGTCACACGTCTCCTCTGCATCCGGGTGTACTGCTGCGTTTGCGTCGTCACAGTCCACGTCGGAGGCAAAGCCGTCGTCATCTGCGTCTTCTAATGGAGGGGCGCTCTCGCCAATTCCGGTGTCCTTGGGGGCTTCGCGACATGCGCAGAGCAGAAAAAGGGCAAGAACCGCGCGTCTCATGGAGTCTCCAAAGTGAAGCAAGTGGACAGATGGCAACGCTACCATTGGCCGCGCATCTTGGATTTGCGCCTGGTCGCCCTCACCGGCCCGGAGGCTGCGACTGGTCGTACTTGTCGTAGCCCCAGCAGGCGATTTCCTCTTCTGTGGTCAGGCCACAGCCGTGGCGCCACCCTCCATCAATGGACGAGAAGGTGCGCTCCGGCGGAGACGCCTGGCCGTCGGCGTCGGATCCCCAGCAAGTGACGGTGCCGTCCTCCCGCAGCACGCAGGTGTGTTCTGCCCCCGGGCCCAGGGCGACGGCGCTGGTTGGGTCCGGGACCTCTGACTGGCCCTGGTGGTTGTTGCCCCAGCACACCACCGCCTGGTCCGAAGACCGAATGGCGCAGGTGTGTTCTCGGCCAGCCTCCAGGGCCAGGAACATGCCGCCCGGGGCTTGCAGCCGCTCATTGTCCTGGGTTCCCCAACAGGTGATGCCTCCGGCCTGGGTGAGTCCGCAGGTGTGAAGCTCCCCGGCGGTCAGGTGGATCATCGGCTCGAGGGGGGGGGAGGCCTGGCCGGCATCGTCTCGTCCCCAGCAGGTGACCGTGCCTTCCGCACCCAGGCCGCAGACATGGTGGGTGCCTGAAGCCAGGGAGGCCAGGGTTGTTTGGGGCGGACTCGTCTGGCCGAACCCGTCGTCGCCGCCGTTGGCTCCCCAGCATTCGGCCCGCCCGTCCACCAGGATGCAAACATGGGCATCGCCCACGGCGATCTGCGTGGCGAATCCGGGGGGAAAGCTGCTCTGGTAGTGCTCGTCCTTGCCCCAGCAGGTGCCGGACCCGTCGCTTCGAATCCCGCAGGAGTCGATGCGCCCGGTTTGGACCTGGACCCAGCTGACCTGCTCCGCGGTGTCCATTCCCGTCTCTGGGTCGGCACCGGTGTCCGGCGGGGAGTTGCCGGTGTCCCGTGCCGAGTTGGTCTCCTTCGGATCGATATATGAGGGGGGCTCACTGCAGGCACACAGGCAGAAGAGCAGGATCCACAACAGACATCGGTGCATGGCTCCCAGGGTACACCGGGGTAGGCTGGGGCCATGGAACGTCTTGGATGCGCCTCTTTGCTGCTCGTCCTTGTGGGGTGCCGCCCCACGCTGGCGCCGCATATGGATGGCGAGAAGTCGGACACTGGAGGAGGAGAAACAGGCGGGGACTCCGCGGAGACAGGGGAGGACACCGACCCCACGAATGGGGAGACCGGGACGGACACCGGGGAGGTCGAGGTGCTGGACTGGGAGCAGGCCGCTGCCACGTTTATGGAGGAGGAGTTCGGGAGCGGGCTCGGCCTGGCGGTGGCCGGCACGGCCGGGCTGTTGGGAAGTGGCAGCTCCCTGGCCCTGGGTTCGCCCTTTGCACAGGGAAATGGAGATTCGGGGGGCGCGGTGCACGTGTTCTCGGCGGAAGCGCGAGGAGAGAGCCTGGCGAGTACTGCGGGGGCGATTCTGCTTGGAGAGAGTGGAAGCGAGGCGGGAAAGGCCCTGGCCGGGGGAGTGGACGTAAACGGGGACGGCATCGAGGACCTGCTGGTGGGGGGCTACCACGGGGCAGATGGGGCGGGGTTGACCTGGCTTGTGTACGGACCGGTATTGGGCGAGCACAGCCTCTCGGCGGTGGGGGTACGCATCGCGGGCGAACAGATGAACGATTTTTTGGGACACGCGGTGGATTTCGCCGGGGACATAAATGGCGATGGGGTGCAGGAGGTGCTGGTGGGGGCCTACCACCGAAATGACGGCTTGGAGGGGACCTATGAAGGGGCGGTCTACGTGGTGGATCCGCCTTCTTCAGGGGAGGTTGCACTGGACGAGGCTACTCGAATCCTGGGATCCAGCGCCGGGATCGAGGCGGGCTATGCCTTGGCCGGACCCGGGGACATGGATGGGGATGGCCTGGCGGAGGTGGCCATTGGCGCCCGCTATGACAGTACGGGCGGCGAATACGCGGGGGCGGTCTACGTGGTTGCTGGGCCCGCAACGGGAATCACCACGGTGGCGGATTCGGACGCTGCGTGGACCGGGGAGCTGGCAGGGGCCTACGCAGGGTCGGCCCTGTCCCGGGCGGGAGATGTCAACGGGGACGGCCTCGCGGACTTGTTGGTGGGCTCCCGGCGCCAGGATGGAGCTGGGGACAGCGCCGGTGCGGCCCACCTCCTGGTGGGACCGCTGGCTGCGGGGGGGAGCCTGCTGGATGCCACCGCTCGGCTGTTGGGAGTCAACGCGGGGGACCGTGCCGGGTGGGCCGTGGCGGATGGGGGCGACTTCAACGGGGACGGCTTTGACGATGTCTGGGTCGGTGCCCCCCGAAACAGCGAAGAGCTGCGCGTAGCAGGCGCCGCGTACCTGGCCCTGGGTCCCCTGGTGGGAACCCGCAGCCTGCAGGATGCCCACCGTCGAATCCTGGGAGCCATGGAGGAGAACCTGCTGGGGGTGGCGCTGGCGGGAATCGGGGACATCGATGGCGATGGCGGGGCCGATGTACTCATCGGGGCCGAGCAGGGGGATGCGTTGATGTTTCTCTCGGGGATGCGTTGAGGGGCTTCCGAGCGCTGGGGCCCAGAGCGGCCACTCCGGAACCCTCACCCCCTGGTCCGTGGATTCCAGCATCGGATACATCTGGCCCAACACCCCCATCGGGCCGATCGCAAGTGGCACCAGCCACGGTGTCCCCGGAACTCCCCGCCGGAACTCCCGTCCCCGGAACTCCCATGACATGCGCAGATGAGGCTCCATTCTGCGTCCACGTTGGCCAATCCCCGGAAGGAGAACTGCCGAAACCCTCTCGCCTCCTTGATCTGGCCGAAGATCGGCTCGACGATGGCTTTTCGCCGTCGGTAGAGGGCGCGGTTTTCCGGGACTTCGAGGCGTTGGCTCATCTTCTCAACGGGGCTGGGGTTTGGTGTGGGCTCCCGTGGTTCTGGTGAACGCGCTGCATCATCGGGGCCAGGGGCGGTATTTCTTGGTCGTCATAAGGCAATCTGATCACGCCAGGGAGAATCCGTCGCGCGATGTTCTTCATCTGATCGAGATCGCTCTGCTCTTCCGAGTCCCCACAAGACACGCTCC
>CAZRYF010000070.1:0-24889 GCA_964604165.1 uncultured Enterobacterales bacterium
ACACCGGAGACACCGGAGACACCGGAGACACCGGAGACACCGGAGACACCGGAGATCAAGGCCAGTAGGAGCTGCTCTTCCCAGAAGGGGAATTATTCGGACTCTATCTCTGTGGCCGGATCGCCGTCCGGGAGGTCGCCGGAGGGCGTGGCGGGAGCACCGTCTGGGAGGTCCCCGATGCCGCTCTCTTCCGCCGCCTCGTCTTCGGCCGCGGGTTCGGAGGGGGCCTTTGTGCGTAACGCGGACAAGAACTTCAAGATGCCACGATCGTCCACAAGCGCACGAACGGTCCACTCGCCCGGTAGCTCGGACACGTCGAAGCTTCGGGGGAGCTTGATCAACACGGACTCCGGGGCCAGGTCCAACACTTCCAGCAGGTTCATGCCCAGATCGGCGATGCCCATGCGGGTTCGGTCATAGTCCCGCCCGCCCCAGGGCGGATCCAGGACGAGGAAGTCTGGCTTTGTCGCCTCCAGAATGTCCTCCACGGCGCTGTGGAGAAAACGGATCTTGCGCACATTTGGATAGAGCCCAGCGTTGTGCCGGGCCATCTTGATGCGCTCAATCTCGCAGTCCACCGCAATGACTGCCTCGACGCCCTCTTGTTGTGCCAGGGCAATGGTCAGGCCTCCCACGCCGCAGGTGCCATCCATGATCACTCCCTCCAACCCCTCCACCATCTGGTGTGCCAGGGCCTCCGGGGTGACGGAGAAGAGCCCCTCTTCGTCTGTTTGAATCCCCTGGTACCAGCGACTGAACAAGCGCTGGTTCCGGGTGGAGCGGTCCTCCCGTCGGGGGGCGCCTTTTCCCGCCCGAATCGGCGGCGTGGTGGTGACCAGGAGGGTGTGGCCCGCCACCCAGATGCCGTCCAGGTTGCGAAGCAACCAGCGAGCCTGGTGGGCATCCACCATGCCGTCGTCCGGCAGCCAGACCGAGGTGTCCAGCCAGTCCGGACCCTCGATTTGGACCTTGACCGGGCCCGTCGGCGCCTGGTAGGCCAGTCCTTCGTAAAGGTGAAGGGCGACCTCCTCCGCCGCGGCGCTTCGATCCAGGATCGCCTCTCGCAAGGCCACGTGAAGACAGCAGAGGCGATAGGCAATGTCCGCCGCGTCGGCTTCTGTTTCGAGGCCCTCTCGATGTACCTCCGCCAGGTCTTTCCGCAAGAACAGGCCCACACCCGCAAGATCCAGTGCCCACCAGCCCCGAGGGGATGCGTCTCGCCACCTGAGGGAGACAGGCCGGTCGCCTGCCATGCGAAGCCAACCGGGATGCAAGCCCCCGACTACCGGGCCCCGTCGGCTGCAGATGCGTATGCGCTGGGCAAGGAAGCGGTCGATTCTCGATCGAGACAGTCCAATGTGGGCGAGGGCCCGGTGCACAGAGATGTGACCGCCCAAGCTGGAAAGAAACTCCTCGACGTGGGTTTCGCGGACCTCCTGGGACTCCGGTCGCCAGCTTGTCACCACGGCCACCGGGTCATCTACCGGTCCTCCGACGGGCTCTACAATCCAGGCATCCTCGCAGTGGGCCACCAGGCGCGGACAGGCCGGGTGCTCACGCATGTGCCCCAGGGCAGAGACCTCCTCGCGCACCCGCTGGGGGCTCCCCCCCTGGGCCACACCCTTCTCGGACACCCACCACCTGGGCGGACCGCCAGGGGGAAGCCCGGAGGGTTCCTCCCGCCAGGACGTCTTGACTCCAGCAATGCTTTTGGGCATCTACTTCCTGTAGGCAGGGTGAAGCGCCTTTATCGTGCTCATGCTACCAGGGGAAAGGAGGCGGCAATGCGCTGGTGGCTATGGCTGGCGGTGGGCTGTGGAGGGGGCGGGCTCGAGGCGCCTGATGTGTTTGGGCCTGGAACCCATTCCCCGGATGAGAGTGCAGACCAACAGGTGGTGGGACATCGACCCATTCCCGCGGACAACCCGGTGTGGGATCAGCTGTCCGAGGGGTTTCGCCGGGCCCCTGAATTCTACGGGGAGAGGAGCTGGGACGACGTCCTGATGCGGCTCTTGAGTCACTATGCAAACGCGGCCCGGGATCGGGCAGCCCACCGGGCAGAAACGGGTGACCTGGTTGAAGCTGCAGAGCAGTACCGCGCCCTGTCTGATCGGCTGGATGCCATTCAGTTGGAGGCGGGGGGAACAGCCGCACGCATGCGCGATCTCTACCGAGATGCCTCTCGATTGGATGCGGACCTTTGCCACGCCTTGGCGGGAGGGAGTAGGCCTGCAGCCCCCGAACAACTGGGCCCTGTGGCAGCGCTTCGGTGGCAGTTGTTGATGGCACAGAGTCCTGCGGAGCAGCTCGCGGTCCAAGTGCAGGCCTCCCGAATCTTGGAGGGGCCACCCTGGGCGGGGGTGGACATTGGCGACTTTCGGGACTTTGAGGCCCGACATGCCCTTCGTCTGCAGTTGGTGGAGTGGATGCTGGACAGTCAGGACCCCCTGCACCTGGACCCGGTCTGGGGACACTGGACCCCGACGGAAGCGTCGCGGCAGGTTCAGGTGCTCCGAGAGGCTGCGAGTGTGGGTGCCACCAGTCCTGGCGAGATTCGGGCCCTCGCTGGACGAAAAGGTAGCGGGCAGTTCTCTGCGGAGGACCTGGGGCGCCTGCCCACGGGAGACTCCTACGTGGATGTGGGAGGCGAACCGGGGCCGGCCGCCATTGGAAGGCTGGAGCGACTGGATCTTTCGGATCCGGCCCACAAGAAGAAGCTCACCGCACTGGCCCAGCGATTGAACGGTCTGCTTGCCCAGAGCCCGGAACAGGTTCCGGCTGCCCTGAATGGGTGGGTCTCCACCCTGGAGGCGCTGGGCCATGGCAGCCGGTACTACAACATCAAGCAGGCCCGGAACAGCGGCGTGCGGCAGCTGGCCCTGGCGGGGGCGTGGAGGCCGGCCCTCGATGTGTTGGCGTCGAATTTCCCTCTGCACGCCCAGGATTTTGAGTGTCCGAACCGGGACGGCATTCTCAAGGGACTGGAGGGGCGGGTTTTGTTGTTGGCGGGAAACCCGAGCGCAGAGGCCGTCTTGCTGGAGGCCATGAAGGACGCCGAGCGCTGGATGGCCCTGGTCGAGGAAGGCCGGCGGCCCATGCCGCGGCAGCCGTAACACGGGTCAGGCCAGAAGCTTGTCCAACAGAGCTTTGTTCCCCTGAAAGCCAGTGCGCTGCATGTAGAACTGCAGACCTCGAAGTCCTCCCAACTCCTCTCCACCACCGGCCCGTCCCGGCCCCCCGTGGACCACGGACGGCAGCACCATGCCGTGAGGAATCGCCGTGTCCGCCACCTTCCGATCCACCACCAGGACCCGGCCGTTGTGGGGCGCCAGGGCCGGGAGCAGCTCTCCCAGAAAGGCCTTGTCGTCCGAATAGACGCTGGTGGCCAGGGAGCCCAGCCCTCGGGCCACGAGCCGGGCTGCGGTCGAGGCACCGCCATCGTAGGAAATCAAGGTGGCCACGGGACCAAACACCTCCCTGTTGTGAACCTCGAAGGTGGCCTCTGCATCGTCCGACCGGAGCAGGACCGGCGCCGCGAAGTACCCGGCCCCGGCGTCCCCGGTGGTCTGGACCTCAGTGGGGGAACCGTAGACAATCCGGGCTTCCTTTGCCAGAAGCGCTACCCCCTCCCGGTAGTCGTTCAACTGGCCCGCGGTGGCCAGTGGGCCCATGCGCACACCGGCGTCGGCCGGGTTGCCGATTGCGTAGGTTGCAAGCTCCGCAGACACGTCCTCTTCCACAGCATCCACCAGGGACTCCGGCACGAAGACCCGGCGAATGGCCGTGCACTTCTGGCCGGCCTTCTGGGTCATCTCGGTCACGATGTTTCGCACGGCGACGGTGTAGGTCTCGCAGCCTCTCTCCAGGTCCGGGCCCAGCACTGCTGCGTTCAAGCTGTCTGCCTCCACATTGATGCGTGTACTGGCGGCCACGGGGCCCTGTCCTCCTCGAAGGGTGGCGCCCGTGTCTGCGGATCCCGTGAATGCCAGGGTGTCTTGGGGGCCCAGGTGGTCCAGCAGGTCTCCAGGGCCGCCGCAGAGGAGCTGCAAGGCACCGGCCGGCAAGATGTTCGCCTCCACCACGATCTTCACCATCTCATAGGCCAGCCACGCGGAAGAGGTGGCCGGCTTGGTCACGATGGGCATGCCCGCCAGCAGCGCCACAGCGGCCTTTTCAAAGGTGCCCCAAGCGGGAAAGTTGAAGGCGTTGATGTGGACGGCGGCTCCCTGGAGCGGACTCCACACGTGAAGACCATGGAACCTGGCCGACTGGGTGAGCTGCTCCGAATCTCCGTCGCGCAGGAGGTTGCCTTCTCCCAGCTTGCGCCCCAGGGAGGCGTAATAGGACAAGGTGCCCGTGGCCCCGTCCACGTCGAATTTCGCGTCCTTGCGGGTGTTGCCGCCGTTGGCTGTGGAGACGTCCAGGAGCCGCTCGCGTTCCGCATAGAGCGCGCGGCTCATGGCTTTCAGCAGGTCTGCTCGCCCGGAAAACCCGAGAGCCCGCAGTGCGGGGCCGCCGACATTGCGGGCGTGGTCCAGCACCGCGGCGAAGTCTATACCGCCGGTGGTGGTCTCCGCCACGGGCTGCAGAGTGGCGGGGTTCAGCAAGGTGCGGGGGGAACCCTCACCTGCACTCCAGGCGTCCAGGACGTAGCTTTCAAGACGAATCACGTGTGCCTCCGGACCGGTGTGTTAACCCGGCGGCCGCTGTGATTGGGGGGGGCTACTGGCAGGTGGTGCTGGTTGTGCCGGCCAGGGGGCAGAACTGCTCGGCGCTTCCGTTGGGTAGGTCAGCCCCTGCGTGCAAGAGCCAGCTCATTCGACACTGAATGGTGTCTCCGGCAGTGTCTCCCGGAGTGCCGGTGTCTGGAAAGTCCAGCGCCTGGACCTCGCACTCCCCCAAGTCCCCGTACAACTCATTTGCGTCGGGGCAGGCAGTCATGGCCAGGTGGCAGTAGTTCTCGATCCAGGATCCACAGACACCACCGCCCGTGGGGCCTGCGATGGGGCAATGGGTGGTCGGGTCATTTGCTGCTTGTTCTGCGTGGTAGGCGCGGCAAGAGACCGAGTGGACATCGGTCTCACCGGCGTCACCCAGGGGAATCATGCCGCTCACGGCACAGAAGTCCACACAGGCCGGGTGGTGTTCGTACTGGCGGACCTCTGCGTCCTGGCAGTTGGTCATCAGGGTGGTGCAATAGGCGCTGCAGGCGTCCGTGTCGGTGTCAGAGTCGGCGTCTGCATCCGCATCGGCGTCTGCATCCGCATCCGCATCCGCATCGGCGTCGGCATCCGCATCGGCGTCCGCATCGGCATCAGATTCTTCTGCGGTGTCATTGGGGGGTGGCTCCTTGTCCGTACAAGCAGGCATCACCAGGAACATCACCAGAAACAGGGGCAGGAATCGAGACATGAAGCTCTCCTCTTAGTCGTCGCGGAGTACAAGCCACCCTGCCATGAGAAGCAGGGGGATGGGAATCCAATAGAGCTGAAGAAGCGGGTGGGCCGTTGGCCACCAGCGAATGTACCGGGCCTTCATGGACAGGGGCATTGGGTGCATTTCGCTGTCCAGAATCTCGATCTGGCGGACCATGCTCTCGAAGGTACCGAGCACCGCGGTTTCGTCGGTGGGGGTGATGGCGCGACAGAGCAGGCCTACGTCGTCCCAGGCAGTGTAGAACATCGATACGGCCACGGGCTCGTCAAAGAGCGTGCCCGAAATGCGCCATAGATAGGCTTGCCGGTGGGGGAGGCTCAGCCAGGTCAGTTCGCCCTCTCCCTCGGGTTGAACGGGCTGTTCGGCCACCACGTCGATCATGCGCTCCTGGCTGCCAGTCTGGATTCGAACTCTTCCCCCCCGGAGCTGCACCGTGGCGAATTTGCGGAAATTCTCGGCCGCTTGGGGCGACTTGGACGGGTCGAGCACGTGAAGGGTGGGCTCGGCGCTGGCGGTGCATTCAAAAATGACCTTCTCGAGCTCCCCTGGGTCCACCCCGTAGATTCGTGCGAATTGGCCAGAAAACGGGCCGTCCCCGGCAATGCGCACGGTGCTCCGCAGGCGGGCCTCCTTTTCTGTGAGGGTCCGCCAGCCTGTGGGAATCTCCAGGGCATAGCCAGCAGGTGTCTCCACCCGCCCAGCTGGCAGGTCATCGGCCCCAAGAGCTGCGACCGTGGGGAAGAGAAGGTCCAACGCCTCGGCCAACACCTCGTGCGCCTTCTCCGCACTGTCGGAGGAGACGGCCGTGACAAGCACTCCGGCTCCCTCCACCGAGAACAGGGCCACTTCATCCCAGAAATCCTGTTCCAGATGCTCATCTCGCACGCTGAAGGGGATCTGCACCAAGGGGCCCAGGCGTTCATGCTCCAAGAGGGTGGTTTCCCCGAGGGTGTAGGTCTCAAAGGAGTCGGCCTCGTCCTGGGCTTCCAGCCACGCCACAAGCGAGCCGGTGATCCGCTCCAGGTCAGGTTGGTAGGCGGTCACCTGGACCCGGAGATCCGTGAAGGCATCCACCCGCCGCAGGCCCAACTTCACCTCGGAGGTGGCATCGCCCAGTCCATGGGACCAGAGCGGGAGATCGTCCGGGTTCTCGGGCAGGGGCAGTCGGGCAATGAGGTCCACGCCAGGGACCTTGATGTCCTTGGTGCGTGGGGCCTCGACCTCCTCGGCGGTCTCGGCCGGATCCCCCGTGGGTTCGGCCAGGGCAAGAGACAGGACGGTTGAGAGGAGGACCCACATGCAGCCACGGAACTAACCCGCGTGCTGTTACAGGGCTCGCCCTCTTCAGGGCTCGCCCTCTTCAGGGCTCGACTGCCAGTTGGCGGGCGGTCAACACCTGGCTGGCGTGCAGGCCCGCCGCGGCCAGTGCTGGTTCCAGCTGTCGAGCATCCCCAGTGAGTACCCAGATACGGTCGGCGGGGGCCAGGAATGTAGCGGCGGCTTCCGAAACCTGGTCGGGTCCCAGCATGGCCAGCACCCGGGCTTGGGCCGCCAGGTAGTCCGGTGCGAACCCTTGTCTCGCCAGCTCTTCCAAGGAGGCGCTGGCGCCCCGGTTCGTGGAGAAGTCCCTCGCCGTGCGTATGGCCAGGTGGTTTCGGGCTTGTCGCAGCCCAGAGTTTTCCAGATCCCCCTCGATCACGGCATCCAATACGCTGCTCATGGTGGCTATCCCTGTTCCGGCATTTGAGGGCTCCATCCAAGTGTGCAGGATGAAGCGACCGGACCCGTTCCAGGAGTGCTGCTCCGACTCCACCCGGTAAGCCAGGGCGGCGTCTTCTCGAAGGGCCGTGTGAATCCGCGCCCGGTCATGGCCCACCAGCAGCTCGGACAACACGGTGGCCGATGGGCGCCGCATGTCTTCGGTGGCTGGCCAGGGAGTGAGCATGCTGACCCGGGCCAAAGGAGCGCCGGGCAGGTCCACCAAGATCATCCGGCCCGGTGTGGGGGATGGTGCAGGGCGTGTACTCGCCATGCGGCCGGACAGATCTCCCAGGGCTCTCTCCAGCGCCTTCAGCGTGGCGGTCGACTCCACGTCTCCCACCACCACCACCAGGGGGTTGCTCTCCGCAAGGACCCGCGTCAACATGGCTTGGGCATTCCGGGTTTTCAAGCGGCGAAGGTCTCGTGAAGTGGCCGTGTGGCGGCTTGGGTGGCCCAAGGGGTAGCCCGCATGGTTGATGGCCCGCTCATGCACCCGGTCCAGGTCGGTGACAAGTCCCTCTCGCCAGGTGATCCAGCGCCTCTTCTCCCTCTTGCCATCCTCCCTGGTGATGCGCGGCTCCCGAAGTGCGGAAGCAACCAGATCCAGGGCTGCCTCCTCCGTCCCGGCGGGTGCCTCCAAGCGGGCCCAGAGGGTGGACTCGTCCATTCCCAGATCCCAGGTCGCCCCCAAATCCGCCATGGACTGCGCGAAGCGGGTTTCGTTCATTTCTTGTGTGCCGTAGCCCAGGAGCATGCCTGCGTGCAGGGCAGACAGCTGGTCCTCCAAAGAGGTCAACGGGCTTCCCCACCCGAGGGTGATGTCGATGCGGACCAGGGGGACCTCATGGCGCTCGAGGATCCAGACCCGGGTACCCCCGGTGAGCGTGTGGACCTGAACGGCTGGGGAGCTTGCAATGGGAAGATCCGCAATGACAGGGATCGGACGAGACGGTGCAGCCAATGCGGTGGCCAGAAGGAGCCCGGTGATCATGGCGCCTCCGTGCCGGACTCGACCTGGAGGACGACGCGGTCGCCGTCCAGGTAGGTTCGGGCGGCTGCTTGAAGGTCTTCCGGAGTGAGCTTCAGCACCCGTGCAAGGTCTCGCTCCAGGCAGTCGGTTTGTTCGTGAACGGCCATGCAAATGGCAAGTTGATCTGCAGCGGTCTCCACATCTTCAAGCGATCGCAGTGCCTGGGCGCGCCAGCGGGTGGTGGCTCGTTTCAGCTCAGAAGGTGAAGGGGGGGTCTGTTGAAGGGAGAGGATCTCGTCATCCATGGCTTGAAGCAAGAGGTCCATAGAGCCCGACCCTGCCTCTATTTGAATCACGAATTCTCCCCCCTGGCGTCGGTGGTCCGTGTGGATTCGGCCCACTGAGAGGACATCCGCCAGAAGATCCAGTACCACCGCGTCCCGATGTCCTTTAGGCACCGTGTTCCAGGCGACCACCAGGGCCTGGGTTCCGCCACCGGAGATCTGGCCTCGCACCTCTCCAGGACGACGTACAGGGTCCGGATACGAGCGCAATGGAGGTGCCCGAAAACCTTCCAGCTCGCCGAAAACTCGCGTGGCCAGATCCAGGGTCGCCTGGGCGTCCACGTCCCCCACAACAGCCACCACCGCGTTCATCGGGGAGAACCAGGTGCGGGTGAAGCTCTGAACACTGGCCAGGTTCGGGACTTCTCCACCGGAGCGCACCTTGCCTGGGCCAGCACTGTAGGGATGAGGCGGAGGCCAAAGCAGAGGGCGCAAGTGATTTCGGAGGCGGGCAGGCTCGGTGGCCTCTCGCGTGAGGTGTTCGGTTTCCAGCTGTTGGAGGGCCTGGTCCAAGGTCTCGGGGCGCAACTCCTCCCACAGCCACCCCATTCGATCTGACTCCAGAAAGAAGACCAGCTCCAGGGCGCTCGGCGGGGCAAGACTCTGGAAGACGGTCCAGTCTGCGCTGGTCCAGGCATGGGAGGTTGCCCCTACCTCGGACAACAGCCCATCAAACTGGTCTTCCGGGGCGTTGGGACTGCCCATGAACATCAGGTGTTCCACCAGGTGAGCACGCCCTTGAGACTCGGTGTCTCCATCCCCCACCCGGTACAAGACGCTGGTGGCCACCAGGGGGCTGCGGTGGTCCTCCCGGACGAGAATCGTCAGCCCGTTGGGGAGCTGAACCTGGCGCACTTCCAGGTCCGTGGCCGCAAGGGCCGGATCGGCGGTTGTTTCCCCTTGGGCAACAGCGAGGGACAGCAGCAGCGGCAGCAGCACAACCCCGATCATCGGCATCCACGAGGGTGGTGTTGAATCATTCGGTCGATTCATAGCCCAGGTTTGACCCGAGCCAACGCTCTGCTTCCTGGTAGCTCCAGCCTTTTCGGCGTGCCAGGTCCTCCACCTGGTCTCGCCCAAGACGTCCTACCCCGAAGTAGCCGGCCTCCGGGTGGGCAAAGTACCAACCGCATACGGAAGCAGCCGGCGTCATAGCCATGGACCCGGTCAGGGAGAGGCCCAAGGCATCTTCTGCCCCAAGGAGGGCGAGCAAGGTCTTCTTCTCGGTATGGTCTGGGCAGGCGGGGTAGCCCGGGGCAGGACGAATGCCTTGATACCGGCAGGCGAGCAGGTCCCGTAGCTCCAGGTCCTCGTCCGGTGCGTACGCCCACAGATCTCGGCGCACGTGCTGATGAAGCCACTCGGAGCTGGCTTCGGCTAGGCGGTCCGCCAGGGCCTGGAGAAGAATGGCGTTGTAGTCGTCCTGGTTGGCTTGAAAGGCAGCGACCTGAATTCCAATGCCGGCTCCGGTGGTGGCCGCAAAGAGCCCCAGCCAGTCCTTTGACGTCGCCGGAGCGATGAAGTCCGCCAGGGCCAGGTTGGGGGTGGCCGCTTTTCGGTTCTGCTGGCGGAGTGTGTGCACCGTCGCGAGGGAAGCGCCGGTGAGATCTTGAAGGAAGATGTCATCCCCAGCCGAATGGGCGGGCAAGAGGCCCACCCGAGCGCGGCAAGAGGCCCACCTGTCCGACTCCATGCGTGTCAGCATGGCCAGGGCCTCTTGGTGGAGTGTGCGGGCGGCCTCCCCGCTCTTTGGGTCATCCAGCAGCGTGGGCCAGGCTCCCTTGATCTCCCAGGTACGGAAAAAGGGCCCCCAGTCAATCAGCGACACCACCTCTCCGAAAGGAAGATCCAGGGTGTGGAATCCCGGGTGCGCCGGAGCGCCGGGGGGGGGCTGGGAGGGTCGAAAGCGCGAGGTACGGGCATCCTCAAGGGTGGCCAGGGCTGTGGATGCACGGCGGTTGGCATAGCGCTCGCGCTCGATCTGCTGGGCTTCGCGGGTCTCCAAGGTCAGCTTGTCCGGTTCTCCCATCCATCGCCGCACCACCCCCACGGAGCGAGAAGCGTCCTGTACGTAGATCACGGCCTCTTCCCTCTGGGGAGCAATCTTGACCGCGGTGTGCACCTTGGACGTGGTCGCCCCCCCAATCAGCAGGGGCAGGTCCAGTCCCAGCCGCTTCATTTCTCTGGCGACGTGGCACATCTCGTCCAGCGACGGGGTGATCAGTCCGGAGAGCCCCACCAGGTCGACCTCTTCTCTTCTGGCAGCATCCAGGATCTTCTGGGCGGGCACCATGACCCCCAGGTCAAGGACCTCAAATCCGTTGCACTGCAGCACGACCCCCACGATGTTCTTGCCGATATCGTGCACATCCCCCTTCACAGTGGCCAGGAGAACCCGGCCCCTGGAGTGGGCGGTGTCCGCCTTTTCTTCTTCGAGCCAAGGCAGAAGAGTCGCCACAGCCTTCTTCATGACCCGGGCGCTCTTCACCACCTGGGGCAAGAACATGCGGCCGGAGCCAAAGAGATCCCCCACGTGATTCATCCCGGTCATCAGCGGGCCTTCAATCACCTCCAGCGCTGAACCAAGCTCCTCGTGAGCCTCCAGGGTGTCCTCCTCAATCCACTTTGTGATGCCCTGCACGAGGGAGTGGGAGAGGCGCTCGGACACCGGCGCCTGACGCCAGGCGGGGTCGGCAGCCTCTTCGGATTGCGAGACCAGTCCACCGGCCACCTCCAGCAGTCGATCTGTGGCATCCGGGCGGCGGTTGAGCACAAGGTCCTCCACCCGCTCCCGCATGTCCGGGGGGATGCTCTCGTACACGGGCAAGGCGCCTGCGTTTACGATCCCCATGTCCATCCCCGCCTCGATGGCGTGTAGCAAGAAGACCGAGTGAATGGCCTCTCGAACCGCTTTCTGTCCTCGAAAGGAAAAGGACACGTTGCTGACCCCGGCGCTGACCCGCACATGAGGACACCGCTCCTTGATGGCTTGGGTGGCCTCGATAAATGAGACAGCGTAGTTGTCGTGTTCTGGAATGCCCGTGCCGATCGCGAAGAGGTTCGGGTCAAAGACGATGTCCCGCGGATCAAAGGCTGCGCGGTTCACAAGGAGGTCATAGGCTCGCTCGCAGATCTCGATTTTTCGCGATGTGGAGTCGGCCTGCCCTGATTCATCAAATGCCATGATGATCGCGGCAGCACCCAACCGCCTGACCGTCTTTGCTCTCTCGATGAACTGGGTTTCTCCGTCCTTGAGGGACAGGGAGTTCACCAGTCCGCGCCCCTGCAGGCACTTCAGGCCGGCCACAAGAACGTCCCAGCGGGAGCTGTCCACCACGACGGGCAGGCGGGCGATGTCAGGCTCGGTGCCAACCAGGTTCAGAAACCGGGTCATGGCTGCCTGGGCATCCAGCATCCCGTCGTCCATGTTGACGTCCAGCAGTTGAGCGCCGCGTTCTACTTGCTGTCGGGCCACTTCGACCGCGGCCTCGAAGTCGTCGTTCAGGATCAGCTTGCGAAAACGGGCGGATCCCGTCACGTTGGTGCGCTCGCCGATGTTGGCAAAGAGGCCGTCTGCACGCCCGAGTTCGGTGACCTCCAAACCGGAGATCTGCAGGGTGTCCGGCGCAGCGGGGATCGGTCGGGGCGTGTGCCCTCGCACTGCATCGGCGATGGCACGAATGTGGTCGGGTGTCGTTCCGCAGCAACCTCCCACCAGGTTGAGCAGCCCGGCGCCGGCCCATTCCGCGAGCTGAAGGGCCATGTCTTCGGGCGACATGTCGTACTCCCCCAGCTCATTGGGCAGCCCGGCGTTGGGGTGTGCAGAGACGTGGGTCTCCGCACGGCGGAGGGCATCAATGTGAGGCCTCAATTCCTCAGCGCCCAGGGCGCAGTTAAGGCCAATCACCAGGGGTCGTGCGTGGCGCACGGAGACCCAGAACGCCTCCGGTGTCTGGCCCGTCAGGGTGCGGCCGCTGGCGTCAGTAATGGTGCCGGACACCCAGAGAGGCACCTTCTCTTCTCGCTCCTCTAAGAGGCATTCGATGGCGAAGAGCGCGGCCTTGGCGTTCAAGGTGTCGAAGACCGTCTCCACCATCAGCACATCCGCTCCGCCATCCAACAGGCCTCGGGCGGCTTCGGTGTAGGTGGCGGCGAGTGTGTCGAAGTCAATGTTCCGTTCGGCTGCGTCCTCCACATTGGGGGGCAGGGAGGCGGTTCGGTTGGTGGGGCCGAGAACCCCTGCCACCCAGGCCGTGGCCCCGGATTCGGCGATGACCTCTCTGGCGAGCGCTGCCGCCTCCCGGTTGATCTCATAGACCCGATCCTCGAGTCCGTAGTCCGCCATGGAGACGGCGTTGGCGTTGAAGGTGTTGGTCTCCAGGATCTCTGCGCCTGCGTCGAGGTAGGCTCGGTGGATCGCCCTGATGAGGTCGGGGCGGGTCAGGGTCAACAGGTCGTTGCAGCCTTGAAGGGGAAGTTGGTGGTCTCTGAAGCGTTCCCCGTGAAAGTCATCAGCCACCGGCGCGGCATGTTGGATCATGGTTCCCATGGCCCCGTCGATGACGAGAATACGCGCCGCGAGCGCATCTCGAAAGGCGTTCCGCCGGGCGGATGCATCTTCAGAATAGGGTGCTTTCACGTCTCATTCATAGCCTGCCGGTGATAGGTCGGGTGTCTGTCTGGGAGAAACGATGATCTGGATGCTGGCCCTGGGGGGATGTCATCCCCTTGTGGGGGAATACGAGGACCGAATTGCCTACGACCATCTCTTCTGGGAGGCAGAGGAGATTTCCGCGGCGCCTGCTGATCCCTCTTCCCTCCGGGTGCTCACCTGGAACGTGAAGTTCGGGGGAGGGCGTGTGGACTTCTGGTTCGATGGCCACGGGGATCGGGTGCACATGACCCAAAACGAGGTGGAGCTCCACCTGGACGGGCTGAGCTCGCTTGTGCGGGACCTGGATCCGGACGTGCTCCTCACCCAGGAAGTGGACATCGCCTCCAAGCGATCGGCCTACGTGGACCAGGTCCAGGGGCTCCTGGAGCGGACGGAGCTGAATTACGCGGCCTGGGTGCCTGTTTGGGAGGCGGACTTCATTCCGGAACAAGGTTTGGGCCCCATGCGAATGGGCCAGGCGGTCTTTTCAAAGTACCCGGTCACCCAGAACATCCGAATTGACCAGGGGGCCATTGAAAGCCAGGCGAGCCTGACGCAGTACTTCTACCTGGATCGCTGCATTCAGCGGGCTCACATCGACTTGGGAACCCAGGAGATCGTGGTGCTGAACAACCACCCGGATGCCTACTCCTCTGATGGAACCAAGGCCGACCAGATTCAGCTGGTGGTGGAGGAGGCGGCCAGCGTCTCGGAGTTGCTGGTGGTAGGAGGCGACTTCAACGCTGTGCCGGAAGGAACGATTCAGCTCGATGGATTTGCAGATGATCCCGCCGAACTGGAGGGCAGGGGGATTGAGATCGTGAACTACCACAACGATGGCGACATCATGCCGGCCGCGTTCTACGAGGACTACGATGCGGCTGTGGACCTCGCGACCTACCAGGCGGCGTCCACGGTGGAAGAGCAGGCACCGACCTTTACACACTCCATCGCCAGCGACGTGCTCTGGACCCGAAAGCTGGATTACCTCTTCACAAGTGGCACCTGGACCGAGTCCCTGACGCTTCAGGGGCCTGGTGATGACACGAATGTCGATGCCATGGCCTGGTCTGACCATGCTCCACTCTTTGCGGTTCTGGAGGTGGAGTGATGCCTTGGCTTCTTCTCTTCTACAGTCTCGGAGGTGGGCTCTCGGACCCCTTCAACGAGGGAAACATCCGCCCCTGGGCGCTGGAGAACGGCGAGATCGAGTACGGCTCGACCGATGGGCTACGCATGGGGCTTGGGGACGGCTTCGAGGTCATAACCGGCGGTCCAAGCTCCCTGGTGAGTCCGGAGTTGATGCTCTCCAAGACCCTCTTGGAGGGGAAATCGTTTGCCCTGGCCGTACACGGTGGGGTGGGGGTTCCAACGTTCGGATTGCGCCTGGTGCAGGGAATGTGGTTTCCGGGGGACGTGGAGATCCCGTGGGCGGCTGTCGGAGCTGCTGGGGTCTCCGCGGCTGTGACCGGCGACACTCTGGTCTACTCCGGTTCGGTGCATGGGCGGGTGGGGTTGCCACAGGACACGGGCATGCTCCCCATGGACCACGCCTGGCTGGATTCCAACGTGGTCCCGTTGACCGAGGGGTGGGGGCTGACCACCCGGGTGCGGATTGCCTGGCTGCCCAAGGGAGGGGGCTGGGAGGTCTCGGGGGATGGGCGGGTTCAGTGGGTAGGAGGTCCAGACCTGGGGGGGCGACTCCTGGTTCACCGGGGCGTCAGCGATCACTGGGCTCTGGGGCTTGGAGTCAGCGGGGCGCTCGACACCATGACCCACGGTCCCCACGGGGACGTGGCCCCGATACTGGACTTCAAGGGCCGTTGGTAGCGCCTTCGGAGACGGCGCTGGCCACGGCGTCGGCAACCGCTCCGATGTCCCAGCCGTTGTTCTTGGCCAGAAATCGCAAGGTGCCATTCGGGGCCAGCACCAGGAGCTTCAAGCTGTGCAGGAGCATCCCTTCTCGCTCGGCCAGGGTCATTTCCACTGCATCGAAAAGCGGGGTGAGGGTGTCCAGTTCGGCTCGCACGTAGTGCCACATGGCCGGGTCGGCCCCCATGGCTGCGCCGTACTTTGCCAGCACCTCAAAGGTGTCTGTGTCCGGGTCCAGGGTCACAATCACGATGCGGGCCTCTCCTCGAATCCGCTCCTGGAGCTGGACGAGCTTGGTGGCCAAGAGGGGGCAGTATTCAGGGAGTGGGCAGCTCGTGAACAAGAAGGACAACACGGTGGTTTGTCCTTGTCCCTCTCCCAGGCGAAGGGGACCGCCGGCGGTGGGAAGGTCCATCCCCTCCAGTACGCCACCCACCTCCAGTGCCTTCGTCTGCACGGGATCGGTCTCCATTTGGGGAAGGTCCTCCCGGCCGGTGACCTCAATTCCGATGAGTTGGGAGCTGATCTCGGCGGTGGAAACCAGCAGCCGAGCCTTGATGCGGTCGCCACGGGACAGGCCGCGCAAGAGGTTGGGGTCCGCTGAAAACGGCATGACCATCGCTTCCATGAAGCCCGGGATTTCCTCGTGATCCACCAGGATGGAGCTCTCCTCTACCTTGAGCACCAACCCCTCCACGTCGTAGGTATCGCCGGTGGAGAAGTTGCAGGCGGCAAGAAACAAAAAGGAAGGCAGGTGGAACATTTGAGCGCCCTTGTATTTCCTTGTCGAAGGACCTGCATGCAGAGTGGCGACGGTTTGGATAAGCCCTCGGGTCTCAGGAGGACTGCTTGGCAAACCAACCGCCCGATCTCCAGGTGCCCGAAGAAGAGGAGGCCCTCCTTGCGGACATCCGCGAGCGGCTCCTGGAGAAGCCCGTGGTGGCCGGGGCCAGGGATGCGGACATCCTGGTGGAGCTGGAGCGGCTGCGGGAGGAGATGGTGCACGCCAAGGGGGAGGACCGCGGTTCCATTCTCCAGCAATATGACCAGCAGTACGCGCTGTTGGAGCAGATCCGTCGGGGGCGGGCGGAAGAGACCGTGGACCCGGACTGCCCGTACTTTGCCCACCTGTGCCTGGTGGAAGGGGAGCGCACCCGTCACCTCTACCTGGGTCGGGCCACCCGTCTGGACCATGGTCTGCGCATCCTGGACTGGCGCAATGCCCCCATCGCCCGCATCTTCTACCGGTACCAGGAGGGGGATGAGTATGGCGAAGAGATTGGGACGCGTCTCTTTGAGGGAGTGGTGCAAGCTCGCCGCAGCGTGACCATTGCTCTGGGTCGGCTGCACCGCATCGAGGCAAAGAGCGGCGTCTACGTGCGAAACGGAGAGGAGCACTGGGTCGTGCAGGAGCGGCCGCGTCCCCGCTTGTTGGCGGCCAAAGATGGGGGGCTTGTGGCCGGCCGCACCAGGGGGCGCTTAGGGGGGGGCGGAGCCGTTGTCCGGTCGGCCAAGCATCTACCGGACATTGCGGCGCTGATCGATCCGGCGCAGTTTGCTCTCATCTCCGCGCCTGACTCGGGGCTGGTGTTGCTGCGGGGTGGGGCCGGCTCTGGCAAGACCACTGTGGCCCTTCACCGGGTGGCCTGGCTGGCCTACCAGGACCCCAAGCGGTTTCGTCCATCCCGCATGGCGGTGGTGGTTTGGGGCCGGGCTCTGCGCACCTTCATCTCTCGAGTGCTTCCCGGACTGGGAGTTCACGGGGTCGAGGTGGTGACCTGGCCGGAGCTGTCCGAGTCTCTCTTTCGCCGCGCCTTCTCCTTCCTGCCTTCCCACCGGGCACAGGACACCCCGGAAGTGGTCACGCGGATGAAGCTGCACCCGGCGCTGCCGGGCATGCTCGCCGACTGGGTCACGGAGAATGCAGGTCCAGCCGATGCGCGAGCTGCTTGGGCCGAGGTGGCACGCTTGTTGGGAGACCCCTTCTACCTGGAGTCCGAGCTGACCGAGCGGGCCCCGGGGGACTTCAACCGGCAGGAAATCCAGCGGGTCACCGACTGGACCCGGGAGCAGGAAAAGCGGCTTGTGTCCTGGGTGGAGGGAGATCGAGAAGAGGGCGCAGAGCTCGACGAGGAAGACGAGGCCCTGCTGCTTCACATGTACCAGCTGCGGGTGGGGCGTCTTCGTCGCCGAGGAAAGCCTGTTCGGTTCTCCCATCTGGTGGTGGACGAGCTGCAGGACCTCTCCCCCATGGAGGTCAAGGTCCTGTTGGGGCTTGCCGACGAGAAGCGGTGCGTCACTTTGGCCGGGGACACTCGCCAGCACATCATGGCGGACACGGGGTTTTCTTCCTGGGACGACCTCTTGGAGGGGCTTGGAGGCTCGGACGTGGAGCTGTCCAACCTGGAGATCGGCTACCGCTCCACCGCACGCATCACTGCTTTTGCCCACGCTGTCCTCGGGCCGCTCTCCGAGGGGGATCCGCCCAGGGTGGCCACCCGGGATGGCGAGCCCGTGGAGTGGTTCTCCTTTCCGGAGCACGGGGCGGCTGTGGCCTTCTTGGCTGACAACCTCCAGCAGCTGCGTTCGACTGAGCCTCGGGCTTCCGTGGCTGTGTTGGCTCGAAACGGCGCCTTGGCAGACCTTTACTTTCGGGGCCTGAAGCGCTCGGACCTGCCCGGGGTGCGCCGGGTGCGAGACGGGGACTTTGCCTTTGAGCCGGGGGTGGAGGTCACCGAGGTCACCGAGGTCAAGGGGCTCGAGTTTGACTATGTGATTCTCGTGGAAGTGTCCTCGGCCTGCTACCCGGAGGACTCCCGATCCCGGCGCCTGCTGCACGTGGCCGCCACCCGGGCCCGTCACCAGCTTTGGCTCACGGTGGTGGGGTCCCCGAGTCCCCTGCTGGGAAAATGACCTCCAGGGGGGCGGGGGCGGGGGTGGTCTCGCGCAGTCCCAGCTTCTCCATGAACCAGTCCAGCCCAAGAAAGAGACCGCCAAACAACAGCAAGGCTGTCACCGTGGCTGCGCCACCCATGGCCAGCCGCTCCCCGAGTGGGCGATGGGTGTGGGGGACTCGGAAGTGTTCGAACATGGCGCGGTAGACTATCCCCGTGGCCACTTCGCAACAGATTCTGGGGCATCTTCGGGACCATGAAGAAGCTCTTTCCGGGCTGGTCAAGCGGCTCTTGGATGACCTGTTGTCCCGCCCCGTAGGGGAGATGGTGGATCCGGAGTGGCTGGCGCGCCGATTTGTGGATGGGTTGCGGGCCAGCGCAGCGGATGCCCACACGGAGAAGTGGGTGCGAGAGCTGGTCCAGAAGGGGTTGGAGCGCAGCGGGGAGGAAAGAGGCCCCTTGGGGCAGAGCCTGCCACCGGAGCTTTTGTCACCCGCAAAGGCGCTGCTGGGGCGACCGTACACCCCCAACCAGGAGATCGTTCGACTGCTCTTGGACCATGCGGCCATGCATGAGTTGATCCGCACGGTGTTGGTGCAGGTGCTCACCGAATTCGGAAAGAGTCTGAAGCCCATTCTGCCGACCTCGTCGCAGGGGGGACGCAAGCGGGGTGGGGCATTCTCCCAGCTTGTGGGGGCCGCCAGTGAGGTGGCCAGCGCGGTCGGGGCGCAGGTGGAGGAGCGCGCCGAGGCGCGGGTGCGGGAGTTCGTGGATGGTGCAATCTCCGTCTCTCTGGACATCTCCGTGGCGCACCTCTGCTCGGAGGGATTTGCCCAGACCTTTGGGGAGTGGCGCTCCGACTCCGTGGACTCGTTGCTGGGCGTCCCGGTCGAGACCTGGGTGGAGGAGCTGAACGCTCTGGATCCTGATGCTCTGGTGACCGAGCTTGTGGAGATCGTGCGGGGACTCGCGGCGTGGGACGGGCTTGGCGAGGGGGTGGAGTCGCTTCTCTCGGCCCTCATGGAAGAGGTCGGGGACTCGAGCCTGTCCCAGTTCCTGGCTGGCTCGGGGCTGGAGGCTGAGTGGCGTCCCCAGGCGGAGGACCTGCTTCTGCAGCGGGCACGGGGTTTTGTGGCCACGGATTCCTTCGCGGAGTGGCTCGGGGACATGGTCCCGGGGGCGGGGTAGCACCAAGCCATGGGCATCTTTGATCGGTTTCGCGCACGGGTGCCCGAGGTGGCGGTGGGGCCCCACACCCGGGAAGCCATCGAGGCCCGGATGGCCGGCCTTCCCCATGCCCCGCCGGCCAAGGTGCTGGCCCAGGCGGTGCGGGACATGATCCAGCAGGACCTCTGGCCGGTCTCCGGGGGTTGGCGTGAGGCGCTCGGGCCCCTGGAAAAGGAGGTAGAGGCGGAGCTCTTTCTCTGCGCATGGGCCGGGTGCGCCGGTGCACTGGCGGAACGTCATGGATGGGAGACCGCGCTGGCGGTGTTGGAGGCTCCCATGGCCGACCTCCGGGAGTACGTGCCTTTTTCTTGTCGGGAGCACTATGACAAGGGGCCACAGGCGCTGATTGTGTATGCCCGGATGCAGCTGCCCAAGGAGCCCGACGTGGTGAAGGCAACCTTGGCGGTGATGGCCCGGTGGATGTGCCTGTCCGACCGCGAAGGCGTGCTTGAAGGTTGGCTTCGCTTGGGTCTCACCGCATGGATGGGAGGGGAACTCATGGCAGAATGCCTGACTCTGGAGAACACGTGATCGGTTTGCTTGTCCTGCTGGCGACTTCCAATGCATCGGTGCTTGTGCCGGAGTGCATGGATGGAAGTCCCCGCACACGCACCAGCAACCTGGTGACACAGCGGGCGCTGGTGCGGGATTTCTCGGCATTGCACGGCCCGATTCCCGCGCGGGGAGCCGGCAGCGGTGCGTTGGCGCTGGAGCTGGGCTGGGTGCCGGAGCATGGTTGCACCGGTCCGTTTGTGGATGACGCCACCTGGAATCGCAACGCGGATCCGGCCCCAGTGGTGGCCCGTCCTCGCCTCTCCCTGGCCTTGGATGGGCCTGGGAGCCTGGTGCCCTATGCTGGGCTTGGCTACGCGCCCCCCGTGCAGATGGTGTCCAGTCGCACCGTGGGAATGGGCGCTGAGGTGGGGGTTGGTTGGGCTTCTTCTGGGAGCTTTTCGCTTGGGGTTCGCGGCCATGCCTCTTTGTCCCGGACCGTGGGCAACCTGGCCCGGCACCCGGACCAGTCCGAGCGATGGGCCGACGATTTGCTCCACGTGGAGACAGCAGGGGTTGATGGTCTGCTGGGTTTGCAGGGTACGACGGTCTCCCCCTACCTGTCCGCGGGTTGGATCTCCACAGCGGGATTCCTGTACGTGTCGGGATCCGCCGAGGCCTTCGGGGCCACGATTCCCTACCAGGGGCCGGTGTTTGGGGGCGGCGCGGTGGCGAGTCTGGGCCCGGCCCTTGACCTCACCCTCGAGGCCCACGTGGTGCCCGACTGGCTCCACACAGCCCGGGTGGCCCTCTCGATCCCCTGGGGGGGCGAGGACGGGGCGGACGCTGTGCCCATCGAGGTGGAGGCGCTGAGCGATGAAGCGCGAAGGGCCATGCCGCTGACCGTGGAGGCTTGGAAGATCGTGGGGGTCAAGCCCGACGATGGGGCCGCGCTCTATGCCGAGATTATGGGGGAGCCCGTACCTTGTCGCATGCGCTTTGAGATTGATGATCAGGGCCGGCAGCGGGCCTTGGTGGTTCTCGATTGTCCGGATGCCCTGAAACCCAGTGCCAAGACCGCACTGAAGCAGTGGGAGTTCTTTCCTCCCCGGCGAGGGGACCGCGCCGAGTGGGCCAAGCACGAAATTGAGCTCATCTACCAGGCCCATCGGGTGGCCTTGCCCTCGCCGCCTACTCTGGACGGTGTGCTGGTGCAGGTGCCTCCCTACGCGGTGCCCCGGTGGGCGGAGTCCCCCATCGAAGCCCGGGCGGTCACCAAGTGGATGCAGGGCGAGGGGGTGAGCGAGGTCCGCTGTACGGCGTTTTTGGATGTGGGGGACATGGGCACGCCGACGGTGTTTGAGGTCCAGTCTTGCCCTGCACCGGTGGCAGCCATCGTGGAGAAACAGGCTCGCCGCTGGGGGTTTGACCTGGTGGGGGGGGCGGAAGGAGATGGTACCCGGTACCTGTTGGTGCTGGAGCGCTCCGGGTTGTAATGGGAAGCGTTTTATGGCGTCCTGGGTTGTGGCATGATCGGTGCCATTGGAGGACAGCATGATGCGATGGAAGCCGCTCTTGTGGGGAGCGTCGGTTCTTTTTGGGGGTTCGTCTGCGCTCGCCGAGCCGGTGACCTATCGCTTGCAGTCGGAAAGGAGCCTGGTTTACGTGCAGGTCTTCAAGGATCCGGACACCATGGGCGCGGGCCTTTCTCATGACCATGTGGTCATGGCCACGGGCTGGGGAGGCACGGTGACCTGGGATGAAGCCAACCCCGGTGCATGCAAGGTGGAGATGAAGCTCCCTGTGCGGGGGCTCATCATCGATGAGGCCGGCATGCGCAAGAAGGTGGGCTACAGCAGCATGTTGAGCGAAGACCAGCGGGTCGACGTGAAAAAGAACATGCTCGCCGCTGAACAGCTTGTCGGTGACAAGCACAGCCACATCACGTTCTCCTCCACGGGCTGCGTGGCCAGCGGAGGCGGTGTGACGGTCTCCGGCAACATGACCCTGCGGGGGCAGTCCTCCCCAGTGAAGGCCCAGATGAAGATCACGGCCGATGGGAGCAGCTTCTCCGCCAGCGGCGGGTTCAAAGCCAGCCACACCCAGTTTGGTTTCGACCCCTTCAGTGCCATGTTTGGGCAGCTGAAGAATATGAATGAAATGAGCTTTACCCTGGATGTGAAGGGCGCCACACAGTAGAACCCGGCCCCATGGCCCGTCGCCGCAGATTCATCGCTCCCTTTGACCTGGCGGTCACCTCGCTGGGGCCCAAGGGGTGTGGGCAAGGGGAGCACGACGGCAGGGTGGTGCTGGTGCGGGGAGCGCCTCCGGGCAGCGTGGTTCGGGTGCAGCCGTTCAAGCGCAAAAAGGGCCTGTTGCATGGTCGCCGGGTGGGGCTGGTCACGCCTGCACCGGATGCGGTGGAGCCGCGGTGCGCCTTGTTTGGGCTCTGCGGAGGGTGCACGCTCCAGGAAATGCCCCTGGAGCGCCAGCGTCAGGAACGGGCCGACCACGTGAGGCGACTGTTGGAACCTCTGGACGGGGTGACCTGGCACGAACCGCGGTCCGGGGGAGAGGGGTATGGCTACCGGAACAAGGTGGAGCTGACCTATGGGTCGGCTCGGTATGTCTCCGAGGCGGATCATGCTGCTGGACTGCCCTTGGATGGGCGGTTCCTGGGCTTTCATGCGCCCGGACGGTTCGACCGGGTGGTCGATGCCCCCCGGTGCGAGCTGGTGTCCGAGGGAGTCAACGCCTTGATCGCCGTCGCACGGGAGCACCTGGAGCGCTCGGCGCTTGCGCCGTGGAATCCTCGAGAAGCGACCGGCTTCTGGCGACATCTCGTGCTGCGAGAGACCACCCTGGGCCAGCGGCTGGTGGCAGTCTACACGGCCCCGCCGGAGAACGAGGCGGGTGCGCGGGCCGAACTGGACGCCCTTGCTGCGGCTTTCCCGGAGGTGACGGGGGTCTGCTGGTACGTGAACGAGAGGGTGGCGGATGCAGCCATCGGCGCCTGTCGGGCGGTGCTCCGGGGTGAGCCCTTTATCGAGGAGGCCCTCGGGGGCTTGCGACTGCGTCTGTCTGTGGAGTCCTTCTTTCAGACCAACACGGCGGGGGCGCGGGTTCTCTATGACCTCGTGGGAGAGGCGGCGGGCGCTGGAACCCGTCTTTTGGACCTCTACTGTGGCACCGGGTCCATCGGCCTTTACCTGGCGGATCGGGTGCAGGAGGTGGTGGGCGTTGAGCTGGTGGAGTCTGCGGTGGCGGATGCCCGGGAGAACGCTTTGCGCGCAGGCATTGGCCACGCCCGGTTCATCGCGGGACCCGTGGAGAAGGTGGCGGAGGGCTTGGAGGCGGATGTGGTGGTGGTGGATCCTCCACGGGCGGGCCTTCACCCCAAGGCGTCCCGGTGGTTGGCCAGCCTGGAGGGTGCCCAGGTGCTCGTCTACGTGGCCTGCAACCCGGCGTCTCTTTCCCGGGACCGGGAGGTGCTCGCGGAGGGTGGCTGGAAGCTCACAGACGTGTGGACCGTGGACCTCTTTCCCCAGACCGGCCACATGGAGGCGGTGGGGCGGTTCGTCAAGCGGTAGTCGCGGGCTCCCAGCCGTGGATTCCCTTCCAGAAGAGGTCGGCGAGCTCTGTGGCCACTCGGGCCTTGTCCAGGTCGCCATCGCTGCTGACCCAGGCCCAGGCCAGGCGCTCGGCAGCCCCCACGATCGCCATGGCCACGATGGTGGGGTCGTGGTCCCGGACAAAGCCGCGCTGGGTGGCGTCCACGAGAATGGACCGGGCGAGGGACTCGATGCGGGCCCGCCACTCGCGGACGGTCTCCCCCGCCGGGCCCGCGGACCAGGCCACCCGGAAGTGCAGCAGCGCCAAGGGTTGAAGCTCCACCACCTGCTCAGTCATGGCCCAGGCCATCTTCATGTACAGGGTTTGCTGCTGGGAGGTGTTCCGCGCTTCTGACAGTGCCCGCTGGTGGGCCTCGAGAATGTCCACCAGAGGCCCGTACAGGCGCTCGACCAGGGTCTCAAAAAGAGCATGCTTGTCTTTGAAGTAAAGGTAGAAGGTGCCCCGGGCGATGTCAGAGGCCGCCACGATCTTCTCAACCGAGGTGCGCTCAAAGCCTTCTTGCACAAAGAGATCCAGCCCCGCCGCCTCGATGGCGGCCCGGCGTTGCTCCTTTTTGGCTTCTCGAACGCTCATTTGTACCTCCTGTATCGGACCAGCGGATACGAGGGGAGGATGTTCGAGCCACTGCGAGACCGATTCCGCGCGGAAGCAGCCAAAGGAGACATGTCCATCGATTTGGAGGTCTATGATGCGGCGGCGCGGGATCCCCTGGAGCCGATTCTCCTGGGCAGCGGAAGCTTGGACGGTGGGCTCTCGATTTTCGGCCGGGACCCGGGGCGCACAGAGGTCGAGCTGGGGGAGCCGTTTATCGGAAAGGGGGGGCGACTCATCCGGGGGGCGCTGCACCGGGCCCGGCACGGCACCGAGCCTGGGGACATTCAGGCCTCCATCGACGTGGGGCGGGACGTGTTCTGGTGCAACACGGTCCCGTACAAGCCCGTGGGCAACAAGGCCTGGTCGGTGAAGGTCAAGCGCCGTTTTGCCCCCATGATCCAGGACCTGTTTGCCCATCACTACACAGGGTCGGACCTCATCTGCTGCGGCAACGTGGCCTTCCACTGGTTTGGCATGGTGGACAAGTCGCTCAAACCCGCCCTTGAGGGCCACTGGAAGCTCGAAGATCGCTACGAGCGCCCCCTCTCAATTGAATTCGCCGGCCGGGATCTAAGGCTGCATCCCTTGCCTCATCCCTCCCCCCTGAACGCCCTTTGGTACCCGCACTTCCCGGCGTTGATGGATGCCTGCCTCGACAGGGTGGGGTGGCGCTGACCCGTCGGTTTTGGAAAAGACACCCGCCCCAGGGCCAGTGTTCTGTGAAAGCAGCGGTGCTTCAGGGACAACCGAGCGCCCGACTGCGGGAGGGGATGCGGCATCCCAGGGGGGAGTCGGGCCGCCCCGAGCGCCTCTCGACCCGACTGCGGGGGCGGATGCGGCATCCCAGGGGGGAGTCGGGCCGCCCCGAGCGCCTCTCGACCCGACTGCGGGGGCGGATGCGGCATCCCAGGGGGGAGTCGGGCCGCCCCGAGCGCCTCTCGACCCGACTGCGGGGGCGGATGCGGCATCCCAGGGGGGAGTCGGGCCGCCCCGAGCGCCTCTCGACCCGACT
>CAZRYF010000071.1:0-24798 GCA_964604165.1 uncultured Enterobacterales bacterium
CTATTCCACATAGCCAAGCGCTCGCATACGCTCCAGGGTCACGTCGTCCAGCTCGGCGGTGGTGCCGGAGACACCCGCCGCGGTGGCGGCCTTGACCTGCTCGACCACCTGGGACTCCAGACCGTTCTGGCGGGCCACGTCGATGCCGACCTGGTTCTCGGTCTCCCCAGGATCCGAGCTGACGTTGTACATCTCCCTGAGCTCCAGCCCCCGGGGGTTGCCTTCATTGGCTGTGATGAGCTTCCACCCCTCGGTCCGAACCGTAGAGAGGTCGTTGCCCTCCAGGTTGGTCTCAGCAAAGACCAGTCGATCCATGCGGGGGTAGATGCCCGAACCAGGGCTCTGCAGCAGCAAGTCCTCCGCCGGCGCCTCGGCTTCCTCGACCGAAGAAGGCTCGGCGTCCATCTGGGCCAGGGCCTCCAGCGCCCGCTCATCCAGGAGATCCGTCCCCTGCCAAAGAGCCGGCAGCGGTGCCCCCGCCAGGGTCGCCAAGGTCGGCGCCACGTCCACCTGGCGCACCTGCCAGGGCACCCGACTTCCCGCAAGGCGGCTCTCGGGAAGCTTGACGACGAGGGGCACGTGGATCTGCTCCTCGTACAGGGTGACCCCATGCCAGAACCCACCGTGTTCGTTGAACTCCTCGCCGTGATCCGCGGTCAACACGATGACCGTATCATCGTAGGCCCCGCTCTCTTCCATCCACGCCAGGAACTGGGCCAGCTGCGTGTCCATGTACGTGACCTCTCCCCCATACATTTCCACGAGCTCGTCGGTTCGGGCCGGATCAGGGTTCCGGTGCTCGGACCGCCCGTAGGCCTCTCCGTTGTACGGATGGGTAAAGTACGGATCGTGCGGTTCCATGAGATGAACAAACAGGAACCAGCGGCTGTCATTCTGCGCGTGAATGAAGTCCCGTGCCCGCCCCAGCACCGCCTCGGCCGGCTGGTAGAAGTCCTTCACCGCCTTGGCATCGCCCGAGGTCTTGTCCCGCACCTTCCGCAGCACGTTGTACATGGAGAGCTGAGACGCCGACTCCGTGGCGCCAAACATGTACTCAGGGGCCTGGTACTCGAACCAGTCAAACCCCTGCTGAAAATTAAAGGACCGGGTCACGTTGATGTTGTTCGGCATGCCGCCGGTCACGTACCCCTGGCCCCGGAGAACCTCCGCAAGGGTGTCCACCTCGTTGGGAAGAACGTCCACCTTGATGGCTGTGTCATGGGACGAGACCGCCATGGACGTAAAGAGACTGGCCGTGGAGGGGCGGGTCCAGGCAGAGGCCGTATAGAACTGCTCAAACACCACGCTGTCCGCCGCCAGCTTGTCCAGGCTCGGCGTGGAGGCCTCTCCCGGGTTGTAGGTTCCCAGGGCATCCGCCCTCAAGGTATCCACCATGATCACCATCACGTTCGGACGCTTGGCGAGGCCGGGGGACTGCTCCCGCTCCGGGTTCATGCTCCCCACCGGGTCTATAGCCCCAGGCGCAAAAGCAAAGATCGCCGAGAGAAGCGCCAGGCCGCCGTACAAGGTGAAGGCCCCGCGAACGCGCAGAAGCACCTTGAAGGGGGTCCGCGTCAGGAAAATCGGCCCCAGCCAAAGCCCCACCAGTCCCACCCCCCCGAATCCCCCCAGGATCAAGAAGCGGGACGAGGCCGGCAGCGCCTCCTCCATGTAGACCAGCTTTCCTACCAGGTAGAGGGTGATGACCGCCCCCAGGGAGCAGAAGACTCCCAGCCAGGGAAGGGTGAAGGCCATGGAGTCCGAGAGGCGCTTGAACACCAGGGACAGAATCGCAACCCCCAGGCCGCAGCCCCCCCCCATGCCGACGCCGATGACCGCATACAACACCACCGCGTAGAACAAGGCGCCGTATTCGGCGCCCCCCGTGGTGGAGAGCAGCACCAAGGCCTCGCCCATGCCCACCGTCGCTCCGGCCAGCATGCCGGCAGAGCATCCAAGAAGCACCCTTTGAATCAACATCCACATGTCTTTGGTCATCCCCGCCGTTTATTTCCGAAGGTCCCGCCCCTCATAACCGGACGGCACCTCCACACCGAGGAGCCCAAGGACTGTGGGCGCGATGTCCGCGATGGTCAGCTCCGTGCGCAGCCCTTCCAGATTCGACAGAAGGAACCCCTCGGTATCCGCCGGGTCAGACGCCGCGTGGTCCCCGGACCACTTCTGGGAGTTGTCCGAGAAAAGCTCGGCCGGCACGCCCCCCAGTGCGCTGCCCCCCCGGTCCAACTGCACCCCATCGGCAAAGGCCAGCTGTAGATCCGGCGATCGATGGTCGAGCCTGGCTCCAGACCAGGCCTTCCGGGTGAACACATCCACCAGGACCGGCTTTCCACTGGCCGGGTCCACCACCTTCTTGAGCCCTTCGGCGATCTCCTGGCAGGTGGATTCGTAGTCAGCCTGGGCCACCTGGCCGTTCTTCTCCCGACCTGCGAGGTTGATGTAGATCTGCCCGGTCCCCATGGCGTAGGCCCGGGTCTTGCTCCAGTCCAGGTGTCCCCGAATCAGGCTGGTCTTCTTGCCGGGCTCCACGCCGGGATTCAAGGCCAGGAATCCATTCTGCAGGAGCCAGGTGTTTGCTGCGAACCCCCTCCGAAAGGTGTGAAAGCCGTGATCCGACAGGACAATCAGCCGATCGGTCTCCCCGAGGCTCTCCTCGATCTGCCCGAGGGCCTCGTCCATCCAGCGGTAGGTCTGGTGGATCAAGTCGGCCTGGGATGTGCCGGTCTCGTGGCGGGCATGGGCCGGATCCAAGAACCGCGTGAACAGGTGCCCCGCCCGGTCCGTGGCCGTGAAGACGCTCACCAACAAGTCCGCCTCGTCTTTGTGCAGCTCCCCCAGGGTCATGGCCAGCCGGGCATCAAAAACGCTCTTCATGTCCAGGGCGAAGGCGTCGTCAGAGATCTGCTCCGAGTTCAAGGCCGAGGTGTCGTGCACCCATCCAATGGTCTTGAAGCTCCCGTAGGACTTGGCGAGATCTGCCGCGAAGCCCTCCGGGTGGGAGAGGGGCAGATAGGGCGCGTCCGGGTGAATCATCAGGGGGGTCATGTAGACCCGCACGCCCCCCTCTACCTGCAACGGCAGAAAGCGCACCAGGGCCTTGGCGATGTAGAAATTGGAGACATCAAAGGAGAGGGTGGCCCAGGAGGAGAACGCCCCCACCTCGGCTTCCACGGACAGACCGTCTCCGGTGATGAAGACGCCCCCTGATCCCGGCCTGGTCTCAAACTTGAGGGTCGCCGCGACCTTTCCCCGGCCCCCGACCTTTCGCGGGCCTTCCACAACACCGGTCCAGCTTCCCCCCTCTCCCGTGAGAGGCACCAGGTCCCCACCGGACACATTCTTCTTGTCCGCCTCGTCATCCACGTCCGTTCCAAACAGAAAGAAGGTGGAGTTGGTCAGGCGCAGATCCGGCGTGCCCAGGCCCGAGAGCACTTTGCCGTGGGGCCCCAGATCCTCCGCGGGAAACGAGTAGGGAACGCTCAAGACGGTGGTGCGGATGCCCGCATCCGCAGCCGTCTTCCAGAAGCTCTCGCCGCTCCGGGGGCTCGTGCCCTTGCCCGGAGACTGGACCTTTCCTGCGCTGTCAAAGGCCGGGCCCTGGTAGGAGTTGGTGCCGACCTCGGGAAAGTAGGTGGCGGGATCCCGGCCGATGAAGTCGAAGATTCCGTGGCCTCCTGGGTTCATGGAGGTCGCGAAGGTGGCCCATGCCACCGGCGACTGGGGCGGCGTGGTGGTTCCGAGGCGCCGCATCCGGCCCGCCTCCATGTGGGCCGCCAGGTGGGGAAGGTCGTCCTTCCACATCTCCACGTGATCTGGATCCACACCGTCAAAGCCAATGACGACCACCCGATCCCGGTCCACCGGGGCGGGCGCCTCAGGTGCCTTCTGTGCGGGGCCCTGTCCTTCTTGGGACGAACCACCACAAGCCGAGAGGGCCATTGCCGCGATGAAAACGGTGAGCCTGCCCATGGAAACCTCCAGAACGGCCGCTTGTATGGGAATCAGCCGCAGGGGTCAAGGACGCTTCAGCACGTCCCGGGAGGCCCCAAATCGGCCCACCTGAATCCTGTGGGTCGTTGCGCGCTCCCCCGGCACAAAACCGGATCCCTCCAGGGTCTCAAAGACGTAGGACACCTCCAGGTGTCCCCCTTTCCGGTCCAGGCCCCACAGGCGAGCGCCCAGGCGCCAGGAGATCTCGGGCACGGCCAGGGTGAACAGGGTTCCGTTCAGCTGCTCCACCACCCCGATCCGCTCCAGGTGCTCCACCCATCCCTGGGCGCCGACTGGACCCCAGCCCCACCGCAGCCCCACCCAGAGGGTCCCGGCATCTCCCCCCACCGGGTGGCCCAGGGAGCGCCCGGACTGGGTGAATCCGTCGTGGTAGATGCGGTGGCCGGTGTACCACCGGAAGACGTCATCGAAGATCTCGGCCCGCTCGACGGTCAACACAAACCCCTGGGCCCCGACCTCTCCGCCGTAGAGGTTGGCCACCCCCGCCAGTGACGGTACCGAGACTCCTGCCATCTCCCGGAGGATCATGTCCTCCCCACCGTACTGGTACCAGCCCTCCACCCAGTCCACCGGGCCAGAAAACCACTGGGCCAACGGAAGAGACACGCGCACATCCACTGCCGCCAGCTCGTCCTGGTCCGCCAGCTCCTGATCCGGGTCGTTCTCCACGTGGGGATCCATCGGCCACAACAGGTCCCCCACCGTGGGCATGGGGCGGCCCTCGCCCCCAAAGAGGGTCAAGCGGCTGGCCCCCACCTCCAGGACTGGGAGGGGCGAGTAGCGCAGGTCCATGTGCATCAAACCAGGTCGCTGCACGTCCTTCCGGGGGGCCTGGAGCCACCCGATGCTTCCTTCTGCTCTCAGTCTTCCCCTCTCGCCGACGCTTCCCTCCCAGCTGCCCACGCCCGCCGGATGGGGCCGGGCATGATCGGTCAGCACCAGGGAGCCCCGCCGGCCGGGACCCAGCATCCTCCGCTCTGCCCCCACACCGATCCGCAGTCCCTTCCGGTGCAAACCGCCAAAGTACTCAGCGGCCAGGACTTCGGCCCCGAGCCAGTCCGGCTCCACGGGGGCGTCGACCCGAACTTCGGGGGACACGCGAAACTCCATCCAGCCGGATCGGGCGCCCATCTCCAGCCCTCCGCGCCAGGAAGCCAGCCCGGGTTCTGTGTCTCCCCCGGTGCGCCGCGGCTCCAGGTTGCCGCCCGCGGCCCGGGTCCAGGGCTGCACCTGCACCCGGTACTCATTCCACTCCCCCTCTCCACCCGGACCCTCCGGCGCGAGAGGCGATGCGCCGGCGAGCCAGCTCTCCCCCGCTGCCCGCAGTGCATCCTCCTTCAGCAGGCGTGGCGGGGGAAGGGTTGGATCCGCCCAGGCTGTGGCCGCGGCCAGGCCGAGGGCCGCGATCATGGTTCAGCCTTTCGCTGGGGCAGCAGGCAGCTTCTCCAGGGCCTGCTCAGCATTCCAGGCCACCAGGGGATCCGTATGATCCCGAAGACGGGTCAGCAGCGCCATGGCCCGGAGGTCTCCCAGCTCTCCCAGCGCCCAAATGGCATTCAACGAAACCATCTCCGCTTGCGAAACATGGGCCACCAAAGGCTCCACGGCCCGCACGTCCCCGATCTGCCCGAGGGCATCAATCGTGGCCCGCTTCACCCTGCCCTCGGCCCCCGCCAGACCGGCCACCAGGGCGTCCACGGCCGCTGCATTGCCGAGAATCCCCAAGCTCTCCACGGCGCGAACCCGCACCTCCTCGACCGGGTCCTCGAGCAGCCCTACCAGCGCCTGCACGACCTCGTCGGACTCGACGCGGCGGGCGAGAATCGCCATGTCCTCCCGGATCACCGGATTCTCCGACCCCAACCCCACCAGGATTGCAGAGGTCTGTGGCCCACACGCCACCGCCCAGCCCAGAAGCCAGCCAATCATGCGACCCCCTCCCCCCGGTCCCGCCTGGACTCCAGACGCAGCACCTTCTTGAACCGACCGGGCGCTGCCGCTGCGGGTCGTCCCCGGTTCAGCACACATCCCACGGACTTGACCCCTGCCGAGGCAAGGAGCGCAGCGGCCTCCTGAAGTGCACCCCGGGGGGTCGAATGTGCCTGCACCACCACCAGCACCTGGTCCACCACCCGGCAGACCACCCGCGCATCGTCCACCAGGAGAATCGACGGGGTGTCCACCACCACCGCATCCCATCCCTTGGCGGCCTCCAGGAGCAACTGGCGGGCCTTCAAGGACTCCACCAGGCGGCCGGGATCCGGCGGCGGATCGCCCGCACACAAGACCGAGAGCCCCTCCACCCCGGTCTCCTGCACCTCGTCGGCCAGGCTCGATCTCCCTTCCAATACCGCAGTGAGACCCCCGTTTGAGGCGGCCCCCCATAGCTCTTCTTGGCGGGGTGCTCTCAGATCGCAGTCCACCACCAACACCCGCTTGCCTTCCCGGGCGAGCGAACGCGCCAGGTGCGCCGCCGTGGTGCTCTTTCCCTCCCCCGGGAGCGCAGAGGTCACCGCGAGCAAGTGGGCGGGTGGGTCGGGCGCAGCATCCGCCATGGACGCTCGCAAAACCCGAAAGGCCTCTGGGACCGGATGGGTGGGGCTGGCCGCAGCCACCCCCACATCAATCTGCCGAGAGAGGGGCACTACCCCCAAAAGTGGCCAGTCCACGAGCGCTTGAAGCTCCTCCGCATCCTGGATGGAGTCATCGATGTACTCGAAGATCACCACAAGGGTCAGGCCAGCCAGAAGCCCGAGCAACAAGCCGTAGACCAGGCAGGGCAAGAGCTTGGGGAACAGGTGGCGCTCGGGGAGCCTGGCCTGTTCCACGAAGTGAAGGGGGGAGACGGTCATGGCCTCGGCAATGGCGATCTGAAACGTCTGGTCCTGCAAGCTTCGATAGACCTGCTCCGCTGCAGAAGCCTCCAGTTGGAGCTGGGAGAGAAGACGCATCTTCTCCGGATACTGGGCGAAGCGCTCCGTGGTCCGATCAATCGCTGCGTTGATCTCTCCTGCCTTTTCCAACAGTCCCGAGAGCTCCGTTTGCATGCGCACCAGGTCGGGCTGAAGGGCATGCTGCTGGTCGAGGGCCACCGAGATTTCAGCCTGGGCCGCTTCCATCTGGATGTCGATGCGCCGTACATCCGGATGGATCTCCGTCTTCTCCAGGAGCAGAGACTCCCGCTCTTGCCGCAGACCGACCAGGGTGTCCCGGGCGCTTCGAATGTCCAGGTTCTCGGTCACGGTCTTCGGGGCCAGGAACGCCGCGGACTCCTGGGATTGCACCCGCTTCAGCTCCCCAATTTGCGCCCGAATCTCCTGCACCCGAACCGCCGTCTCTTCCGCGGAGAGCATCAGATCCGACACGCGGGACACGGCACTCTTCACCTCAGATTGAAGGTCGACCACCTGCTCCCGCTGCTGCACGTCGGCGATCTCCGACATGGCCCGCTCAAACTCCTTGGCCACGACCTCCAGCCGGCCCTCCACAAAGGCACGGGCTTCGCTGGACTCCCGGCGGGCACGGGCGAGGGTCTCCTCAATGTAGGACTGGGCGAGGGTGTCCGCGAGCATGCGGGAGAGATCCGGATCGTCACTTTTTGCCGTCACCAGGATGAGATCGGTGCTTTGGTGCTGCTTGACGCTCACGTTGGGGGGGGCGGTGAGCGCCGCATCCACGCCGGGCACCAGCAACTTGTCCGGGGGCAACAACACCCCGCTGTCATTTCGAAGTTGCAGCTTCCAGATCACCTGCTCCAAAATCGGTCGGGCCGTAAGCATGGCGATGTGGTTCTGGATTTCCTCGGACTCTCCGGTGAGTCCCCGGGCCAGCTCGTTCAATCCCAGGTCCGAGAGCACAGACGCATCCGCCTCCAGGGAGCGCACAATCAACTGGGAAGTGGACTGGAATTGCTTGGGCAACGTAAGCGCGAGCACCCCGGCGGCGACCCCAAAAAAGACCACAGCCTGAATCAAGAGCCACTTGCGCCGCATCAACACGGCCACCAGCCTCACCAGCTCCATCCGCCTCCTGGTGCCCGCAGGCATTCAGAATACCACCTTAGTCCCTTCTTGTGTCAGGAAGCCCCCCTGCCCCGCAGGACCGCGAGCAGCGTCAAGGCCAGGGTCTTCAGGTCCAGCCAGATCGACCAGTGCTGCACATAGAAGAGGTCCAACTTCACCATTTCCTTGGTGCCCAGGTTGGCCCGTCCCCGCACCTGCCACAAGCCGGTGATGCCCGGGCGAACCTGGTGCCGCAGATCAAACCAGTAGTCCATCTCCGGGTCGTTCTCGAGCCCCTCCAGGTCCTCCGCTGGCAACGGCCGCGGCCCCACAAGGTTCATGTCCCCCCGCACCACATTCCACAGCTGGGGTAGCTCATCCAGAGACCACCGCCGAAGAATGCGCCCCAACCGGGTGACCCGCGGGTCGTCCTTGATCTTGAACAGCACCCCATCGGCCTCGTTTTGATCCGCCAGGTGGGCCCGCTCCTTCTCCGCCCCGGCCCGCATGGATCGAAACTTGTAAAAGAGGAACGCTCGCCCCCCCAGACCAATTCGGCGCGAGGCGTAGATCACCGGCCAACCCCCTTCCAGCGCGACACCTGCGGCAATTGCCAGCAAGAGCGGCGAAATCAGGATCCCCCCCGCTCCAACCACCACGAGATCCATGGCGCGCTTGAAGGGCTCTCCAATGGAAGGATAAGACAGGGCAGCGCCCACTGGAAATCGCTGCACGTCTATTCCAGCTGGGAGGAGGCGCCCTGGGCGTTGCCTGAGGTGGCGTTCCGATAGATGACCGACCCCCCGACAAAGGGACCGAGCATTCCCTGGACGCTCTTGAAGTAGCGCTCGACGTTGGTGATGGTCCGCGCTGGAACCATGACAATGTCCCCACGCTGCAGGTAGACCATCTGGGAAAAGTCGGCCTTCTTGTAGATGGCATCCACATTCACAGAAAAAAGCTCCGGCTGGGCCATGCTCCCGCGGATCAAGAGAACGTTCTTGGTCTTTGCCGTCGGATTGATGCCACCAGTGCGGGTCAGGGCCTCCAGAATGGACAGGTCGTTTTCCACCTGCAACACCGCAGGGTTTCGAACCTCTCCCAACACAAAGACCTTCTGGTTGCTCACCTTGACCACGTTCACCGCCACCGAAGGCTCGGTGTAGAAACGGCGGAGGCCTTCCTCGAGGGTCGAAACCAGCTCCGGATAGGACAGTCCAGCAACGTCAATTCGGCCCACCAGGGGGTAGGTGATGACCCCATCCGGCGCGATTGTCACCTGCATGTCCATGTCCGGCTGGCGCCACAACTTGATGTCGATGACGTCCCCAGGCCCCAGGACGAAGTCCTCCGCTGCCGGAGGGCGCAGCACGGGGACACCCGCGGATTCGGACACGTTCGGAGCCCGGGCTGCGCACCCGATTCCAAAGACCATCATCCAGACAAGCAGCTTTCCCATACCCCCAGAATGACAAGCCGCGACCGCATCGTCCATGTTTCGGGTCCACCTGCGATGTTGACAAGCCCTTGGCCAGGAACCGCGCAGAACCCCGCTCGACCGGGTAGGTTTGCAGTAGAGAATTCAACACCCGTGCGCCTTTTTTCCAGGATCATCGTCAGCTTCACCTTCCTGGCAGCCTCCGGCTGCTTGGGGTTGGACTACTACACCCCGGTCTATGACGACACGGCGGCTCAGTTTGGTGTACCTGAGGCGGATGCAGACGCAGACACCGATGCGGACTCCGATGCCGATCTGGCGCCCATCACCATTGACTCGGTCACCCCGGACTACGGAACCAACGCCGGGGGCACACCCGTGCTCATCAAGGGCGGACCATTTGATACCTCTGCACAAGTGACCTTTGGCGGGGTGCCTGGAGTCGTGGCACCGAATGTCTCCTCCAACGAGATTCGGGTCATGACCCCTTCCAGCGCCGACGCTGGCAACGTGGATATCCAAGTCACCACGAACAGCGGCCGGGGCACCCAGGAGGCCGGCTTCCGGTTTTTCCTGGACGGCACTGGCATGGCCGGTGCCCTGGGCTTTGTCTACTGGGCGCACTTTCTTGGGGACTACTGGAACAACGCTTCTGATTCCGGTGGGGCCTGGTGGTCGATTCTTAGCGATCCTGAGGAGCGGACCCTGCCCGAGCTCTTTTACGGCCCCAGCCTCGACACCTGCTATTCCAACCACGCGGGCGATGGCTACTACGTAGACGACCTGGAGGTGCCGATCACCACCTTGCGGGTGAACAACCGGGCCATCGTCCTCAACTGGGACGCGAGCCAGTACGCCTGGACCAAGGTGTTTGGGGTGGGTGACTTCGTCCAGAGCGCGAACTACGACCTGGACACGATCTCAGCAGGCGCCTACCCGGAGTTCGCTGTCGGCAACTTCGCCCGCACCCCGTCCACCTTCCTGCTGGCCAGCCCGAACCTCAACACCCTCAGCTACCTTCGACAGCAGGATCTGACCTTCCAGTGGACCCAGGCCACCGCGGACGAGATGCTGCTGGTGCTGACCCGCATGCAGGACGTCGGGGGAACCACCACCCCCCAGGAGACCGTCACCTGCCGCATTTCCAACACCGGCAACGGAGGTTCGTTTACCGTGCCCACGAGCGTGTGGGCCGGCTGGGGAGGCGACTACCTGGAAGTAGACATCGCTGCGCTGACCTATGCCGCCGGCTCCTTGCCATTCAACAACGCAAACTCCGGCGTCGTCGGTGCCTACTGGCTGATCGGCGCTGCATTCATGCAGTAGCGATCGAGCACTTGGAGAGAACCTGGGTCCTGGGCCTGCCCCTGGATGTGCTGAACCGGGACGGGTTGCTCCGGGCGGTATCCGAACTGGTGGACAGGGGAGCCGGCGGACAGGTGGCCTACCTCAATGTGCACGTGGCCAACCGGGCCGCCACGGATGAGCACCTGGCAGATCTTCTTGCGAGCTGCGACCTGGTCTACTGCGATGGGGACGGCGTTCGGCGCGCGGCCCGGTGGCTCGGGGCGGATGTGCCGGAGCGCATGACCGGCGCAGACTGGATCTGGGATCTGGCCGCCTTGGCCGAACGACAGGACTGGCGCATCTTCTGGCTGGGGGGAGAGCCCAAGGTGACGGCGGCAGCAGCCCTGGAGCTTCAGGCCCGGCACCCGGGGCTGGAGATCCAGACAGAACATGGATTCCACCCGCCCGAGGACATGCCTGCGCTGGTGGAGCGCATCCAGGCTGCAAGACCCCATGTCGTGCTTGTGGGAATGGGGACCCCCCTGCAAGAGCGGTGGATGAAGGAGCACCACGCAGCCCTCGCGCCAGCGGTGGTGTGGTGTCTCGGCGCGACGGCGGATTTTGTCTCGGGAAACCTCTCCCGGGGCCCCGCGTGGCTGCACACCCGCCAGGAGTGGCTCGCCCGCCTCCTGACCGAGCCCGGGCGGCTCTGGAAGCGGTACCTTCTGGGCAACGCCATCTTCGGGATTCGTCTGCTTCGGGCGGGTCGTTCCCCACAAAGAAGGGACCGCGTGCAGTAGACTCGGCGCACCATGCGCACCTGCTCCACGCTCTCGTCCACCCTCCTGGCTCTTCCCCTCTTGATCGCGGTTTCGGCTTGCCGCGACGCCCCCAAGGACTCCGGGGGAGACTCCAGCGACACCCAGCAGGAGGACACCCAGCAGGAGGACACGGGCACCGACTCAGACGGCGACGGGTTTGGCGCGGCGGTGGACTGCGACGACGAAAACAGTGCGGTGCACCCGGAGGCCGACGAGGTCTGCGACGGAGTGGACAACAACTGTGATGGCGCGGTGGACGAAGACAGCGCCGTGGATGCGACGAGCTGGTTCACCGACGCCGACGGAGACGGTTACGGGGATGACAGATCCACACGCACCTCCTGCGACCAGCCCGCGGGCACGTCTGTCCTGGGCGGCGACTGCGACGATGCGGACGCGCGTTTTCATCCTGGGGCCCGCGAGGAGGACTGCGACGACCCCACCGACTGGAATTGCGACGGGTCCGTGGGCTTTGCCGATGTGGACGGAGATGGTTTTGCCGCCTGCGCAGACTGCGATGACGGGGACGCTGCCGTGAATGAGGAGAGTGTGGAGACCTGCAACGACGTGGACGACGACTGCGACGGCGACATCGACGAGGACGCAAGCGATGCCCCCACCTGGTACGGCGACTCCGACGGTGACACCTACGGAGGCTCCCAGTACACGGCAAGCGCCTGCACAGCCCCCGATGGATTTGTGGCCAACAGTGACGACTGCGACGACCTGGATGCGACCAGCTACCCGGGGGCGGCCGAAGTCTGTGATGGGGCGGACAACGACTGCGACAGCGCCGTGGACGAGGGCGTGCAGTCCACCTGGTACGCCGACGCGGATGGCGACGGCTACGGGGACTCTGCCACTTCCGCAGAAGACTGCACCGCCCCGGCTGGGTTCACGGGCAACGGGGATGACTGCGACGACACGTCGGCGGCCACCAACCCCATGGCCTACGAGATCTGCGACGGAACAGACAACGACTGCGACGGCACCACCGATGAGGACGATGCGGTCAACACCTCCACCTACTACGCCGACGGCGATGGAGACGGCTACGGAGACGCGGCCAGCACCGCAGACGCCTGCGCTGCCCCGGCGGGCCATGTCACCAACAGCGACGACTGCGACGACACCCTGGCCGGAGTGAACCCGGGGGCCACGGAGACCTGCGACTCCATCGACAACGACTGCGACGGCCTCGCGGACGAAGACGATGCTTCGGATGCGGGCACCTGGTACGGCGACATGGATGGAGACGGCTACGGCGGGACCTGGCTGACCACCACCGCCTGCACCCAGCCCGCCGGGTATGCAGCCAGCGCGGGGGACTGCAACGACACGGAGGCAGGCGTGAACCCAGGCGCCTCGGAGACCTGCAACAGCCTGGACGACAACTGCAACGGCACCGTGGACGAGGGCGCAGAGAGCACCTGGTATGCAGACAGCGACAACGACGGCTACGGCGACGCCGCCAGCGCCACCACTTCCTGCACCCAGCCCAGCGGATCCGTCGCAGACGCAACGGACTGCGACGACACCGAGGCCACGGTGAACCCCGGCGGTACCGAGATCTGCGACACCCTCGACAACGACTGCAACGGCACCGTCGATGATGGCGTAGGGACCCTTGGCAGCGCATCCAGCTGTGCTGCAGGTTCCTGCCAGGCCATCCTCACCGCAAGCCCCACAGCGGTGGACGGAAGCTACTGGGTGGACCCTCTGGGCACCGGCGCCTTCCAGGTGTACTGCGACATGACCGTGGACGACGGAGGCTGGACCCTGGTGGCCAGCGTGAGCAGCAGCAACCAGAACCACTGGGGCTCCACCACCGAAACGAACATCTCCTCGACGGACTACCCCATCCCCTACGAGTCCACCCAGGCCGGCCGCAAGATGTCGGATGACGCGGTGAAGGCCCTGGCCTCCGAGAACGTGTTTCGCGTGGAGGTGGCCACCGCATTGGCCCACGAGGGCGACAGCGGATTCAGCTACAGCAACTTCTTCAAGTACAGCACCCCAAGCGAGTTCTCCTTCAACTCACTTGGCGGTTCAGGCGCTTCCATGATCTGGACCTCTCATTCCTACCCCTACGCCTGGGAGGAAGACGGCGGGGGTGACGGATACTCCTTCGGCTGCAGCACCAGCTACGCCGTGTTCGACAACCACGCGAGCAACTGCGGCTCCGGTCTCTGGTACAGCTCCGCCTACGGTGGCGAGCGCGTGCTGTTCGGCTACGGCCCCACCAACGGAATCTACCCGAACCAGGCCGGGTATATGTGGGTGCGGTAGGTCAGATCGGCCCGTTTCAGGGGGGATGGCCTATCTCCCCACCAGGCTGGCCGATCAGCGACGGGAGTTCCTCTCCCACAACCCCCGCACCGCCACCCTGTACCGCTCGATCTGCCGCGTGAGGTGTCCCGGTTCCCCTACCAACGAGATCTTGTCGTCCGGGCAGACCCACCAGCAGTACATGCAGCCAATGCAGTCTGGCAATATAGTCTTGACGCCGATCTCCTCCACGGACAATCCAGTGGGACAGGCCTCGGCGCACCCGTTGCAGGGACCGCAATCCGTGTCGATTCGGGACACGCCGGTCACGGTGTCGCCTGCCAGGCTGTACACGTCCTGCACCACCCCGAAACGGTAGGCGCTCCTTAGGAGCGGCCCCTCTACCAGCAGAGGCTGCACCGCCTGTTTGAGGCGCCGCAGTGCCGGGGCCTCCGCCAGCCGGGCCAGGCGGGACCGCGCCGGTGGCAGTCGAATATCGTGGATCCGGTCCACCTCGGCCGCCACGGATGTGACCAGTCCCTGGGACACCGACCCGGCCTCCAGGGCCACCACAAGAGCCGGCACCTGCGCTGGGTCCAGCCCCAACAAGTTGCAGACCGCGAGGTCCGTCACGAAGACCGAGTCCGACACCAGCACCCGCCCCAACCGGAACGGCTCCCCGTCCCCGGGGCCGTTGCCCTCCATGCCGATCACCCCGTCCACAAAGACAAGGTCGGGCACCACCGACTCGTTCAAGGCGTGGATGTTCGCGGCCAACGCAGAATGCACCTGCCGCTTGTCCTGGCCCCGCACGATGCCCACCCAGTTCTTCATGGCGCAGGAAAGCACCATCTCCGCGTGGGTCTTCACCGTGGGCACCGAAATCAGGCAGTCGGCCTCCAACACGTCCCGGGACACCTGCGGAATCGCACCAGCCTCCAGGGGGAGCGGCAGCCCTTCCCTCTCGTTGAGATTCAACAGCGCAACTCCGTAGCGCTCTGCCAGACGATCCACCCGCAGCCGGGCAAATCCATCGATCCCCCGGCGGTCCACCCCCACGTTGGCACCATCCGCAAGCACCACCTCCGTGTAGCCTCGGCCCTGAAGCCCCTCGATGAGTGCCGCCAACACACGCAAGTCCGTGCTGTTCCCCACCAGTGCCACCAAGTCGTTGTTCAGGTTCGGCTTCAAGAGAATTCGCGCATCCGGCTCCAGGGGAAGCCGGTGGGCAAAAGCATCGAGCCCTTCCTCCACCGCCGCGAAGATCTCCTCCCGTGTCCAGGCGGCATGCACCTGGAGGCGCCCCTCCTCAAACCTGTGCTCCGCCAGATAGGCCATGCCCTATTCTGCCGCGGACCGGCTCTTTTGTGCGACCTGCGAGAGAAGAGACTCGTACCGGGCCCACACCTCGTCCCACCGGTAGTGGGTCTCCACGAACGCCCGCCCTTCCTCCCCCAGGCGTGCCCGCAGGTCCGAGTCATCCATCAGGGCCATCATCGCCTGGCGCAGTCCGTCCACATCCCCCATCGCAACGGGCATTCCAATCCCTCCGCACGCCTCACGCACCGCCGGCTGGTCAAACCAGATCACCGGCTTTCCGCAGGCCATCGCCTCAATGGCCGTGTACCCAAACCCCTCCTCCATCAGGCTGGGAAAGACCACCACGTCCGCCTGCTGGTAGTAGCTTGCGAGGTCCGGGACCTCCCCCAGAATACGGGCGGGCTGCTCGTAGGATTGAATCAGGAGTTGATCCCTGAAAATCGGGTCATCCACTGCCCCCACAATTGTCAGGTGGGCACGGGTCTTGTAGTCCCGCCTAAGGCGCGCAAGTGCATCCAGGGCCAGATGCTGCCCCTTGCCGGGCAGGATGCGGGAAGGGCAAGAGAAGTGGACCGTGGAGTCCGTCTCCTTCGGTGGCTCCACGGAGTCCGCAGACCGAAACAGCTCCAGGTCGACCCCATTGTGAATGACCTCCACCCAGTCCGGCCGGATGCCCCTCCGCTCCAGAGACACCCGCGCCGCCTCAGAGACGGCCACCACCGCATCGGCGCGGCCACAGCGCTTTCGGTAAAACAGCTCCCTTGCTCGGCTCTTCCAGGTTCTCTGGGCCGTCCCGAAATTCAGGTCATGGATGATAAGGACCAGAGGCGACCGGGCCGCGTGTACCTCCACGGAGTTGCCCAACACCACATCCGGTCGAAACCTCTTCTCCTCCTTCAGGGCCGCTGCCAGAATCCGGGCCCACCCTTCCAAAGGGGAGCAACCCATGAGGTCCACAGCCGTGGCTTCCGGCGGGACCAGGTCCCGACCCCGCCGATACCCCACCACCAATCGCACCTCGTGTCGTCTCCGGGCCCGGGCATAGAGCTGCTCGAAGACCGTCTCCGTGCCGGAGCGAACATCCGGAGGAAACCGCCGAGCGACCAGGAGCAGGCGCATCGAAAACGAACCCCGCTCAGACGGTTTCAAAGCCGGCGTTTCGAATCACCTCTTCCACCCGTCCTGGCTCCGGCGCACCAAACACGCGGGCCTGGCCAGGCTCCAGAGTCACCTCCACGTGCTCCACTCCATCAATCTTCTCCAAAAGCCCGGTCAGCCGGTTCACACAGCCTCCGCAGGTCATTCCCTCGACCCCCAACGAGAGGACCGGCCCCGCCTCATCCCCCGACCCAACCAGTCGCCGCTTGATGTCGTCCATTGCAAACCTCCCCAGGAGGGCCAGGAGTATCACGGCGGAAACCACTGCGAGGGGGCTGGTGTGATCCCCGTGCGCACCGTGCTGCACCCCGGGTTCCTGGAAGCTCTGCTCGTAGAACTGTGCCGCTGCCACGCTGCACACCACGATGGTGCCCAGGTAGATTCCGAGAATCCTCTTTCCAAACCCCCGCAGGATGGCCCCCATGGTGGCGAGGTTCGTGGCCGGTCCCGCCATGAGGAAGATCAAGGCGGCTCCCACAGGCATGCCCCCGGCCACAAGAGCCGCTGCAATGGGGACCGAGGCCGTGGCACACACGTAGAGAGGCAGCGCGACCGCCAGCACCGCAAGGCTTGCCAGGATTCCCGCCCCCCCCAGGGCATCCCCCAGGAACCCTGGAGGAAGCCAGGTTTGAATGGCGGCGGATGCCAAGACCCCAAAGACCAACCACCCATAGATGCTTCGAAGCACGAACAGGGCGTGGTCCAAGCCGTCCCTCCATCCGTGGCTACGCGTTGCCTTGGCACCTTTCCCTGCCAAGACCACCCGCTCCCCCCCGAACCACTCCGCCAAGACTCCCCCCAAGAGCCCGGCCACGCCAGCAACGGCCACCTTGTACAAGGCAAAGGGCCATCCCAGAAAGGACGCGCAGACCAGGATGGAGTCCACCCCGGTCTGCGGCGTGCTGATGATGAACCCCACCGATGCCCCATCACTGGCCCCATCCTGCTTGAGCCCCAGTCCCGCGGGAATGACCCCACAACTGCACAAGGGCAAGGGAACCCCCAGGGCCACGGCCTTGGCCACGCCGCGGGTACCCTGAAGCTGCCGCGCCACCAGCCCTTCCGGCAGCACCACGTGCAGAAACCCCGCCACCCCCATTCCCAGGAGGAGCCACTGCGCTAATTCCAACAGAACCGACCAGGTGTTCTCAATCATGGTGCACCCCGCTCACCCCTCTATCCGGGTGCGGAGCCTTAGTACCCCTCGATCGACGTGTAGAGAAACTCGGTCTTGCCGATCGTGAAACGGTCCCCGTGGTGAAGCTCTCCCCGGGTGATGGACTTTCCGTTGTGCTTCACCGCAACCATCGACTTGTCCTTCGTCAGCACATGGAGCCCACTCTCCCATCGAATGGCCCTCATGGGAGGATGAGCGCTCTCTCGTCAGTCGACATACCCCAATGCCCGAAGCCGCTCTTCGTTGACACCCTCCTTTCCATCCAACCACTGATGGTGCTCCAGGAGGTCCCCTGACTCGATGGCCCGGGATCCGCTTCCCCCCAGCACCGCCCGTCCGGGAAGGTCGGGGTCCGGTGCAACATCCATAAGGGACAACAACGTGGGAGCCACATCCAGGAGGCTCACGGTGCCCAACGAACCCGTTGGAAGGCCAGGGCCCCGCGCCCAGAAGATGCCATCCGGGTGGTGCTCGCCACTGAAGTCAGGCTTGACGCGCACGTAGTCCGACAGTGGCTCCCCTCCCACCGTGTCTTGTGCCAGGCGTTCCGTATCCACCTCCGGTTTGGCCAACACCAGCCCAAGACCCGCCCGATCCGGCCCGAGGGACTCCACCCGGAAGACCGGATCGCCACTTCCATCCAACAAACCGGCAAAGAACGCCCGCACCGCCGCTTCCTGGCCATCTCCCGGTACGAGCACCATGCGCCCCCCAAGACGGGTGAGATCCACCGAACCCACCGCCTGGACCAGCCGCTCCTCCAGGCGGGCGGTTCGCGGCTGGACCCGTGAATGCCCCCCTGACTGCAGCGCCTGAAAGCCATGATCCGACAGCGCCACCACCACGGTTCTCTGACCCACCGCTTGCAAGAGCTCGCCTACCACCTCGTCTACGTCTCGGTAGGTGTTCGTCACCACATTGCCGAACCGCCCCACGTCGGCCTCCGTCGGAGGTACTTCAAACGCCGTCGGCTCGTGGAACTGCCAGAACCGGTGAGAGAGCGCATCGATGGAATAGATGCTGAACGTGGCCAGGTCCACCTGGTGTTTCCACAGTGCGTGCAAAAAAGCGTCCCGGTCCATCCAAAGCCGAAGCCGTTCTGCTCGCACCCGCCTTTCCCGGGGGTCGCGGGTGCCCAGAGTGGCCACCGCCTCCACGAAAGTGCCCAGCCGGAATCCATGCCAGACCGCATCCACGGCGATCCAAAGGAGTCCTCTTTGGGTTTCCACCTGCACCCGCTCCATGCGTTGAGAGAGCTCCAGCTCTTTTGCAAAGGAGAGATTTGCCGGGTGGGTCGTTGGATCCACTGCCAGCCAGGCCGGCACCTGAAAGCCATTCACCTGCCTGGGGGGGTAGGTCACAAGCCACTTCCAGGTGCCCACCCGGTGGCCCGCCGCCTCAGCGTAGTCCCAAAACCGGGGAACCCGAACGTCCCGGGCGCTCGTTCGAAAGCCCCTGACTCCATGTTCTTCCAGAGGTCGCCCCGTCGCAAGGGTGGTCCAGAGAATCGGCGAAAACATGGGCTCCGTACTGGCGAGGGTGGCGTGGGCCCCTTCGCGAATCCATGAAAGCGATGGAAGCTCGCCGGCACTCGCCAGGGGCCCACTCACGGACTCCGTGGCGCCATCGAGACCGAGGACCAACCACTTCACGCCGTCCAGGGCGGGACGGGGCCGACCCGCAAGAAACAACACCAGCAGCAGCTGCCCCAGGAGTAGAAGGCGGGCCAAGGGACTGGCCCGAGGAGAGCCCAGCCACCCCGCCACGAGCGCAGGAGCGCACAACACGCTGCCAATCCATAGAGTCGGCCAATCCAAGAACCATGGATTCACGTGGCAGATCACCACAGACAACGCGGTGCCGGGCAGCGCTCCCCAAGCCGCACGCTTCCACGAGAAACCCATTACCCCTCCCTCGCGAGGAGCCGACCGGGTTCAAAGGAGTCCCAAAACACCCAGTCCGACGGATGGGCTGTCAACAGCCGCGTCAACTCAGCAGCCACCTTGTCCGCCCCCTTCTCAAGGGCACTGTCCATATCGGCCTCCTCCTCCATCTCCCAGGCAGGGCCGATCTCCGACACATGGCCGCACTTTGCATCCGGCGCGTAGCGAGTCACCACCGTGTGCAGGGCTGCCCCTGACTTCAGGGCCATCCAGATGGCCCCCACAGGCACGGCCATCTCGCGACCCAAAACCATCCGCGGCAGCCGGCGTCCAATCTCCTCTTCCTCCCCGGTGCCATCCATCGCGGTGAACACGACCCCCCCCCTTTCAAGGGTGCGCAGCGCAGGCCTCAGAAACCCAGTGCCTGCCAGGAGCTGCACCTCCATTTGCTTCTCCAACTCCGCCCGCTTTGCACCGGAACGCCGACCCCGGGGAGACAGTCCCGCCAGGTCGGGCACGCCCACAACCTGCACCACCTCGTGTCCCAACAAGCCAAGGACGCACAGGGGAAGCTGAGCCGGACCCATGTGGGGGTGCGCCAGCACCGCACCCTTTCCTCTGGCAAGCGAGCTCTCCAGGAGGGGCAGCCCTTCCATGCGAAGGTACCGCCCCCAGTTCTTCTGCTGCACGCGTCCCAGAGAGAAACAGAGGTACTGCTCGGAGAAGTGGCTTTGAAAGACCCCCTTCACGAGGGAATCGAGATCCGAATGGTCCGGAAATCCGCGGGCGAGGTTCTCCCGCACCAAAGCTCGTTGGCGCCCAGCAAACCGAAAGGCCAACCGGCCCAGAGCCCGGTGCAGCTGATGCTCCCGTCCGGCGGGCACCCACTCGCAGAGGCGCCGGTAGGGTCCCCAGGCCAGGGCTCGGTACAGGTCACGCCCCATGGACTCCGGGATTCTCACGGTGCTCCCTCGATGTAGCCCAGCGCCTCCAGGCGACTGCGCGTCTCGCGGTCCAAGACCGGGACCTCGCCCGGCTCGCCTGCAACCAAAGAGAGGGCGCGGGTCGCATCGGACAGCACCGTCTCAGACAAGGTCACAAGGGGAGACTCAAAAAAGCCGCCTGCCCCGTTCGGTGCCAAGGACCAGAACTCATGCTCAGCGCCGAACTCTCGGGCCACGACGAGCGAGTCCCTGCGCCGAATCGCCGCTTGCCGCCAGTGAGGCCGAGCCTTTGGGTTCTCCGCCCGCTCCGCTCGATTGGCATCACGATCAAGGCAGATCGACCGGGAATAGCCGCGTCCCTCCCCACCGTTCCAGACCGGCGACAGGTCCATGCCATCCCCTTCAGCTGCCGGCAACCCCAGAAGGGCTCGCAACGTAGGAGCCACATCTGTCAGCTCCACCAACTGCGGGACCACGACACCCGTTGGCAGGACCGAAGGCCACCGAAACGCCAGGGGAACCCGTGCCACAGGGGAGAAGAGATCACCCCCGTGGTCGTACCAGACCTCGTGCTCCCCCAGCGACTCTCCGTGATCCCCCGCCACCACCACCAGGGTGTTCTGCTCCTCGCCGCGGCCGGCAATCGCATCCAAGAGCCGTCCAAGAGCGTGGTCCGCCGCAGCAAGCTCCCCATCGTAGGCGCCAACCACCGGATCCGCCTCCGAGGAAGGTTCACCAAACCGCTGAAATGTCTCCGAGGGCGCATAGGGCGCGTGGGGATCGAAGAGGTGTACCCAGAGAAACCAGGGACCCTCCCCCTCCCGGAGCCAAGACAAGGCCAGGTCCGTGGTATCCGCGCCGGTGCGCTCCACGGTGAGATCTGGATCCAGTTTCCTGCGAAAAGCAGCTGCGAGCCGCACCGGCAGCAAGTCGCTTCCCCCATGGGGCCAGGCAAAATCATCGTCGTACACACCAAAGCCTCGTCCCAGGCCCACCCGCTCATCCAACACGAAAGCGCTGACAAAGGCTCCGGTGCGGTAGCCAGCCTCCTGGAGGGAGACCGCCAGGAGCGGCACATCTTCGGGAACTGGCACGCCATTGAGCAGGGCCCCGTGTCTCCACGGTCCAACCCCAGAGAACAGGGTCATGTGAGAAGGACCGGTCACAGGAATCTGGGAAATCGCCGACTCAAAGCGGATTCCCTGCCCTGAAAGCGCGTCCAGGCGAGGCATCGTGTCCCGGGCATAGCCCACCGAACCCAGGTGATCACCCCGGGTGGTGTCCAGGGTGACCCACAGGAGATTGGGCCCCTCCCCCGCTGGAATCGGGTCAAGACCTCTTCCCCTCCACCCCAAGAGCGGCAACAAGATCACACAGCCCAAGGACCATCCCCACCCGGTCCACATGCGCCATCGAGCCCCCCAAATCGCCAGCAGCGCGGCGAGACCGCCTCCCAACAAGACCCCGGGATGATCCACCCACCACGCCGCTGGAAGAAAGGCCGGGGGGCCCGTGAGGACCGCCAGAACACCTTCAGCAAGGCCTATTCCGAGCGCTCCCCCGAAAAACCCCGCCCCCATGCAGCGCCCCATCCAGCCTCCGAGGACGGCCCCGATGATCCCCGCAAAGCCCGCCCCCATCCCGATCGCCCCCAACAGGAGCCCAAGCGGGTGCTGGACCCAGTCCCTTTCAACCCCGAGAATCACCCACCCCTGGAGTCCGCCATGAACACCGCCAGCAATGGCAGCACCCAAAAACACGTGAATCGAGGGTCCCGAAAGGCGCTTCATGAGCCCATTCTCCCGGATGGCTGCCAATTCTGGCACGAAGTTTGCTTTTCATCTAGCCACTTTGGGGGCAATTGTGAATCCACACGCCGTGGGCTAAGAGGGGCGCCCTCCCCCGCGCAGCCACGCAATTCTTCAAAACTCACCAGGAAACCTCGATGAATGCATCCATTTCCCGCTTGGCAATCGCCATGTTGTCAGGGCTGCTCTTCTCCCAGTCTGCAGGGGCCGTTGAAGCGGTGGTGACCCCGTTCCTTCCGCGGGGCGTGAACTCTCTCGTGGCCCTGAACATCACTTCTTTGGTGGCCAGCGAAATGGACTTCATGTCGGAGTTCGACATGGTGGAGCAGCTGGAGGAGCGCCCCTCCAGCTTGACCGTTTCCTGCATCTCCAAAACCAGCTGCCTGGGCCCCATCGGCCAGAAGGCGGGGGCGGACCAGCTCGTGGCCGGGACGGTGTCCACCGCCGGCAGCGAGGCCTTTGAGCTCTATCTGGTGCTCTTCGACGTGAACAACGGCACCTTCATCCGCCGAAAGAAGTTTGGCATTTCCTCCGCTCCAGACCAGATGGCCGACAACATGGGTGGCATCGTTCGGGAGCTGGTGACTGGCGTTAGCCAACAGCAAGTTGAGCAAGACGCCTCCATGGCCTCTGCCGATGACTTCTCCATGGAAGATGATGACTTCGGCGATTTTGACGACGACATTTCCCACCGGGTGGGCGTACCTGGAAACAGCGGACGAGAGCTCGAGGATTTCGGCGACGTGGACCCCTTCGAGGCAGAGCTGGCAGCGCGCCAGAAGGCGGATGATGCTGCCCGGCGCCGCGCAGAAGAAGAGACCCGGCGCCGGGAAGAAGAAGCCCGTCGTCGAGAAGAAGACGCGCGACAACGTGCGGAGGAAGATGCGCGCCGTGCCGAGGAGTCCAGGCGCAGCCAGGAGCGGGAAGAGGAGCTGCGGCGCCAGCGAGAGGCTCGATACGACGAGGAGTCCCGGCGCTCGGACCTGGATGACATTCAGTTTGGCTCGGTGGGAAGCGAAGAGATCGATATTGACGATCTGCAGTTTGGATCCGCGGTGACCGCCATTGTGGAAGAGGAGTCCGGGTTGGACGACCTGGATGACTACGGCGACTACTCCAGCGACGACTACGAGCCGGTGGAGGAGTTTGATGACTTTGACTCCTCCCGGGGCGCCTATGACGAATACGACACGGACCGGAGCGCCTCCTACGGGGGCGGCGACCGGTATGACAGCGACTGGGACGATGACTCCCGGTCCGACCGTCGAGTGGACGAGCTGGACTCCATGGACCCGAACCCACCGACCAGGAGCGAGCCCAATCGCCGAAGCCAGCCGGATCGACGCTCGGCGAGCCGGGCTTCTTCCTCCGGTTCCAGCCGCCCCTCCTCCACCAGGATCAGCTCCCAGTACCGAAGCCGCGACTCGCGAATGGGCATTGCCTTCTCAGGCGGCGTCTCCAGTTTGCGCGGCCCCCGCCCAGACGAAGCCAACCCGGAGCGGACCACCCTCAACTTTGTGACCTACGGAGGCGAGGTAGACGTTCCGCTGGGAAACGGTCTCATGTTCCGCGCCGGTATCGAGGGACACTCCACCCAGCGCCAGGTTCCGGGCCCCATTCAGGAGCTTGAGGACCTGGAGCCGACCATCTGGAACACAATCACCCCCATGCACGCAGGCATCGGATACCAGTTCGGAAAGGCACGGGTGAAGCCCCACCTGGGCGGCGAGGTGCTTCTGACGCCTTATGCGAAAGAAGGCTTCAAGGTGGCCCTCGGCGGACGTGCAAGGGCAGGGGTGGACCTGATGGTGACCCGGGGGTTCGGCATCAAGCTCGACGGGTCCTGGGGATTCCTCTATGGCTCAGAATTCCAGATGATTGAGCAGGGCTTGGGCTCCCTCAACACCTCCCCTCAACTCACCATCGGCACGATCATCCTGCTGTAGAGAGGGCAGCCCATGGGGCGGTCATTTGCCATTCTGAATTTGCTTCAGGCAGTGATCTACGCAGGTGTCGGGTCCTGGGTGGCAGACCGTTGGACACCGGGAGGCATGGCCCTCTACGGGGCGGCAGGCCTGCAGTTGATGGCGGCTGCAGGGGTGGCAACCCAGCGGGGCACACGGGCGGTTCCCTGGCTCTCCCTTGCCTCCTTGGTGGCTGTGGCGGCGATCCTGGGCTTGCACCTGCAGCTGGCGGTGCACGTGTTGAACACGTTTACCCCCATCGGCGCCCAGCTCTCCTTTGGCATCTTCGGCAGTCTTTTTGCTGCCCTCCCCTGGCTCGTGGTCGTCCCCCTGACGCAATTCCTGGTGGGAACCCCTTGGAAGGCCTCTGTGGGAGGGGGCATGCTCGTGGTGTTGGCTGTGGGGTGGCTGCCATTGAGCACACGTTACACGGATCCCATCCAGACCTTCGACGAACTACCCGGAGAAGAGACCGCCCGCTGGTTACACGATGGATGGTCCGGCCAGCCGCAGGGCCCCGCCCCCACCGGAGGGCCCGCTCTCTTGGTGGCCAGCGTGCTCGAGGGAGGCCGGGTTTTGGAGAGCCAGTCCTCCGAGGCCGGCTCCCTGGTCGGCGCCCTGGAGCAGCTCACATTGGCCGCGCCCTACAGCCCGGAACGGGCCCTGCTGCTTGAGGTAGCTCTCTCTGAGCGGGACCCCC
>CAZRYF010000072.1:0-24117 GCA_964604165.1 uncultured Enterobacterales bacterium
CAGCGAAACCCCACGACGAAACACGGTCACGGCGGCTCTACGCGAAAGCGCAATCCGCGAATATCAGAGTGGCTCGTCGTCGGAGAACCTGTCATCGTTCGACCCCTGCCACTCCCCGGGGCACGCTGGAACAATCCCACCCCCCATGTCGGAGACACTTGACAAGGGGTCACTCCATATCAGCCCGGATATTTCACCAGCCGTTCTTCCCTACGGTCCCTCGCCGTTCGGCGAGGGCTTTCGCCGGCTTCCGCTACGCTCCAGCTGGCGGCCCCGAATTGCTTGCTGCGGCGGCCCTTGTCGCGCCCCCCCGACCCGTACGGTCCCCTGCGGGTCGGCGTGCTTCATGCCGAGGAATCGGGGGGCCGCCAGGGGCGAGGAGAACCAGCGGATTAGGCTGCACTCTTTCGGGTCGGGGGACAAGTCGCGACGGTGGTAGGGTTCCCTGGGAATTCTCCAGGAGGAACCCATGCTTGCTCCCCTTCTCCTAGGACTCGCCTTCGCCGGCGAGCCCGTACTCCAAGTGGATGCTGCCGCCACGGTCTTTGACTCGGGGCTCGCGCTCTTTGTCCGACCCGGCTGGCGACAACCCCTGTGGGACGCCGAAGACAGCGCTCTACGCACAGACACCCACGCCACCCCCGGTGCCCTTGTGCAGGTCACGCCCGACTTTCTGCGCGTGGGGGGCGAGCTGACCCTGGCCCCCCTGGCCATCCTGGACCTGAAGGTCCACGCCTCCATGGCCAACTACTTCGGCAATGTGCACACCCTCGCCGGTTTTGACGACAAGGCCGATGTCTACGGACCCGACGAGCGCGATCCCCTGGAGAAGCGGCCCGGACGGTCCACCCGCCTGGGGGCCATGCCCGTGCTCAAGGCCAAGGCCGGGCCGGTGGTCGTGGTTTTTGCCGCCGAGCACCAGTGGATCGACCTGTCGGCGGAACAGGTCAAAGAGCCCTACTACTTTGAGCCGGAGTCTCAGCTCTTGCTGGCCCACCAGGACCAGGTCACCCTGGGCACCAACCTCCTGGCCTGGGACGGCGACATGGGCTCCTGGCACGTGCTCGCCGGGATCCTGACCACATGGCGAGAGGCAGCACAGTCCGGCGACTCCCTCCTGCGCACCGGCCCCCTGGTCAAGGCCAGCCAGCCGGACCATCCCCTCTCCTATGTGCTGCTTGTGCAACCGCACCTGCAGGATCGCGTCTTCGACGCCACCCGCCCCTTCATCGCCTTGCAGGCCCGATATACGCGCTAACCCCCCTCAGGGCAGCTCAAAGCGAAACTCCATCAGCTCCGAGAGGCCCGCCCTGTAGGCCACAGCCTGACCATCCCAGCGGGCGTCCGCATGGACCCACGCCCCCGCGTTCTCCGCCTTGGAGCTTTGGTGGAGCACATGATCAGCCTTCCCCCCGGAGAGGTAGGTTCCCAACCTGGACGTCGCCACCACGTGGTACGGCCCGTAGTGATCCTGCGGGAGCACCACCCACCGGCCATCCGGGGAGACAATCTCAAACCGCCAGTCGGTGTCCTCCACCCGGCCCTTGGGCACAAACGCCCGCGGCGGCTCCTTTCCCAGGCGGAACTGTACCTCCCGCACCCCAAACCAGGGGCTCAACCCCTTCGGAAGACGCTCCCCAAGAAAGAGGACCTCTCCCCCTTGAAACGGCCGGGATGCCAGCAATGCGCGGCTGTTCTCCACCGGGGGGGCCGCCTCCGCCACACTCGGCTTCCCGGCTGGACCAGCGCAAGCAAGTGCAATCAACCAAACCATGGGCGCTCCCATCCGACAGTCTAAGGCACACACCCCGGTTGTCCCATTCCCAAATCAATTGTTGACAGTGCCCGTTCTACAGACCATTCTCCCGGCGTGTTCGGCACCGATGGAGCCTTCCCCATGAGAGGGCACGCCCCCTTCTTCGCGATCCTGTGCTGCCTGGCACTGGGCTCGTCCACAGCCTGGGCCACGAACCACTGTGGGGAGGTGGACAACTGCATCGACGACCTGCGCAGCGTGTCAAACAAGCTGGAGAACGGCAAGAAACTCGGTGAAGCCGCCGCAAACAAGGCCAAGGCCTGGAAGACGGGCCACGACGCTGCTATCAAGGATCGGGGATACGGGCTCTACTACGGAAACCAGCGCTCCGATGGAGACCAGTGGCCCGCCGCGAGCGCAGAGGACTGCACCACGTTCGTCTTGTCTGTCCTCAAGTCCGCCTTTGGCGAGGCGGGAGCCCCCGAGAGCTGGACGAAGATCTTTCGCCAGGCCCAGAAGACAAGCAAGGGACTTTTCAAGGGCCTGGAGCTGCTGAAGGCCCTGGAGAGGTCCGGCTGGACCGGACTCTATTGGAATCCGGACACCAAGAACCCGGGGGATGGCGATGGGGAGCACCCCTACACAAACTACATCGTGAACAAGAAGGGCACCTACTATGGCCTGCCCGTGGATTCATCGCGTTCCATTGTGAACTACGACCCCAGTGATTCGGAGCCGGGACAGACCGCCACCCAGCTCGACAGCTCAGGCTTTGAGGCCCTGAAGGACATTCCCTTTGGTGTGCTCGCTGCACGCGGCGGCACGCACATGGCCGTGGTGGTCTATGGAGAGGTCTACGAGATCCACTGGACCTCCGGCGCTGACGACCCGGATGTCATCACCGCCGAGCCCCTCAACGAGTGGGGATGGATGTCGGGCGTCATCGTCGTGCCGCCGGGGTACTGACACCCCGGGTCTTGCGCCCTACGCATGCCGATCGGGCCGTGCAGCGGTCTACAATCCGTACACCACCTGCGACCCCACCGCCTCCCCTTCCCCCACGGCGATCGAAAGAAACTCAAGGATCCGACCTCGCATCGCCTCAGGGTACAGATCCTTGTGCACGACGATGGCGGCCACACCCTCTCGGGCGAGCTGGTGTCGTCCGAGCGCCAGCTCCAAGGCGGGCAAGACCGGGGCCACCGTGTCCACGGACGTGCGCTCCAGGTCAATCAGCGACCGGGTCAGTGGATTGCCCATCAGCCAGGCGGGGGTCGGGTCATCCAGGGCATAGGGAATCGGACGGCCGTGCCCCAACTGATACATGGCGTACCGCCCCCGGGCCAGCACATGCACGCCCACGGGCAGGTCCAGCACCGCACCTTCCCGCTCGATCGATTCGTAGGCCGCTGCGGACTCCACCGGGGAGGTGGCGAGTGGCACCGGTGAGGCCATCACCCCGTCCACCCCCAGAGCCACCACAAGGGACACCACCGCCACCTTGGAGAGCCGCCTTCCCGCCCAGGCCATGCCGTGGGCTGCTGCCAGGCAGAGGCAGATCTGGGTCAGCACCGCAAACCGATAGGCATGGGAGACCGACGACAGACCGGGAAGCTGCGACAGCGCGAGGAAAGGCATCGGCACACCGCCTCCGCCAGGGCGCATGACAAAGGCGCCCGCCAGAAAGAGCCAGGCCCCCAGGGAAAGCACGGCAGAGACAAGTGCTCCAGCCAGCCACGGGCGGGCGGATCGCACACGAACGCCGCCGACCACCGCCAGGGCCAACAACACCATCCCCACGTACACATCCACCCGCAACGCTTCATCAAACAAAACGCGGCGATCTGGCCCCACCCCCGGCACCACAAGGGACAACAGATCCACCATGTCGTGCCCAGCCAGGGTCCGGGCCACCTGCCCGACTTCCCGGTGCACCAGCCCATCCGGGGACCGCAGGGTCTTCAAAAAGAGATGTGCGACCGGTGCCACCAGCAACCCCGCCACCCCCACCGGCCATCCAAGCCCCCGCAGCAGACGAGCCCGCCGCTCGGGCCGCGCCCACACCGTGTGCACCCCGGCCATCCCTCCCACGAGCAGCATCGAGAAGGCCCCCAGGTACCAAGAGGTCAGCGCCGCGCCTGCGAGCCCCGCCCCCAGCGCAATTCCTCGGCGCCGGCAGGGCCTGTCCGCAAACCGCACGGCGAGCCACCCGGAGAAGGGCAGCCATCCCACCGCAAAGGTCTCGGTGATTCCGTTGTGCACCGAGGAAAGCAGGTGGGGCATGGTGGCAAACCCCACCCCGGCCGCCCATGCACCCGCTTCCGATCCCACGAGCCGCCGCGCCAAGGCCCAGGCAGCGACCCCTGCAAAGACCCAAAGGAAAAAGACCCACAGGTTTAACGCCAAAACGGGACCCAACACCCATTGAAGAGGCAGCAGCAGCACCGCGCTGAACGAGTCGATGAACCAGAGCTGCCCGCCTTCCGGCCAGCCTAATGACCGCACCTCCAACGGGGAGACTCCCGCCGAGAGAGACCCGGCTACATGGGAGAAGCCCCACAGGTGGTTGTAGATGTCGGCTTCCGGGTGCCCGAGCAGTGACCTGCTGGGGGCCTTCCACACCGGCGCCGTCAACAAGGCACCGATTCCGCTGAATCCAAGCAGCGCACGACGGCAGGCAGCATCCAAGACAGGCGGGGTCGGCATTTGAATCGAAGTATCCCACTGGCGCGACTGCATGGGGCCCCTTACCCAGGATCGCCAAAACCAAGGAGCCCCCATGTCCGACAGCCCCACCGTTGCTTCCAACAAGGTCGTCTTCATCCAGTACACCCTCAAGGATGACAAGGGCGAAGTCCTCGACTCGTCCGATGGCGGACCCGCCATGGCCTACCTTCACGGCGCCAACAACCTGGTGGTCGGGCTGGAAAAGGCCCTGGAAGGCGCAGCCCTGGGCCAGGTCCTGGAGGTCGCGGTACCCCCCGAGGAGGGCTACGGCGTGCGCAGTGGTCCCGGACCCCAGCCTGTGCCCAGGAGCTCCTTCCCCGAAGATGCCGAATTGGAGGCGGGCATGGCCTTCTTGACCCAGGACGATGAAGGCAACCAGTTCCAGCTCTGGATCGCAGGTTTCGAAGGCGAGAATGTGCTCATCGACGACGAGCACCCCCTGGTAGACCAGACCCTGCACTTCAAGGTGGAGGTCACCGCCATTCGGGATGCCACCGAGGAAGAGCAGAAGCACGGCCACCCCCACGGACCCGGCGGCCACGAGCACTGAGGCCAACAGCGGGCAGCCCCCTGTGGCCGCCCGCGACAACGATTGTGGGTTGCGCCAACCCGGGTGCAGCAAGCAGCGCCCCTGCGGAAAGGGCAGGGTAAACAGGATGTATGCTCCCAGGGCAAATCCCTTGACTTTCACCCCGGGCAATGTCACTGAATGAGTATTCACTCATTTTCTGTGCGCGGGTTCCTGGCACCTCGCGCTTCCACAAAACGCACACCGCCTTCCACCAGGTTTCTCAGGGGGCCCCATGTCCGATCCCACCATCATTGAGAACAAAGCCCGTACAGAAGAAGAAGCAGCATCTGTACAGGTTGCCGAGGAAAACCGAGAGCTGGACTGGAAGTCCAAGTCCTTCCTTGCCTCCATGTTCATGGGGGACTTCGACAGCTCCATGATTCTTCCCTTCCCGGAGCAGGAGCCGGAGGATGCCGCCATCGGCGATGAGCTGTGCGCCCGCATCGAGGCCTGGGCCAGCGAGCACATCGACGGGGACAAGATCGACCTGGACCAGGAAATCCCCGCCCACGTGTTCCACGGCCTCAACGATCTCGGCCTGTGGGGCTGCAAGATTCCCAAGAAGTATGGTGGATTGGGCCTCTCTCCCCTGAATTACCTGCGCGTACTTGGCACCCTGACCCACCACTGCGCATCCGTGGCCGGCACCTTGTCAGCCCACCAGTCCATCGGGGTTCCGCAGCCCATCAAGCTCTTTGGAACCGAGGAGCAGAAGCAGCGGTTTCTACCCCGCCTCGCCAAGGGCGCCATCTCCGCCTTTGCCCTGACCGAGCCCAATGCCGGCTCCGATCCCGCGGCCATGACCACCTCCGCCAAGAAGAGCGAGGATGGCTCCCACTGGGTGCTAAACGGAGAGAAGCTCTGGTGCACCAACGGTGCAATCGCCGACTTGTTGGTGGTAATGGCTGCCACCCCCCCGATCCAGAAACGAGGCCGCGAGGTCAAACAGATCTCCGCCTTTGTGGTGGAAGCGGACTCTCCCGGTGTGCAGGTCATGCACCGCAGCAAGTTCATGGGTATCCGGGGCATCGAAAACGCCGTCATTCGGTTCAACGACGTCAAGGTCCCCCACGAGAACCTCATCTGGGGCGAGGGCAAGGGGCTTCGACTGGCCCTGACCACCCTCAACGACGGGCGCCTTGGAATCCCGGCCATCGCCGCATCGGCTGCCGTGGACAGCGCCAGGTTCCTGACCCAGTGGGCCCGATCCCGGGAGCAGTGGGGCAAGCCTATTGGGCGCCACGAGGCGGGTGCGATCAAGATCGCAGAAATCACAGGCGGCGCTTATGCCATGGAGGCGTTCTCCAAGTACACCGGGGCGGTCGCCCAACGGGGAGATGTGGACATCCGAATGGAAGCCGCAGCTGCCAAGCTCTACAACTCGGAGCGTGGCTGGGAGCTGGCGGACTTGTCCCTGCAGCTTCGCGGCGGGCGTGGCTACGAACAAGCCTCGTCTCTTCGTGCCCGGGGGGAGCCCCCCTTCCCCATGGAACGAATCCTCCGGGACTCCCGCATCAACCGCATCGTAGAGGGCACCACCGAAGTCATGCACCTCTTCCTGGCCCGTGAAGCGCTGGACAAGCACTTGCGTCTGGCCGGCGCCCTGTTCGACCCCCGAGCATCCCTGGGCAAGAAGCTGGGCGCCGTCGCCAAGGCCGGCCTGTTCTACAGCACCTGGTACCCGCGCCTCTGGCTTGGGGGAGTCCTCCGCAGCCATGGAAGGTTCGACCCCCGCCTTGCCCCCCACATGCGTTTTGTGGACCGTCGATGCCGCAAGCTGGCCCGGACCCTCTTCCACAAGATGCTCACCCACGGCCCCAAGCTGGAAATGCGCCAACTGACCCTGGCCCGCATTGTGGAGATCGGCGTCGAACTCTCCGTCATGGCCGTCACCGCCGCCCGCCTCCAGGGGGAAATTGAGAGGGGGGACACCTCCAATGTGGAGACAGCCCGCTACTGGCTCTTCCGATCCCGCGCACGGGTAGACCGACTGTTCCATGAGATCCGCCACAACCAGGACGCACAGGCCCGAAAACTGGCCGGAAACCTGCTGGATGCCGCCGATCTTCTGCCCGAATTGGACCCGGTAGAGTACCCCCCTCGCGTCCAGGAACGAGGCAGCGATCTCACCAGCGGCCGCCAAACCGAGCGCACCTCCACTGGCAGCCTGCCCTTTTCCGGTGTGAAGGCCTCCTAGTCCCCCGATAGTCGTCGGTCATGCCCGGCAAAATCACACCGCCGAGGGGACGCACGCCCCCGGTCAGCATCGCGCCCATGATGCAGCACACGGATCGACACTTCCGCGTGTGGATGCGACAAATCACCCAACACACCTTGCTCTACACGGAGATGGTCACGACCGGCGCCCTCCTGCACGGCAACGCAGAGCGGCACCTTGGATTCTCCGCGGAAGAGCATCCCCTGTCTCTACAGCTGGGCGGGGACAACCCCCAGGACCTGGCACAGTGCGCCCGGATGGCAGAAGCCCATGGCTATGACGAGGTGAACCTGAACGTGGGCTGTCCGAGCGATCGGGTGCAGCGAGGACGATTTGGCGCCTGCTTGATGAACCACCCCAACCAGGTCGCGGAGAGCGTGGCTGCCATGCGGTCAGCCGTGGGCATCCCGGTCACCGTGAAGCACCGAATTGGAGTGGATGAGAACGACCGGTACGAGGACCTGGTGAACTTTGTGACCAAGGTGGCCGAGGCCGGCGCGGACCGCTTCACGGTGCATGCCAGAAAGGCTTGGCTCAAGGGCCTCTCCCCCAAGCAGAACCGATCCGTGCCTCCTTTGCGCTACCACCTGGTGCACCGCCTGACGGCAGACCTTCCCCACCTCGCCATCGAAATCAATGGCGGATTCAAAACCCTGAACCAGATTCAGGACCAGCTGGGCCTTGTGGATGCGGTCATGGTGGGCCGCGCGGCGGTGGACAACCCCTGGCTGTTTTCGGCGGTGGATGCATCCCTTTTCGGAGACAGCACCCCGCCACCACAAAGGGAAGAGGTCGTCCAGGCCATGGCCCATTACGCCGAGGGCTGGCTCACCAGCCAGGAGAACGCTCGCATGGGACACATCGCACGGCACATGCTTCAGCTCTTCCGTGGAGAGCCCGGGGCCCGGCGTTGGAGGCAGGTGCTCTCCGAGACCGCCTTTCGGGATGGTGCAGGTCCAGAGGTGCTCTTCACCGCACTCGCTGCCCGGGGCTGATCAGGTCAAGTCGTCTGCTGGCGACAATCGGTCCAGGCGCAGCCGGGCTCGCTCATCAAACATGCGGCGCCCCCCCAACTGCACGGCGGCAATCACTCCAAACCCGGTCCCAGCTGCGATCATGAACATGATCAGGACCTGGTACTTCACCGCTTCTCCCGGTGGGTTTCCCGCCAGGATCTGGCCAGTCATCATGCCGGGCAGACTCACCAGTCCCGCCGCCGCCATGGCGTTGATAATGGGCACAAGGCCCGTGCGGACCGCATCCTGCTGAAGCGCGGCGATGGACTCCTTGGCGGAGTGCCCCAGGCTGAGACGCGCCTCAATGCGACCCCGGTCCCGCCACGCTCCTTCGGAGAGGCGGTCCAACCCCAGGGCCACGCCCGTCATGGTGTTGCCAGTCATCATGCCCAGCAAGGGAATGGCGTACCGCGGGTCGAACCAGGGCGTGGGCTGCACCACAAGCTGCAGGGAGAAGACCGTGACACAGAATGCCGAGAGAAGCATGGAAACCCCCCCGACCCCCACGCCCCAGGCTCCGGAAAACCCCCGCTTCTGCCGGGCCCGCACCTCGTAGGTGGCCACCCCAAGCATCACCGCGGCGATGCCCCCCATCCACAAAAGGCTCACGTGAGAAAAGACCGTCTCCAACACCAGCCCCACCAGGAGAAGCTGCACCGTGGTCCGCACGGCCGCCACGAGAATCATCGAGGCGACATGGAGGCGAAGCAGAAACGAAGTACCGGCCAGGGCCAGCACCAACAACGCCGCAAGGACGAGATCCCAGGAGGTGAGGACCAGGGTGTTCATACCAACACACCCGCCTGCATGTGACGCACCCGATCCGCCACCCGGTGTAGCTGTTCGATGTCATGACCCACCCAGATCACCCCCACGCCCCGGTCAACTTGCAGGCCACGCACCATGGACTCCACGACCGCCGCGGACCGGGCATCCAAGTTGGAGGTGGGTTCATCCAACAAGAGCACCTCCGGCTGGGCCCCCAAAAGGCGCAGGAAGGCCAGGCGCTGTCGTTCCCCGCTGGACAACTGCTCCATGGGAGCTTCAAGGATCTTCGATGACAGAGACAGGCGCTGCAGATCCTTTGCAAAGGACTCGTCCTTCTCGGAAAAATGGTCTCCCGCCCTCCCCAACCACCAGTGGCTTTCGGCCGGCAGATACCCCACCTTCTTGCGCCAACCCGGTCCGGTCAGCTGCCCTTGTTCCACCCCCTTCAGGAAGATGTCCCCCTCATGGGCATCCAGGTCCGCAATCGCCCGCAAGAGAAGGCTCTTTCCACACCCGGACTCCCCTGAGATCCCCAGGCAGCCCCCCGGGGCCACCTCCAGGTCCACAGGCCCACCAAAGACGGTCAAGACCCCCGACCCGGCCAGGATCGGCTGGCTCATGGCGCCCCTGTTGGAGGGGCTGCCATCTGTGCCGCAAAGGCCTCCACATCCGACGTGGGCAGCTTGCAGGTGCCATCAAAGCAGACATAGGCAAGCGGCCCGTCTTCGCCGGCGACCTTGCCCTCCAGAGAGCCAAAGGTCCCGAGGGATGATGCCGTGTCCGAGGTCATCCGGGACAACACCGCGTGGGGCCTCCATGCAGCGTTGTACCGTGCCAAAAAGGGTGCGAGCACTCCATGGCTCTCTCCCACGAGCACCACCTCCATGGACGGTCGGACACTTGCATCCACCACCCCGAGGACCCCCGTGTGAGACCCTGGGGCCCGGTTGAGCATGCTCCCTACGCTCCGCACCGCTGCATCCAGCGTGCCAATCTCCACGCCAGGAGCCCCGTAGGCCCGCAAGCGCCGGAGTACCTGCACCGCAATTCCCAGTCCCGATGGCTCTGCCCCGTCGGTGGCGTCCTTTCGACGCACCAGCAGATCCGTGGCCCCCGGCTCGGAGATAAAGAACCCCCCTCCCTTCGGATCACCAAATCGTTCAACCATGGCCCCGGCGATCTTGTGGGCCGCCAATATCCACCTGGGGTTGGCATCGGCCTCAAAGAGCTCGAGCAGTCCCTGGGCCACAAAAGCATGATCGTCCAGGATGCCCCTGGGGGCGTTTCTCTCCAGGGTCCGGGGCAAAATCCCCTCGGAGTCCATGGCCTGAAGCACCGCGTCTGCGCACGTCACTGACAGCGCCACCCACGTGGGCTTGTCCAGGAGACGCCCGGCCCGGGCCAGGGCCCCCAGCGCCATGCCATTCCAGGCCACCACCCGCTTGGTGTCCGTGGGCGGCGCCTCCCGCGTGCTCCGGTGCGCCAGGAGCGTCCGCCTTGACGCCGCCAGATCTGTCGCATGGGCCTCCACGTCGGCCCGGCGGGTCAGGACCGTGCCCCCATGCTCAAAGTTTCCAGCCGCCGTCACCTGGTACGCCATCAGGAATCGCTCGGCAGCTGGCCCGGAAAGATGGGTCCGCACCTGAGCTGGGGTCCACACATAAAAGATGCCTTCCCCCTCGGAGGAGTCCGCATCCTGGCTGCTGTAGAAGGCCCCATCCGGGTGGCGCAGATCCCGGACAAGGTAGTCCACGATGTCCTGGGCCACCTCGGCGAACCTGGGCTCGTCCAACGCCACAGCCGCTGCCCCATAGACGGAGAGCAGCTGCGCGTTGTCATAGAGCATCTTCTCGAAGTGGGGCACCACCCACTGGGTGTCCACCGTGTACCGGTGAAAACCGCCGCCTATGTGGTCGTGGATTCCCCCGCGGTCCATGGCGTCCAGCCCGTCCCGCACCGTGCCCAGCACCTGTTCATCGTCGTGAACAACTCCATAGGCCAACAAGAACTCCAGCCGTGCGGTCATGGGGAACTTGTTTCGAGAACCCCAGCCTGCGTCTGCAGGATCCCAGCTGCGCTGCAGCTGCTCCACCGCCCGTCGAACCAGGCCCGGCTCGGGCCAGGACGCCAGCGGATCCCCCGCCGCTGCTCGATCCAGGGCCTGCTGCACACGCCCGGTGGTCTCCAGCACCTTCTCCCGATCCTGCTCCCAGGCCTGGGACATGCGAACCACCAATTGCTTGAAGCCGGGCCGGCCGTAGCGGCTCTCCGGAGGAAAGTACGTGCCCGCATAGAAAGGCACCCGATCCGGGGTGAGCCACAGACTCGCAGGCCAACCGCCGTCACCATTCATCATGTGGATGGTGTCCATGTAGAGCCCATCCACATCCGGTCGCTCCTCCCGGTCCACCTTGATGTTCACGTAGCGCTCGTTCATGAGCGCCGCGATCTCCGGGTTCTCAAAGGACTCGTGCTCCATGACGTGGCACCAGTGACAAGCGGCGTACCCGATGGAGAGGAAGATGGGGACATCCCGACGCCTTGCCTCCGCAAACGCCTCCTCCCCCCATGGGTACCAGTCCACCGGGTTGCGAGCGTGCTGGAGCAGGTACGGACTGGTCTCCAAATCCAGGCGGTTGACGAACGCCCCCTCCACTTGACCAGGACCAGCCACGCGGTATCCCTCCGGCAGATCGGCGGATTCACAAATGCCGAGGGTCCCCGTATCCCGGGCCACAGGCCCTTGAGCCCCCGGCGCGAGACACGACAGGAAGAAACCCCCAAACCAAAGGGCGTGCACGTTATCCCCGGGCGACCAGGCGATGCGCAGGATCCACGGGGGACTCCTCCTCCGGGCCCAGGAGCACGAGGCAATTCGAGCGGACTTTCTGCATCAGCTCCTCCAGCACCTCCACGGGTGCCTCATCCGGCCCCGGGGCCTCAATTGCCAGACTGCCCTCCACCAACAGGAGCCCATGCGTGGGCACAACAAGGGCGCGGCTCCAGTCCACCAGGTCCTTGACCAGGGGTCGATCCTGCCTGGGCAATGCAATGCCGGGCTTGCCTGACAAGGCGGCTTGAAAGTCCGCTCTGTGATCTGGACGAGCCACCAGGAGTACCGGGCGGTGTCTTGCCTCACGCCTGGCAATCTCCAACGCGATCTCCCTTTGCCTGTCCGGGTCTGCCACCCTCCAGACCTGGGCCCCGGGCTCCACAGCCGGCAGTCCTCCGACAACATCCCCCGTGACGGGCAACAAGCCCACTGAGGAGCTTCCCATGCCCTTTCGAATCCCCACCAGGAGAAACGCCGAGAACAGACCTGTCAGCGCTGCCGTTGCCAGCAGCCACCACGAAGACCGGGCTTCCGGTGCTTCTTCGGGCAGCTCATAGGACGCGATTCCCCCATCCCCCGCGCTGCCCACAGGCACATCCTCCACCAGGCCCCCGCTTACCTTTCCCCCGAAGAACTTCAGGCGCAACGAGGGGTACTCCATGGTGGTGGGCACCTGGAAGTCATCAATTCGCCAGAGGACCCCCCCCTCCGAATCTCGAAGCACCCACCCCATGGCTCCCCCAGGATAGCCGCCCACTTCTGCCGAAAAACGGCCATCACCGGCCGTGTGGTCATGGCCTGACCCATCATCCTTGACCTCCACAGACCAATCCCCTCCCCCTCCGTCCAGGGCAAGGGTCATGGGGCCCTGCACCGCTCCCGCGCCTCCCACGGTGACGGACACCAGGAAATTGGGGCCCGTCAGCTGACCCCCTTCCGGCGCGGGAGGGTCTTTGGGCTGCGGTACATCCGCAGGCTGGGCCACCGCCCAGTGGAGTGCCCCCCAAAGGAGCACCCCCAGGAATTCACTCACCGAATCTCCTGGAGTTTCACCACCTGAAGATCACCGGAGCGCAAAGAACCGATGGCATCCAGGGCCGCCCGGCCCGCCGCCATGGTGGTGATGCAGGGAATGCCGTACCGCAAGCCCGCCAGGCGCATGGCCAGCTCGTCTTGCAAGCCCTTCTTTCCGGTCGGGGTGTTGATCATGAGCTGAATCGCACCATTCTTGATCTGGTCGACGATGTCCGGCCGGCCCTCGTTGACCTTGAACACCCGCTCCGACGGCACCCCCATCTCTTCCAGGGCCTTGTGGGTCCCGGCGGTGGCGATGAGGTGAAAGCCCATTTCATGGAGGGGCCGGGCGATGGGTTCCAGGAGCGCCTTGTCCTGGTCGCGAATGGACAGGAACACCCCCCCTTCCTGGGGAAGATGCAAGCCGGACGCCATCAGCGCCTTGGCATAGGCCTCGCCAAAGGTCCGGCCCACCCCCATGACCTCTCCCGTGGACCGCATCTCGGGTCCGAGGACCACGTCGGACCCGGGAAACCGCGCCCAGGGAAACACCGGCGCCTTTACGAAGAACAGCCCCTCCCCCCCCTGGGAGAGATCCTCCTCCATGTCCGTGAGCTTCTCTCCCAACACCAACCGCGTGGCAAGCGCCGCTACGGGCACCCCCTTTGCCTTGGACACAAAGGGCAGGGTCCTGGAAGCCCTCGGGTTGACTTCGAAAACATAGGGCACGTCATCGAGCACCGCGAACTGCACATTGACCACACCCACCACACCCAACTCCAGTGCCATGCGGGACACGGCCTGGACAATCTCGACCCGGTTTGCCTCTGAGAGAAGCACCGCTGGAATCACCGCCGTGGAATCCCCCGAGTGGATTCCGGCCTCCTCCACGTGCTCCATGATTCCCGCGATGTAGACGTTCTCCCCGTCGCAGAGGGCGTCCACATCGTATTCCACCGCCCCATCCAGGTACCGGTCCAACAACAGTGCGTTCTCCCCGCTGACCTCCAGGGCCTCCTCCACCGCCTCCTCGAAATCCTGGGCGTTGTAGCAAATACGCATGGCCCGTCCCCCCAGCACATAGGAAGGCCGCACCAACAGGGGAAACCCGATTCTCTCCGCTGCCGCTGCCGCCTCCTTTCGGGTGCTTGCCAGGGCGCCCTCTGGTTGGCGGATCCCGAGCTTCTGCGCCAGATCATTGAAGCGGTCCCTGTCCTCGCAGATGTCGATGGCTTCCGGGGACGTGCCTAAGACAGGGACGATTTGATGTGACAGCTTCAAAGGCGTCTGCCCCCCGAACTGGAGCACCACCCCCCGGGGCTTCTCCCGATCGATCACCGCCTGCACATGCTCGAGGGTGATCGGCTCGAAGTACAGCTTGTCCGAGGTGTCGTAGTCCGTGGAGACGGTCTCCGGGTTGTTGTTGATCATCACCGCGGTGAGTCCTGCCTCCCGCACGGTGAAGGCTGCATGACAGCAGGCATAGTCAAACTCAAGGCCCTGCCCAATCCGGTTGGGACCGTTGCCCAGGATGATGACTCGGTCCGACTCTGACTCCCCGGCTTCGTCCTCCTCCTCGTAGGTGCTGTAGAGGTAGGGAGTATGCGACTCAAACTCCGCAGCGCAGGTGTCCACTCGCTTGAAGACCGGCTGCACACCGTCTGCCTCTCGCCGTGCAGCGACCTCCTCCACAGGGCAGCTCAAGATGTGGGCCAGATGTTCATCGGGAATTCCGATCTGCTTGGCCCGGCGAAGCTCCGCCGTGGAGATCCCGGCAAGGAAGCGACCCTCCAGCTGCTGCTCGATGGACACGATCTCAGCCAGCTCCCCCAGGAACCAGCGGTCGATGCCCGTCAGCTGCCGGATCTCGGAAGCGTCCACACCCCGGCGCAAGCACTCGAACACCGCCGGGAGCCGATCGGGTGTGGCGATGGCCAGAGCGGAGCGCAAGGCCGTATCTGACAGATCACTCGCAGCCCGGTAGCCACCCTCCAGAGAACAAATGGCCTTGAGCAGGGACTCGGAGAAGGTTCGGCCGATGCCCATGACTTCCCCGACGCTCTTCATGGAGGTCCCCAGGGCTCGAATGGCCTCAGGGAACTTCTCGAAATTCCAGCGGGGGACCTTGACCACCACGTAGTCCAGGGTGGGCTCGAAGCAGGCGGGAGTCACCCGGGTGATGTCATTGTCGATTTCATCCAGACGCAACCCCACCGCCAGCTGTGCTGCAATCTTGGCGATGGGAAAGCCAGTGGCCTTCGAGGCCAGGGCCGAAGAGCGACTGACCCGCGGGTTCATCTCGATAATCCGGACCTCTCCATCCTCCGGATTCACCGAAAACTGTATGTTCGACCCTCCGGTCTCCACGCCGACCCGGCGAATGATGCGCTGGGCCATGTCTCGCAGGCGCTGGTACTCCACATCCGAGAGGGTCTGAGCCGGCGCAACTGTGATGGAGTCCCCGGTGTGAATGCCCATGGGGTCGAAGTTCTCGATGGAGCAGATGATGATCACGTTGTCATCGAGATCCCGCATCACCTCCAGCTCGAACTCCTTCCATCCCAGAACCGACTCCTCCACCAGCACCTGCCGCGTCGGAGAGAGATCCAGACCGTGGGCCACGATGGTCCTGAACTCCTCCACGTTGTAGGCGATCCCCCCCCCGGATCCGCCCATCGTGAACGACGGGCGGATGATGGCGGGCAGACCCACGGTCTTCAAAACCTCCTCGGCTTCGGTCAAGGTCGAGACCGTTCCAGCCTTGGGCACCTTCAAGCCGATGTCCTCCATTGCTTCCTTGAAGAGCGCCCGGTCCTCCCCCACAGCGATGGCTTCCGGCTTGGCCCCAATCAACTCCACCCCGTACTTTTCCAACACCCCGGCTGCATGCAGCTCCATCGCCAGGTTGAGTCCCGTCTGCCCTCCCACCGTGGGAAGAATGGCCTCGGGCTTCTCCCGGACAATGACCTGCTCCGCAAACCGCACCGTCAACGGCTCCACGTAGGTAGCATCCGCCGTGTCCGGATCGGTCATGATGGTGGCGGGATTGGAGTTGATCAGCACCACCCGGTAGCCGAGCGCCTTCAGCGCCTTGCAGGCCTGGGTGCCGGAGTAGTCGAACTCACAGGCCTGCCCAATCACGATCGGACCACTGCCCAGGACCAGGATGGTGTGGATGTCTGACCGGCGCGGCATCTAGTCTTCCCCTCCCCCGGGGGCTCCCGCAAACCGGAAGAACCGCTCCAGGAGCAGGTGCTGTGCATCGTGGGGGCCCGGGGCGGCCTCCGGGTGAAACTGCACCGCCAGGATCCGCTTGTCCTCGTGGACAAAGCCCTCCAGGGTGCCGTCGTTCAGGTTTACATGGGTCACGCGTGCCCCCGCTCTTTCAATTCCCCCTGCATCCACGCAGAAACCATGGTTTTGAGAGGTGATCTCCACCCGCCCGGTCTCCACGTCTCGCACCGGGTGGTTTCCCCCCCGGTGGCCAAACCGCAGCTTGAAGGTGTCGGCTCCCAGGGCACGGCCCAGCAGCTGGTGTCCCAAGCAGATGCCCACGATTGGAATCCTGCCCACGAGCTTGCCCACCTCTTCCACCATGGTTGGCAACGCCGCGGGATCCCCAGGCCCATTGGACAGGAACACGAGATCTGCGTCCTGCTGCAGGTCTTCCGCCCGGGAGGCCGCCGGAAACACCCGCACCTGGGCCCCTGCTTCTGCAAAGAGCCTGAGAATGTTTCGCTTGACCCCCCCGTCCAGCACGTTGACCTTGCACCGGGCGTTCTCTGGACTGGCAAATGTATAGGGCGTCCGGGTGCAGACTTCCTCCGCCAACGCCCGGCCTTCCATGCCCGGCCAGGCCTCCAAACGGGCCCGCAGGTCCGCCTCGGTGGAGCCGTCCGTGGAAAGCACCGCCTTCATGGCACCCTTGTCCCGGATGTGCCGTACCAGCGCCCGCGTGTCGATACCCTGCAAGCCGGGAATGCCCGCCCGCTTGAGGTACTGGTCCAGCCCCTCTTGCGCCCTGTGGTTGGAATAGGCCCGTGAGAAACTGCGGGCGATGAACCCGGCCACCTGGGGCCGATCCGACTCCTCGTCCACCTCGGTGACCCCGTAGTTCCCCACGTGGGGCACGGTCATGGTGACGATCTGCTCGCAGTAGGAGGGATCCGTCAGGATTTCCTGGTAGCCGGTCATGGAGGTGTTGAAGACCACCTCGCCGACGCAGGTCGCCCGGGCGCCAAAACCCTCGCCCGAAAAGGACCGTCCGTCTTCCAGAAGCAGGATGCCGCCCATGCCTTGTGGACCTACCCCGCTGCCGCGGGCGTGTAAAGCCCCGTCACACCGGTGTCACAACTGCGGTGGACCCGTGGCCCTCCTTTGGATACACAACGGCCCCTGGAGCCTTCAAAATGCCCCCATCCAGCGGCGCCCCCGATCTGTCCCATGTCCGCAACATCGGGATCGCAGCCCACATTGACGCCGGCAAGACGACCCTGACCGAGCGAATCCTGTACTACACGGGTGCAAGCCACAAGATTGGCGAAGTCCACGACGGGGAAGCCCACATGGACTACCTCGCCGAAGAGCAGGCCCACGGCATCACCATCATGGCTGCCGTCACCCAGTGCCCGTGGAAAGACCACCTGGTGCAGGTGGTGGACACTCCTGGACACGTGGACTTCACCATTGAGGTGGAACGGTCCATGCGGGTGTTGGACGGAGCGGTTCTCGTGCTGGATGGCGTGCGGGGGGTGGAGCCACAGACCGAGACCGTCTGGCGTCAAGCAGACCGTTTTGAGCTGCCGCTTATGTACTTCGTCAACAAGATGGACCGTCCCGGCGCAGACTTTTCCCGGGCCATGGACTCCATTCGCAAGAGGCTCCACGGGGAGCCGATACCCATCTGCGTGCCCCTGGAAGAAGAGGTCGTGCACCTGGTGGAGAAGACGGTCACCCGGTTCAGCGGCGCGCGGGGAGAGGTCATGGAGACGCGCCCCTGCGAGGAAGAAATCTGGGAGCAGGTAGCCGAACACCGGGAAGCCATGCTCCTGGCTGCTGCCGAGGTGGATGACGACATCGCAGAGCAGGTGCTTGACGACGTGGAACCGGCTCCGGCAGACCTCTGGGCAGCCCTCCGCGTGGCCACGTTGGCGGGAGATATTCACCCTTGTTTCGGAGGATCCGCTCTGCGCAACCAAGGGGTGCAGCCCCTGCTCGACGGCGTGCTGAAGCTGCTACCCTCCCCCGAGGATCGCCCACCGGCCCGCGGCATGACCCCCAAGGAGGAGCAGGTCGAGGTGACCATGGACTCTGATGGCCCCCTGGCAGCGCTGGCCTTCAAAGTCCAGCTATGGGAAGGCCGTCGACACGTGTTTGTGCGCATCTACCGGGGTACCTTGAAGGCTGGAGACACCATTCAGCTGGCAGCCAGCAGCGTGAATGAGCGGGTGGCCCGGATCTTCGACGTGGACGCCAACAAGAAGAAGCGCATCGACACCGCTTTTGCCGGCCAGATTGTCCTCTTGGCGGGACTGCGGCGGGCCACCACCGGCGACACCCTGTGCGCCCCGGGAGAGCCCGTTCTCCTGGAGAGCATCGTCGCCCGGGACCCGGTGCTGGGCCTGGCGATTGAGCCGGAGTCATCCAAGGACGAGGAAAAGCTCTTGGAGGTGCTGAACAAGTTCCAGGAGGAAGACCCCACCCTGGTGCTGGAAGAAGACGAGGACACCGGCCAGCGAATCCTGCGAGGAATGGGGGAGCTGCATCTGCAGATTGCCTTTGAAAGGCTGGAGCGAGAGTTCAAGCTCAAGGTTCGCGCGGGCAAGCCCGCCGTGGTCCTGCGGGAGTCCATTCTGGGTGCGGGCTCCGGCAACACGAGCTTCCACCGTGTCATTGAACACGAAGACAACCGCATGGAGATGCGCGCCAACGCCAAGGCGAAGGTCAAGGCGCGGGAACGGGGCGCGGGCACCACCTACGACATTCAGCCCACCGTGAAGCCCGACGGGACCCAGCTCAAGCCAGACCAGCTGCAGGCCATTACCGACGGAGCCCACGATGCGTCTTCCGCTGGCCCGCTCCAGGGTGCGCCGCTCCAGGACCTCCACATCCAGGTCACGGAGGTCGAGACCTTTGGGCCGGCCTCCTCCGCCCAGGCGCTGCGCGTTGCCGTCGCAGAGGCCGTTCGCAAAGCCATTGAGGACGCCGGCGGCGCCTTGCTTCAACCCATCATGGCCACGGAGGTCGTGGTGCCCGAGGAGTCCATGGGGGGGGTGCTGGGTGACCTCCAGTCGCGGGGCGCCCTGATCCACGACACCAGGGCGGAGTTCGGAACGGCCTCCATTACCTGCGACGCCCCGTTGCAGAAGCTCCTTGGCTACACCACCGATCTGCGAAGCATGACGCGGGGGCGTGGGCAGTTCACAATGTCTTTCGACCGGTTTGACTCGGTCTGACCCGGAGGCCTCTTATGTCGCTTGTTTTTCTGCTTTTGGCCGTGGGCTGTAATGGGAAAGGCATGCCAAAGGACGACTGCGATCTTCCCGTGGACTGGTACCCGGACTCGGACAGCGACGGGTTTGGGGATGCCGGCGCGGAGAGCCACTCGGGTTGTGGTGCCCCCGGGAAGGGCTGGGTGTCCAACGGCGGGGACTGTGACGACAGGGATGGTGACACCTGGCCCGGCGCGAGCGACAGGTGCGACAGCAAGGACAACGACTGCGACGGGGAGATCGACGAAGACGGGGACCTTGATGTCTGGCCTGACGCCGATGGGGACGGGTATGGGGACGAGGGCGCGGACTCCATTCAGACTTGTGAGTTGCCCTCCGGCTACGCGGACAACCCTCTGGACTGCGACGATGCGGAGGCCACCACCCACAATGGCGCAGTGGAGCAATGCGACAACATCGACAATGACTGCGACCTGGAGATCGACGAGTCTGGAGACGGCGCCACGTTCTACCTGGATGCGGATGGCGACGGCATCGGAGTGGACAGCGACACCGTCCGCGGCTGCTCCGTGCCAGCGGGCTACTCCGAGTTTGCCGGCGATTGTGACGACTCGGACCCCTCCGAACCCGCCTGGATCGAGCCCCACGGAGGGGCCAATGGCGACGGCACTGCGGAGGACCCAATGGGTACCATCATGGAGGCCGTGGACGCCGACCATGCGTGCATCGTCTTGCGGGAGGGCACCTACCAGGAGAGCGTCTCCATTTCAAACAAGTCCATTCACCTGCTGGGCCTGATGGGCCCTGATGCGACTTTCTTGGAGGGAACAGGGGGGCCGGCCTTTTCCCTGGTGGAAACACCGAACACCCGCATTGAGGGCCTCTCCGTCACCGCCGGCGAGGGCGACGACCAGTCCCACAGATCAGCACTTGACGAGGTAGGTCACGCATTTCTCGTCAAGGGGGGAAGTGTCTCGATAGTGAACGTGGAAGTGGTGGGGATTGAGTCCAGCAGCCTCCACGACGGCAACGCTGACAGGAGCGGCGGAGTCGGGCTCTACGCGGATGAGAGCGCCGTGGTGGATCTCGAAGACGTGGTGTACCAGGGCCTCGGCGCTGGATGGGGTTCCGTCCTCTACATTCACGACGGCTTTGTCACAGGACGCCGCATCTCCTTTCTGAACAACCGGGTCGGCTACACCATGATCCACGTGGTGGGCTCTCTGGAGCTTGATGCAGCTCAATTCGTTGGAAACCAGCGGGTCACAGACTCCTACGGGGGCGCTTTCTCCTGGGCCAACTTCCAGCTGATCTACCACTATGACGGCTCGACCACCTTGCGAAACACAACCATGGTCGACAATGACGTGGACGTGCTCATGTCAGCCTACGATGCCCGCCCCGGCAGCGACCCAGACGACAACGGGGCATGGTTCAGCGTGGAGTCCAGCATCCTTGCTTTCAACTCCAGCGCTATTATCTTCAGCGGCGGAAGCAATTTGGTTCCCAAGCTGGGGGACTCCCTGGCGCACGGAAACACCCCAAGCTCCGACGCGCGTTACGTAGATATGGGCGGCAATCTTGCCGAAGATCCAGCCCTGATCAACGTGACCGAGAACCAAGACTCCAGCGACGATGACCTGCACCTTCAGGCCACCTCCCCTTGCATCGACGCCGGCGACCCCGCCTTTAGTGACCCGGACGGAAGCCGCTCGGACATGGGCGCCTACGGCGGGCCGTACGGTTCCTGGTAGCGAAACCCGAGGCTGGGGTCCTTGACCCGGTAGGCGACCTGGGCGCCGCCCTCCGAGATGGTGATCTCCTCGATGAGCCGGTCCAGGGCGTCCCGGCGCTCGTCCAGGGGGCGCTGCCGCCAGGCCAGGAGCACCGCTTCGCGGAAGCGGCCCGGGTCGATCTCGTCCACGCCGGGGAGCACGCGCCGGGCCGGTAGCCCGGCCAGCTTGAGCTTGGCCGTCTCACGCTGGGCGATGAGCGGGGCGTTCAGGGCGCGGGCGTCGTCCATGCTCAACACCCCCTCGACCACCTGGGCACCCGCGATGCGGATGCGCCGGTCCAGGTCCGCGATCCTGCGTTCCAGCCCCTCGCGCTCGGCCTGCACCTCGTCGGGCTGCTCGTTCAGCCTGCTCACCGCGGAGCGGACCAGGGCCTGGACGTTGTCGGGGGTGAGCAGCTCGGCCTCGATCCAGTCCAGCAGGGCGGCGTCCAGCTTCTCCACCCGGATGGTCAACCCCGAGCAGCACTGCTTGTTCGAGGCTCGGCTGGAACACCGATAGTAGTAGTAGCGCCGCCCGTTGGCCCCGCCGCCCGCGGTGATGGACACCGGCCCGCCGCAGAGCCCGCAGCGGAGCCAGGGGGTGAACAGGCCGCGCTCGCCCATGCGGATGGGGTGGGTGCCGTTGCGGGTGCCGTCCTTGCGGGCGCGGGTCTTGAGCTTGCGCAGCGCCTGGGCCTGCTCGAAGTCCTCGTCGCTGACGGCGGCCTCGTGGACGTCGCGGGCCACCACCTCGCCCTTGTGGACCATGTGGCCACAGTAGACCGGGTTGGTGACGATCTGCGCGACGTGCTTGGGGGTCCACGTGCCGGGGGAGCGCTGCCGTGGGTTGTCCTCGCGCACCGGTGGGGCCACGCCTTCGCGGGTCAGGCGCTCGGCCAGGCGCTTCCAGCCGTCGCGGCCCTCGAGGTAGAGGGCGAAGACCCGTTGTACCGTCTCGAAGGCGGGGCGGGTCTCGTCGGTGACCACCAGGCGGCGGTCCTCGACCGCGTAGCCGAAGGGCGGGCGGCCGTAGACCCACAGGCCCTTGCTGGCCTGGGAGCGCATCCCGCGCTGCACGCTACTGGACAGCTCCTCGGAGTAGCGCTCTGCCAGCCAGGCGAGGATGGGGCGGATGAGCTTGCGGATGGAGCGGTCCTGGCCGTCCTGCTCGGTCAGGGAGAGCACCTCGATGTCGGCTTCCTCGAGCACGGCCAAGGCGCGCAGGCAGTCGGTCATGTTCCGAGCGATGCGGGAGAAAGCGTAGACGTAGAGGCGGTCGATGGGCTGGCGCTGGGGTGCACGGCGGCGTCGCCCCCTGCGGTGTTCGCGCTGGGCCTCGGCGGCGCGGATCAGGGCCTGGTAGGAGTGGCGCTTGCGAGCAGCACGCCCGCTGATGCCCTCGTCGATGAATCAGTTCTCGGGGGGAATGTGGACGCCATCCTGGGCGGCGCGTTGGAGGATGACCTCTCGTTGTTGCTCTACGGACTTGTCCTGGCGAGGGTCGCTGCAGCGCAGGTAGGCGGCTCCGATGATCATGAGGGGCTCCCCGTAGAATTAATCCCTTTGTATTTTACATAACGTCGATTCGCTGCCTACCTGTTCTCCGCAGAACCCTCCCCGAGCCCGACATCGATAGCAGCCTGCAGGTCAGCCAGCGTGAGGCAGGAGGCCCAGGCGTAGAGGTCGGGGGTGCCCTTGGCGGTGATCACATCGCGAACGCGGCCGGGCCGAGTGCGCCTGGTGGCGGCGCGTTGACAAGCGTCCTTGTGGGCGCTGGCGCTCGGCTCGGCGTTGGCGGTCGGGGTGGTCACGGGCGGGGCTCCATGACCAAAGGGTAGGCACCGGGTTCGGCCTCCTTCCAGCGGTTTCGCTGACCCGCGATGCCGGTCAGCAGCGGGAAAGTGGGTAAGGAGAGCTTGCTCGGGAGTCCTCGCGACCACAGATTTTCAGCGCTACGAATTGGCCCCGGTCAGCGTCATCAAGCCACCGGTCAGCGTCAGCAAGACACCGGTCAGCGGGGGGGAAGCTCGGGGAAGAAACCGGTCTGCGAGGGAGACGCCTCGGTCAGCAAGGGAGGTGCCCGGGTAAGCGAAAGGTCAGCGGTATTCCTGGCCGGCCACTGCGCCATGGACGCACCCTTAGGGGAGACCCATGCCGTGACCCGGCCAAGAGGAGAACACGATGAGCGAGCACCACGAGTGGGACGAGATCGAGGACGACGAACTCCTGGACCTGGAGGGACTCGACGTGGAGGATGCCATCGCCCTCGAGGCGCTGGTGCAGGCCCACGCCCGTGATGGCGACGACGAGCTGGACGATGCCCTGCGCGACGCCTTCGCGGCCGTGGCCCAGGAGGCGCTGGCGCTGAAGGCCCGCCGTCACGCCCGTGAGGCCGCGATGGTCGAGGCATTGGAGCAAGAACGGCGCGAGGAAGCAGCGCTCCAGGAGCAAGCACGAGCGGAGGAGGAGGAACGCAGGCTCCGGGCGGCTAACGACCGCGCATGGCGGGATCGGCAGATGCGCACCCGTCAGGCTCGGGAGCGCCAGAACGCGGCCGAGACCTCGCATCCCAACAGGGAGCGCACGACGAGGCCCCATCGCCGAGCTCCAGCGTCCGCTGTCGCGTCCGAGACTGGACGGCGCCCAGAGCCCAAGCCGCGTCGGTCCACCGCACGGCGTCGCGCTGATGATCCCTCCCTGCGGCAGCCTCGATCCGAAACCGAGCGTCGGAGCCGCGCTCGGTCAGAGGACCAGCGGATGGCGCGGCGTAGAGCACAGGCTCGTGCGAACGCCGCGCAGGAGCAAGCTCAGCGTGAGAGCCGGCGTCACCAACCAGCGCGCCAGGCACTTCGCCCGAGCACGAAGCCCAAGGCGAAGCCAAGGACGATGAAGCCACCCGAGAAGGCCACCAGGCACTCCACGTCGGCCCGGGTTCCCGAGAGGCCATCCGTCCACCCATCGACTGCGATCGCGCTCACCGGCTCAGAC
>CAZRYF010000073.1:0-21297 GCA_964604165.1 uncultured Enterobacterales bacterium
ACCAGCAGCGCTCCAGAGTTGCGGCACAGCTCCGCCAGCTTTGGCAACCATCCGGGAGGCGGACAGCGCATGCCTCCCCGTCCCTGAATCGGCTCCACCAACACCGCGCCGACCCCGTCCAGGTTCTCCGGAAGGGTGCCGTAGGGGAGGTGGGTCACGTGGGGGCCCAGCTGGCCCTGGAACGGTGTGCGGAAGTCCGCTGCCTTGTAGTGGGTCGCCGCCAGCGATCCGTAGGAGAGCCCGTGGTACCCCCCTTCGAAGGCAATCACTCCATTGCGGCCCGTTGCCATGCGTGCGGTCTTCAGGGCAGCTTCCACCGCATCCGAGCCAGAGCTGCCCAGAATGCCGTGATCCAGGCCGGTCCTTTCCGCCAACGCTTCCAGGAGCCGGACGCGCGTGGGGTCGGGAAAGGCATCCCCCATCGCGTGGGGCAGGGTACCCAACTGGCGCTGCGCTGCTGCCACCACCTGGGGATGGCGGTGGCCGACGGAGGCGACGCCAAATCCGGCCGTCAAATCCACCAGAGTGTTCCCGTCCACATCCCGGACATTGGCACCGAGCGCCTCTGACCAGACCACGGGGTCCGCACGGTCCCTGCCCAGGACCCCGGCGCGGCGGGAACGCCGGGCCGTGATGGCGGGGCACTCCCGCTGGGCGAGCCGATCGATCCAACGCTGGCTCTCTGGGCCGGGGATGGGAGTCACAAGGATAGGCCTGTCAGAACCGGTCATTCGCCTATTTACCTCGATCTCCGCTGATATTCGACTTGACGTGTCAACCTCGTGTACACTGAACCCCGGTGGAACGCCCTCGTACCCTGCTGCTGAACGGAAGCTACGAGCCCTTGACCTCCATGGGCTGGCAGAAGGCAATTGCTCTCGTTCTTACAGAAAAGGTGGATGTGATCGAGGCCTACGAAGAGCGGGTCCACTCCCCCTCGTCCAGCTGGCGGATTCCCGCTGTCATTCGTCTACGGCAGTATCTCCACCTGGGCTGGCTGCCAGTGCCGTTCTCCCGGGACAACGTGTTTGCCCGGGACGGTTTTCGCTGCCAGTACTGTCTGGAGTTGTTTCGTCCGGCGGACTTGAACCTGGATCATGTCGTTCCTCGGGCCAAGGGGGGGCTGCGCACGTGGGACAACGTCGTGACAAGCTGCATCCCCTGCAACCGTCGAAAGCGTGATCGAACCCCGAAGGAGGCGGGCTTGAGTCTGCCCCGGGCACCCAAGGAGCCCCGATGGGCCCAGCTGGTGCGAGGCGATTTGATTCCCAATGATCGACCAGGTGAATGGGAACCCTGGTTGCGGGTCGCGTAGCTGCACGCGCTGCCTTATCCTCTCGCCCATGATGCTCTTGATGTTGGCGGTGGTGGCCTGCAATGGTGGCCAGGTGGGGGATGCCGATCAGATTCGCATTCGGCTGGTGAACCCCACTGCCTCTGACCCCATGGATGGCGTCGACTCCATTCGTCTCCAGGTCACGGTGGATGACGAGGTCGTGGCCAGTGAGGTTTTTGACCGAAACAAGGACTGGACCCTCCCCAACCTCACGGACTTTGGCCGGGTGCGATTTCATGTCTCTGGGTTGGCCTCAGAGGCGGTGGTTTCCCATGGGCGATCCGCTGAGGTGGCGGTGGCTCCTGGCGTGGACCGGGAGATTCCGGTCACCTTTCTACCGGTGAACCAGGTGCTCTTTCTTCGCGCAGAGGCGGACATGGAAGAGGGGCGTGTAGGGCATGGGGTGGCCTCGCTGCCGGACGGGAGGGTGCTGGTGTTCGGGGGAGAGAGCGTGCTGCCTGGAAACCCGGCCCCTTCACAGATGGAGGTCTATGACCCTGCGGAGGCCATGTTTGTGGCCACCGACCTGGATCTCGGGTTCACCGCTTTCGGCCCTTCTGCAGCTTTCAATGGAGATGGGGGGGTGGAGTTGGTGGTCTCTGGCGGGCTTGTGAGCGGCGGGAGCCAGACCCGGGTGAGCCAGGTGCGTCGCTTGGAGCCCTCCACGGACACGGTCAGCATGTTGCCCCCCATGAACCTCTCCCGTGGAGGCCACTGTTTTTCCTTTCTTCGGGAGGATTTTGCTGTCGCTATTGGCGGCAGTGCGCTCTCCGTGGGGCAGGTGGAAACCCTGCGTTCCGATGGGCAGGGAAGCGGGACGCTGGAATGGACCTTGGAGTCCATCAACACGCTGAGCACCTTGAATGTCCAGAACTGCGTGGGCCTGGAGAGCGGAAAGATCTTTCTCCAAGGTTCCGACAGTAACTCCACCGGTGTCTTTGACTTCACGGAGGAGAGAGAGGGACAGGGCTTCTTCTTCTCAGAGTCCTTCCTGCCCCTCGCAAGCGGGCAGTCCTCCAATGGGGTGGCGGATTTGGCCGCTGGTGCAGTTCTGGTGCCTCGTCCTGCAAACGAGGTGATTGCTGAGGAGACCATTTGGGTGAGCGGGGGCCTGGACCTGGAGGCAGGAGGTGGGCAGGTTGCCACCGCCGCTCGCCGTTTCTTTGTGGGAGGACGCAACTTCGCCGAGGCGCCCGGATCCAACCTGCAACCCCGGGTGTACGGAAGCTGGGGAGCCTGGATCGACCCAGATCGAGTGGTCTTGGGTTGCGGCTATACCGATGGAACCTACACCGCCGCCCAGGGAGTCGTGGAGCTGTTCGATATTTCCGACGGAAGCTTGTTTTCTTGGTCCATGCCCCAGGCCCGGGCGGGCTGCCAGGTGAGCGTGCTACCAGATGGCGCCATTCTATTGACCGGCGGGACGGGCACCGGCACCTCCACGGCGGCGACGACAATTCTGGTCCCCTACGTGGACTAAACCTCCTAGCCGTCCCGGAAGCGCGCTTCCAGGCGGTGCAGCACCTTCTTGTGGATGCCTCCAAAGCCGCCGTTGGAAAGCAGGGCGATCACGTCCCCTTCCATGGCGTTGGCGCCCAGAGTCGCTGCGATCTCCTCGACCCGCTCCATGGCCACGGCCTCGGTTCCCCGGGCGCGAAGATCAGCGGCCAGGGCGTCGAAGTCCATGCGCTCTGCCTCGGGAATCGAACTGGCGTCGGCTGTGGCTGCGATGATCACGCGATCCGCCGGGGCAAAGGCGTCGGCGTAGTCGGACTGGAAGATGTTTCTTCGGGACGTGGCGGAACGGGGCTCAAACACGGCCCAAAGGCGGCGCTCCCCGAACCGCAAGCGAAGTGCCTCCAGGGTGACGGCCACTGCGGTGGGGTGGTGTGCAAAGTCGTCCACGACCGTGACCTCTCCCGGGTTTCCTCGGATTTCTTGTCGGCGCTTGATGCCCTTGAAGGTGGAGAATCCAGCCTCCAACGCCGCAGGATCCGCGCCTTCCCGGACCAACGCTGCTACCGCGGCCACTTGGTTCCACAGGTTGTGTTCCCCCACGAGACAGGTCTCCGCCTGCAGCACATGCTCACCTTTTCGCTGCACCCGGAACACCATGGTTCCCTTGTTCGTGTCCACGCTGACAATCTCGCCGGTCCACTCCATGGCGGGGCCATAGGTCCACACCTCACAACCTGCATCGGCGGCCACGGCCCGCACATTGGGCTCGTCCCACCGGGCGATCAGCAGTCCTTCTCCCATGGAGGCCACCAGCTTCCGAAAGGACTCCTGGACGTGCTCCAGGTCTCGGTAGATGTCCGCGTGATCAAACTCCACAGACGTGAGAATGGCTGTGTTCGCGTGGTAGTGCAGGAACTTTGGCTGCTTGTCAAAGAAGGCGGTGTCGTACTCGTCCCCCTCGATCACGAAGAGCTCGCCGCCGCCTTGGTGTGCGGATCGATCCAGTCCCTGGACGACCCCTCCGACCAGCCACCCTGGGTTCAGTCCCGCCGCCTTTGCGAGGTGGGTGGTGATCGCCGTGATGGTGGTTTTTCCGTGGGTGCCCGCCACCACAACGGAACGCGCCTCATTCAGCACCAGCTCCCCCAGCAAGTGGGGAAAAGAGCAGTAGGGCAGGTCCCCTGCCACAAGGGCTTCTGCTTCCTCGTAGACCGCGCGAATCACGTTTCCCACGACCACCAGGTCTGGCGAGTGGTCCAGATTCGTCGCCTGGTACCCTTCCATGACCTCGATCCCAAGGCCCCTCAGAAAGTCCCCCATGGGGGGGTAGGCAGCGGTGTCGGACCCGGTGACCGTAAATCCAGCGTCCACCAGCAGACCGGCGAGAGAGCCCATGGCGGTACCGCAAATGCCCATGATGTGGATGGAACGCAGGGGATCTGGAAGACCGGACTCAATCAGGGGCATGGTGGTTCAGCAGTTGGCGTGTCTTGGGGGCGCGTGTCTTGGGAAGCCTATCCAGGTGGGCGCGAAGATGGTCGAGATCCGTTGGATCATCCACGTCGTACCAGGCCTCCCGAATGTCGACGGAGGCGCCGGCGACCACCGCACGCTCTCGAAGGACGGCAAAGACCTGTGGGGTGGACCAGGCCAGGCCCTCAAACCAGCCGGGGAGGGGGCGGCGCCAGCCAATGCACCAGCAGCCACCATCGGTGGTGGGACCGAGCACCACGTCTGCCTTGCTGCAGGATGCCCCCGCAATCCAGGCCGGGGGGAGGGTGGGCGAGTCGGTGCCCAGGGCGAGCCCCGCATCTCCAAGGGCCAGGGCGATGCGGTTCCCCAGGTCGCCCTGGGGCTGGGGCCGAACGGTGGAACATCTCTCTTTCACCCAGGGGTGGTTCAAGGGTCCGTCCACGTGCCACGAGAACCGAACCCCGGCCTCCAAGCAGAGGGCCTCCACGTCTTCCGCCATGGCCCGGTGAAGATCCACTGCAAAACCGTGGCCCAGCACGTCTCCTATGCGGGTCTTGACCCGGCCTTCGACGGGAGCCTTGGTAAGCAGGACGATGTCCAGCGGCGGTCGGGTCAACCGTACCGCCAGACCGCCCAGAGAATGCGGCCTCCCGCCTTCAGACTCCCCCGTACGGTTCCGGAGATCTTGGATATGCCAATTCGCGGTCGGTAGCGCACGGGCACCTCCCGTACCCGCAGTCCCTGTTGGATGGCCCGCATCTGCATCTCGACGTTCCATCCCCAGGTGGGGTCCGACATGTTGAGCGCCGTGAGCGCCTCCCAGGAAATGGCCCGGAAGGGCCCCATGTCCTGATACCGGTGGCCGGTCCGAATCCGGATCAGGCCTGTGGCCAGGGCGTTTCCGAGTCGCTGTTGGGGAAGCAGGGAGCCGGGGGAGGCGAGGCTTGTTCGATCTCCCAGCACCATGTCGGCATCACCCGACAACAAGGGGGCCAGTACGCTGGCCAGGTCTTCCGGGTGGTCCGAGTAGTCCGCATCCAGGATCACGACGGCATCTGGAGGGGCCGAAGTCAAGTGCGCCAGGCCCGCCAGGCACGCGCTGCCGTAGCCGCGCTTTGGCTGGTGCAGCACCACGGCTCCGCAGGATGCGGCCACCTGGGCGGTGTCGTCCGTGCTGCCGTTGTCCACCACCAGGACCGGCTCAATTCTCGCGCCGGGGATCTCTTTCGGAAGATCCGCCAGGACCCACGGCAGGGACTCTGCCTCGTTGAGAGCGGGAATAATGACTGCGACGCGCACTAGGAGGCTGGCTCCGCAGACAGCTCTTCTGAGATCACCTGTCGCACCAGGGCTGGACGAAAGGGCTTTGTGATGACCCGGTGGTGGGTCTCGCTCAAGAATCGCTTGGCCGTTTCGGTGACCGCCCCGCCGGTCAGAAAGACAAAGCGGGGGGAGGGTGGCTTGGCGTGGTCCGATAGGGCCTCCATCACCTGGATGCCCGAGAGGTCCGGCATCATCAGGTCACACAGGACCAGATCGAAGCTGCTGTCACTCAGCTTGTTGAGGGCCTCGGTGCCGGAGTGGGCCAGGTGCACTTCGTGGTGGTCGAGGACCTCCCCCAACAACTCGGCGATGGCGGGCTCATCGTCCACGATCAGAATCCGGTGGCGAAAACCTGTGTCCACAGAAACAGCCTGCACGGGTGCCTCTTCCCTGACCGCTTGGTCTGTGGCCGGCATGCGAATGGAGAAGGTGGTGCCCAAGCCCTCTTCACTTTCCACCCGGATGTCCCCTCCAATGTCCTTGAGCAGGTTTTGGCACACCCAGAGTCCCAGCCCCGTGCCCACGCCCACCGGCTTGGTGGTGAAGAAGGGATCGAAGACCCGGTCGATCTGCTCCTTTGGTATGCCGGCGCCAGTGTCGCTGATGGACACCACCACGACGTCTTCCTCTTCCTGGACGTTGACCCGGATTTCGTTCTCTCCGGGCTTTCCATCGTCCAGGGACTCACAAGCATTCATGAGCAGGTTCAGGAAGACCTGGCCCAGTCGAGAGGCGTCTGCCTTCACCGGCCTTACCTCTTCGTAGTCCGTCACCAGTCGCCCCTTGTGTCGCAGGGTGTTCATGGCGATTCCAATGGTGGAGTCAAGGACTTCTTGCACTTGGAGGCTGGCGACCTGCTCTCGGTCAGAGCGGGCGATGGTGTTCAAGTCTTGCACCGTGCGCTGCACCCGCAGTGCACCTTCCGTGGCGGTAGACAGGCACTGCAAGGTCTCGGTGCACGTGCGCTGCAGCGCCTCGTCCAGCTCCGGCTTGGCGGCCGTCTGGATCTTGGAGCTGGCCTCTTCCAGGTTGGAGAGGACGTAGGTCAAGGGGTTGTTCACCTCGTGGGCTACACCCGCTGCCAAGGTGCCGATGGCTGCCATGCGATCCGCGGCCTGTAGGCGGGCCTGGATCTCTTTGCGATCTGAGATGTCGCGCACCGCCACCAGCACGCGTGAAACGGGCTCCTTTTCCAGGGGATCCATGACCGCCTCGAGGGTGATCGGGGTTCGGTCGGCTCTTCGAGCCACCAACTCAGTCACTTGCGGGGAGGTGCAGGAGAGGAGAACATTGAGCTGGGGGCGCTCTTCCTCGGAGAGCACCTGGGCCAATTCGTTGTCGAGGAGCGTTTCCCTGGAGGCCCCGAGAAGTTCGCAAAAGCTGTCGTTCACCTCGGTGATGACTCCGGCTTCGAGAATGAGGACCCCGTCGAAGGTCGCCTCCAGAAGGCGCCGCTGCTGTGCTTCGTTTCGGGCCAGCTCTCCAGCCCGGTCCTGCTCAATCAGGTTTCGGTGCCTCTTCGTGACCAAGACTATGGCTGAGCAGAAGAGCACCAGGGTGAAGCCACCCCATGCATGGATTCCGTGGGCACCTTCCATAGCGCTGGCCACCCACCCGAGGGTCAAGAGGTTCGCGATGGCAATGACCAAGGTGCCCCGGAGATCCAGCAGCAAAGCGGCTCCCAGCACCAAACAGACCGGGTTGTTGAACCGGGTGGCATCGATTGTGTCGAACCACATGACGTACAGGATCAAGCCCTGTGCAAAGGCCAGCCAAAGGTAGGTGCCGGTTCGAAACCAGCCCAAGCGGGCCAGCACGTAGGGCACGGAGAACGCAACCAGGGACCCGACTTCCACCCAGTACAGTGCCTCGAACCCCGGATCCATGACCCGGCGTACCCACATGCCGAGAAATGCAAGGGGTGTGACGATGGCCACGATGGCCGCCAACAAGCGGCAGAGGCGCAGGCGGGCTGGATCTTGGATGGGAACCCAGGGCTCGGTGAAGAAACGCCACAGCGGAGAGGACCAGATTCTCGGCGAGGCTCCTTGCAGACTCCGGCTGGATTGGGAGGCGATGGCCATTCGTGGTTTTATCGTTTTCCGGTGCCAGTGGCTTGGTTTCGCGCGACTGTGACAAGGAACAGGTGATTCTGGCTGGGGTTGGGGGTATGGAACCCTGGTGAAGCAACGAATGTCCCGATGGCTCCAGCTGACAGTCGTGGCATTGTGTCCGATCTTTCTGGGCGCGGGGGACGGTGGCGGCGCTTCGGTGCCGCCCGCTGTGGACTTCTCCAGCCTTCCGTCTTCGGCGTCCCACCAGCCTTTGGACCCCAAGGGAAAATCACATCCAGTCCACGCTCGGCTCTTGGCGGATCAAGATGCGGTGGCCCCCGGGGGCACCTTCCGGTTGGGGGTGCATCTCGAGCAGCGAGAGAATTGGCACACCTACTGGAAGTCTCCGGGCGACATTGGCTTGCCCACGTCCATTGACTGGGGGGTGCCAGGAGGCGCCACCACAGGCCCCATGGACTTTCCGGTTCCCCAGCGGTTCGACCAGGAGGGAATCATCTCCTATGGCTATGACGGTGCCGTGCTCTTCTTTACGGAGGTCACGGTACCCGCCGGAGCTGCCACCGGACCCACGACCCTGACCGCACAGGCGAGCTGGCTGGTGTGCGAGGTGGTCTGCATTCCCGGTGGCGCGAGCCTCTCCCTGCCCTTTCTCGTGGCCGAGGGGGAGGGGGAACCGAATGGGTTTGCGCCCCTCTTCGACCACTACGAAGCACAGCACCCGGTAGCTCCGGCATCCGTCTCGGAGTTTCATGTGGAGAGCGCCCTGTCCGCCAACGCGGTGCAGCCAGGAGCTGAGTTTCGGTTCGCCGTTCGCCTGACCCCCAGCGGCGAAACCCCCCTTCAGTTTGAGACCAGGCACGGCAACTGGCCGGCCTTTGTCCCCATCGTGTCCGACACTTGGATGCCTTTGGATGCCCGGGTGGATGCCACGGACAATGGCGGGTTGCAGGTGCTGTTGTCGGGCATGGCTTTTGAGGTGGAGGAGTTGCCTCTCTCCGAGGTCGTCGGGGGCCTCTTGCAGGTGAAGGTGGGGGACCGAACCATTCGGACCGAGGTGACCGTGCCTCTGCCCTTCGTGGCCTTGGGAGAGGAGACCGTGGCCTCCAAGTCTCCCCTGTTGGCTGGCGCTGCGGGAGGCGTTGGCGCGGTCGCGGAAGTGGCGCCGGACAAGGTGGCACAGCCTTCCTCGGCACCGGTGGAAGACTCCCGAAGCTTCCTGGCCATGCTGGGACTGGCGTTTCTGGGGGGCATTCTGCTCAACGTGATGCCTTGCGTGCTGCCGGTCCTCACCCTGAAGCTCTACAGCCTGGTGGAGCAGTCCGACGTGGGGCCGAAGGAGCGCCAAGTGGCGGGGGTGGCCTATTCGGTGGGCATTGTGTTGTCCTTCCTGGCGCTGGCGCTTGTGCTCATTGTGCTGCGAACCAGCTTGGGGCTGGGGGTTGGGTGGGGATTCCAGTTTCAGTACCCGCCCTATGTACTCACACTGGCCAGTGTGGTCTTTCTCTTTGGGCTGTCCCTGTTTGGTGTCTTCGAGGTGCCGACCTTTGGAGCGACCCGGGCCACAGAGGCGTCCTCGAGGGAAGGCGCTGTGGGCTACCTGCTCACGGGGGTGTTCGCCACGCTCCTGGCCACTCCATGCAGCGCACCGTTTCTGGGCACCGGAATGGGGTTCGCGCTGGGGTTGCCCTCCTGGGGAATCCTGTTGTTTTTTGGGGTAGCTGGCTTGGGTTTGGCGGCGCCGTTTCTCTTGATCGCTGTGGTGCCCGCGCTGTTTCGGTTTCTCCCTCGCCCCGGCGCCTGGATGGAGACCTTCAAGCACTTGATGGGTTTTACCCTGGTGGCCACCACCGTGTGGTTGGTGGACGTGTTCATGGCCCAGACCGGTCGCGCGGGTGGCACGGGTTTGTTGGCCTTTCTCATGTTCATCGGTGTGGGGGCATGGATCTTCGGACGCTGGGGGGGGCTGGGGGCGCCGCCCAGGCGCCAGGCGGGGGCGCTGGCCGTGGCGCTGGCCGTTGTGTTTCTGGGGGGCAGGACTTTCTTGGTCATGGAGCCCGTCGCGTCGGTGCAGCCCACCGGGGATCTCGCCACGGACCTGGACTTCTCAAAGGAGGTTCCGTGGCAGGGTTTCAGCGAGGAGCGGGTGAAGGAGCTGTCCAATGCCCTGGTCTTTGTGGACTTCACCGCCGACTGGTGCCTGACGTGCAAAGTCAATGAAAAGCAGGTGCTCGCCACCCGCACCGTGCGGGAAGCGATGGACAGGCTGGGGGTCGTGCCGCTGAAGGCGGATTGGACTCGCCGGGATGAGGTCATCACCGACTGGCTCCTGCGCTTTGGCCGAGCGGGTGTGCCTTTCTACCTGGTGCTTCCCCCTGGGGGAGGAGATCCCATTCCGCTTCCCGAGGTGATTACTCCCGGTTTGGTGGTGGAAGCTCTTGAAAAGGGGGCAGGGTGAGTGGGGGGCGATTGGTTCGTTGTCTGGCCCATGACGGCGCGATTCGCGTGCTGGTCGTGGTGGCTCCGGGTGCAGCGGACGAAGTACGCCGGCGACATGGTCTGACGGGGGGCTCGGCCCTGATGGCTTCCGATGGAATGGTCGCCTCCCTTTTGTTGTCTGCCTACACCAAGGGAGAGGAGCGAATCCTCCTGGAAATGGCGGGCCTGAACCCGCAGTTCACCTTCAGTGGAGAGGCACTCTCAGACGGACGGGTGCGGGCGCGGTTCAGTCCTCCGGACCTGGAGGAGCGCCAACAGCTTGTGGGACGCCTGGTGGCCATCAAGTGGGATGCCACTCGGGAGGTGTACCGGGGGGTGGCTGAGATGGATCACGAAAGCATGGAAGGGGCGCTTCAGGCCTACCTGGTGCAGTCCCAACAGGCCCGGGGACGGGTTCGGCTGGAGTCGCGAATGGGCCCGGATGGCCGGGTCACAATGGCTTCGGGGATGTTGGTTGAGCTGATCCCCGACACCATGGATCCGTCTCGGTTTGACGCTCTTGTGGACACCCTGGTGGAGGCAGACCTGGACGAAACGCTGACGGCCTTTGCCTTTGGCCAGCTGCTGGGTTCCGACGTGCAGGTATTGGAGGCCCGGGATGTGCGCTTTACATGCGCGTGCTCCCTGGAGCGCGTGGAGGCGACTCTTCGGGCCCTGGGAGCGGCGGATCTTCGGGAACTCAAGGAGGAGCAGGGTGCCGCGGAGGTGACGTGCCACTTCTGCGGTGAGGTCTACTCGGTTCCTGGAGACAGAATCCTGGAGCTGGCCGTCAGCTCGGACGAGTAGGTGACAGGTGCTCCGTCCGGTTGAGCTCGTGCACGGTGAGGGTGCCGTCTGGGCGTAGTCCCAGCAGGTCCACGGCTGTGTTCTGCCGTTTGAGCAGACGCCAGTGGCGAAGGGGCAACCCAAGCGCCCGAAGGAGCACCACGGAGAGCACCATCTGGTGGGTCAGGATCACCACAGGGGGGCCGGGCTCATGGGACCGCACCAGCCCCGACAGGGCTGCCCAGGCTCGATCCTGGCACTCATCCAGGGTCTCCCCACCGGGGACGCGAATGCCCGCGGGGTCCCGGGCCCAGGCATGGAAGAACGCGGCCAGCTCCTGCCCCACCTCTTCAAACTTCTTTCCTTCCAGCACCCCTTGGTCGAGCTCTTTGATTCCCTCCAGGGTTGTGGGGGTTCCCAAAGGAGCGGCGGTTTGTTGGGCGCGCCGCAAGGGGGATGCATACAAGCCTCCCAAGGGAAGGTCACCCAACGCATCGCCAAGGGATTGGGCTTGTTGAAGGCCGGTTTCATCCAGGGGGGGATCGGAGCACCCCACAAAGCGCCGCTCCGCATTGTGGCGGGTCTGACCATGGCGAATGAGCACAAGGGGGATCTCTCCCGATTTTGCGATGTCTTGCCACCGAACAAGGTTCAACTGCGCCATACTGCCCCCCTAACCCGTGGTTTCTCCTTGCCCTTGGGGCTGGAGCTTGCGCGACGGGAAGGTCGGAGGAAGACATGGGCACAGCGAAGAAGGGGTTTGACCCGCTCTCCAGCTTGTTTGATGTGCCGGGTTCCGGGTTTATGGATGACACCCCCACGGGCAACCGTGCCATGGGGTTTCCAAGAGAGATCTCGGAGGACCAGGCAGCTCCCGCAGAGGATCTGCCGAAAGAGGAGCTGCCTGAAGTAGAAGTTCTGAACAAGGAGGCATTGGCCAAGTCCCTTGCGCTGGCGGCGATGGCCCGGGCCGCAGAGGCTGGGGAGTCGGGGAACGCAGGGCTGGCCCAGCGTGCTTCCAAGCCCATGTCTGCTCTGGAGGCTGCTCGAAACGCGGCTGCATCTGAAGCGCGGCAGCGCCAGGAAGTGCAGCAGAAGCAGGCCAGCATGCTGCCACGCCAGGTAGAGAAGCTTCTCTCCAGGAAGCTACCGGGTGTTCAGCGGCTGGAAGTGGTCAACGCTCTGGTCATGGATGACCGGGAGGTGCTTAAAGCGCTTTGGAAAGCCCACCGGACCCGCATGGCCCACCACGGTGTCCTGGGCATGGTTGTGGCGGCCACAAGCGTGTTGCGTGCCCTGGAGGCGGTGCCCAAGGGGCAGCTGGTGGCGGCCATCGCTGCGACGGAGAGCTCCGAGTACCTGGTGTGGGTCGATATCGGCTCCGAGGCAACCATCGCGGCCTTTCCAGATGCCCGCACCTGGATCACCCGGGGGTAGGCCCCCAGGGCCCGTGAACCCACCGGGACAACACCAAGAGTGACCACAAACGCCTGCGGTGGTCTCTTGCTCCGGCCCGGTGGGCACGAATGAGGTCGCGAATCGGGTCTTCCTCCAGGAAACCGTTGAGCCGCTCGGGCAGATCGTCCAACAACCCGGTACAGGGGCCCGCAAGCCACGGTCCCAAAGGCGTGCCAAACCCCTTTTTGGGACGCTCCACCAGCTCCCTCGGAAGCAGGTCCGATACGGCTCTGCGAAGGAGGGTCTTGGTGCCCCTTCCCCGGGTGTGGGCGTCCGGCGGCATGCGGGCGGCCAGCTCCACCAGATCGTGGTGGCAGAAAGGGGAGCGCACCTCCAGGCCGTGGGCCATGGAAGCCCGATCTACTTTTTGCAGGACTCCCTCCGCCAGGTACAGCCGCTGATCCAGGTACATTGCCTGGGCCACCGGAGAAGCCTCTCGGGCTCTCTCCCCCCAGCGGTCCACCACGCGAAAGGGGCGGGGTAAGCGACCCGTGAGTGCAGTGAGCTCCTCGGGAAGGAAGGCGCCCAGCCAGACCTGGTTTCGCCGGGGCAAAGGATGGGAGAGGCCCTGGCCAAACCGCTGGGCCAGGTAAGACGCCGAGAGGTTGTCCGTGGAGGCCGGGAGCTTCTCCGCCAGGCGCGTGATCACGCGCTTTCCCCGGGAGAGGGGGCCTGCAATGCGGTGGGCCGCGTAGGTGGGATAGCCGCCAAAATGCTCATCGGCGCCGTCCCCGGACAGGGCCACCTTGAAGCCTGCCTCCCTGACGGCGCGGGAGAGCCACCAGGTGGCTGGCAACGACCCGTCCAACAAGGGCTCGCAGAGACTCTCCCCCAGGCCCTCCAGGACACCGCCAAGGTCCGCAGCCACAAAGGGAATCTCGGTGTGCCGGCATCCCAGGTGCCTCGCTGCCAGGGCTGCGGGACGTGACTCGTCGAAGCTGGGCTCGTTGAACACCACGGAGAAGGTGTCCAGCGTCTCGCCGTGCCGCTCGGCGGCCAGCGCGGTCACAGACGTGGAGTCAATACCTCCAGAGAGGAGGTACGCCACGGGGACTTCGGCCACCATTCGGGAAAACACTGCGATCTGGAGGGACGCGCGAATGCGCTCGCTGGCGTGGCCCGGTGAGAACTCGTCCAGCTCGGCGCCGGGAATGGGGGGCTCCCACCAGCGATTGACTGTCCAACCGCTCGCGTCGACTTTCAGGCAGGTGCCCGCCTCCAGCTTGTGAATGCCCTCGTACAGGGTGCCCGGGGCGGGGACGTACTCAAAGAGGAGCAACTCCTCCAGGGCTTCTGGGCGCACACTCCGTGACACGCCGGGGTGGGTCAGGAGACCCTTCATCTCGGAGGCAAACAGAAGGGTGCCATCGGCCAACCATGTGTAGTACAGGGGTTTCTGTCCCAGGCGATCCCGCACGAGGGTCAGGCTGCGGCGCTCCACATCGTAGACAGCCATGGCAAACATGCCTTGGAGGCGGGAGAGCGAGTCCCCGGGCAGATCGGCCCAGAGGTGGGCGGCGACCTCCGTGTCCGTGGCGGTGGCAAACACTGCGCCTCGACCCTGCAGCTCGTTCCGCAGGGGTCCGTGGTTGTAGACCTCGCCGTTGTGGGCGATCCACACTCGCTCCTCAGCATCCGAGAGTGGGTTCTCCCCGCCCTCCACATCCACGATTGCCAGGCGTCTTGCGCACAGGACGCCGTCTGCAAGGGCCACGGTTCTCTTGGAGTCTGGACCCCTGTGGGCCATGCTGGCGGCCATGGCCTCCACGTGGGCGGTGTCCGCTGGGCCGTCAAAGCGAAAGGCCCCCGCAATGCCGCACAAGGGCCTACCCCTCTTCCGGTGGCAGGTTCTGCGTGGAGCGAATGCGGTAGGGCATCTTCTGCCGCACATCAAAGTGCATTCGGATCAGCACCTCGGCAATCACCCCCAGGGTGATCTCGACCACCCCGAAGATCGCCAGCATGGGGGCCACAATCGTGAGGCTGGAAGCCAGGAGGGGCTGGTTGAGTGGACCCCACAGGGCCATCGCTGCGAGGCCGCACAAGAGGCCGGAAAAGACCAGGAAGAACCCCACAAAACCGAAGAAGTAGATCGGGGTCACATAGAAGTCCCGGAGAAACTTCAGGGTCGTCAGATCCAACAGCACCTTCGGGATTCGCATGAGCCCGTACTTGGTCTCGCCCCGGATACGCGGGTGGTGGCGGACGGGAACCTCCAACAAGCGGGCACCGGCCCAGGTCACGTAGATGGGGATGAATCGGTGCATCTCGCCATACAACGGAATGTCCTCGATGTACTCGCGCCGGTAGGCCCGCAGGGTGCATCCATAGTCGTGAAGGGGCACCTTGGAGAGCTTGGAGATCAGCGCGTTGGCGACCTTTGACGGGAAGGTCCGGGTCAGCCAGGCGTCCTTTCGGTCCTTTCTCCAGCCACACACCACGTCGTACCCCTCGTCCAATTTCGCCACGAGAACGGGAATGTCGGCGGGGTCATTCTGTAGATCCGCATCCAGAGTGACCAGAATGTCGTGTTGGCTGTGCTGCATGCCTGCGGTGAGGGCGGCAGTCTGGCCGTAGTTCCGAACAAAACGAATGGCCTTGACCCGGGGGTCTGTGTCCGCGAGAGCCTCGATTTCCCGGGCGGTGCCGTCGTTGGATCCGTCGTCCACCAGCACCAACTCAAAGGGGTTCTCCCCCATGGCCTGAACCACCGCGGCGTGGAGGGGTTCCAGGTTGCCCGCCTCGTTGTAGATGGGCACGACAATGGAGATGGGGGGCTTCACTCGGTGGGAGCCTCGTCCGAGACGGCGTCCTTTTCGCTGTGGTCCCCGCCCGGTGTCATGTCGTCCAGGTCTGGTTCATCCAACAAAAGCAGAACAAGATCGGTCTGGTCGGAGCTCTTTACTTCGACCTTCTGCATGACGGCGGGATCGGTGGGCGAGGGGCCGTCGCCGTCTACATCCAGAAAGCTGATCAGGCGTGCGGGGCCCAGATCGGCTGGGGCGGACAAGGAAAAAGCACCGGGCCCTTCCAGCTCCTGGTGGTGGAGAAGCTGAGGCGGTTGGTTTGCCTGGAGCGTGAGGACCTGAAGCAGCACCACCCCTTCCTTCTTGCCGGTGTACAGGATCTTCCCCGCCAGTTGCACGCTCTCTTCGGTGATCTCAAACTGGGTGGAGGACGGATCTGGAATGCTCCCCCCTGGGGAATCCGGGGCTGTGGGCGCAATGCCAGGGGCCCCGTCTGTGACGGGCGCAGGGGATCCGTCTGGCAGGTTTTCAGGTGATTCTGGGCAGCCTGTCAGCAGCAAGAACGGAAGGATTCGAGCAGAGGTTGGCATCGACCCTCCGGGAACACCCAACTCCACAAGGGAAACACCCGCAACCAATGGCTGTCAACGGGGTGCCCCCTGGGTCGTGACACCTTGACTGCCATCCCCCCAGGGGGTAGGAAACCACCTCCCCGTTCGGGGAGCACCGGGAATTCCATGGCTGTCACACTTCGCGCATATGCCTTTCTGGATTCGCTCCAGCCCCAGTTGGCTGCATTTACCGGCACCACCTGCCGCGGTTTTCTTCCCCTGGCGGGGCAAGCCTCTCTCTGGGTAGAGACCGCACCGGGCATGATCATCAACCGGGTGACGGATGTGGCCCTCAAGTCCACGCGCTCTGTGCCCGCAGTGCAGGTGGTAGAGCGGGCCTTTGGCTTGCTTGAGATCCACCATGACGAAAAGGGCGAGGTGCTCTCGGCAGGTGAGGCCATCCTCGACTTCCTTGAGCTCAAGGAAGAAGAGCGCCTCAAGCCCAAGGTGGTGTCGAACACCGTGATTCGCGCCATCGAGGCCTACCAGGCCCAGCTCATCAACCGCAACCGCCAGGGGATGATGATCATCCCGGGCGAGAGTCTCTTCATCCTTGAGACAGAGCCGGCCGCCTACGCGGTACTGGCTGCAAATGAGGCGGAAAAGGCAGCGGATATCAACCTCGTGAACCTCAGACCATTCGGGGCGTTCGGACGACTGTGGATGGCAGGCACCGAGTCGGAAATCGACTCGGCTTCTGCTGCAGCCGTGGCGGCCGTGGAATCCCTGGGTGGCAAGACCAAGTAAAAAAGGGAGTCCCTCATGGCTGATGCCCTGGGCATGATTGAAACGAAAGGCTTTGTCGGAATCGTGGAAGCCTCGGATGCAATGGTGAAGGCAGCTCGCGTGGAGCTTGTCGGCTACGAGAAGATCGGGGGTGGCTATGTCACCGCCGTGGTGCGTGGTGACGTGGCGGCCGTCAAGGCAGCGACGGAAGCCGGCGCCCGACAGGCCCAACGGGTCGGTGAGCTCGTGAGCGTGCACATCATTCCGCGTCCCCACAGCAACGTCGACGAGGTGCTGCCCCTCGGCCGCACGGGCGCGAAGGGCAAGTAGCGAGGGGGCAACCCCATTTCGTCCCGGCCGCAAGGTCGGTGCAGCTGCCTTGGAGGGCCCATGAAGCTCGGAAGGATTGTGGGGACCGTGGTCTCCACCCGAAAAGATCCCAAGATCGAGGGGCTTCGGCTTTACCTCGTGCAGGACGTGAGCCTCAAGCTCGAAGGGAGAGACTCCTTCGTGGTGGCTGCGGACGCCATGGGCGCGGGGGTGGGCGAGGTGGTCCTTTATGCTTCCGGTTCTTCCGCCCGCCAAACGGATGCCACCAACAACAAGCCCGTGGATGCGGTGGTGATGGCCATCGTGGACACACTGCACATGGGGGATGAGCTTCTGTTCAACAAGAATCCTCCCCATCCGGCTGAGGCCTAGAGATGGAACGGGACAAGGTCACAGACCTCGTGGAGCGCGTGCTCTCTCGCATCCAGGCGGGAGACATGCCGGCCACCCCGGAGGTGCCGGCGGCGCCACGGGGGGTCTTCAAAACGGTCAGCGAGGCGGTGGATGCTGCCCGCACGGCCCAGCAGATTTGGATCATGCTGCCCTTGGAGAAGCGCCGGGAGATCATCGCGAACATTCGGCGTCGCACCGCGGAAGATGTCCACACCCTGGCCCGGATGGCGAACGAGGAGACCGGTCTCGGCCGTGTAGAGGACAAGGTCAAGAAAAACCTGCTGGTGATCCACAAGACGCCGGGGCCGGAGATTCTGGAGCCCGTGGCCTGGACAGGGGACGGTGGGCTGACGCTCATGGAGCGAGCACCCTACGGAGTCATCGGGTCCATTACCCCCTGCACCAACCCCACCGAGACCATCATCTGCAATGGCATCGGCATGATCGCCGGGGGAAACACGGTCGTCTTCAACACCCATCCATCGGCCAAGAACACCAGCGCATACTGCATCGACCTCATCAACCGGGCCTCCCTGGAGTTGGGCGGCCCGGACAACCTGATGTGCTGTGTGGAAACCCCGACCATTGCTTCAGCGGGGGAGCTCATGAAGTTTCCCGGCGTTCGTCTGATCGTGGTCACCGGCGGGGGGGAGGTGGTGCGTGCCGCCATGAACTCCGGCAAGAAGTGCATTGCCGCGGGCCCGGGAAATCCTCCGGTGGTGGTGGATGAGACCGCGGACATTGCCGCGGCCGCCCGGGGAATTGTGGCGGGGGCCAGCTTTGACAACAACATTATCTGCACCGATGAGAAGCTGGTACTTGCGGTCGACAAGATCGCGGATCCCCTGATCGCCGGGATGCAGGCCAATGGCTGCGTCCTGTTGCGCAACCACCAGATCACCCGGCTGGAGAAGCTGGTGCTCACCCCGGACCGGGAGCACATCAACCGCTCCTGGGTGGGGCAGGATGCTGCCAAGATGTTGCGGGAGATTGATGTGCCGTTCAGCGGCGATCCGCGATTGGTCATCGCCGAGGTGCCGTTCGAGCACCCCTTCATTCAGTTGGAGATGCTGATGCCTGTCATTGGGATTTCCCGGGTGCGGGATGTGCACGATGGCATCGACAAGGCGGTGCAGGCCGAGCACGGCTACGGACACACCGCCAGCATGTGGTCCAAGAACCTGGACGCCCTGCACCGCATGGCGCGGGTCATCAACTGCTCGATCTTCATCAAGAACGCCTCGAACTTCGCGGGGCTGGGCTACGGGGGGGAGGGCTTCACCTCCTTTACGATTGCGTCGCCCACCGGGGAAGGCCTCACCACTGCACGGGACTTCACCCGGGTGAGGCGCTGCACGCTGGCTGGCTACTTTCGGATCGTTTGATGGGCATGGACGCCCTCGCGCTTGTGGAGGTGAACTCGGTCGCCCGGGGCTACCGGGTGGTGGATGCGCTGGTCAAGAAGGCGCCGGTCGTGGTGTTGGAGGCCAACCTGGTGGAGCCGGGGCTGTACTTGATCCTGTTCTGCGGGGGGGTGGCAGAAGTGCAGATGTCCCACGCGGAGGCGTTGGCGATTGCCGGGGACACCCTCGTGGACGAGATGCTGCTTCCTCGGGTACACGGGGACCTGTTGGCGGGTCTTCGGGGCACGGTGGATTGCAACGACCCGGACACGGTGGGGGTCGTTGAGGGGAGGCGGGTGTCGTCGACTCTGGAAGCCTGTGATCGTGCCCTCAAGGAAGCCGAGGTGGCGCTGGCCGGTCTGCGCGTCACGCCCGGGCTGGGGGGGAAGGCCTTTTTCGTGGTGCAGGGGATTCAGCACGACGTGGAGGCTGCCCTGGAGGTGGCGAGCGGGATACTGCACCAGCGCGGGGCGCTCGTTCACACCGAGTTGATTCCCCGACCCCACGAAGATTTCCTGGCACACGTGCTCCGACCCGCACCCTTTTCCCTGGAGAATTGATGCAGCTGGCTAAAGTCCTGGGAACCGTGGTTGCGACGCAAAAGCACGCGTCGCTGAGAGGGGTTCGGTTGCTGTTGATTCAGCCCCACGACCACCATGGATTCCCCATGGGGCCCGCGGTGGTGGCAGCGGATGCGATGCAGGCGGGGCCCGGGGACACCATTGAGTGGGTCACGGGACGGGAGGCGGCCCTGGCGCTTCCAGACACCTTCTCACCGGTGGATGTCGCTGTGGTCTCGATCGTGGATCACTACTTTGGCGACGATGAAGCGGGGGGGGTGCACTCGTGATCCTCTGCCGCGTCCTGGGGAATTCCGTCGCGACCGTGCGGCACGCCTGCTACGAGGGCCACAAGGTCATGGTCGTGCAGCCCGTGCGGAGCGATGGGTCCACGGCCCTCGGTGCCAGCTTTCTGGCGGTGGATTCCGTGCAGTCGGGGGTAGGGGACCTGGTCTTGTGTGCCCGGGAGGGCAACACGGCCCGGCAGATCCTGGGCAAGGATGAAGACCCTTTTCACGCGGTGGTGCTGGCGGTGGTGGACACCATTGTTCACGGGGATCAGGTCACCGAGGGACCGGGGCCGTCTTGATGTCTTCCGAGGAGACCCTGCGGTCCGAGCTGGTGGCGGCTTCCAAGGCGCTGCACGGCAACGGGTGGGTGGCAAACCATGATGGAAACCTGACGTGTCGATTGGGGGAGGGGCGCTTTCTGGCGACACCCACGGCCGTGTCCAAGAAGGCGGTGGGTCCTGAGATGCTGATCGTGGTGGACCCGGCCGGGCAGGTGTTGGAGGGGACCCGCAAGAGCTTCTCCGAGTTCAAGCTGCACGCGGCGGCCTACCGGGCAAGAGGCGACGTGGTCTGTGTGATCCACGCCCACCCACCGACCGCAACGGGATTTGCCGTGGCGGGTGTCGAGCTGGGGGAGCCCTTTCTGGCCGAGCCCGTGGTGTCCATTGGCCCGAGGGTGCCGCTGGTTCCCTTTGGCATGCCCGGTGATCCGGCGCTGGATGCGGCCCTGTCCGCAGCGCTGGAGGGGGCGGATGTCTTGCTCCTGGCCAACCACGGCGTGCTGGTGGTGGGGCCGGACTTTGAGACCTGCCTGTTGCGGATGGAGCTGCTGGAGCACATCTGCAAGATCGCGCTTGTGGCCCGCCAGCTGGGAGGAACGGTCGCGCTGCCCCCCGGGTTGGTCGATGACCTGGCCAAGAAGCACCGGGGCCTCTTTCCCCGGGAAGGCGGTGGAGCCTCGTCGTCGATCCGCCGAGAGCACACCCCAGCAGGGGATCTGGTGGCGGCGGCGTTGAAGCGGTTGGGGTAGGGCGCTCGCCCGCCGGGTTTTGGCCTGCGGAAGCAACACAAGGCAAGCAGGGGCTCGGTGTGGTGTAGCTTTTTCCCAGGGACGTGTCAGAATGGCTCGGACTTGGCGTATTGTTATCGTTTCGTTGGCTCGACGAAAAGGCAATTTGCAACGGAGGAATGCCGTGACTTACCCCCCCCCCCCCCCACGCTCGTGATGGTTGCCGACTGATTCTCGCCGCGGCCCTCCTTGTCGCCTGCAACAATCCTCCCGGCCCGGCCACCATCGCCCTGTCTCCCGGGGAACCGCTCACCACTGATGACCTGGAGGTGGTGTTCCTCTCCGAGTCGGTAGACGGCAACCGCAAGGACACGGTCCGCTACAACGCCTTTTGGTTTGTGGACGGGGTGAGCCGGCCGGATCTCTCGGACATGTCCGTTCCAGCCGCCGAAACTGTGAAAGACGAGGTCTGGAAGGTGATTGTCACCCCCACCGATGGAGAACTGGACGGCCCGCCCGTGGCCAGCGAGGTGGTGATTGGCAACACGGTCCCGGTAGCGGAGGTCAACGTGGACATCGCCACGCCGCTCTCGGATGCGGACGTGACCGCGACAGCAACCGGGACAGATGTGGACGGGGATGCGTTGGAGTTTGCGTACAACTGGACGGTGGCGGGCGATGCGGATCGCGTCGTGGAAGGGGCGACCCTCTCCGCGCTGGAGACCGTGAAAGGCGAGGTGTGGACGGTCGCAGCGATCGCCAACGATGGCGAGGCCGACAGCGAGCCCGCGACGCTAAGCGTGTCCATTGAGAACGTTGCGCCAGTGGTAGACAGCGTGACTCT
>CAZRYF010000074.1:0-15721 GCA_964604165.1 uncultured Enterobacterales bacterium
GGGGGTGGGCTTGTGGTGAAGAATTGCTTCTGCGGTTAGATTGGGGGTAGGCACGCCGCGTGGCCGTCGATTTGATGGAAGTCGAAAAGGGGGATTCCCCCACGTGACTGCCTCTCCTGGCGGTCGCCAGGAGGTTCAGGATGAACACAGCTCGGCCAGTTTCCTTGTCTGAGGTGACGAAGCCGCTGGTGGAGAAGGTTGCTGATGCGGCGCTTCCGTCGCGGTTTGGTGGCTTTACTGTGCATGGTTTCCGGGGTGGGGTGGACGAGGAAATCCTGGCGATGGTGCATGGGGACGTTGGGGGGGCGGAGGAGGTCGTGGTGCGCCTTCATTCACAGTGTGTGACGGGAGACGCCCTTGGCAGTTTGCGTTGTGATTGCAGGGAACAGCTGGAGTGTGCGCTGGCCGCCGTGGCGGAAGCGCCCGTAGGAGTGGTGTTGTACCTGCCCCAGGAGGGGCGAGGCATCGGCTTGCTGAACAAGATTCGCGCGTACGCTTTGCAGGACGCAGGCCTGGACACAGTCGAGGCCAACCACGCCCTTGGGTTTCCCAATGACCTGCGGACCTACGAGGTGGCGGCCGCGGTCTTGTCGGAGTTGGGGGTCCAATCGGTGCGCTTGCTCACGAACAACCCTTTGAAGATCGATGGGCTCGTCAAGGCAGGCATTCGGGTGACTGGAGTGGTGCCCCTTCGCATCCAGGAGAACGAGCACAACGCCTTCTACCTGGAAACGAAGCGGAGAAAGAACGGGCATCTGTTGTAGCGACTCAGGCGCTGGCGACTTCGTCGGGATATGATGCGGCTCCGAAACTGGAGGGCCTAATCGTGGTTTCCCGTCCCGCATTGGCATCGATTGCATTCATCCTTGCAGCCGCCGGCTGCAAGGGCGCAAAAACAGACACGATCTCCTTGGCCTACCCCGAGATGGTGTTCAGCACCCAGTGGGTGGATTTTGGTGGAGTCCCCCGCGGGGAGAGTGTCACCAGGAGCGTGACGGTCCAGAACACTGGAGATCTGACGCTCGGAATCTCCGCCATTTATGAGGGTGCAGGCCAGGAGGACAGCTTCTCCGTGCACTGGGATGCCTCCACCATCAGCTGTCCCGAGTCGGAGGATACTGGAGAAAGTGACGAGGAGGCGGAGGAGAAGGATGCGCATGACACTGGGGGTGCAGAGGCGCCTGGTGATGAGATCATCCGGTTGGGGGTTGGCTGTCGCCTCTCGGTCAACGCGGTGTTTTTTCCACAATCCGTGGGGACCTTGTTCGGTTCCCTTATTGTGGAGACCACCGCCGAAGAGCTGGAAGACGGTGCTGCGCGGGAAGTGGAATACTTCGCGGATTTGGACCAGACCCGCGCCATTGTCTACCTCCAGGGAGAAGGGCAGCGAGGCCAGGGCCAGGCGCTGGTGACGCCGCGATTCCTTGATTTCGGTCATGTGTGGACCGGTCTGGAGGAGAGCGGTTTTCTCACAATCCAGAATGTCGGGGACGGTGACTTGGAGCTTTCGGCTCCTACCTTTGCTGAGACCTGCGATCCTGCCATCGCGGTCAGTTGGGGCTTCGAAGAAGGGACTGTGCTTCCGGCGGGAACCAGCAGCCTTTTGGAGCTCTCTTTCGTACCGGAAGACCAGTACGCGGCCTTTTGCACCATCACCCTTCCCACAAACGACCCGGACAACCCGGAGATCACGGTCAATGTGCAGGGCAACTCCGGTTCCGACCCGGAGAACGTGGCCCCCACCGTGGAGATTCGCAGCCCGGAGCCTGGCTACCAGCACCTCTCCGCGGATCCGCTGCAGATGGAGTTGAACATCTTCGATGTCAACCAGCCGGCCACCTCCTTGGTGTGTCGTATTCGTAGCACCCAGCTTCAACTTCAGACCATTGCCACTTGTACTGCGCCGGATGAGTCGGGCCACGTGTTTGTGAACATCGACCTCAACGACTCCCCGGAGGGCGCGGACACGCTTCTGGTGAGTGTCAGTGATGCCTCGGATGTCGTGACCTACGACTCGGTCTCCGTCCTGGTTCGGGCTGCATACCCGGACTCGGACGACGATGGTGATGGCTACGGGGATGTGGCCGGTGACCCCACGGTGCCTGTGGACTGCGACGATTCAAACCACGATGTCTACCCGGAAGCCGCTGAGCTGCCGGATGGCGTGGACAACGACTGTGACTCCCTTGTGGACGAGGGGACCCTGCTCGGGGACGACGATGGGGACACGTTCAGCGAGGCAGAAGGTGACTGTGACGACGCCTCGGTGGAGAGCTACCCCGGTGGACCCGAGATGCCGGATCACAAGGACAACGACTGCGATGGCCTTGTAGACGAAAGCACCGAGTTGTACGACGACGATGGCGATGGCTACGCGGAAATGCACAACGACTGCGACGACTCCGATCCATCCGTGAACCCCGGAGCAGTGGAGGTCTGTGATGGCCTCGACAACAACTGCAACGGCCTCATGGATGCGCAGGATGGTTGTCTTGAGGTGGATACCGCGCCGATCATCATCGGGGGCATCAAGATGTCCCGGACCGCCTGCGAAGAAGGGGACACCATTCAGTTGTCCGTGCTGCTGCACGACCCGGATGGCCAGGCCCCCACCTTCGAGTGGTCCGTGGGCGACGGCGGCGGAACGCTGGACTCCACCACAGGAAGTTCGGTGAATTGGACGGCCCCGGAGCTGCCCAGGGAGTCGGATGGTGCGTTGTCGGGGGTGACAGTTGTGGTCGAGGACCCCGATGGAAACCAGGTGTGGAACTTTGATGACGTGGCGGTGTACCCGAGGGGCCGGTTCAACGGCAAGTCCTTCATCAAGGTGGTGGTTGCAGACGACTTGGGCCTCTGTGCTTCGGCTCCCTTGCGGCGCACGGGGCTTTGGGCGCTTGTGGGGCTGGGGCTGGCCGCCTTGCGGCGCCGTCGAAGTGGGAATTCTTGACGCAGTCCTGGGGTGTTGGCGCCCCGGTTTTTCTGCGGAGCAACCCCTAAGCGGTTGAAATTACCGGCTTCCGCGGGCGGCTCGTTTCTTGCTGTACACTGGGGGGCAACCAGAGGTGCGCGCGTGCCGGCAGATCGAATCCAACGACGTCACAGAAGGGGGCAGGGGACGGTGGAATTCGCACTGATGCTCCCCCTGGCGTTTGCCTTGGTGTTCGCCGTGATCGAGTACAGCTACTACTTCGGCGCCGTCCACTTCACGAACTACGCCACTTTTGCAGGTGCTCGGGCTGTGCAGGCCAACGCCAAGATCCCGGCGGGACAGTTGGGGGCTGGCGACATCGCTCTCACCACTGTGGAGTCCGCCCTCCTGAACGGAAACGTCACCCGTTTTGCCACCCTGGTTCGGGAGGGGGACGATGCTGTGCGCGGCTTTCTTCCTTGGGAGGCCAGCACTCCCGGCTTCAAGTCGGTCATGGGGGACAGCATGGATGTGGAGATGACTGTGGTGTTGGGTCGGCCCGAATGCAACTACGAGGGTACCTCCACGGCAGATCACAGCTTTGACTCGTCCCATCCGGGCCGGGGAAATGGTGCCGATGGCTACACAGACAACGGCCTGGACTGCTCCGGGAGTTCCTTCTGATGAGCCGCGCTGTTCTTTGTTTTCTGTCGCGGCGTGGCAGGTCGGGCCAAATGGCTGTGGTCATGGCGCTCGTTTTGTTCACCCTGGTGATCTTCATGGCTTTTGCCACGAACATGGGCATCCTGGTGAACGATCGGATTCGCATGCAGAACGCGGTGGATCTCGGGGCTTATGCGGGTGCCCACAGCCAGGCGCAAGTGCTCAACGAGCTGGCTTTCATCAACGACAAGATCATTCGGGAGCTGCAGGACTGTCGGGAGTCCCTGGAGGCGCAGTACCCGATTCAGGCGGATCCGTGTGCCTGCAACCCCCCCATCAATTCGATCGCCGAAAACTGGATCCAGCAGTGCCAGGTGAATGTGGCTGCGCTGGTCCAGGACTTTCAGGCAGCAGCGGCCTACGGCAACACCGTTTCCAAGGCCATGCAGGCAGCCCGAGCCACCATGAACACCAACTTGGCCAACCTGGCGGCAGCTGCCAACGCAGACACACACTTCTTCAACACGACCTCGGGCTCAGCCACCCGAAACGGGGCCTACAACACGGGCATTGCTGACTTTGAACAGATGACCACCACTTTGCACTACCTGGTGGCCCCCAGCTGTCCCTGTGCGTTTGGATGCTGCACGTATCCGCCGGTTCCGTCGCCTGAACGCAACATCTCGAGCTATTTCGTCAAGGATGAGCTGGAGCCCACGGTCTGGTTTATGGCCCAGGGCGCAGGCACCATGGATGTTCCCTACCTGGACATCGACTACAACGGGTCAGGAAATGATGGCGGCTACTTCGGAGGCTCCAGCGCGGGTGGGCTCGATCAGATGTTTGCCACCGCTGTGGCCAAGCCCTACGACGGGTCTGTGGGGCCCACCCGGCAGTACATCAGCGATGGTCGGCTCGACAACGGCATCGCAGCAGGCCAGGACCCATCGTTCCAGTTCTCGGGGGTGTGGCGCTCTCAGGGGCTCGAGAGGATGCGCGAGTACATGCAGCCTACCTACCGGGCCCGCCTGGCGGGTATCAATGAATGGAGCGACCTTGCGGGGTCTGTACCCAACAATCCCATTGTGGCCATTCAAAACAACAACCGCAGCGGTGGCTACAACGACGCCACCAAGATGCTCCATTGATGCGGGTCCGCAGAAACCAGAGGAGTCGCCGCGGCCAGTCCGCCGTCGAGACCATGCTTCTGGCCACCATGATCTGCACAATGCTCATCGGCATGCTGCACCTTTTTCAGGTGACATGGGCCACCCAGAACGCCCACATTCGGGCCCGGGAAGCCGTCATGCATGGCACCACCTACCTGGACAACCACGCCCCTCGGGCCGACTACGTGAGCGTGGGCAGCACCCCGTGGGATGACTCGGAGCTGAACTACAAGAAAGCGGGCTACGCTGGCTCGAGACCGGGAGGGGTGGACGTGGCCTACACATTTACGGCGGAGGCGACGGACGCCACGCGCAACGACTCTTTCGGTCAGCAGCAGATCGAGGTCACCGCGACCATCACAAACCAGTAGGTCGCGGCCCGTAGACAGCCAGGGCTGCGGCGACAGCTGTGTCTGCGCGCAGAGTCCACTCTCCCAGCCCCGTGGGCACGCAGCGAGCCCGGCTTGCCAGGTCCAGCTCCTTTGGGCTCCACCCGCCTTCTGGGCCAATCAGCAGCGCAGCTTCAGTCCCTGCGGGAGTGCCTGGTTTGGCGCCGGGGACGAAGATTCGCCGAGAGAGATCGCCCGGGGTCGCTCCAAGTGCCGCTTCCAGGCTTTCGTGGGCAAGGAGCGCTGGCGGCGTGGTTCGTCCGCACTGTCCGGCGGCGCCTGCCAGGATTTTCTGCCATCGCTCCAGGTGGAGCCCTGTGGCCACCGATCGATCTGCCACGAACCCATGGATCTGCGTGACCCCGAGCTCTGTGGCCATGCGCAGGATTCGTTCCCAGGCGGGCTTCTTGGGGAAGCCTTGGACCAGCACAAGGGGTCGCGGTTCGGCAACCTTTTGGGGTTTCTCCTGTAGCTCAAACACGGCGCAGCCGTCCTCCACGTCGACGAGTGCAGCCTTGGCTTCCAGCCCGTCGGGGGAAAAGAGGGTCACGCTCCCTCCCCGCGGAACCTGCACCACCCGCAGCATGTGGTGGGAGGTTTCGGCGGGGAGCCGGACTCTCTCACCAGCCGCGGGCAGAGAGTCGCAGGGAAAACGCCGGCTCAAGGGCGCACCATCCGCAGGCTGACCCAGTCGCCATCGTCCTTCTTGGACGCAAGGGTGAGGGGGGGGGACAGGGCCTCCAGCACGCTCTCCCACCGGTCCGCGAGAATGCCCGCCAGCACCAGGTGCTTTCCAGTCACTCTGGCAAGGTCTTCTGCAAGCTCGCAGATTACCTCCGCATAGAGGTTCGCCACCACCAGGTCCCAGGTGTCCGAGAGGTCAGAGAGGGGAGTTCTGTCGATGTGGGTCTGGAGTTCGTTTCGATCGGCGTTTCTGCGGGCCTCGGTCACGGCTGCCGGGTCGATGTCGATGCCGCGGGTCTCGAGTCCATGCCTTCTGGCTGCCAAGGCGAGCACGCCGGATCCGCACCCCACATCCAGACAAGATTCCAACCCCGGGGCGAGGTCCTCTACGGCCACAAGGCAGGCCCGTGTGGCTGGGTGCTCTCCTGTGCCAAAGGCTTTTCCGGGTTCAATGACCAGGTCGCCGGGCTCTGCCTCCCAAGGGGGAGATACGCGCAGGTTTGCGGAGATCTGCACCGGCTTGTGGAGCTTCTTCCAATCGGTCTCCCAGTCTTCGTCCTGTACTTGAGAGAGGAACACGTCGGAGGCTCCTGCCTCGGTCAAGGCGCTCGTTGCCGGTCCCTCGGCCTCCAGGGGGAGCCAGGCGGTCAGCTCTACCCGCAGAATCTCTTGCGGTGCCGCCGTCTCCCAGGGTTGGACCACCGGCCAGTCCCCTCCGTTGGCCGGGCGTTCCTCTACACCGCCAGCTCCCAAGTCGACCAGCAGCTTGGAAAGCCGCTTCTTGTCGGCCGTGGCGGATGTAAGCCGAACCTGGAGCCAGGCGCCCATCAGTGATCGTGGTCGTGGGGCTTGGCCGGGCTCGCGGCGGGCATTTCGTCCCCCCGCTCGGCGGCCGCCACGATCAGCTCAACGGCATCGTCCAGTCCGTTCACCACCTGCACCCACTCCGAGCCGGGCACCACGCCCCCCAGGAAGAGCGAAGGGGTGCCGTGGATGCCTACGGTCTGGCCTGCGTTGCCGTCTGCTTCCAGGGCGGTCCGGGTCTCTGGTGCTTCCATACAAGCCGAGAAGGTGTCCGCATCCAGGCCCAGCTGCCGGGACGCAATGAACTCCACGTCCTCCCTTCCCAGCGCTCCCATGTTCGCAAAGAGGATGTCGTGCATCTCCCAGAACCGGCCCTGGTTGTGGGCACAGAGTGCGGCCCGGGCAAGCACCTCTGAGGCCTCAGAGAGCACAAAGTGCTTGTGGACCAGCTTGAGGTCCGGGTGCCGGGCCACCAGCTTCTTGATGGGGGCCGACAACGCCGCGCAGTGGGGGCACCCGTAGTCGGCGAATTCCACCAGCGTGTAGGGGGCTGAGGGGCGGCCGTACATGGGTTCCTTGCCTGTCAGCGCCAGCGGCCCTTGTGTCTGCGCGTACAGCGCGTCGATTCCGTACTCCTCCTGCTGTTCCTCGGCGTGATCCGCGCTGGTGTGGGTTTCTGCGTAGACCCCGCCCGTCAACAACAGGAGGGTTGCAGTGGCAAGCGCTGCCCCTGAGGATCGATCTCCTCTTCCCAGCAGCACCTCCCACATGTGGTCCAGGTACCCCTGGTCTCTCGCGCCCAAAACCCCGGCCACCAACAAGAGAACGCTGACCCCGTACAGTCCAATGCAGAACAGGCACCAAGCCCCCAGCTGCGATGACTTCCATGCAAGGAAGGCAGAGAATAGGACGGCAAAAAGTCCCGAACCCAGTACCAGCACAGGGGCTCGGCTGTATCCGGGACGCTCCTTCCAGCACTTCCACGACACCACCATCAGCGCGGCGTAGAAGGCAGCGGCCCACAAGGCTGTGGGCAGGCCAAGGACCTCGGACCAGGCGGAGGTGTTCACCCGATCGCAATCCAGGGTGGCGGAGATACTGCAGATGCTCTCGTGGGCGCCGGACTGGCTGGCCACGTGCTGCCAGCTCAGGTACCCGGCGATTCCTGTGCCCGCAGCCGAGGCGATGGTTGCCCCCGCCATGGGGTGTGCCACAAGACCCGACACGGTGATCGCGAGCAGGCAGCCCATGCCTGCAAGAATGGCCATGAGGTTCTGCCCTTGTCCCGCCAGGGAAAAAGCAGCGCCTCCCAGCCCCAAGGCCACAACAGGGAGTCCAAGTCGAGCAAATGTGCCCATGATTCCTCCGGCCACTGGCAACTATCTTCGGCGGAGTGCGCGGTCCATGTCCCGCTTGTCCTGAGCGCCCTTCAGGGCTTGGCGCTTGTCGTGGTGCTTCTTTCCGCGGGCGAGGGCAATCTCGAGTTTGGCCCACGCTCCTTGAAAGTAGAGGTGCAGGGGCACAATCGTGAGCCCCTTCTCCTTCAAGCCCTTCTTCAGCTTCTGCAGCTCCCGGTGGGAAAGGAGCAGTTTTCGGCGCCGGGTTGGCTCATGGTTCTCCTGTCCTGCGTGCGTGTAGGGGGGGATGTTCGCCCCCACCAGGAACGCCTCACCCTTTTCCAGTCGAACATACGCCTCCTGCAAGCTCGCTTTTCCGCTGCGCAGGGACTTCACCTCTGTGCCGGTGAGCACCAGGCCCGCCTCAAACCTGTCCAGCAGCTCGTACTCGTGACGGGCCTTTCGGTTGCGGGAAATGGAGCGCTGGGGCTGGGGCTTTGGCATGGGCTTCTTTCTCTTCTCCCACTTCTCGCCCCAGCGCAACCAGTCTCTTTGCGTTCCCGCGGGGCCGTGTGTCAGGCCTGGGCGGTTGCAAGGGGTTGAAATTTCTGGGGCGAAGGCGCCATGAGAAAAAAAACACGCGAATTCAACGAGATGGCTTGCGCGGGGAGCGAAGTGGAGTATTGTGGAATGGCGATGCACCAATAGGGGGCATTGTGGTAAGTTTGTGCAGGACACCAAGATGCCCGGGGCCCCATGCTTCAAGAGCGATGCCAGGTCAGCATCAAGCTCGATGAAAAAGGTCGCATTGCCTTGCCCGCCCGTCTTCGCCACAAGCTCAAGGACGCGGGCATCAACGCGCTTGTGTTCACCTATTTTGACGGCGGAATCAAGGCCTACACCCCGGCTTGGTTCGAAACCCGAATTGAGGGTCCCATCGCGCAGCGGGATCCCTTCGACCCGGATGTCCAAGTGCTCCACCACGCTGTCCTTGCGGAGGCCGAGGACTGTTCGGTGGATGGCCAGGGCCGGGTTCGAATTCCATCCCGGCTTTTGGAGGCCTGCGGGCTGGCAGACGAGTGCGTCTTGCTCTCGATTCTGGACTGGGTGGAGCTCTGGTCGCCGGAGCGCTGGGAGGCGCGGCGCGTCGAAGCCCAGCAGTACCGGCTGGCGCAGCGCTCGCGCTCCGATTGAAATGGGCGTCGCCCACCAGACCGTCCTGAAGCAAGAGGTGATGCAGGCTCTCCTTCCGAGCGATGGTGGTGTCTACTTGGATTGCACCCTGGGGTGGGGAGGCCACTCAGAGGCGCTGCTCCAGGCAAGCGCCCCCACAGGCCGGGTCATCGGAATCGATCGAGATCCCATGGCCCTGGAGGCGGCCGGCGAGAGGCTGGCTTCCTTTGGGGATCGCTTTCAGGCGTTTGAGAGTGACTTTGGCGCGGCAGCGACCCTCTTGGAGGTGCTGGGCATCGACGGCGTGGATGGGTTGGTGGCGGATCTTGGTGTCTCCTCGCCGCAGATTGATCGGGCAGAGCGCGGCTTCTCCTTCATGCAGGAGGGCCCCCTGGACATGCGCATGGGTCCTGGGGTTGTCCGGACGGCCGCGGACCTTGTGGAGGAGAGCGACGAGCCCACCCTGGCTCGCATTCTTTGGGACTTTGGTGAGGAGCGCCACGCCCGCCGCATTTCCCGGGCCATTGCTGGCAAGCGCTTTGAAACCACCCTGGAGCTGGTCCGGGTGCTCGACGACTGCATTCCGGTGCGCGGGCACCAGCGCATTCATCCGGCCACGCGGACCTTTCAGGCCCTGCGAATTGTTGTCAATGACGAACTGGGACAGCTGGACCAGCTCCTGAACAACCTTCTCTCCTTGCTTCGCCCTGGAGGGCGAGCAGCCCTCATTTCCTTTCACTCGCTTGAAGATCGCCGGGTGAAGAGGGCGTTTCGCATCCTCGCCGGGGAGGGAGGGGAGAAAGATGCCTATGGCGACTTGTTGGAGCCTCCCCGGGCGCAGCTCATTGGTCGTCGGGCTGTGCGATCCAGTGACGAATCCAATCCCCGCTCTCGCTCGGCCCGCATGCGCGTGCTGGAGCGCCTTCCCGAACCCACCTGCTGATTCCGGAGTCGAAAATGTCCATGGAGTGGAGTCAACGCATGGTGGGGGCGGTTCCCCACAGGGAGCTGACCCGGCCCGAGGTGGCTGGGGTGCCCGTGTCGGGCCTGATTCGCTACGCCTTGTTCGGGCTCTTTCTTGTGGCCATTCTCATGTTCTACGTCTGGTCTCGCGTGGCGGTTCGGACTGTTGCTGCGGATCTGGACCTGGCCGTGCGCGAGCTGGAGGTCCTCCAGGTGGACCGAAACCGCCTTCGCCTTGAATTGGCCATGCGCCATGACTTGGCCCGGGTGGAGACGGCTGCCCTCGCCCTGGGCCTCGAGGGAGACCTGGAAGTGGTGGAGGTTTCCACTCCGTGAACACGAGTCCGTTCCCATCGAAGCGCCGTAGGCCCCTCGGGACCTTGGCGGCGGCGTTGCGTGCGGAGCCACCTCCGGAAGAGCCAGAGGTCGTCATGGAGCGGGCGCTCTGGCGGCTCGCCGGGTTGCGGGGACTCGTCTTGTTTGCTCTGGCACTCATGGGGGTGCGGGCGGGCATGCTCACTTTGGTGCCCGATGAGCGATTGAAGGCCAAGGCGGCCGTTCAGTTTCGTGAGTCCGTGACTGTCCAGGGAGTTCGGGGGGAGATTTTGGCCAGAAATGGCGGCGTGCTTGCCACCACCGTGGACATGCCCTCCTTGCATGCGGATCCCTCTCGGGTGGATCCCGAAGATGTGGATCGGATCGCGTCGGCGCTCTCGTCTCTTCTGGACACTTCTGAGGCCCGGCTGGCGGCGAAACTTCGCATGACCGATCGCCGGGACGTCACCCTCGCGCTTCGCATGTCTCCGGATGTGCTGGATGCGATTCGGGCGCTTGCCCCTCGCACCGTACTTTGGACCCGGGAAAACCCCACCCGCTACTATCCTGGCCGCTCGTTGGCTTCCCAGGTGCTGGGGGTTGTCAGCCGTGCGGGCCGTGGGCTCGAAGGGCTGGAGTTGTACCTGAACCGACACCTTCGCGGTGACACTTTTGTGTTCATGCAGCAGCGAGATCGCAAGGGGAGGGCGATCTCCACTTCCACCGGGATCCGCCAGCTGGCGAGCCCGGGGGACACCGTGGTTCTGACACTGGATCGGGCCATTCAGCGGGCTGCCGAGGAGGCCTTGGATGACCTGGTTCGCGTCTCCCAGCCTGAGGCTGCCACCGCCATTGTGATGGACGTGCGGACCGGAGAGGTGCTGGCGCTGGCAAATCGCCCCACCACAAACCCCAACGACCCGAACCGAAGCATCGCCGCCTTCCGCAACCACGGGGTGGTGGATGCCTACGAGGTGGGGAGTGTCATCAAGCCCTTTGTCGTGGCCCTGGCGCTGGAAGAGGACGTAGTTCATCTCGGGGAAGCCATGAACTGTGAGAATGGCTCCTGGCACGTGGGGCGCAGTCGAATCCGCGACGACCACCCCCACTCCTGGATCTCCGTGGGGGACGTCATCAAGTTCTCCTCCAACATCTGCACGGCCAAGCAGGCTCTTCGCCTGGGGGCGGACCGGACCATTGGCGGCTTGAGGCGCTTTGGTTTCGGCGCTTCCACGCAAGTGGGCATGGGGGGAGAGGCTGGGGGCTTTCTTCGGGACCCGGACAGCATCAAGCGCATTGAGTTGGCCACGACCTCCTACGGCCAGGGAATGACGGCCACCGGTATCCAGCTTGTGTCCGCCTTGTCGGCGCTGGGAAACCGGGGCGAGCGCATGCAGCCCTACATTGTCTCCGAGATTCGTGATCGCGTGGGGGAGGTGCAGCTTCGCAACCGTCCCCGCTCTCTTGGGCGCGTGGTCAGCGCAGAGTCTTCGGCGGCGGTGGTCAAGATGATGGGGACTGTCCTGGAGGAAGGCGGCACCGGGGTTCTGGCTCGGGTTCCCGGCTATTCGGCAGCGGGCAAGACCGGAACGGCGCAGAAGGTCGTGGATGGTGTGTACTCTCCCACGGCCCGGGTGGCGTCTTTCTTTGGGCTGACCCCCGCGGAGGACCCGGTGCTTGCGATTCTGGTGTTGGTGGACACCCCCACGGAAGGAAGTCGGTACGGTGGAACCGTCGCGGGGCCCGCCTTTTCGGAGATCGCCCGGCGTTCCCTTCGCTATCTCGGCGTTCCAGAAGACCGTCCCCTGGAGGCAGAGGAGAGCCAAAATGGTCCGGACACAGGCCCTTCCCTTGTGCTGGCCCCGGAGCTTGTCTGGACGGAGAAAGGCGCTCTTCGTGTACCCGACCTGGAGGGGCTCTCCATGCGGGATGCCCTCGGCACTCTCGACGGTGCGGGGTTGGAGTTGGCCCTCTTGGGGTCAGGTCACGTGACCTCCCAAGCGCCTCCCCCCGGTGCAGCCGTTGATCCTGGCGAGCGCCTGGAGCTTCGTTTTCAATGATCTCTTCTCTTTCACATTCCGTTTCCCCCAGCGGGCCCGCGTGCGGTCTCTCGGGGGTGTGGATTCATGTGCGCCGTGTGCTTGATGTGCCCTCCCGGGGCTCTCGGACAGCCACTTCCTGGGTCCAGCCCTCATCTCTGGTCCACGGCATTCATGGATTTGCCCCCGAAGTTGTTTCTGCTGATGTTGTCACCCCGATGACCGCGCGCGGGTCCCGCCACCCCTTTCTTTCCCATTCGCTGCACCCCTTCCGAAAACCAATCTCATTTCCCGCGAGACTCCCTGGCTATGTAGGGAGGGGTGCTTCCTTCCAGGCTTGTTTCTGAATCCATCTTGATTCAACAGGCGCAGTTTCTCACCTTTCCTTCCCTTTCCCTTCTACCCCCCCCTCTTTCGACTTCATGCAACTCCAGGCTCTCCTGGATCGGGTGGATCCCATCTCGGTCCAGGGTGACACCCAGCGCGCCATTGGGCGCGTGACCCAGGACTCTCGCGACGCGGGAGCGTGCGATCTCTTCGTCGCGATTGCGGGCGAGCGAGTGGATGGGCACCGGTTTGTGGAGGGGCTGAATTGTGCCGCTGTGGTGGTGGAACAGGATGTGCAAACCCCTGAAGGGGTGACGCGCATTCAAGTCCACGACAGCCGACACGCGCTGGCCCAGCTTGCTGCTGCACTTGCGGGGGATCCCTCGGGGCAGCTGGCCCTGGTTGGGGTGACGGGCACCAACGGCAAAACCACCACTTGCTGGGTCTTGGAGTCGATTCTGACGGCTGCCGGAACCCCTGTGGGTGTTGTCGGCACCACCGGGCACAGAATTCGGGGAGCCCACCGTCCATCTCGGTTCACCACGCCTCTTCCCACCCAGTGGCAGGGGCTGCTTCGGGACATGGTGGAGGCGGGCTGCGCTGTGGTGGCTGCGGAGGTGTCTTCCATCGGGCTTGCCGCCCGGCGGGTGGATGGATCCCGGTTTGCGGTCGGCGTGTTTACCAGTCTCGGACGGGATCATCTGGACTTCCACGGGGACATGGCCACCTATGTGGAAGCAAAGATGCGCCTGTTTCGGGAGCTGGTGGTCGAGGGGGGCGTGGCGGTGTTGCCGTCGGTGGATCCCACGGGCGGTCGGTTGGTGGATGCAAGCCTGAGGCTGACAACCCGCACCTATGGTCTCGATTCTGGAGAAGTAACCGCTCGCGATGTCACCTTGTCGCCGGAAGGAACGCGCGGGACTCTGGTGGCGCCGGAAGGCGAAGCGTCCTTCTCCTTGTCGCTGGTGGGGCGCCACAACTTGCTCAACGGCCTTGCGGCTGCTGCCACCGCTTTGGCCCTGGGATGTTCCGTGGAAGATGTAGCCACCGGTCTCGCCTCGGTGCCGGTGGTGCCCGGTCGGCTGGAGTCGGTGGTGGGGCCCAACCTGGCTCCTGGTGTGACCGTGCTGGTGGACTACGCCCACACCCCGGATGCCTTGGAGACCGTCTTGTCGGCTCTTCGGGAGCTGGCGCCGGGACGGGTGGGGGTGGTCTTTGGTTGTGGGGGGGGGCGAGATCGCGGAAAGCGCCCGGAAATGGCCCATGCAGCTTGTCAGGGGGCGGATTGGGTGGTGGCGACCACGGACAACCCCCGGGGAGAGGAGCCCTTGGCCATCTTGAAAGACGTGCGGCCGGGGCTGGATGACAGGGCGGAGGTTCAGGTGGATCGGGCGTTGGCGATTCGCCGGGCGATCGTGGAGTGGGCCGAACCGGGAGACGTGGTGCTCATCGCCGGAAAGGGGCACGAGCAGTACCAGGAGATTCGGGGGGAGCGGGTGGAGTTCGATGACCGGGTTGTAGCAGCCGATGCGCTCGCGGAACGGGGGGCGTCATGATTCTCTCGACCCGGGACATGACAGTCGCCACCGGTGGGGACCTGCTTCGGGATGCACCGGCGGGGAGAATCCACACCGACACCCGAACCCTGGAGGCCGGGGACTGGTTTCTCGCCCTTCGTGGGGAGAACTTCGATGGACATGCCTTCTTGGAGACGGCGGCGGCGGCGGGTTGTGCGGGAGTGATTGTGGACACGCCCCCTCAAGACTGGGTGCGCGGCGTGCTGGTGGTTCCGGACACCCTTCGCGCCTTGCAGGACTGCGCCGCGGCGGTCCGGGACAGGGTGGATGGTTCGGTTGTTGCGGTGACGGGCTCCGCCGGAAAGACCACGACCCGGGCCATGATCGAGTCGGTTCTGCAGTCGGTGGGGCCGGTGCATGCGACCGCCGGGAACTTCAACAACCACGTGGGCCTGCCCCTGACCTTGCTGGCCATGCCGGCGGAGGCCCGGGTGCTGGTGCTTGAAATGGGAATGAGCGGCCCGGGGGAGATCAGGCGCCTCCAGGAGATCGCGCGGCCCAACGTGCGCCTGATCACCAACGTGTCCCTGGCCCACACCGAAGGAGTGGGGGACCTGGCGGGTGTGGCGGCTTGCAAGCAGGAGCTGTTTGATGGGGCAAGCCCGTCGGATCTGCTGGTGGTGAACGCGGATGACCCCTGGGTGAGCGCCATGCCTCGCCCCGACGAGACGCGCCTCTTGCTCTATGGATCGTCGCAGGATTGCGATGCTCGGTTGCTGAAAGCCCACGTGGATCCCGATTCCTTTGTGACCCGTGCAACCCTGAAATTGCCCTCCGGAGTCATCGAAGTGGAGCTGGCAGCACCGGGACGACATGTGGCGTTGGATGCTTGTGCGGCGGCAGGGGTGGCCCACGCACTGGGGGTCGATCCCCTGTCCATCGTGCAGGGTCTCGCCTCCTGGGCGCCGGTGGGAATGCGCATGAGGGTCGAGCGGCTGGCGGATGGCGTGGTGGTGCTCAACGACTCCTACAATGCCAACCCGGCGTCGACCACCGCAGCCTTGCAGGCCCTCTGCGCCAGTGGAGGAAGCCGACACATCGCTCTCTTGGGGGACATGTTGGAGCTGGGTAGCGCCGAGGGAGAAGCCCACGAGGACATCGTGCGGAAGGCGTCTTCTTTGGGCCTGGCCTTGTTGGGCCTTGTAGGGCCACGGTACGGGAATCAAGTGGGTCTGGCCCAGGAGCTTGGGGGAGGGGAAGTGCTCGCGGCCGAGGATGCGGCTTCCCTTGGGGAGCTTGTACAGGGCCGGCTTCTCCCGGGGGATGTGGTCCTACTCAAGGGATCTCGAGGCATGCGCATGGAGCGCGTGCTGGATCGCCTTCGTGGGGGGGGGGCATGAAGGGCATGCGCGTCACTGTCCTGGGGGCCGGCC
>CAZRYF010000074.1:15787-20905 GCA_964604165.1 uncultured Enterobacterales bacterium
GAGGGTGCTCCTCACGGACTCCAACCCCAAGTGTGTCCCCATGAAGGGTGTGGAGAACGTCATGGGCTCACATCCTCGCGAGGCCCTGGTAGACACGGACCGCGTGGTGGTGTCCCCGGGCATTCCGGCGGCATCTCCCCCGGTGCAGACCGCCCTGGAGGCTGGGGTGGAGGTGCAGAGCGAGCTGGGTTTCGCCGCATCGCTCCTGGAAGGGGAACGACCCCTCATCGCCATCACCGGGACCAATGGCAAGTCGACGGTCACATGGTTCACTGCTGGACTGCTCAAGGGGGCGGGGCGGTCGGTCTTTGTGGGAGGAAACCTGGGCACTCCGTTCTCCGAGGCGGTGGACCAGCCCTGGGACGTGGCGGTGGTGGAGGTGTCCTCCTACCAGATGGAGCTTCCCGGAGAGTTTCGGCCTTCTGTGGCCGCCGTGTTGAACCTGGCGCCGGACCACCTGGAGCGCCACGGCACCATGGAGGTCTACGCGGAACACAAGTGCCGACTGCTTCACTTGCTGGGCGAGGACGGCATCGGTGTTGTTCCCACTGACGATTTGCTGCTCTCCAAGCTGGCCGTCGGCCACCTGGGCGAGCGCCTCTGGCTTGATGATCTGCCGGGCGTGCTGGTGAAGGGCCAGAAGGCTCACCTTGTGGATGGGTCGGTGAATCTCGCCGGCTTGACGGCACCGGGCGCGCTGAACCGGTGGAACGCCGCTGTGGCTTGCCTTCTGGCCCATTGCGTAGGCGTTCCCTTGTGGAAGCTGAAGGTTTCGGAGCTCGTTGCGCTGCCGCACAGGATGGAACCCGTGGGGGTCGAGGGCGGTGTTCGGTGGATCAACGACTCAAAGGCCACCAACGTGGATGCTACCGCCCGTGGTTTGGAGGGCCTGGAGGGGTCGCTGGTTGTACTCCTGGGGGGCCAGGGGAAAGCTGGAAGCAACTACCGGCAGCTGAAGGGCACACTGCGGGAGAAGGCCCGAGGGGTAATCTGCTTTGGGGAAGCCGGGCCGGCGATTGCTGCGGATCTGGAGTCGCTTGCGCCGGCGTGCGTGTCGGGACTCCGGGAGGCCGTGGTGTTGGCCCGGGAGCTTGCCCAGGAAGGAGATGCCATCGTGCTCTCGCCGGCCTGCGCCTCCTTTGATGAATTCAATGACTTTGCGGATCGGGGCGACCGGTTCAGGCAGTGGGCGATTCCATGTGCCAGGGGAAGCGTCGGATGAAACTGCATGGACACGACCGGGTTCTCATGGGGGTGGTGGCCGCCCTGCTTACGCTGGGGTTGATCATGGTGCTTTCGGCATCCGGTCCCGTGGCGGCGGAGCGGGCCCATGATGCCTGGTATTTTGTGAAGCGTCAGGCCCTGGCCATGTTCCTTGGGCTTGCCCTGGGGACGGTGGTGGCCGTTGTGCCCTACCGCTGGCTCAACCGCTATGTCTGGGCGGCCTATGTGGCGGTGGTTCTCGCCTTGATCGGGGTGCTTCTTCCCGGCGTGGGGACCCGCATCAACGGCGCCCAGCGCTGGATCGGTGTGGGAGGGCTTCACTTGCAGCCCGCTGAATTCGCAAAGGTCGTCACCATTCTTTGCATGGCCTGGTTCCTGGACCGAAACATGGGGCGGCTTCACCAGAACAAGACCTTTCTTCGATCTCTGGCGATACCCCTGCCGGTGATGATCCTGGTGCTCATGGAGCCGGACTTTGGTTCCACTGCGATCATTGCCCTGCTCGTGTTTCTGATGTTGTGTGTGGCGGGGCTTCCGAGTCGGCGCATCTGGGCGCTAGGGGGGGCCCTGGTGGTCATCGGGGCGCCGGCCATGATGCTGGCGAGCTATCGCGCCCGGCGGTTCCGGGGGTTTTTGGATCCCTGGGCGGATGCAGGAGGCAGTGGCTACCAGGTCATCCAGTCCATGATCGCCTTCTCATCAGGAGGACTCACCGGGCAGGGACTGGGAGAGTCCCATGCGAAGCACATGTTCCTTCCGGAGCCCTGGACCGACTTCATTGGGTCGGTGTTGGCGGAGGAGTTGGGCCTCCTGGGGGTGTTGGGAATGCTCGCGCTCTACGCAGTTTTTGTGTGGCGGGGCATGCGCATCGCACGCCGTGCACCGGACATGTTTGGCATGCTGCTGGCGGCTGCAATCACCGCCCTCATCGCTGGCCAGGCAATCCTCAACATCGGCATGGCCATGGGCGTTTTGCCTCCCAAGGGCCTGGTGCTTCCCTTTCTCTCCTACGGGGGAACAGCGGTGCTCTTGCACCTGGTGTCCGTGGGGATTCTGCTCAACATCTCTGCCAACGGCCGTGCTGAGATGAACGTCTTGTCGCCCTATCGTCGCGCGGCCGTCGCAGAGGGGGTCCTGGGATGATGTTCCGCGGCAAGGTACGAAGCGTTCACTTTGTGGGCATCGGTGGCATCGGGATGTCGGGCATCGCCGAGGTGCTCATCAACCTGGGGTACCGGGTGACCGGTAGCGATCTCAGGGAGGGGCCTGTGGTAGGGCGGCTCCGCTCCATGGGGGCTGACATTCGCATCGGCCACTCCCCGGAGAACCTGGAGTCGTCGGATGTCCTGGTGAAGTCCACTGCGGTCTCCATGGAGAACCCGGAGGTCCAAGCGGCGCTCGCAGCGCACGTGCCGGTGATTCCCCGGGCGGAAATGCTGGCCGAGTTGATGCGCATGAAGCACGGTCTCGCCGTGGCGGGCACCCATGGAAAGACCACCACCACCTCCATGCTGGCCACGGTGTTGGCAGAGGCGGGCCTGGACCCGACGGTGGTGATCGGAGGAAGGCTCAATGCCATCGGGTCCAACGCCCGCCTGGGACAAGGGGACTTTCTTGTGGCCGAAGCGGACGAGTCGGATGGGAGCTTCATGCTCTTGGCCCCCACGGTGAGTGTGGTCACCAACATCGACCCGGAGCACATGGACCACTACGGCTCCATGGAGGCGCTCACGGACACGTTTGTGGCTTTTGCCAACAAGGTGCCCTTCTACGGTTTCTCCGTGATGTGTCTCGATCACCCGGTGGTGCAGGAGCTGCTCCCTCGCTTGAAACGACGGGTCGTGACCTACGGCTTCTCCCGGCAGGCGGAATACCGGGCCGAGGCGGTGGAATTCGATGGCATGTGCTCGCGGTTTACTGTTCTCAAGCAGGACACCCCTCTGGGGAGGGTGGAAATGGAGATGCCCGGCAGGCACAACGTCCAGAACGCCTTGGCTGCCTTGGCCGTGGGAATGGAGCTGGACCTGCCCTTTGAGGACGTGGCTGGGGGGCTCCAGGGATTTGCGGGTGTCGCCCGCCGTTTCACCTGTCGAGGGGAAGCAGCTGGCGTGACGGTGGTCGATGATTACGCCCACCATCCGGTGGAAATCGAGGCCACTCTGGAGGCAGCCGCCCGGGGTTACGAGGGGCGCCGGGTGCTGGCCGTGTTCCAGCCCCACCGGTTCAGTCGGGTGCGGGACTTGTTCGGGGAGTTCTGTCGCTCCTTTCATCGGGCGGATCACGTGGTGGTCTGCCCGGTCTATGCCGCGGGGGAAACGCCTCTGGAGGGGCTGGATCACCACAAGGTGGCAGAGGGCCTGCGCACCCATGGACAGCGCTCCGTGGTCGCGGTGGAGAATCTGGACGAAGCCGTGAAGCACTTGCGCGAAGAAATGCAGCCCGGGGACATCGTGATCACCCTGGGGGCCGGCAACGTGAACCGTATCTGTGACGACCTGTTGGAGGGCGCACCATGATCTCCGAGGCCCTGGTGGAGCGCCTGCACGATGTGCCAGGTCTCGAGGTTCGGCCTGATGAGCCTGCGGCTCGCCACTGCCTGCTCCGGGTCGGCGGTCCCATCGAGTTGTGGCTGGTGGCGGAGACCGAGGCCGCCGTGGAGGTGGCAAATGGGATCTGCAAAGAGGCCGGTCACCGGGTTCGCCCTGTGGCGACTGACCACTTTCTTGTGCGTGACGGGGGGGTGGATGGTGTCTGGATGAAGCTCGGGGCCGTGGGGCAGGGGGTTGTGGAGAGCGGCAGCCTTCTGGATGTGGGTGCGGACCTGCCGGCCGCGGCACTCGCTGCGCGAGCGGACTCCATGGAGGTCGCTGGCTACCAACATCTGGCCACTCGCTCCGGGACAGTGGGGGAGGCCTTTGTCGCGGGGCTCCTGGACCAGCGGGTCGAGAACTTGCGGGTTCTGCGAGGCAGCAAGGCGACCGATCTGGTCCCGGAGAAGGTTCTGGATGCCCACATGCTTATGCGGGTGCGCTTGAAGGTGTTTTCCTCAGAGGAAGCGCCGCCAGCGCCGGCGGTGCGCGGGCCGGCGTATCCAGGGGTGGTCATGGCGGAACCTCCCAAGGGATCCGCGGAGGACATGGTCTATGACGCCGGGCTCACCGGGGTTCGCCTTCATGGGGTGCGCGTGGGTCGCAGAGAGCCCAACAGCCTCTCAAACCTGGGCGGTTCCACTGCCCGGGACGTGACCCTCCTGCTGCACATGATTCGCGACCGAATCAAGCTCCATACCGGGGAGGAGCTTGGCTCCACTCTAAGGCCCGTTGGGAGGGGAAACTGATGGCTGTCTCCAAGTCCGATCGCATTGCTGTCCTCATGGGTGGGATGTCCACCGAGCGGGATGTGTCCCTCAAGTCTGGCAGCGCTGTGCTGGAAGCACTGAAGTCCAGGGGGTGGGATGCTGTGGGCGTGGATGTCAATCCGGACCTGCCGCAGAAGCTGCGGGAGATCGACGCCAAGGCCTGCTGGATCGCCTTGCACGGGCAGTTTGGGGAGGATGGCTGTGTGCAGGGACTGCTGGAGATCATGCGCATTCCCTACACGGGGGCTGGTGTGGGAGGGTCGGCCGCAGCCATCGACAAGGTGACCACCAAGCGGCTTCTCGCGGACACCACGGTGACGATGCCCCGGGACTGGATCTGGCGGGCGGGCCAGGAGCTGCCGACCGACCTGGTGTTTCCCATTGTGGCCAAGACACCGGAAGGGGGGTCGACCCTTGGCATTGAGATTTGCCAGGACCTGGCTGCCTTGGAGGATGCCCTGCCCAGGCTGGCTGCGCTGGATGAGTCGGTCTTGTTGGAGGAGTTTGTTTCCGGTGTGGAGATCACGGTGGCCGTG
>CAZRYF010000075.1:0-20457 GCA_964604165.1 uncultured Enterobacterales bacterium
GGCGAAAGCCCCCGCCGCAGGCGGGGGACCGTACGGGTCGGGGGGCCGCGACAAGGGCCGCCGCAGCAAGCAATTCGGGGCCGCCAGCTGGAGCGTAGCGGAAGCCGGCGAAAGCCCTCGCCGAACGGCGAGGGACCGTAGGGTTGAACGGCTGGTGAAATATCCGGGTTAGTACCTCGCCCGAAATCGTCGGCTGAAGTGACTCGTCGTCAGGCCGTCCCGACTTGGGGGGTGAGATTCCATCCGTCGGGCAAGTCGGGACGCAGCTCGTGGATCGCGTGCAAGCGGCCCAGCGCACGGCGCGTTCCCGATGGGAAGAGGCCGTACGCCCGCTGATGATTCTTGGGGTCTACGCGCCGTCAATGGTCACGAATCCCGCCCCGTTGTTGGCACCGTCGCTGTTGGTCTGGTTCGTCCCGGCGTTGAATGAGCCGCCCCCCCCTCCGGGTCCGTCGGGGCCACCGCCTCCCGAGCCCCCGGCGCCTCCGGAGTAGCCCCCAGCACCTCCGCCCCCGTCGCCGCCGCCGTGGCCGCCTCCACCAAAGCCACCGTTGCTGCAGCCCGCAGCGCCGTTGGCGAAGGCGCTGCCGTTGCAGTAGCTGCTGTTGCCATTGTCACCATCGGTCAAGAAGCCGGCGCCGGCGCCCTGGCCGTACTGGTGCGGATCATTGGAGCCGCCGTCTCCGTTGCACCCGCCGGGGTTGGTGCCGCCGCCGTGCCTGGGCGCGGCCTGGGCGCACTCTCCAGTGACCCCGTTCTTGTAGGTGGTCATGGACGTGGAGTTGTCGTCGTCCTCCGCGCCGCCACCTCCACCGCCCGCCACGATCAGCGGTGTGCTGGCCCCCTGCACGACCACAAAGGTCCCGCCGCCTCCTCCGGCGTTGTCGCCCCCGTCGAGCCCGGACTGGCCGACAACGATCTCCAGTACCTGTCCGGCGGTCAAGGAGAAGGTGCCCTCCATGGAGGCGCCATAGCCCCCCACATTGCCGTGATCGGTGTTGGTCCCACCGTCGGCGCCGGCGGCCGTGATGACGTAGTCCCCGGTGGTGTGGACCGTCCAGGTCTGGATGCCGCCGCTGACGCTGACGTCCCCGTCCAGGGTGGTGCCGCTGTACGCGGAGTCACAGTCGCTCTGGGCGGGACCACTCGGGCCCGTCGCTCCGCAGGGGGTGAAGTTCACCTCCTCCATGATGCAGAAACCCGAATTGAAATCCGCATCGTCGCAATCGGTGGAGTCCAGCACGTACCCCGTGGGCTGGGTGCAGGACTGGACCGAGCTGCTCGGGTCGCCGTAGCTGTCTCCATCAGAGTCCAGGAACCACACGGTGTCGGGGTGAATCTGGGCATCCGTGTCGTCGCAGTCCGTGCTGTCGCTGATGTGTCCGCTGGGCTGGGTGCAGCTGTTTGTGCTGTTGTTGAGATCGCCGAATCCATCCCCGTCGCTGTCGGCGTACCAGGGGGTGTCCGGGTGGAGGGAGGAGTTCCCATCGTCGCAGTCGGCGTCGTTGTCCACATGGCCGCTGGGCTGGGCGCAGAACTGCACGGAGTTGCCAGGGGCCCCGTAGCCGTCTGCGTCGTCATCCACGTACCAGTGGGTCCGCGTGGAGGTGTCTACCCCTGCATCCTCATCATCGGTGAGCCCGTTGCAGTCGTTGTCCGCCCCGTCGCAGACCTCGGTGGCGTTCGGATAGGCGCTCCCGTTGGCATCGTCACAGTCCGTGTCGTCGCTCACATAGCCGGTGGGCATCGCGCAGCTTGTGGTGCTGGCATTGGCCGCGCCGTAGCCGTCGCTGTCCGCGTCGGCGAACCAGGTGGCGGCGTCGATCGCGTCGTCCTCGTCGATGGTCCCATCGCAGTCGTTGTCGATGGCGTCGCAGGACTCGAGGGCCAGTGGAGAGGTGGACGCATCGGAGTCATCGCAGTCCCCTCCCAGCGCCGCGGTGCCTCCAGGCTGGGTGCAGGCATTGGTGAGGCTTGCGGAGTCTCCATAGCCGTCGCCATCGCTGTCGGTGTACCAGGTGCCGGCGTTGATCGCGCTGTCCTCGTCCACGGAACCATCACAGTTGTTGTCAGCCCCGTCACAGATCTCGTAGGAGCCCGGGTGGATCGAGGGGTCCGTGTCGTCGCAGTCATCCCCGTTGCTGGAGTAGCCGGGGGGAAGGGCGCAGGAGTCGCTGCCATTGCTGGCGTTTCCATAGCCGTCACCGTCCGCGTCCGCGTACCAGGTAAAGAGGACCCCTTCATCCACCGCCCCGTCGCAGTCGTTGTCCTGGAGATCGCAGGTCTCACTGGCCCCCGGGTTGCTGGCGGCAGACAGGTCGTTGCAGTCGCTGGAGTCGGCCACGTACCCGGGAGGCGCCGTGCAGGCGGCCGTGGTGAACTGGGTGCCCCCATAGGTGTCGCCGTCGGCGTCAGCGTACCAGGTGGTGGCGTCCGATGCGTCGTCATCCACCTCCCCGTCGCAGTCGTTGTCCACGCCGTCGCAGGTCTCCTCTTGGTCCTCGTTGGCGGTGGCGTCTTCGTCGTCACAGTCCTCGCAGGCTGCGAACCCGTCGCCGTCGGCGTCGGCGTATCCCACGGAACCGTCACAGTTGTAGTCGCTGGGCTCGGTGCAGTCCTCCTCGTCGGCCCCCGGGTGAAAGTTGGCATCGTTGTCGTCGCAGTCCGTGTCATCCGCCACAAAGCCGGAAGGGGCCTCGCAGGCCTCCGTAGAGGACGCGGCATCCCCGTGCCCGTCACCGTCCACATCGGCGAACCAGGTGCCCGCGTCCGTGGCATCGTCCTCGTCGACGGTCCCGTCGCAGTCGTTGTCCAGCTGATCACAGATCTCCTCCGCCTCCGGATGGATCTCGCCGTTGGAGTCGTCGCAGTCCATGTCTGCCGTGAATCCATCTCCATCGATGTCGCTGGGTCCTGTGTCGACCGGGCCTGTGTCGCCGGGGCCGGTGTCCGAAGGCCCCGTGTCCACCGGGGTGACCTTGTCCGTGCCCGGGTCCAACAGGTCGCAGCCCGTGGCCACAGAGAGAGGGAAAACTACCCAGATCAGTCCTCGCATCGGTGCCTCCACAGGATTGGTTGTAGCATGTGGTTCGCTCGGCCTGTGGTTTGAGAGAACCACGGGGAATCGAGAACATCTTGCCCCTGGAGGAAACCATGCCCGCTTTGCTCGTGACCTGGCTTGTTCTTGCCTGTACCGGAAAGCCCCCGGTCGAGACTGGAGATGACACGGGATCGTCGGGGGATGGAAAGCAGCGCCTCACGATTCTCCACACCAACGACTGGCAGAGCCACGTGCTGGGGTTTGGACCCAACGCCGAGTACACCCCGGACACCACCGGCGACGATGTCACGGTGGGTGGGCTGGCCCGCATGAAGGCGTTGATCGAGGAGATTCGAGGGGCCACCCCCCACCCGGTGCAGCTCTATGACGGCGGGGACTGGATGGCGGGCGCCTTGTTTCAGCTCCTGGCCACCAGCCATGCAGCCGAGCTGCAGATGATGGAGGCCCTTGGATTTGATGCCATCACCCCGGGAAACCATGAAGAAGACTCCGCCTACCGTGATGAGCGCTTCAGCCCTGTGAGTCCCTACAAGGCCAGCACCAACGGCACCTACACCGCCACGAACAACACCTTGGGGATTCGGCTCCAGGTGGATCTATAGGGCGAGCACCCCCGGGGAGGGAGCAAATGGATCGAGCGAGCTTTCAAGAGGCCCTACTTGGGGTCATGGAGCAAAAGACCCACTGGGCCTGGCCGGCCTTCACCGGGGGAGAGGTGGCAGCGGACCGGCTGCACATCCACCTGGAGCAAGAGTACGCCACCTATGTGCGGGACTTTCCGGTGCTCGTGGGTTGGGCCTACGTGCAGTGCCCCGTGCCTGCGGTGCGCCGGGACCTGGCGGAGAACCTGTACGAGGAGGAGACGGGGGGATTGAGTGCTGGCCATCCCCACCCAGATCTGTTCCTGCGCTACCCCCGGGGGCTTGGCATGGACATGGCCCGGTTTGAGTCGGTGAAGCTGCTTCCGAGCGCAGTGGCCTACCGGGCGTTCCTGGATCAGGCGACTCGGCGCTGCGGGTGGGAGGTGGCATGTGCGGTCACCACCCTCTGGATCGAGGGGGAGCGCCATGATCGATCGGTCCTGGATCCGAGCGTGCCTGCCAGGCCCGAGCCTCCCCTGGAGGAACATCCTTTGGTCAAGCACTATGGTCTTCCCCTGGAGGACCTCGCCCTGACCCGGGCCCACCGGGCCGTGGAAGGGGATCACCGGGTGGCAGCCTGGCGCTGTGTGCTGGACCACGTGGAGGAGGCTGCACGAGAAAAGGTGGTGGAGTCCATGGAGGAGGCCCGCCGGATGTGGCACGCCTACCGGGATGAAGTGGCGCGTTCGTGTGGTGTGGCCCCGGAGCGCTGAGGCTTCTCTCCCCGGTCACTCGGTGTACGGCCTCGTTGGATTTTCTCCCCTGGGACCCCCAGCTTCACCATGGCAGCGCGAAGCATGTGCGCCTCGGACCAGGGCGTCTGTGCCAGGAGGGTAGAGGCCCAGAGTGCGGTCCACATGCCCTGGCTGCTTATCTACTTGGGACACACCGTGTCACAGCATTCCGGCGCCCTTCATGGCCACGTAGAAGACCCAGGTGAGCCCCGCTGAGATGGCTGGGGTGCCTATCCAACCAAAGAGGATCTTGGCCAGGGTTTTCAGCTGGATGGTCCGCACGCCCTTCACCAAACCCACCCCCAGCACTGCACCTACGATGGCCTGGCTTGTGGAGACCGGCACTCCGATGATGGCGTAGATGTGCACTGTGATCGCTTCGGCCAGGATGGCTACGAGGGCCGTGAAGGCATCCAGTCGAACCAGGTCACGGCCCACGGTCATCATGACCTTCCGGCTGTAGGTAATGACCCCCAAGGCGATGGCCCCGCTGCCGAGGGCGCAGGCTTGGGGGACCGAGAGCATTCCCTCTCCCACAAAGGGACCGGTGACATTCGCCACGTTGTTGGCCCCCAGGGCATAGGCTCCGTAGGACCCTCCAAGGAGCAGCCCCCACCGCAGGTAGCGGTCATAGTCAAACAGGTTCAAGTGGGCCCGGTTCACCAGCTTGCCCAGGCTGAAATAGAGCACCGCACTTATGGCGGCAGCCCCTAGGGGTGTTCCCACCCAGCAGACCAGAATCTTTGTGAGGGATTCTGTGTGTAGAGTCGACTCCATGATGCCCACCAGGACCATGGCCCCCACGACCGCTTGGGAGGTGGACACCGGCAGCGCCAGAAAGCTCATGACCGTCACGGTTGTGGCTGCGGAGATTCCCACGGCAAAGGCGAGGTTCGGTGAGGTCTGGTTTCCAAGGAGACTCGAGTAGGTCTCCATACCCGCTCCCCCTTCCATCATGGCGCCTAAAATCACAAAGACGGAGCACAGCACTGCGGCGGTCCAGAACCGCACCATACGGGAGGCCACCGCCGTACCAAAGACATTGGAGGCATCGTTGGATCCGAGAGACCAGCCTAGAAATACGCCCGATAAGACCTGCCACATTGGGAACCGTTCTCCCTCAGATTTGGCGCTTGATGGCGAGAATGGCGACCCGGTCCGCCAGGCTCTCTGCCCGGTCCGAAATCATCCCGATCAGCAGCACGGCTTCTTTCAGCGCCAGCTTCTTCCCCATGGCGATCTCTCGGCCATAGATCATACGAATGAGGTCTCGTTCAAGACGGTCCGACTCGCTTTCTTTGTGGTCCACATCCTTTGTGACATGCAGGGTGGCCTTGGGATTGGACATCACGGTGTCAACGGCTCGGCGGGCGAGGTGGTAGGCCTCGATGTTGACGGCGAGCAGGTCTTTGTAGGCAGGGTGGAGGTCGGAAGGTAGTTCCATGCTCTGGCAGCTGAAGAGAAAGGCCACCGTCTCTGCGATGTTGGGCAGCTTGTCAAAGGTTTCGAGAAGGCCCAGGAGGTCGCCCCGAGACTCCGGCAGCAGCGCCTTGCCGTAGAGAAGGTACTCGATCTCCCGTCGCAGGTCGTCGCAGCTTCCCTCAGCCTGGTTGACCTGGCGCACCGCATCATGGAAGTGGTCGTGACAACCTTCCTCGAAATAGATCTGAAAAGCGCGTTCAAACTGCAGGTAGCACTTGTCGCACCGTTCGAAGTAGTCCGACAACATGGTCTCAACGCGGTTGGCTTTGCCCCAGAGCATTGGGTCCTCCGGCTGAAAGGATAAGGCATCGCCCGGGTGGCTGACCAGCGGACAACCGTGGAGAGGGAGAGAGGGACGGCTTCCGCACAGCAGCCTTCTGCGTTCACCATGCACTCCAGGATCAAGAAAGGGGGACGACGAATCGCCCCCCTCTCAGGGAATCAGGAGCACGAGGCGTCCTACGCGAGGCGCACTCGCTCGGCACGGGGGCCCTTGGGCCCTTCGCCCACGTCAAAGCTGACCTTCTGGCCCTCTCGGAGATCGTCCCATTGGACTTCCTCAAGGTTGGACATGTGGAAAAACATGTCTTTGCTGTCGCCGGTTTCGATGAATCCAAAACCGCGGTCGGTGAGACGCTTGATTGTACCTTCAGCCATTGTCTTTTCTCTTCTTTGTTGATTTGCCCGCAGAGCACCTCCCACACCCGATGTGAGGAGAGGCTTCGAGGCTTGGGGGCAGTAACCCAATGGGGAGTGCTGGGCTTCAACTGCCGGTTTTTCGTTCTGGCATGGTGCAGGTGTTGAGTGCCCAGGTCAGGAGTACGGGGATGGGAAGCTCGGGGGGCTCGCGAAAACGTCCCCCCTGACGCCTTGTTGATCCTCGCACCTCTATACTCTCCCTCTCGCCCCCTGGCCGGAGTGTGTGTCAATGCCCGTCAACGTCTCGCGCCGCGGCTTTCTTGGGGGGCTTGGGGTGCTTGTGGTCGGGGTGGCTTTGCCGTCGAGTTCCACCTTCGGCTGTTCGGAGACAGAAGAGACAACCGGTCCGATGAACGCCTTTCTCGCCATCACGAAAGAAGGCGAGGTGACGGTCTTTCTTCCCTCCAGCGAGATGGGGCAGGGGATCAACACGGCGATGCCGCAGTTGGTGGCCGACGAGCTGGATGCTGACTGGTCTCGGATTCGGGTCGAGCATGGCCAGGAGGGTCCCGCGTTTCGGCGGCCCCTTGGACCGGTCAACAAGGTGATGATTACCGGCGGCTCCAACACAGTGAAGTACTGGGGCGAGCCCATGCGCAGGGCGGGCGCTGCGGCAAGGTGGATGCTGGTGGCGGCCGCGGCTGCGAGGTGGAACGCGGATCCCGCAGATTGCACCACGCGTGACAGCGTGGTGCGGCACCCGGATGGCCACCAGGCGACCTACGGGGAGCTGGTAGAAGAGGCGGCTCGGATCGCACCCCCAAGCAGCCCGGCCCTCAAGGCCCCGGAACAGTTCCGCCTGATCGGATCGCCGATTCCACGAACGGACCTTGTGGCAAAGGTCGATGGCACTGCCGAGTTCGGGTTGGATGTCCGAGTTCCCGGCATGCTCCGGGCCTGCACGGCGGCCTGCCCGGTGTTTGGAGGAAAGGTCGGACGGGTGGAGGACGCGGATGCCCGTGCGATCTCCGGCGTGCGGGAGGTCTTGGTCTTCGAGGATTTTGTGGCGGTGGTCGCTGATTCCTGGTGGCCGGCCCGCCAGGGGGTTGCCGCCCTGAAGATCTCCTGGGACGAGGGCGAGAACTCAGGCCTGAACTCTGCCGAAATCACCAGGCTTCTGCACGAGGGCCTGGACCCGGCGGCAAGAGCCAACACCGGGCGAAAAGAGGGCAAGCCCCAAAAGCTGCTGGGGAGCGCTCCGCTGGATGTGCAGTACGAGGTGCCCTACCTGGACCATGCCCCCATGGAGCCCATGAACTGTACGGTGCAGCTGACGGAGAGTCGCTGCGACATCTGGACGGGTACCCAGGCCCAGACCGATGCCAAGAACACAGCGGTGGAGATCACGGGGCTGAAGGCAGAGAGGGTGTTTGTCCACACAACCCTGCTCGGGGGCGGGTTCGGGCGCCGTGCGAACTCCGACTATGTGGCCCAGGCCGTGAAGATCGCCACGCGGATCGACTCGCCTGTTCAGCTGATATGGACCCGGGAGGAGACCTTCCAGCATGGCTTCTATCGACCGGCCTTTGCTGCTCGGATGCGGGCCCAGGTCGCCCAGGGAGAGGTAGAAGCTGTTCACTTCCGCTTGTGTGGTCCCAACATCGTCCACCGCATGGTGCCCAAGATTTTGCGAGGCGTGCCTGTGGTCTCAGACTTCCCCATGGAGGGAATGACGGAGTCGAGCCCCTATGCCTTCGAGAACATCCTGGTGGACCACGTTCCGGTGGAATTGCCGATTCCCATCGGGTTCTGGCGATCTGTGGGGCACTCGCACAACGCCTTCTTCCTGGAGAGCATGCTCGATGAGCTGGCCCATGCCCTGGGGCAGGATCCGGTAGAGCTGCGGCGACGGTTGATCTCGAGAGAGCATCCCCGGTTTCGGGCGGTGCTCGATGCGGCGGTAGAGCACGCGGGGACACCGGGTCCCGGTCGGCACCAGGGGGTGGCTCTGCACAAGTGCTTTGGCTCGATTTGCGCCGAGGTGGTCGAGGTCTCCGTGGGCGCGGACGGGCTTGGAATCCACAAGGTGACGGCCGCTGTGGACTGCGGACCCGTGGTCAATCCGGACATCGTCAAGGCGCAGATCATGGGGGGTGCGCTGCATGGACTCTCCACAGCGTTGGGAGGCCAGCTTACCTTTGAGAACGGCCGCGTCATGCAGAGCAATTTTCACGACTACCCTCTTCTTCGAATGTCCCAAGCACCGGTAGTTGAGGTGCACCTTGTTGCGACACCCTGGGCGCCTGTGGGCGGAATTGGCGAAATCGGTCTTCCCCCTGCCGCCCCCGCCCTGTGCAACGCCATCTTTTATGCGACAGGTAGAAGAATCCGGACGCTTCCCATTGGCAAAGTCTTGCAAGAGGAGACGGGATGAAGCTCCATGTGAACGGTATTGAAGTGGAGGTCCAGGTGGATGGCAGCACACCGCTCTTGTGGGTGCTCCGGGATCACTTGAACCTGACCGGGACGAAGTTCGGGTGTGGCATGGCCCAGTGCGGTGCGTGCACCGTCCACGTGGACCACCAGCCGATTCGTTCTTGCGTGACGCCGGTGTCGGCTGCCCAGGGCCGTGAAGTCACCACCATTGAGGGGCTGGGGGAGGGTCTTCATCCAGTGCAGCAGGCCTGGGTGGACCACTCGGTACCCCAGTGCGGCTTTTGCCAGTCGGGGCAGGTCATGAGCACCGTGGCCTTGCTTCTATCGATCCCTTCTCCCACCGTGGATGAGGTGGATGCTGCGCTCTCGGGTAATCTCTGCCGGTGCTGCACCTATCCACGGATTCGTAGGGCGGTGCGTGCCGCCGCCATTCGCATGCAAGAGGAGGGGGGGGAAACAGAGTAGGGGAGCGGTCAATCCCGCTGGAGCATGGGATGCCCAGAGGGAAGCGCCATGAAGTTGGTCCTCTCGTCGGACAGAAACCCGGCATCGCTCAAGCGCTCAGGAGCCTCGAAGAGCGCTGCATTCAGTCGGAAGATGCCAAAGTCCAACGCCTTGAACGCTTCCAGGAGGGGGGCACGCTCGCCCGCCGTGTTGCTCTCAAACAAGACCATGGGCCGGCAGGTTTGAAGGGTCGTCCTGGCACCCTGTACCACCTGCAGTTCAAAGCCCTCCGTGTCGATCTTCAGAAGGTCGGGCTGGATCTGTCGCTCCTGCACGACCCCATCCAGGGTCAACACCTCCACCTCCGCGGTCTCCACGCCTGGCAAAGGGTGGGCTGCACCTGCTCCGACGGTGATGCTCCCCAGCCAGCTCTCCGTGGTTGGAAAGGACAAGGTGGCGGCGGCGTTTTCGGCTCCCACCGCTGTCCGCAGAATGTCGCCTGTCAGGCCGTTGTGCGCCAGGAGGGCCTCAAAATAGGAGACGCAGGTTGGGTTGGGCTCAAAAGTGAGGGTCTCCACCCCGTGGGAGAGAAAGAAGAGCGAGTGGGTGCCGTAGTTTCCACCGACATCCAGAAAAGTGCGTGGGCGAAAAGGGGAGAGGACCACTTGCTGGTAGAATTCCTTGACCTCCAGGTCATGCCCGAGAAAGTCTGCCGCGAGGGCCCAGTCCAGCCACAAGGACTCCGTGCGCAGGGGGAATTCCACTGCAGCTCCCGTGGTCTCCACCCGCCAGGTGCAGGGAGCGATCTCTACCCGGTGCTCCCGAAAGAGGTCGGAGTAGAGCACCTGGAACATCGCCTTCGCCAGCAGGTTCAGGTGGTTGTAGAACCCGTTGAGATCCCTGCGACCCACCTCATCGAGCACCGCGCGGACCACGCGGTCCCTGTAGCCCGGCCGGGTGTGGGGGTTTTCGTAGGCGTCCAGCAGGAGGTCAGCATCTGGAAAGGGCAAGGGAGGTTTCCTGGTTTCTTCGTCTATGGTACGGGAATCAGGGCCGTCAGAGATTGTCCCAGGTGAATTCCCCAGCATCAAAGGCGTGGTCTGCAAGGGATTTGACCAGCGCGTCGTCGTTCATGTCGATGTGCTGAAAGTTGGCGTCGATGCGGTCAATGGCCTGGCCTGTGAACACCTGCAGGATCTCAAGCTCCCGGGCGCTCGCCACGGCGCCGTGGTTTTCGATGGCTTTGCTCACCCGGGCGAGGGTGCATCCGAGCACAAACAGGTCGATCATGATGTTGGCGAGCCGGCTCGAGGCGAACTGCTTTCCAATGATGTTCTTTCCGTGCTTTCGCAGCACCCGGTCCACGGCCACCGCGAGCTTTCGAGTGGCCCGCTCGAACTCTCCTGCTGGCCCCGAGACCTCGGGCACTAGCTGGGTGAAGCTGGTGCCCTCCGGGCCGATCCCGGTGGCGTAGCCAGCCCGGCGAAGAGCGTAGTCGCTCATGACCCCGAACCCCTTGATGGGGTGGTCGAAGATCCCCTGGAGGCTGCTGGCCAGCTCCTTGAGATCCTGGCCCACCTCGTTCATGGCGGTGAGCGCCACGAACAGGCGCAGCACCTCGTTGGCGCCTTCGAAGATGCGGTTGATGCGGCAGTCGCGAAGGATGCGTCCATAGGGGTAGTCGCACATGTAGCCATTGCCGCCGGAGACCTGCAGCGCCTCATCCGCGGTCTTCCACAGCATCTCGCTGGCGTAGATCTTCGAGATGGCGGCTTCGACCGCGTACTCCTCGTGGCCGCGGTCGATCAGGCCGTTGACGATGTTGACCGTGGACTCCGCGGTGTAGCAGTCGACCACCATCTGCCCGACCTTTTGCTTAATCAAGCCGAATTCGGAGAGGGCGCATCCGAATTGCTCTCGGCCGGTGGCCTGCTTGCTGGCCAGCCCGACCAGGTTCTTCATGGCTCCGACCGAGCCTCCGCCCAGTCCTGTGCGGCCGCTGTTGAGAATGTGCATGGCCACCTTGAAGCCCTCCCCTATGGGGCCCAACATGTGATCGGCTGGGACGCGCACGTCGTCGAAGAAGAGGGTGGTGGTCGAGCTGCTCCGCAGGCCCAGCTTGTCCTCATGGGGTCCCACCGAGACACCCGGCATGTCCGAGGTGACGATGAACGCGGTGGTGTGCTTTCTCTCATCTGGATCGCCGGACTTGCAAAAAACGGTGAAGAACTGTGCGATGCCTCCATTGGTGATCCACAGCTTCTGGCCGTTGATGACCCACGCGTCTCCGTCTCTGACCGCGGTGGTGCGAATGGCCGCAGCGTCGGAGCCGGCGCCGGGTTCGGTCAGGCAGAACGCGGCGATCAACTCGCCCGTGGCGAGGGCTGGCATCCATCGCGCGTTCTGCGCCTCGGTTCCGTAGAGCAGCAGTCCCCGCATGCCGATGGAAGAGTGGGCGCCGATCGTCACCGCCACCGAGGCATCGTGGCGGGCGATCTGCTGGAGGGTGCGTGAATACGCGGTGGCCCCAAAGCCCAATCCTCCGTACTCCTCGGGAACCACCAGGCCAAAGAGGCCGAATTGCTTCAGCTCGTCAATGAACTCAGCCGGCATTTCCCCGGCCCGATCCCAGGAGCGAAAGTCCTCTCCATGGGCGCCGAGGAGGTCGTCGACCGAGGCGACGACCGCCTCGAGCAGGTCCTTTTCCTCGGGGGGAAGCTCGGGAAAGGGAAGGAGGATGTCCTCCTCAATCCGGCCCATGCAGAGGGCGGTCAGGAAGCTGGTTTTCGAGGATGACAAGGCGCTCCTCCAGTGGGTCTGTCGTGACCCGGGCGACTCCCAATAACCTCGGGCTGTTCAGAGGGTGAGCGCTCCAGTGCGGCTACGTCTCCCACTGGCGAAGATGAGCCTGGCCTCTTCGTGGGATTAACAAGTGATGAGCCTTGTCCGTGGGGTCCGAATGAAGGGTGGATCCTCTCGACTTGCCTAAGGTAGAGTGACGTCCATTACAGGGGAGACAATCTTGGCAACGCAAGCCATTCATGTTGCTTGTTTTTTGGTTTCATGGGGTTTTCTCGGTACGAACGCCCTGGCGTCTGACTTTCAGACGGAGGTGTACGGATACTCCGAGGCATACGCGGAGAAGGTGTTTTCAGAGCCATCGGTCAACGACGCCGGAGAGACCGTCACCGCCCACGCCCCCCATGAGTTCGACGTGCCCCACCTCTTTCTCATGGTGAACAGTCGCTACGGCAACGTCTTCCAGTCCTTTCTTGCGCTGAAGGCGGCTGGGGCAGGAGAGGTGGGGGTAAGCAACGCCTGGGTGCAGGGGGATCTGCTGGGCCGGTATCTTTCGGTTCGAGCGGGGAAGCTCTACCGGCGGTTTGGCCTGTACAACGAGGTGCTGGACGCGGTTCCCACGTACATTGGCATCGAGCCGCCCGAGGTCTTTGACAAGGACCACCTGATGCTGACCCGCACCACCAACCTGATGGTGCATGGAAACGCGAACCTCGGCGACTTGTATGTCGAGTACGCGTTGATGACCGGCAATGATGAGCGCCAGGGGAGCTAGGTTCCGCTGGGTGCAGACCTTCGGGCGAACTGGAACAGCATGCTGACCGTGGGAGCTTCCTACTACATGACCAATGGCGCGGCAGTGCCCACCCATGGGGTCGGGGAGGGCTCCCCCGGGGGGGGCGTGGCCACGTGGATGGCCAGGGACGAATACTCCGTGGCGGGCGCCTTCGCCGAGCTTCTCTGGCAGAGTCTGACGGTCCAGGGGGCTGCGTATTTTTCCCAACACGACGCCACCCGCGACTCTAAACAGGTAGCGTTGTTGGCAGACGCCGGACTTAATGATCGCCAGCTCGATCGGTTCGGCTTGGACGGGGGCGGCGAGGTGGTCACAGACGTGGAGTACGACGTCTCCACGGTCTATTTTCGCGCTGGTTATTCCGTGATCGCCGGCGAGACCGAGCTGCTTCCGTACGCCCAGTGGGACACCTACATCAACCCGGAGACGATCCAATCCAAGACCTTTGGTGGAGACAACGAGGCGGGCATGAGCGACGACGGTCGGTTTCGGAAGCACACCCTGGGGGTGGTCCTGCGGCCGAGAGCCTATGCAGCCATCAAGATCGACGGAAGCCAGCACGTGCAGACCCTCAACGGCGTGACGACCCGGTATCCAGAGGTGCGGTCCTCCTTCTCGGTCTTCTGGGAGTTATAGAGGGGAGCACGGACCTTGGCAGGTCTTCCGAGCGTAAGCGGAACACCGGCCCAAAGGAGAAGCCATGCCCACCGAGATCAAGTGGTATTACCACCGGAAGTCGTGAGTCAGCTGCACCCGTGCCCAGGAGTTCCTGGGACAGACCTCCGTGAAGCAGCCTGAGTTCGTGATCGCCAACAAGGTGAAGATCCACCGGGAGGAGGCGCTTGACCTGGTGCGACAGTGCCGGGAGGTTCGGGTCGCCAAGGGAAAGAAGTGGCTCCACTTTCCTGGACAAGGAGACGAGGAGGTGATCTGCAAGGCCATCCTGGGTCGTTCAGGCACCCTTCGAGCGCCGGCCATGAAGGTGGATGATGTGTTTGTGGTGGGCTTTCACCCGGAGGGGTACGCGGAGGTGTTCGGGGAGTGACAGTCCCGCGGCCCCTGGGGCCCGGCTATTGGCAGGACATGCTGGTGGTGTCGCACCAGAGGTCTGTGGACACGTCCAGGGAGAGCCCGGCGGCCCCGGCTTCATATAGAAGGAGGTCGTCCGGGGTGTCGCCGGCGGTGCTGCTCCAGTCATTTCCCGTGGACTGGAGCACACCTCGAAGGAGCAGGTAGCCGCCCCCAGACCGGATATTTCACCAGGCTTCGTTGCGAGGGCCCGACAAGGGCCGCCGCAGCAAGCAATTCGGGGCCGCCAGTTGGAGCGTAGCGGAAGCCGGCGAAAGCCCGCGGGCTTATGGAACACCAGCGTCCCATTCCGGGATGATGACATTTGCGAATCGGAGCCGGTCACTCCATATGGTCTAGGGTCTCTTTCGGGCCCGAAGAAGCTGCTCGGCGAGATCGGAGATGGACCAGTCCTCCACGATGAGCCCCTCCTCAAATCGGCTGGTGACCATGTCCCGCCACACGATGGGCTGGCCAGCGGCGGGAAACCCGCGAAAGGTGCCCTGCTGGGTGCCCCGCAGGGTTCGCTGCCAGGAGATGCGATCGGCGCCCTCGACCAGGATGTCGACCTCCACCTCAAGATCCGGAAAGGCCTTTATGAGGGACGATACGAACCGCTCCACCGCCGCCGGGCCTCGCAGCGTGGCGCCGTCGGTCAGGTGGGCCCGGTAGTCCCGGGCGAAGAAGTCGCGTACCGCGCCGGCCTGGCCCCGGCCGAGAATGGCCTCATTGGCTTCATGGATGCGGGATGCAAGCGACGGTTTCATGAGCGATGCTCCATGGGCAAGGACAGGGATGGGCAGAAAGCGAATCCTCGCCTTAACGCTGTCTTCGCCTGGAAATGCGGACGGACACCCGGGTGTTGCCCGCGGGGGGGGGCTGTTTGGGGCGGGGTGGTTTCCTTTGCAGGGCAGTCTGTCGGTCCTGAAGATGGTGGGCTTGGGTGGCGAAGAGCCCCCATGCGGCCTAAAGGCGCGGGCCACGCGCGGGGGGTGCCAATTGAACTTCTCTGATTTTGAACTTGATCCAGCGATTCTCAAAGCTGTCGAGAAGGCTGGCTTTGATCTGCCGACTTCGGTGCAAGCCGAAACGATCCCTGTGTTGTTGAAGGGCAGGGATCTGATTGGACAGGCTCGCACGGGGTCCGGCAAGACCGCTGCCTTTGGGCTGCCAATGCTCGAGCGGGTGAAGAGCGGTGGAAAGTCCGTGCGAGGCCTGGTGCTTGCGCCCACACGGGAGCTCGCGCTTCAGGTGGCCAAAGCCTTGGGGGGCTTCGCCAAGACGCTTCCGGTCCGGGTGGTGGCTGTCTACGGAGGTGCCCCCTATCCGCCGCAGCTCAAGGCCTTGAGAAACGGGGCCACCATCGTGGTGGGCACACCCGGACGGGTGATCGACCACCTGGAGCGAGGCACGCTGGACCTCTCCCATGTGGAGTTCATGGTGTTGGATGAGGCCGATGAAATGTTGCGCATGGGCTTTCTCGAGGCGGTAGAACAGCTGCTGGGGGCCCTGCCGAAACAACGGCAGATTGCGCTCTTCTCCGCCACCATGCCCGCGCCCATTCAGCAGGTCTCAAAACAGTTCCTGAACGATCCAGTGACCGTCCAGGTGGAGGCTGGCCCTTTGAGTGTGGAGCACATCGAGCAGTACTGGATTCGGGTGCATCAGCGCCAAAAACTCGACTGCCTGGTTCGGATACTGAAAGGGTCGCCTGAAGGTGCCACCCTTGTCTTCGCCCGTACTCGGGTGGGCTGTGCCGAACTCGCAGAAGGGCTGAGGGAATTTGGCGTGGCTGCAGATGCAATCCATGGCGACCTCAACCAGTCGGCCCGTGAGCGCGTGTTGAACCGACTTCGGTCCAAGCAACTCAACGTGCTCGTGGCAACGGATGTCGCTGCTCGCGGCCTGGACGTTTCGCACCTTACGAGGGTGATCAACTGTGATTTTCCCGACGGGGCTGAGTCCTATGTGCATCGAATTGGTCGAACCGCCCGAGGGGGAGCGGAAGGGGTGGCCATCACCTTGGTGACCCCCAGCCAGCAAGGTCGCCTGCGTTTGCTCAAGAAAAACATCCGCTACGACATTCAAGAGATGCAGCCCCCTACAAGAGAGGAGATTGCTTCCTTGCAGCGGGGCGATCTCTGGAAGGAGATCGCAAGGGAAGCAGAAGCGGAAGGGTCCGAGCTCACCAAGCTCCTTGAGTGGCTCTACGAGTCGGGTCTCGAGTCCGGGATGGAACCCCAGACCATTGCAGCGGCAGCGGTGCGCTTGCTGGCCAGGCAGCGAGGCACAGAGCTGTTTCCCCCCAGGGAAGAAGCTCCAAAGTTGGGTCGCGACCCGAAGCGGGGAGCGCCCAACAAGCCCGCGGATCGGGGCCGGGTCAACGAGGTGGAGATCTTCATTGGAATGGGCAGTCACGCCGGACTTCGACCGGGAGACATCGTGGGTGCGCTGGCGAACGAGGTGGGAATTTCAAGCACGGACATCGGACGGATCAGCCTGTTTGATCGCAAGGCGCTTGTGGGTCTGCCCCGCTCTGTCGCGGAGTTTGTACTGGCGGAGTTTCCCGAGCTCGTGCTGCGGGGACAGCCCGTGCGCCTCAAGCTCTCAAGAAATCCGCCGTCCCACGACTCGGCGGGTAGTTCTCGTCCGCCCAAGCGGGGGCGCCCGACTGCTCCACGAGGAAGAGGACCCTCGAAGGGTCCCGGCGGAAAGAGGGGCAGGGGAGCCTGGAAGGGAGGAGGGAAGGGAAGAAAGTAGAGACCTCGGGCCCCTGTCGCCCATGCGAGCGGGCGTGGCGGTCCTACCAGTCCGTGGGCTTGTAGTCCTTCAGAAACTGGCCCCACACGTGGTGGCCTGTCTGAATGCCATGAAAGATGGGGTCAATGATTCGCGCAGCCCCATCCACGATGTCCAGTGGCGGGTGGAAGTTGTGCATTTCCCGTTTCATCTGGGCCTGGGCGATGGGATCCTCGTCTGTCACCCAGCCTGTGTCCACGCTGTTCATGTGAATACCGTCCTCCACGTAGTCCGCAGCAGAGGTGCGGGTCATCATGTTCAAGGAGGCCTTGGCCATGTTGGTGTGGGGGTGCTTGTCACTTTTATACGTGCGGTAGAACTGCCCCTCCATGGCGCTCACATTCACCACGTGCTTGTCCGCAGACGGTACGGCCATCATGAGGGGCTTGAGGCGTGCGTTCATGACAAAGGGGGCGACGGCGTTGACCAGGTGGACCTCCAGGAGCTCAATGGTGGAGACCTCGTGCATCTGCAGACGCCAGCTGTTCACCCGGCGCAGGTCCACCTGCTGCAAGTCGGCATCCAGGCGTCCTCTCGGAAACATTGCGCTCGGGTCGAGGTGGTCTTCATCGAGCAGCGGGACTTGCGTGAGGGAAGCGGAAGACAGTCGGTCGCGGCTGCGCTGCGAGGCCACCAGCGCCAGCGCCTTCTTATCCACGGAGGCGGTGATCTCGTGGTCCATCATGTGCTCGTAGAACCCGGGGGGGCGGCGCACGGTCTGGCAAGCATTGTTCACCAGGAAATCCAGACGATCATTTTCATCGAGAAGCTGCGTGCACAGCTCCTCCACGCTCGGGGTGTGGCGCAGGTCAATGCCGTGGACGCTCAATCGGTGCCCCCAGTCCTCAAAGTCTTCTTCCTTGGCGTAGCGCGCAGCCGCATCGACTGGGAACCGCGTGATGCAGATGACCTGGGCCCCGGCACGAAGAAGCATGATGGCGGCCTGGTAGCCAATCTTGACCCGGCTGCCGGTTACGAGCGCCACCCGACCGGTCAGGTCGGCTGTTTGGGTGCGCTTCCCGTAATTGAAGTCCCCACAAGGCATGCACATCTGGTCGTAGAAGAAGTGAATCTGTGTGTAGCGGGCGCGGCAGACATAGCAGACGCGCTCTTCGTGTACGTGGCCCAGAGGCGTGCGATCCACCGGGGTTTCTCGTGTTCGACGAGGCGTTTGAAAGATAGGGTTTTCCCGGGCCTGCCGTATGCCTGCGAGGCTAAGCAGTGTCCGGTCGGCGCTGCGCTTCTCATTCTTGTCGCGTTTCTGATGAGCGCGAGAGAGCTGGCGACGCGCTGGGCCATCGGGCTTGCTCACCCGGCCGGCCGCTGTCAGGAATTGCCGCCTCAGATCTGGAGGTACCTGGGCAAGCAGGCCACGGTCCTCAAGAATGGCCTCGAGCAGGCGGGTGGCCTCTTCCACCTGGTGTTCAACATTCATGGGGGCGCTTTATCTCGATGCGGTCTGATTTGAGGGCACCGGCAGCGGCCCACGCCCCCGGGATTGTCGAAAGAGGATAAGCCAACTGGAATATCGGGCGCCACAGTTGATTTTCCGCCCGCTCGTCCGGTGTCTTTTGTCTTCTGCGACCTCACCGTCCTGGCCCACATTTCCTGATGAATCATCCTCTCAATCAACAAAGCAAGAGCTTCTATGGGCTTCCCTTCTGGAACTGGCTTCTCTACAGGATTGTGTGGTGTGCCTTTGCGCTGGGCCGGTTGACCTTCTTCCGGTTGCGGGCGACCGGTACGGAACACCTGCCGAAGGACGAGCCCTACCTTTTGTTGTCCAACCACGCCCACACATTCGATCCCCTATGGTTGGCGGAGCGGCTGTACCGCCCGGTCTGTCCCATGGGAAGCGCGCAGATGCTGAGGATACCCCTTCTCGGTTGCTTTCTGAAGGCCCTGGGTTGCTTTCCAAAAGCGAAATATTCTCGAGACCCGAAAGCCATGGAGAAGCTGCAAGATCTCTATGACAGGGGTTTCGTGGTGTTGATTTTTCCGGAGGGGACGAGAACGTTTAATGGCAAGACGCGTGAGATCCTCCCGGGCATCGGTCGGCTGATCAAGAGAATGAACCCGACGGTTGTGTATGCGGTTTCCAACTCTGCCTTTCTGTACCAGCCGAGATGGGCTCGGTTCCCCCGGATGGTCCCGGTCGAGATTCAGTTCGACGGGCCATACAAGTATTCCGAGGACATGACCGCCGAGGAGCTGACGGCGGAGGTGCAGAGTCGCCTGGACTGCACCGCCCACATCAAAGACAGTTCAAGTTGGACCTGGGGCTGGAATATGGCCCATGGCCTGCCCCGCTTTCTCTGGGCTTGCCCGGCTTGCCTTGCCAACGAGGGTCTTCAGGTCAATCCCGACAATGGCAACCAGGTCATCTGTAAGCAGTGTGGTGAGTGCATAGAGATCGATGTGGAGTGCAAGCTGACTGGGAGCAGCCAGGACACCGTGTGGTCGGCTTCAGAGGCCATCACCGAGGGGCTGGGGCAGCCTCCTGTTATGGACGGAGAAGACTACGAGGCCAGCGGTACGGCTCTCCGGGCCCAGGACGTGGAACTCCGTTTCTGGCCCAAAGGCGGCAAGCCCATTGTGCGTTGCAGAGGAGAACTTTCCTTGGGAAAGGCAGGTCTGGTGATGATGGACAACGGTGAGGTCTCTTTTCGGGCCTCCCTGGACGACTTGGGAGCCTTTTCCATCGAACTGGGTGACAAGTTCTTTTTCCGGTTCAAAGACGAGGTCTTCGAATTCCGATCAGAGCGTGAGAGCATCTACAAGTGGCAGCACTTTCTCCGCAAATGGAAGCTTGAGGTCGTGGGGGCTGAGTATTAGGCCATCCACTTCATGAAGAAGGGCGTTGGTGCATGGCTCGAGTTGACGAGTGTCCCGTGCTCAGCTGATGGTGCGGTCGAGGCTCGTCCTCGAGGAGAACAACAAGATGGCCGCACGCAGACAGAGCAAGGTGACACGGAAGTACAAGACGAAATTCCGGGTGCGAAACTGGGCGGCCTACGAGGAGTCGCTGCGCCGACGAGGGGACATCACGAGCCGGTTCGACGACGACGCCGTTGGCTCCTGGAACGCCGTTGCTTCTGGGCGTCCCGGTGGACAGCCGGAGTACTCCAATCTCGCGATCCTGACCTCCCTGACCTTGCGGTCGCTGTTCCATCTCGGTCTTCGACAGAAGGAGGGCTTTGTGGGCTCGCCGATGCGCTTGATGCGTCTCGAGTAGAGCGTGCCAGACCACACCACCCTCTCGCGGCGGGGAAGGACCGTCGATGTGCCGCGTCTCCCCAGGAAGGCTGACGGCCCCATCCATGGGGTCATCGACTTGACCGGCCTGAAGATCGTCGACGGCGGCCAGTGGAATGCGGACAAGCACGGCGTCTCGAGGAACCGACGACAGTGACGGAAGCTGCATCTTGGGATCGACCTGGGCGGCTTCATCGTCGCCTCGGCCCTGACCAACAGCTCCGAGGACGACGGATGCGTCGGCGTCGAGCGTACGTGCTCGCCCTGCCACCCCTTCCCAGGCGCGGCGCCCCATGTGACTGG
>CAZRYF010000076.1:0-19097 GCA_964604165.1 uncultured Enterobacterales bacterium
CTCCAAGGTCGCTCGGAACGGAACCACATCATCGCCAAGATCGGGGGGAGTCACTTTATACCCCCCCGGATCTGGCGAACCATCTCCGCCAATTGTCGCCAATTCAAGGGGGAGATAGCGCATCCCCCCCCGGAGTTGGCGAACTCCAAGGCCACATCATCGCCAAAATCGGGGGGAGTCACTTTATACCCCCCGGGATCTGGCGAACCCCCTTGGTGGCGAGGGCTACAAACGCAGCTTCTACGCCCTACAGCCTCCTAGGCCGGGTCTAGGGTTCCACCCGAACGCACATGACCCCCAGGGTCTGGCTGCAGGCGTGGCCGGTTTCTTGTCTGAACAGGGACATCCCATCCAATTCGGTGGCCACCCCGGTACCGTCGGTGGTGCTCCAGTTGCTGCAGTGCTCTGTGGTGTAGACGGTGGCTCCCGGCTGGCTTCCGGTCCAGGCGTCTGCATCGTTGGTGTAGCCATAGGGTTCGTCCATGGGGTCTCCACTGAAGGCCCGCACCATGTTGCTGGTGTTTGCGGCCGACCCGTCTGCCAGGGTGTCCCAGCTGGACAAGAGGGCTCCCCCCTGAATGTCCTGGACCGGCAGGGAGGCTCTCAGCCGATCCCCGCTGCTGTTTTGGGTGTCAGGGATGAGGTCGATGATGTCCTGGGTGGAGTCTGACAGAAAGGCCACCCAGGCCCCGGTCTGGCCGGATGTGGCGGCGTCCGCGGCGCAGAGCGCGTTGGCGCCGGCGATGCCCCCCATGTCGCCGTTGTGCTCCGCGAGAAGCCCTGAAATGACGATCTCGCTCATCGTGACACAGGTGCCGCTCACGGCCCCACAGAGTCCACTGACGCAGTCTGAGTGGTCCGAGCAGGCCGTTCCGTCTACGCACAAAACGGCGCTTGTGTCGTTGTCATCACAGTCCCCATCCGTGGCGGCGTAGCCGGTGGGTTGGGTGCAGGCGAGGACGGTGGTGTCGCTGGTTCCGGCGCCGTCGCCGTCCGCATCCAGGTACCAGGTGGTGGCGTCCGTTGCGTCGGTGCCGTCTGCATCCCCGCTGCAGTCGTTGTCCACGCCATCGCAGACTTCTGTGGCGCCGGGGTGGATGTTGCCGTTGGAGTCGTCACAGTCCTGACCGTCCGCCAGGGTACCGATGGGTTGGGAACAGGAAACCTGGGGACTTGTGGCGTCCCCGTAGCTGTCTCCATCCGCGTCCGGGTACCAGGTGGAGGCATCGGCTGCATCCGACTCGTCGGCGTCACCATCACAGTCGTTGTCCAAAGAGTCGCAGATCTCTGTGGCCGCTGGATGAATGGAGGCGCTGTCGTCGTCGCAGTCGGACCCGTTGTTCGCATACCCGGACGGCATGTCGCAGGCGCTGGTGGCCTGCAGGCTGTCGCCGTAGCCGTCGCTATCGGTGTCCAGATACCAGGTGCTCGTGTTGATGGCGTCGGCTTCATCCACCGCGAGGTCACAGTCGTTGTCGACTCCATCACAGACCTCGTAGGAGGCTGGGCTCGTGGACGCGCTGCTGTCGTCGCAGTCGTCGCCGTTGGACGAGTGCCCGGCGGGCTGTACGCAGGCCTCGATGGGCTGGGAGGCATCTCCGTATCCGTCGGCGTCGGCGTCGGCGTAGAAGGTGAACTCCACGCCCTCATCCACGATGGTGTCGCAGTCGTTGTCGGCCAGGTCACAGACCTCCGAGGCGCCCGGGTAGCTGCTTGCGTCCAGGTCGTCGCAGTCATCCGCGGTGGCGACATAGTTCACCGGGGCGTCGCAGGCCTCCACCTGGAACTGGGTCCCACCGTGCCCGTCTCCATCGGAGTCGCCGTACCAGGTCGTGGCGTCGACGGCATCGTCATCCACATCTCCGTCGCAGTCGTTGTCGGCGCCGTCACAGACCTCAGTTCCGTTCTCATGGGTCGTGGCTTCATTGTCGTCACAGTCTTCGCAGGCGGAGAAGCCATCCCCATCGGCATCCACGTACCCCACCGAACCATCGCAGTTGTAGTCGTTGGGGTCGGTGCAGTCCGCTTCCGAGGCTCCCGGGTGGTAGCTGGGGTTGGCGTCGTCGCAGTCCCCGTCGTGCAGCACGAATCCGGCGGGAGCGTCACAACCGATCTCGGTGGCGTCGCTCGTCCCCCAGCCATCCCCGTCACTGTCCACATACCAGGTGGAGGCGTCTGTGGCGTCGGGTTCGTCCGAGCGGCCGTCACAGTTGTTGTCGATTCCGTCGCAGGTCTCCAGGGCATCCGGGTGAATGTCGTCGTTCAGGTCGTTGCAGTCGTCCGCGTTGTCCGTGAATCCAGTGCCCGCCACGCACTCGTCAGTGGTCACATCTGCTGTGCCATAGCCGTCGCCATCCGCGTCCAGGAACCAGGTGCTGGTGACGTTTTCATCGATCTCTCCATCGCAGTCGTTGTCCAGCTCGTCGCAGGTCTCCGGGGCGCCCGGGTAGGTGGCTGCATCCAGGTCGTCACAGTCCACTTGGGCGCTAAACCCGTCCTGGTCTGCGTCCTCGAGTGCGCCGGTGTCGGCTGGGCTGTCCGTCCCTGTGTCGACCTCGCCTGTTTCGGCTGGAACATCCTTGGATGGGTTCGGGCACCCGGTGAGCGCGAGCGCGGCGGTCAGGGCGAGAAGTCGGTATTGCACGGGGGCTCCCGGAGGAAGTGGAGAGAGACGGGGAGGGTACCATGCTGTCTTCAGCATACAGACACCACCTCCAGGTCCAGTCTGCCTTTGGGCGTCTCCACCTCAAACCCATCTCCCGCCTCCAGTCGGGCCATGGCCTTGCCCAGCGGAGAGTCCAGGGAGATCACCCGCACAACGGTGCCGTCGACCTCCACGTGGGTGCCGCCGACGGGGGCCAGGTAGACGGTCTCCTGCTGGTCCCCATCCACGCAGACCAGGGCGCCGGGTCCCACCCGGGACGTTGGAGTGCCTTCTCCCAGGTGCGCGAACCAGGCGACTTGACCTCTGAGATCCGAGATTCGGGCGGCTTGTCCCCGCGCCAGGTAGGAGGCCTCTGCCGCCCGCGTGTCGTACTTTCCCTCCGCTCGGGTTTCGCCTGAAGTGGTCTCATCTCGCGCCATGGCCGCCGTACGCTCCACCGCCCGAAGGGACTCGGTGAGGGAAGCCAAGATGGCGGCGATGACTTTGGGCTTGGAGAGCATGTCGTGGGGATCTATCTCGGGGTGGGGTGGATCCTCCTCGTTTCTACTGGCAACCTGTGGCGGTTGGCATAGAAGGCGCCGCGCAAAGGAGGCAGGCCCTGTGTGGATTTCCTTTCTGCTTGCTTGTGCTGCCGATTCGGCGAGCCTCTCTGCACCTGCGGTGCACAAGGGGCCTCCCACACCGGCTACGGAAGACTGGGACTGGTGGCGCCAATCCCCCGGCGATGCAGATGGGGATGGCTTCACCGTGGGCCAGGGAGACTGCAACGACGGTCGGGCCGATGTGCACCCGGGGATCGCATGGGATGGCTGCGATGGCCGTGACAGTGACTGCGACGGCGAGGTGGACCAAGATGACACCGGGGATGCCTGGGAGCCCAATGACACCGTGGCCTCCAACCTGGGGGACTTGACCCAAGTGGTGGAGACACTGATCTTCGGCACCGTCCCCAGCCCGGCCGACGTGGATCGGTTTCTCTTCTACGTAGAAGATGGAAGCGCCAGCTGGTTTGACATTGAGGTCTGGATCTACGGCGTGCCGCCGTCCGCCGACTTCGCCCTTTCCCTGGAGTGGGTAGAAGATGTGGCGGGTCAGTACCAGGGTGTGGTCGATTCCCGCGACTCTGCGGGCAAAGGAGGCAGCGAGTTTGTAGAGTATTCGGGCCTGCCCACCCTGGATGAAACAGGCTGGTACGAGGTGCAACTGCAATCCAGTGTGGGGGGGGATTGCCGGGCACCCTATTGGCTGCAGATTTTGGTCGGGGGGGTCTGATGGGACTCTGGGTGATTTGGCTTGGATGGGGGTGCAAGATCCCGGCGGACAAGGGGTCCGCAGGCTTGGACACTGGCTCGGCGGCGGAGGAGGCCGGGTGGGAGGACACGGGCGATGTCCCCTCGGACCCTGCCCTGTCTTGTTCCCCGGTGGGCAACCTGGAGGTGGTCCCCCTGGATATCTGGGGCCGGGATCTTTCGGCCACGGTGACCTTTGACCGGGACCCGTTTTTGCTGGACGACTTGCACATGGGCCCTGGGGCAGTGCTGGCCCCCCTGGGGGATGAGGCTTTTGAGGTCCAGGTGGTGGTGAAGGCTGTGGACCACCTGTCGGCGGCTGCGCTTCTTCGGTGGAGCGGCGCCGCCCTGGAGGTTGAGTCGGAGAGCCCCTTTGCCACGAGCCTGCAGGAGCGCGAGCTGGCTGGGGTGGCATGCCCGATCCATACGGTCTTTCTTGGGTTGGACCACCACTGGTTTTCACCGACCGCCGGGGCGCCTTCTCTGAACCAGGTGGAGGTGCTTATCGGTGGGGAGACTTTCTGGGAAGCTGTGGCTGATTCCCTGGAGCAGGCCCAGGAGCGGATCCACTGGTCGACCTGGTGGTGGGAGTCCGACTTTGAGCTTCGTCGGCCTGCAGGTCACAGCATCCGCTCGAAGACCGATCGATGGGAGGAAACGGTGCAGGGCCTGTTGGAGGGCACCCCTAATGTGACCTGGCGGGTCCTCTTGAATCGTTTTTGGGGGGAGAACAGCGACTGGACCGCCCAACTCAACACAGACAGCAATCTGCGACAGGCGGCCGAGTCTTCCTCTGACTCGTTGGAGGTGATTCTCCAGGCCAACACCACGGATGTTCCTGTGTACAGCGCCTTTGAGGGGGAGGTGGCGGAGGTGGATTTTCCGAGCCGGGTGCTCGCGAATTCGCGGTACGAGGACTGGCCCATCGACAGTCGGCAGCCCATCAGTGAGCAACTGTCCTTCGATGGGGCGTCCTGGCATCAAAAAAGCATTGTGGTGGACAATGCCGTGGCCTTTGTGTCGGGAATGAACACCAAGGGGAACGACTGGGACTCCACGGAACACGCGGTGTACGATGCGCGGCGCATGGAGTTCGATGCGGAAACGTGGGAGCGCACAGACGTGGAAGATCAGGAAGCAATGCCTGACTTCGGTCCCCGGCGAGACTATGGGGTTCGACTGGAGGGGCCGGCCGTTGCAGATGTCGCAGAAATGTTCTCCATGCGCTGGGAGCAGGCCCGAGGAGAGGGAGACCTGTACGCGGAGAACACGACGGGCTTCTCCCTGGAAGAGGCCCCAGCCGAGGTGCCCGGGGGGGTGCTGGCTCAGGTGACCGCCACTCTGCCCGCTCCCTGGAACCGGCGGGACATTCTGGAGGCCCAAATCAAGGCCATCGGACGGGCCGAGTCCTATCTCTTTGTGGAGGACCAGTACTTTCGTTCGCCGATCCTGGTGCAGGCCCTGGTGAGGCAGATGAGGGTCGAGCCCGACCTGGTGCTGATTGTGGCGACCCAGCCCATGGCGGACACAGAGGGTGGCGCCAAGTTCTCCTATCTCTCGGCCGCCACCCTGGAGGCGCTCTTCCCGGGTCGCACCCTCTTCCTGCAGCTGCGTGCTGCAGACCTCATTCTGGAGGACGGCTTCGTGTGGGACACGGTGACCCTGGTCTCACAGGACATCAGCCTGCACTCCAAGCTGCGCGTCCTCGATGATCGGTACCTGTCGGTGGGTTCCGCCAACTGGAACAACCGGGGGCTTCTCTTTGAGGGGGAGCTGAACGTGGAGGTGCTGGACGCGGACCTTGTCACCGCCTTGCGCCAGGAGATCTTCTCCCAGCTGGTGGGGCCTGTGTGGACCCCGTGGCTCTCCGACGATGCGTGGAACAACCTGCAGGTCTTGGAGATGGCAGCCGAGTCGAACGCTGAGATTCTGGAGTGGTGGGAGCTCTGGGATGAGTTCCTGGATGTCGAAGAGGCCCAGGCCGAGCTGGATGCCGGTTGGTGGCCGTCCGGGTGGGTGCAGCCACTGTCATTCAGCGGTGACTACTGGTGGGATGTGGGGCCGGACGTTTTTTAGGGCGCGGCAGGAGGTCGGAGGAGGGGAGAAGAGTGAGTGCAAGTGTGTTCGAGGTTTGAACTCACTGCTTGTTCAACGCCCGCAGCGCCTCAGCCAGCGCCTCGGCGCCAAAGGGCTTCACCAACAGACGCTCTCCTTCTGCTGTCGTTTCCTGTCCCTGGCCCGCATACCCTGTAATGAACAGGATCTTCGGGGTGTAGCCCTGTGCCCGGACGGTCTTGACCAGATCGAATCCTGACTCTTCTCTCAGGCGGATGTCGCTGATCAGCACGCGGATGGATTGCCTGGAGAGAATCTTCAAGGCGGTGGCGGTGTTCTCTGCCTGGGCCACCTTCCAACCCAGGTGCTTCAGCATTTCTGCGACCACGGATCGCACTTCAGGGTCGTCATCCACAAGCAGAAGGTGCCGGCTCCCGTTCTCTGTGTCGGACCGAGGGTCGGCCACAGGGCTGGTCTCTTCTGCGCCAGCATCTTTTTCGTACAGGGGTAAAGTGACCCGGACCTCTGTGCCCTCGCCCACCTCGCTCTGAATCTCCAGCTCTCCGCCGGCTTGTTTCACGATCCCATGGACAATGGCAAGACCCAGCCCCGCCCCGTTCGCGTTGTCCTCTCCCCCGGTGAAGAAGGGCTCAACGGCGCGCCCCAGGGTGGCTTGGCTCATGCCTCTCCCCGTGTCCCGCACCGTGAGCAGCAGGCCGGGTCTGTCCTCCCCCGGAAGGAGGGAGCACTCCAATCGGATTGTGAGGGCTCCCGCCCCATTCATGGCGTCGGTTGCGTTCTTCGCGAGGTTCAGGAGAACCTGTTGAAAGTGAACTCGGGGAAGGTGCAGGGACAATGAGGTCTCCTGGAGATCGAGCACCAGGTCCTGGTCTTCCTCGAGGCTGTGCTCCGGCAAGGGTTGCAGCTGGACAATGACATCCGCAGGAGAGAACACCTCCTTGGCCAGGGGGAGCCCCTGGCTAAAGGTCAGCAGCTTCTCGGTGAGGTTTGCGGCCACCTTGGAGGCTTGGAGGATGGACTCAAGTCGCTCCCTCTTTTTCGGGTCTCCCTCTGCGTCCCTGGAGAGAGCGGTGGCCCCCCCAAGAATGACCATCAACGCATTGTTGAAGTCATGGGCGACACCACCGGCCATGCGGGCCAACGATTCGAGGCGCTCCTTCTGTTGCTTCCGGTCGGCCAGCTTGGCCCGCTCCTCCCACACCAGATCCCGCAGGCGTCGGGTGCCAAGAACCTGTGCCGTCGAGCGGAAAAAGTCCTCGTCCTCGGTGCTGAGGGCTTGTCCGTTGGGCAGTTGAAGCACGAGGGACTGTTCTTGTGTTCCCACCAGAATCGGGATTCGGGTCTCTCCTTCTGCTGCTGCGCCCACCGCGAGATCCAACCGGGCCTGACAGTTGGGAAGGTGTCGCTCCAGCTGGCGAATGGCTTGGGACTGCAGATCGGAAAAGGGTTCGGACGAGGCAGCCGCCAGCCCCAGCCGGGCCACGGCGGACTGGCGAGCGAAGCCTTCTTCCGCCCGGGCCCGGGCTTTGCGGTTTGAAGCATCCAACGCGACCACGTAGAGCCCCCAGCAAGGAAGGCTCGCAAGGACAAACGCCAGAAATGCCCTTTCATCGACAGGCAGACCAGCGGCCGGCACCCCCAAGACGTCTCTTGCGACGGGGCCCAGAGAATGGCACAGACCGATCAGCGCGGCTGCCAGCGCCACGTCTGCGCCGGCTGCTGCGGTACCGTAGAGGCCCCCTGCTGTGATCACAGATGCCAGGTAGAGAATCCCGGCGCTCCCGGAGACCGTGCCGAGGAGCAGGTGGGCGGTGGCTCCGGCAAGCAGGAAGCCCGCGCTTCCCAGTGCGGTTGCAGTGGCGAGGTGTCCGCGTCCCCACAGGAAATACCCGAGCCCCGCGCCCAGTGCACACACGAGGGTGATGGTGATGAGAAGCGGGTCCATTCCCAGCCACAACCCAGCCAAGGTGACCAGGAGGGAAACCCCGCCCGCGGTGCCAAACGACGCGAGCGCCACCTCGGGAGGGCCGCGAAGGGGTGGGGGGGTGTGGGTGGCCATGTGGAGTCCTGGCGGGGCCTCGCTAGGGGGCCTCGACCCGGTGAAGGTACACGTCCTGCTGGGGAAAGGGGATTTCGATCCCTTCCTTTCCGAGGCGGCTGTAGATTCGCGTGTTCAGGGCATCGATCACGATGAGCCGCAGGTCCGGTATCGGCACCCAGACCATGACCTCAAACAACAGGGCGGAGTCTCCCATCTCCCGAAACCACGCCGCGGGGGCGGGTTCAGCCAGAACCCCCTCAACCGCCTCACACTCCTCAACCAGCAGGGACCGGACTTGTTCCACATCCGAGCCATAGGCCACCCCCACGGCGATACTCAAGCGATGCGTGGGGCCGGGGCCGCCGGTTTCATTGACAATTTTTGTGTTGGCCATCACCCCGTTGGGCACCACTATCTCCAGGGATTCGGGTGTCAGGAGGCGCGTGCTTCTGAGGCCAATCTCCGTCACCCGGCCCCGCTCCCCTGTTTCCAGGCGCAGGTGATCCCCCAGGCGGTAGGGCGCATCGGCCATGATCGCCACCCCGGCAAAGAGGTTCGCCAAGGAGTCTTTTGCTGCAAAACCAACCGCGATTCCCAGTACACCTGCCGAGGCCAACCACGCGGTGAGATCCAGGTCCCAGGCCAGGAAGAAGAAGTAAAAGGCCAGCCCGACAATGACCGCCTTGGCGGCCATCTGAAACAACGGCAGCGTGCGCGACCGGATGAGCCCCGGGTGCTCCCGGTCCTGGCTGGCGTTCACGAGCAGCAAGCCGCTGACCCGAAAGAGCGCCACGGTCCAGAAGACCACTGCGAGGCTCAAAAAGGCCGAGCGCAGCATGTCGGGCAGGGGCTGGCCCGCCCGAATCGCTTCCAGGGCCCTCCATGTCCCGAGCAGGAGCACACTCACCCAGGCGGGCCGGTGCAGGAGGGGCAGCGCCATGTCGTCAAACGCGGTCTTCGTGCGTCCTGCAGCCCAGGGCACCAAGACGCGAAACCCTACCTGCAACAGCACCAGGGCCACCCCGGTCACCCCAAGGCACAATGCCGCCCGCTGGGAGGGATCTGCGAGCATCTCAAGCCATGGCATGAAGTCCATCACGAGAGCCCTGTATCGCGGCCGTTCTCAACCGTGGGGAGGACTTGGCCTACAGGCCGGCGAAGAAGGGTTGATGCAAGCCCCGTCAAACGTGCAATCGGCGGGGTCGTCGAAACAAGGCAGACCGGGTCTTCTCCAGAATCAGGGCAATGGCTGTGTTGGTGCCGGTGGCCCCGGGGCAGAACTGGCGTGGTGGTGCCTCGATGGAACCCGTCAGGCTGTCCAGGTGTTGGAGAGTCTTTTTGCCAGGTCCTGGGCCACTTCCTTGTGGGGAAGACCCAGGGTCTCCACAAGCACCGGGTCTGTGTCGAAAGATGCCACAAGGCGCTCGAAAGCAGCCAGTCGTGCGCTCTCTACCCTCTTGTTGGCTTTGTCCGAGAGCCGAGCGTGTGCCAACTTGTAGAGGTCCCGGGCGAGCTCTGCGTGGCGGGTTTCGTCGGCGGCGATCTGGCGAAAAAGGGTCCGCAGTTCGGGCGTCGGGGCCGCCTGGGACTGCCAGTGTGCCTGCAGGGCAGACCAGGTCTCTCCCACACAACCCTCGACGGCATTCTCAGTGGCGAGGGCCTCCAGGGTTCGGCGGGGAGGTGCCTTGAATTCCAGCGCCTGTCTGCGGCCCCCTGCTCGGCGGGAGAACGCTGACATCATGCGGGCATGGGCGACCTCGTCTCGGGCGGCTGCTCGCGCCCGTTCCACCATGTCCGCAGAAAAATTGTGGTGCTCCAGCTCGCTCGCCAGGGCCAAGAAGGACCCCACGGAAGACGCCTCGGCGTGGGTGGCCCGGGCCAGCCACGCGGCGGTCAGCGTGGGCCCGGCGCTCGCGGTCTGCTTTCGAACGGCCTCGTGTGCTCGGCCCTCACAGTAGGCGCTTTGCAGGTAGTGGCAGAAGATCAACTCCTCGCCGCTCTCGGTGGCACCATCATCTCGGCACTCGTAGATCTCGACAATGAGGCTCTCCTCCCAGTGTGCGCCGTGGCAGAGCGCCTCGCATGCCTCCTCGGTCAGGGTTCCATCGTCGGAGAGCGCTCCCTGAAAGGTCTCCGCGTCCACCGTGAAGGTTTCGCTCACCTCTGTGGACTGCGGGTTCTGTCCGTAGCACCACCCCGAGTCCTCCACGGTGTCCTTGGAGGTGTCATCTGTCTTGGGTTCCGGCTTGGGACAGGCAGGCAGAAGGGCGGCAAACAGGACCGACAGCGGCAGGGGGTGGGTTCGCATACGAGCGCCTTCGTTACAGGTGTCTCGCAAGAGTAGGGCGGGTGCAGTCGTCTCGCAAGTGGGATTCAGTTGGGTGTTCAGGCCTGGGACGCCGCCAGCTTGTTGTGGGCGTTCAGGGCGGCGACTTTCAGGCACTCGGCCAGGGTCGGGTAGTTGAAGACCGCCTCCAGGAAGTAGTCCAGGCCTCCGCCCAGGGCGAGCACGGCCTGGCCGATGTGGATGATCTCCGTGGCGCCGGTGCCGATGGCGTGGACGCCCAGGAGGCGCTTATCGTCCCGGTGGAAGAGCATCTTGTACAAGCCCGTGTTGTCCCCGAGGATCTGCCCCCGGGCGATCTCCCGGTACCGGGCGAGGCCGCTCACATAGGGGATCTTCTGGGCGGTCAGTTCGTGCTCCGGCATGCCCACCATCGAGATCTCCGGGATCGAGTAGATGCCGATGGGGAAGTGGTCCGGCATGGGCTTGGCTGGTTTTCCAAAGGCGTGCAGAGCCGCGAGACGCCCCTGCTCGGCCGAGGTGGCGGCCAGGCTGGGGAAGCCGATGGCATCCCCGGCGGCGAAGATGTGGGGCACGCTTGTGCGGTAGTGTTCATCCACGCTCATGCGGCCGCGCTTGTCGGCGTCCAGACCAGCGGCCTCCAGGTTCAGGGTGTCCGTGGCTCCCTGGCGGCCGATGGCGTACAGCACCATGTCTGCCGCGAGCTGCTTTCCAGACTCCAGGACCACGCAGCCCCGGGGACCGGGCTCGGAGGTGGACAGGCTCTCCACGGCTTCGCCAAAGAGGAACTCGACGTTGTTCTCGCGCATCTGGTGAATCAGCTCGTCCACGATCTCCCGGTCCAGAAACTCCAACGGGCGGTCCCGCCGGTCGATCAGGGTCACCCGCACGCCGAGGGTCGCAAAAATCGAGGCGTACTCAATGCCGATCACGCCCCCCCCGACCACCACCAGGGTCTTGGGGAGGGATTCCATGTTCAGGATGCCGCGGCTGGTGATGATGACGTCCTGGTCCAGGGTCACCCCCGGGGGGCCCGCGGGGCGAGTGCCCACGGCCACCAGGATCTTGGCTGCGGTTACGGTGCGGGTGCCTTCCTGTGTGACGATGGCCACTGTGTGGGGGTCGGCGAACTCGCCTCGTCCTCCGAGCACGTCCACGTTGTTTCGCCAGAGCTGGTTGGACACCACGTCTGACTCCCGCCGCACCACCTCGTCAACCCGGGACAGGAGGGCCTCGGAGGTGGGGTGCCGGGTGGGGTGGTGCCCGGACTGCGGATGCAGGCCCACAAGGGAAATGGCCGCATGGCGAAAGGTCTTGCTGGGAATGGTGCCCGTGTGGACACAGCACCCGCCCACAAGTCGCCGCTCATCCACCACGGCGACCCTCTTTCCGAGCTTGGCCGCTTGGACCGCCGCCCGCTGGCCCGCGGGTCCGCTGCCAATGCACACCAGATCATAGGTAAACGAATCGGACATGCTGGGGACGATATCGCAGGTGCAACGCGAACTGCACCCGCGACGGGGTTTGGGGCCTGCTTTGAATCGCCGAGGCCCTGCCAGAATGCTGGTTCAGTCGATTGTTCGCACCAGCCTGCGAGCGGCGAGCGTGCCTTGAAGAGTGCGCGTCTCCCCCGTGGTCAGGGTGATGCGCAGCTTGTCGATTTGTTGTGTGTCCCCCAGGCCGAAGTGGACCCGCTGGGGGCCGGCTGCCCCGTAGCTGGAGTCTGTGTCCACCCAGTCGGTCTGGGTGATCCCGGCGGCGGTCACCTCCACCCGGCTCCCGAGGGGTGCCTCCACCTCCAACCAGCCCGGGCGGGTGCAGCCCTGGGACAGGTAGAGAAGGGGGGGCTTGTTGTACTGGGAGACGAGCAGGTCGAGGAGGCCGTCGTCGTTGTGGTCTGCCGCGACGACGGAGCGAAAGATGCCCGCTTGCTCCAAGCCGAGATCGACGGCGACGTCCTCGAAGCCACCCGGGCCCTGGCGCAGGAGGTTGATCGGCGCATCAAAGTGCGGCTGGTCCATCTCGGCGTGCTCTCCCTGGGCCACGAGCAGGTCCGGGAGGCCGTCGTTGTCGTGGTCGAGCCAGGTGACCCCCCATCCCATTCCATCCGCGTGGTCCACCGGGTTGGCCCCGAGCACGAAAGTGGTGTCCACAAAGGAGTCATCGGCCTCTCCGTGCAGCAGGACGTTCTTCATGGTGGCTGAGACATAGAGGTCGACCCTTCCGTCTCCGTCGTAGTCGCCGGCGTCCCCTCCCATGCCGTCGAGCACGACTTCGCAGCTGCAGTCAGCAGCGGGAACCAGCGTCCCCCGGTCGTTCTCGAACAGGACGTTTCCGCCGTATCGAGAGCCCAGGTCGTTGACGATGTACAGGTCGAGGTCGCCATCGTTCTGCCAGTCCAGAAACACCGCATCAAACCCTGCCCGGTCGGTCAGGTCCGCCGGCAGGGTGGTGGTGTCCGCTTCAAACGTGCCGTCCCCCTGGTTCCACAAGAGGTAGGCGCTCGTTGCATCCGGGTCCCCGTTGGTGAGGGCCAGGAGGTCCACGTCGCCGTCCCCGTCGATGTCTGCCGGGGCGAATTCCTGGACGAAGGCGAGCCCCGGGGTGGAGGAGGTGTCGGGCCCGGGAAGGTCCTCGGCGGAGAACTCGCCCCCCTCGTTGAGGTACACCTGTCCCGGCAAGGTCCAGGTGCCCCCCAGGAGATCTGGGTCGCCGTCTCCGTCCAGATCGGCGATCGAGAACCCCGGGGAGCCAAGGGGGGCGGACAAGGTCCTGGGAAGAAAGGCGTCGCCGTCGCGAGAATAGAGTGTGGGGGGAGAGACGATTCCACCGGCGACGATGTCCAGGTCACCGTCTCCGTCGAAGTCCGAGACCGCGACCATCATGCCTTCGTCTTCGAAGCCCTCGGCGTCCACGTTGGTGGAGAGACCCATGGCGGCCCCCTGCTCCCGATAGGTCACCTCTGTCTGGGGACTTGGACACGCCTGTACCGGTCCCAGCTCGAAGCCGGTGGTGTCGATGTCTTTCTTGCAAGCACAGAGCGAGAGCAGCGGCAGGAGGAGCCAGGACATCTGGCTCGGAACATAGCATTCGGGCCGGCGGTTTTGGAGCAAGGCGAGCCTACTGAGAGGTGTAGGTGATTGTCACTTCCCCGTTGCCTGTGTTTCCGCCGGTGGTGGTGGTGCCCGTGGTGACGCCGTCTATATAGGAGGAGCCGCCGCCGCCGCCGCTGTGGGCGGTGGAGGTCCCGCCTCCGTACCAGCCCCCGCCCCCGCCTCCATTCCAGGGGGTCATTGAGCCCGTACCGGAGCCGCCGTAGCCAAAGCCGCCGCCGGAGTCGCCTCCTGCGCTCTGGGTTCCTCCCCGACCGTAGTGGTTGCCGCTGTGCTGGCCGCCGTCCTGGCCGGTGAGTCCTCCTCCATCGCCTCCATAAGCGCCGCTGTTGTTGGTGGCGCCGCCGCCGCCGCCGGCCACCAGAACCCGGGAGGGGAGGGAGGCAGAGTTGAGAGGGTTTGAGGAATAGACCGTGCGGACATCGGAAGCGCCTCCGCCGCCTCCTACAGACGCGCCTCCGCCGTTGTTCTGTCCGTCTCCCCCGCCATTCCATCCGCCTCCATCAGGCTGGTACGCGCCGGAGGCGCCGGTCCCCTGCCCCCCGACGTAGATGTACAGATCCTGCCCTGGGGTGACCGCGAGCTGTCCCTCGGCATAGCCGCCCTCGCCGCCAGACCAGGATCCCGACCAGCCGGCCGCCCCTTTGGCTTCGATGAAAACCTGGGTCACGCCGCTCGGGACTGTAAAGGTCTGGGGCCCGCCCGTATAGGAAAAGACCAGCGCCGTCTCGCAGTCGTCCGGGACACCGTTGGAGTTGCTGTCCAGGTTGTCATCAAACCCGGGGCATTGATCCACGTCGTCGTACACGCCGTCACCATCGGAGTCCGGGGTCAGCACCGTGGCGCTGGCGCTTGCAGAGGGGCCTGCATCCGTTCCGTCGTTGGGGGTCACGGTGCAGCCCCAGGTCTCCCCGGCGGTGGCGCTCGACGTACCGATGGTGTCGCCGGCGAGGGTGGACGTTTGGGTGCTTCCAGTCCAGGTGGCCCCGTCGACGGACCAGTCCAGGGTGTACGAGATCGTGTCGGCATCGGCATCGGTGGAGGGCACGTCCAAGGTGCATGTGAAGTCGTCCACCCCTTCTCGTGGGGCGGTGGGCTGGATGGAAATGGTGGGCGCGGTGGGCGCGGTGTTGCCGATCACCACGGCAGAGGAGACCACCTCTTGTCCCGAGTCGGTTCCGTCATGGGGGCTGACCCCCACCTCCACCGAGTCTCCGCGAGAGAAGTAGGCGGTGCCGTCCAGGCTGCCTTCCCCCGAGCCGAGCAGCACCGTGGTGCTGCCCACCCTCCAGGCATAGGTCAAGGTGACCGGGTCACCGTCCGGGTCTGATGCCACGGCGCTGGCCACCAGCGTGTCGCCGGTGGCGGGGAGGGTCGGGGACACCGTGACGCTGCTGACCACGGGCAGATCGTTGGTGCAGTTGTTGTCGAACCCGTCGCCGCTGATTTCGGTGGCACCCGGGTGGATCGCAGGGTCCGTATCATCACAGTCGGAGCTGTCGCTGGTGGTGCCTGAAGGCGCGGTGCAGGACAGGACCGTGGAGGTGCCCCCAAAGCCATCGCCATCGCTGTCTGTGTAGAACAGCGTGCCACCCATCGTGGAGTCCACGCTGTCGTCCGCATCGTCCACGAGTCCATCGCAGTCCTCGTCCACGCCGCTGCAGACCTCTTGGGCGCCCGGGTGGACTCCCGGGTCTGTGTCGTCGCAGTCCGTTGCGGTGGCGGTGTGGTTGGCGGGCTGGGTGCAGGCGTTGGTGTAGCCGCCGGTCGCATCTCCTGCGCCATCTCCATCTGTGTCCGGGTACCAGGTGGGCGCGTTGATGGCGCCGTTCTCGTCCACGTCTCCATCGCAGTCGTTGTCAATCGAATCGCACAACTCGTAGGCTGCGGGGTGGGTGGTGGCAGCGGTATCGTCGCAATCGCCAGCGTTGGACACGTGGCCGGCGGGTGGGTGGCAGTCGTCCTGGGAGCTGGCCGGGTCGCCGTAGCCGTCGCTGTCGGCGTCGGCGTACCAGGTCGTCTGCACGTTCTCGTCGATGGTTCCGTCGCAGTTGTTGTCGGCCCCGTCGCAGGTCTCGGTGCCGCCTGGATAGGCGCTGGCGTCCAGGTCGTCGCAGTCGGTGTGGTCCAAGGTGTAGCCGGAGGGTGCGTCACAGGCAGAGACCTGGAAGAACTGCCCCCCGTAGCCGTCTCCATCCGCGTCTCCATACCAGGTGGTGGCGTCCAGGGCGTCCTGATCGATGTCCCCGTCGCAGTCGTTGTCCAGACCGTCACAGACCTCGTCTGTGGCTGGGTTCACGTTGGCGTCGTCATCGTCACAGTCGGCACAGGCCGGGTGCCCATCGGCATCGGCATCGGCGTAGCCCGTGGAGCCATCGCAATTGTAGTCGCTGGCATCGGTGCAGTCTGTTTCCGAGGCGCCCGGGTGATAGGCCGGGTCCGCGTCGTCGCAGTCCCCATGAGCGGCGGTGTGTCCACGGGGTGCATCGCAGGCGGAGACCGCTTCGTCGGTTCGGCCAAAGCCGTCTCCATCCTCATCCGGGTACCAGAGCACAGCGTCCGTGGCACCGTCATCCACCTTTCCGTCGCAGTCGTTGTCCAGGCCGTCACAGATCTCTTCGGCGCCCGGGTAGATTGCGGCGTTGGCGTCGTTGCAGTCCGATTCGCTGGTGTGAGAGTCCCTGTCGGCGTCGGTGGCGCCGGGAGAAACGGTTCCCGTGTCAGTGGTGCCCGGGGGCTTCCCGGAGTCGTCGATACACGCGGAAAGAAAGAAGAGTGAAAACAGAGCCAGGCGCATCGGGGGCCTCCTCTTGGAGAGGCGCACATCATAGCGGGTGAGAAGCCCGCTTTGTGCGGGCAGGAGAGCGTCGTGGTATCCCTTGGGTCTCCCACCCAGGAAGAAAACATGCGCAACCTCCTCTTCTCTCTCGCCCTCGCCGCAGTTGGCTGCGGCACCGGAAACGGCGAGGACACCCAGGCCGATTCGGTGGTGCCACTGGAGGGGATGTACACCATCTCTTCGGTGCTGACGGACAACGCCTGCGGCGACTGGGGCCCCACCTTTCAGGACTCCTTCGACGGCTTTTCGGTCCAGGTGGGCTTTCCCGATGAAGAGACGGCCCGCTTCTACTGGGTGAGCGAGCAGGACTGCCTCCGGGACGGCGCCCAGGTGGCCTGTCCGGCGGAGGAGCCCGTGGTTTTGGATGACTACGCCCCAGACAATGACGCGAGAATCATGTACGAATCAAGCGCTGATTTTGTCTGGAGCTCTCCCTCGGAAGCCTCGGGCCAGTGGACGGTGAGGCTGAGCTGCGCTGGGGAGCAGTGTGAGCTGGTCGCAGGAATCAACGGCGACTCCTATCCGTGCGACATCCTCTTGGACTGGACTCTGGGGCTCGCCGATTGAGGCCACAGGCCCTTTCTTATAGGTGCATGGCGGAGGTGAGAATGGCGCTCGACGAGAGCCGATCGGAGATCCGAAGAAACCTGTTCGGAGGCGAGGGGGCGGTGCGCATCTGGAACTGCCTGACCTCCCACCCGACCGACCCGTTCAAGGCTGCCCTCTGGTGCCAGCTTGACCCCGGGGGATCCGTAGGACGCCACCGGCAGACGGAGTACCCGGAGGTGGTGCTCTGTGTCGGCGGCATCGGCCGCGCGGTGGTAGGGGATGTGGCCCACTCCCTGGTGCGGGGCAACCTGGTCTACCTGCCTCTGGGGGCTTCCTTGAGCCTCCACAATGAGAGCGACGAGGTGGCGCTGGAGTACGTCATTCTCAAGGCGGGCCCCTTGGGGTAGCATCGGGGGCCCACTTGCCTTCCAGTTGCATTCCCCCGGAGAATCTGTGCCGACTGACGTGGAGATTGCGCGCTCCCATTCACCCCGACCCATCGTGGAGGTGGCCGCGAAGCTGGGTCTCGAACCCTCTGACCTGCTCCTGTACGGACCCCTGAAGGCAAAGGTGGACCTGGGGGTGTTGGAGCGGCCTCGACGTCGCGAAGCCGCCCCTCGCCTGGTGTTGGTGTCGGCGATCACCCCCACCCCGGCAGGAGAGGGCAAGACCACGACGACCATCGGGTTGGGGCAGGCCATGGCCCAGCTGGGGGAGTCGGTGGCCCTGGCGCTGCGGGAGCCGTCGCTGGGGCCCTGCATGGGCCTCAAGGGGGGGGCGACAGGGGGCGGCTTCAGCCAGATCATGCCAGCCAGCGACATCAACCTGCACTTCACGGGAGACTTCCACGCGGTCACCGCCGCCAACAACCTGCTGGCCGCCCTGCTGGACAACCACCTCTACCACGACCTGGAGCCGCGAATCGATCCGCGCCGCATCGAGTGGAAGCGGGTGATGGACATGAACGATCGCGCACTGCGGGACTGCATCATCGGGCTGGGGGGGCCCAAGCAGGGCGTGCCGCGGGAGACCGGCTTTGACATCACCGCCGCCTCCGAGATCATGGCCATTCTTGCGCTGGCGGAGAACCAGGACGATCTGCGGGAGCGCCTGGACCGAGTCCTCGTGGGCTTCTGCAGGGACGGCACCCCGGTCACCGCGCGAAGCCTGAAGGGCACCGGGGCCATGCTGGCGCTGCTGCGGGATGCCCTGCTGCCCAACCTCGTGCAGACGCTGGAGGGCGTGCCCGCATTTGTCCATGCGGGCCCCTTCGCGAACATCGCCCATGGATGCAATTCGGTCCTGGCGACCCGCATGGCCATGCACTGCGCTGACTGGGCCATCACCGAGGCGGGGTTTGGCTTTGACCTGGGCGCCGAGAAGTTCTTCGACATCAAGTGTCGCTCGGCAGACCTGGAGACCGCGGCGGTGGTGTTGGTGGCCACCCTTCGCGCCCTCAAGATGCACGGCGGCATTCGAACCCGGGCCGAGATTGGGCTGCCCAACCCGGAGGCGGTGAAGAGGGGGCTGCCCAACCTCAGCAAGCACGTGGAGAACATCCAGCTCTTCGGCGAGCCCCCCATCGTGGCCATCAACCGCTTTGGTCACGACACAGAAGAAGAGATCGCCGTGGTCGCCGCGCACTGCGAGAAGCTGGGCGTTCCATTTGCTGTCTCCGACCACTTCGCACGGGGAGGAGAGGGGGCGCTTGACCTCGCCCGGGCGGTGATCAAGCAGGGGGCGGGCGGGCCCCAGCCACTGCGGCCCCTTTATTGTGACGAGGACACGGTGGAGGAGAAGGTCGGCAAGGTGGCAGAAAAAATGTATGGGGCCCAGTCCGTGGTCTTCACCAAGAACGCCAAAAAGGACCTGGCGGACATTCAGCGCCTTGGGTACGCCCACCTTCCCGTCTGTATCGCCAAGACCCAGAAATCACTGTCTGACAACCCCCAGCTGCGCGGGAGGCCCACGGACTTTCAAATCACCGTGCGTGCCATTCGAATCAACGCGGGAGCTGGCTTCCTGGTGGTCCTCACCGGGGACCTGGTACGCATGCCGGGGCTGCCGTCCAAGCCCCAGGCGTGGCGGGTGGATCTGCTGCCCGATGGAGACGTAGAGGGGCTGATGTAGGGGTTCGGCTCCTCCGATGGGCGGAGAGTCATCGCCGATAGTTTGAAGGTGTCTACAAAACCGGGCGTGATCTCAGACGATCATCGCAAC
>CAZRYF010000077.1:0-18595 GCA_964604165.1 uncultured Enterobacterales bacterium
CAATGGGTGCAATCGACGATGACGGAGACGGGAGCTTCCAGTGTGGATTCCAGCAGGACTGCGACGACAGCAGTCCTTTCTACAATTACAACGACGTTGATGGCGACGGCGTTTCCACCTGCGAGGGCGACTGCGATGACGCAGATGCCGCACTGAACAACAGCGATTTCGATGGCGACGGCGTGAGCAGCTGCGAGGGGGACTGCGATGATTCGGACGGGAGCGTGGGTGTCATCGATGCCGACGGTGACGGCGCCTCGACCTGCGGTCCCAATCCCGATTGCGACGATGGCAACGCAATGCTCAACCACCGCGACAACGACGGTGACGGCGCCTCGACCTGCGACGGGGACTGCGATGACAACGATTGGGACATGAACCTGCTGGATGAGGACGGCGATGGCTCGTCCACCTGCGATGGCGATTGCAATGACTGGGCCACCACGGTTCTACCCGGAGCTGCGGAGGTCTGTGATGACGGTGACGACAACGACTGTGACGGCGATTGGGGCTGCGACGATTCCGATTGCGTGGGTGATCCAGCATGTCCAATCCACTGAGATCAGCTGCACCGACGGCCTCGACAATGATCAAGATGGTGACACTGACTGCTTCGATGCGGATTGTTCTACGCAGTGCCTGGTTGAGAACTGCACGGACGGGATCGACAACGACCTGAATGGTGAGGTGGACTGTACCGATTTCGACTGTCTCACAGGCTCGGCTTGCGCCGCTTCCGGCGGTTCCTGCACGCCTTCCGGCAGCCCGACAGCGCTCTTGAACGGATCGGTTGTGACCTTCGACTCTCTTGGCTGGATTGACCTCCAGCCGGGTACCACCTTACTCACCGCGTTTGAGACGCCTTCTGCTACGTCCCTGACCGATTGCGACTACATCGAAGCCATGATCGCGGGCACTGAGACCCAGTTTGCCAACGGCTGGTACTTCGAGCAGATCAACTTTTCCGGCCTTGTAGAAGGCGTTGGCCCTGCGACGTACTCATTCACGACGGGGGATGCCATTGCGTGGAACCTCTCGAATGGGGCAGAAAACGGGCTCCTTGAGCTCACCGGCTCAATCACCCTCTCCAGTTTCGACTCTGGGGCAGGGGAAATGGTGATCGCTGGAATGAGTCTCACCGACTCGGGCAACACTGTGACGGGCACAAACGTGACGGCTTGTCTTTGCCCAAACCTGGATCCGATGTGGCTGCAGGGGCTGGTGACGAACTGACGCGCGACTGTGGCGAGGGGCGGGACACGGGCGTGCGAGAGCCCCGATCAATCCAAGCGCAGGTGCTCGATCCCAACCGCCTGGGTGTGGGCATCCAGGGGGAAGGGGGTTTCAGTGGGTACCAAGAAGTAGCGTTCGGTGGCGCCTACGTCCGCGCAGGCGTTTCGGAAGCCCTTGGTGATTTTTGGGGACGTGGTGCGCTTGATCTCCACCGCCACCCGCCGGCCGTCGGGGCCATCGAGCACCAGGTCCAACTCGGCGCCGGCGCTGGTCCGGTAGAAGCTGGCCTCCCACTCCTCCCCCAGGCCGGCGAGAAGGGTCTCCACCATGAAGCCCTCCCAGGATGGCCCGCAGAGGGGGTGGCCGAGAAGCACCTCGGGATCGCGGATCCGCGCCAGGCGGTGGAGAAGGCCCGAGTCTCGCACGTATACCTTTGGGGATCGCACGACTCGCTTGGTGGCATTCACGGTCCACGGTGGAAGCTGGCGCACCATGTAGAGATCGGTCAGCAGGTCCACGTAGTGGCGCACGGTCTTCCCGCTGATTCCAAGACCGGAAGCCAGGCGGGCAGAGTTGAGTGTAGCGCCCTGCCCATGGGCCAACATGCTCCAGAGGCGGCGAATTTGTTCCGCCGGAAGCCGAAGCCCAAGCTGAGGGAGATCCCGCTCAAGATAGGTCGAGAGAAACGCACCGCGCCACGCCCAGCTTGCCTCGTCAGAGTCCGCCAAAAGGCTTCCGGGACCCCGCGCAGCCAGCGCAGCTCCTGGGTCGCTGCGAGGTCGTGGGCCCGCCATTCCTGCAGGCCAATGGGCTCCAGCTCGATGTAGCCAATGCGGCCTGCGAGGCTCTCGGAGGACTGCTGCAGCAAGGCCCGAGACGCTGACCCGAGCACGAGGAACTGTGCGGTGCGCTCACCGTCGCGAATCCGGGCGTCTACGAGGCTTCTCATGACGGCGAAGAGTTCGGGGCGCCGCTGCACCTCGTCAATGATCACGAGCGTCCCGGCCTGCTGGCGGAGATAGAGGCTCGGCCTCCTGCAGCCTGGCGAGGTCGGAGTCCAGCTCCAGGTCCAGGTAGACCGTGGGCGTTTTCACGAGGTCTCGCAGGTGCAGGGCCAAGGTGGTCTTGCCCACCTGTCGCGGCCCGATCAGTCCGACGACGGGGAAAATCTCCAATGCGCGGCGAAGGTTTGCCGCTTGGAAGCGCTGAATCATCCTTGCAAATCGGGAATACAATTCCCGATTTGCAAGGAAGAAAATGGAGGCGGCTCAAGACCCGCTGAAAGGAACTTACCCGGGGGGGATGGAACTGACGTGCCATAGCGGCGAGCGTTCCCAATCCTCGCCAAAACCCGAGGGAGTCACTTTATACCCCCCCGTTTCTGGCGACATCGAGGGGGTCAAGTTCGCCACTTTGGGGGGGAGATAGGGTATCTCCCTCGGGTTTTGGCGAGGATTGGGGCCGCGAGTTCGCCAGAATTGGGGGGAGTTGTTTTATACCCCCCTCGATGTGGCGAACCAGTCGGTGAGGTTGGCGGCCTGCGCGGTGGGCAGCGCTGGAAGAGACACGGGCAGGGGGGAGATGGCGTATCCCCTCCGCGTTGGCGTCCCCTCGGCGTGGTGGGAAGGGACACGGGCAGGGGGGAGATGGCGTATCCCCCCCGGGTAGGCGTCACCCCGAAGCAGAAGAGGCGGCCCGAAAGCCATCTCCTGGCGAGCGTGGCGTAGCCGGCGCCGTCAACGCAGCCAGCGCCGTGCGCAGGCTGCGCCAGCCCCCGCTCCCTACTCGCACTCCCCCGGAATCGCGTAGGTGACCTCGACCGTCGAACCACCCTCGGGAATGTAGTCCGGGTCGAAGTCAACGGCGTTGTCCACCGGGTTGTAGCTCCAGCCGGTGCTGGTGGCCACGCCGTCTACTTCCACCGAGATGGTGGCCGGGACGGGGATGTCGGTCAGCTCAAAGGAGGAGAGGTCGGCCGTGGAGTTCTCCGCCAGGGCCTGCAGGTGCGAACCCCAGTCCGTGGCACAGATAGAGAGGTACAGACCGCCGGTGTCGATGGTCGCGTTCTCGTAGCGCGGGTCGTAGTCGTTGGTGCAGCTGTTCCCACCGCCGTTGGCCGGATTGTCTGCGGCGATGGCGTGAATCACCAGGTCGTCCGTGTCGCTCTTCAGGGATTGGAACAGGGACACGTAGTAGGTGTAGGGCTGGCTCGACTGCTCGGGCTCATCCGACACAGCCACCAGGTTCAGCTTGGCGTCCTCCCGGTAGAAGCCCTCGTTGCAGCCACCGGGGTTTCGGTTTGTGCTGGACAGGGCCGACTCCCACAAGCTGAAGATGCGCTCGGTGTTGGAGCCCTGGTTCGAGCTGGTTCCGACCATGGTGTCGAAGATGGACTGGGCTTCCGTAGTGGAGTGGGTCCCGTCCACAAAGGCGTCATTGCCCAGCATGCAGCCGGAGTCTTCCACCACCACTGCCACGTGGTAGTCGGCATCCATGCCGGCCATTGTAGTCAGGAAGGTGCTGAAGTTTGCCTGGACGTTCGCGATGTCGTCGTACATGGAACAAGACCAGTCCAGCCCGAACAGGATGTCCGTGGCGCCGTTGATGGGCTGCTCAAACAGGTCCAGGTTCTCGCCCCACAGCTCGCCGTTGCCGCTCTGGGTGGCCATGACCGTGGGGGTGAAGGGGTCCGAGGAGTCAATCATCAGGTAGGCGATGTCCTGGTACTCATCCAGAGGCGCGAAATCGACCCACACGCTGACGGTGGCGCCGGGTGCCAACTCCCAGGGGAGCTCGCCGTTGTTGGTGTTGTCCGAGTCGAAGACCAGGTCTTGGGAGCCGGTGTTGTAGGTGAATCCCTCGACGGTCAGGCCGGCGTTTCCGATGTTGGAAATCTCGACTTCCTGCAGGGAGTCGCAGCCGATGTAGAGACGACCGAAGTCGTGCTCGGTTGGGGAGACGCTGATCACCGGGGCTATGCCGTCGCCGCTCAGGACGACCTCCACGGTGGGCTCGTCCGGGTCATCAGAATCGATCAAAATCTTGGCAGAGGAGGAGATCGAGGTGTCTGGAGTAAAGGTCACCAGAAACGAGGTGGCCTGGCCTGCGGGGACCATCACCGACCCCAGGGCTCCAATGTCGTACGGTGCCTCAGGGTCGTCGAGGGCGATGTTAAGGATGTGAAGCTCTCCGTCACCCGTGTTGAGAATGTTCACCACTTCGGCGCTCTCTAAGCCAGCATCCACCTGGCCAAAGGACAACTCCGTGGGCTGGACATCAATGTCCGGCTCGGCGCTGCTGTTGATGACGTCGACGTTCTTTGGATCCTCGGTGATGCCGTACTCGGTACAGGCACCCACAAGAGGGAACAAGATCAGGGTGGACAAGGTGAATCGGGCGTTCATTTCGCTCTCCGAGGAGGATTTGTTCGTCTGGCGCGGGAGTATACGTTCAAAATGGCAGGTATGTGACAGAACTTTCTGGAGGGATTCTACCGGGGGAATCTCAGCGGACGACTTCACCGGGTTCCACGGCGGGATCCACCGTGACGAGGCCCTTCACATCCCCGCCCCCTGCTGCCAGCAGCATGCCCTCAGATACGATGCCTCGCAGCTTGGCAGGCTTCAGGTTGACCACCACCACCACGACCTTGCCCACCAGGTCGTCGGGTGTGTACTTGTTGGCGATACCGGCGACGACGGTTCGCGGGGATTCTTCCCCAACGTCCACTTTCAGGACCAGCAGCCGATCCGCGTTCGGGTGGGTCTCCGCGTTGACAATACGCCCGGAGCGAAATTGCACCTTGGTAAAATCATCAAATTCAATCATGTCACTCTCCGGGGAGGCGGGGGGCGGGGTGTTGGGTTCCGGGGCCTTGGGATCAGATGGAACGGCTTGGGTCTCGGTGGAAGAAGGCTCAGCCTCGGAGGCAGCAAGCTCCGCGAGCGCCTGCTGGATCGCGTCAGGAAGCTCGGTCATGCGGGGAAAGAGCGGGTCATCCACCAGGAGCGCCCCTCCTTCCGTCAGCTGGTCCAGACCGGACACCGTCGACAGGTTGTCGTCACAGAGCGATGGGGTTTCCGCCCCCAGGCGGGAGAGCAGCGTCGCGGCCTTGTTCGGACAAAAGGGCAGAAGCAGCGTTCCCGAGAGCCGGCACAGCTCCAACACCAGCCGCATCACGGTGCCCAAGCGGGCTGTGTCGCCCTTTCGGTTCAGGGCCCAGGGCTCCTGGGTGTCCACGTACTTGTTTCCGGCACCGGCCAACTCCATCAAGGCGCCCAGGGCCTCTTTGTACTGGAGGTTGCAGATGGCGGCATCAAAGCGCCGGGTCACATCCGCGGCCAACTCTACGAGCGCCCGGTCGTCATCGTTCAGCTCCCCCAACGGCGGCACCACGCCCCCCAGCCACTTGGCGGTCATGGAGAGGGACCGGTGGACCAGGTTGCCCAAATCGTTGGCCAACTCGGCGTTGTACCGAAGCAGAAACCCCTGGTGGGAGAAGTCCCCATCCGCCCCAAAAGCAATCTCCCGCATCAGAAAGTACCGCACCGCATCGGTCCCGTAGGCATCGATCAGCAGGTGGGGACTCACGGCGTTTCCCGTCGACTTGCCCATCTTTCGCCCCTCCACCGTCCACCATCCGTGGGCGTACAGACACTCCGCAGGGGAGAGGCCCATGGCAAAGAGCATGGTGGACCAGTAGATGGAGTGGGTGGTCAGGATGTCCTTTCCGACCAGGTGGTAGGACGCCGGCCAGTGCCGCTCGAACATGGCGGGATCCGACCCGTACCCGATGCCGGAGATGTAGTTGAGCAGCGCGTCGAACCAGACATAGGTCACGTACTCGCTGTCCCAGGGGATCTCGATACCCCAGGAGAGCCGGGACTTGGGGCGGGTGATGCACAAGTCGCCCACCCCCTTTTTCATGGCCCCCAGCACTTCGTTTCGCCGGGAGGCGGGACGGATGAAGTCCGGGTGGGCCTCCATCCATGCCGCCAGGTGGGGGGCGTACTTGGACATGCGGAAGAAGTAGTTCTTCTCGGAGATCCACTCGACGGGGTTGCCCGACGCGGGACACTTGCCATCCACCAGGTCCTTCTCAGTCCAGAAACGCTCCTCCGAGGTGGAGTACCAGCCCTCGTAGGTGTCGTCATAGATGTCGCCGTTGTCATAGAGACGCTGGAGCGTGGACTGGACCAGATCCGTGTGGCGAGGCTCCGTGGTGCGAATGAAGTCGTCGTGCTGGATGTCCAGACGCTCCCACAGATCCCGAAAGGGCACGCACAGCTCGTCCACGTGTGCCTGGGGGCTGATGCCCCGTTTGGTGGCGGCGTCGAGCACTTTCTGGCCGTGCTCGTCGGTTCCGGTCAGAAAGTACGCCTGGCGGCCCTTGAGGCGCTGGTACCGGGTGATCACGTCGGCGGCGACCGTCGTGTAGGCATGCCCAAGGTGGGGCGTGTCGTTCACGTAGTAGATGGGCGTGGTGATGTAGAAGGCGTCTGCTGCGGGCATGGCTTTGCCTCCGTGGGCGCGGTCTACTAGCCCGCCGCGTGGTCCCGGGCCACGGAGGGGCCTTGTCGACTCCCCGGACCCGCGATACGGCGGGCGCCATGGTGCGAGCGCTCGGCTACTCCCACAACGATTTTGACCCGGCCCGTCCCGGGCGGCTCTGCCGTGGGCGAGAGGCTTGGGTCCGCGGGTGGGATACGGAAGAGGGAAACCGCATTCACCGTCTGGTCATCAGCGCAGCGACCTTCAGCGATGACTCAGCGCGGGATGCCCGGCGCGGCTTGACCTGCGCAGGGGTTGATATCGCTGCGCTCGTGGCAGGCCTCTTTGAGGGGAAGCGCCTGTGGGCCTTCAAGGAGGAGGGGGAGCTGGCGGTGATTCCCGACTATGCGGACCGCGGCGATGCCTGGTTTGAGGCTCGGTCCGGCGGCCAGTGGTTGGACCCATGCCAGCGCTGGCGGGCCCTGGTGGAAGATCCGGAGGAGGTCGCTCGTCTCATCTCTCAGGATGTGGTGGATGGGTTTGTGGTCCTTGGAAAGAGAAAGAAGCCCACGCCGGAGCTGGACGAGGCCGTGTTTCTGCTCACGGGCCACGGAGACGACTCCAAGTACCCCTTGACGCGCTTTCAGCCTTTGGCCATTCCTGCGGTCCTGGAGCACGCCGACCTTGTGGTCCTTCTGCACCAGGACAAGCATGGACCCGCTCTCGGAATCTACGGCAAAGAACTTGAGAAGCGAATCGACGTGATCCGCGGCGCTGCCGAGTCCAGTGGCTGCTTGCTGGTACCATTTGCGATCCCCCCGATGTTGGCCCGCTGGGATCGCGCCCTCTACGAGCTGCGAATCACCTGGATGGGAAAGACAGACGAGGAATTCCCAGTCCCCCCGGCGCAGGAAGCTTCTCGCTGGGCTGGTCGTCGACCCGTCGCTGCGGTGGCAAAGCCGGCCGAAGAATAAAGTGGCGGGCGGGGTCGGCTCTATGTAATCCGACTCTCCGCCCGCCTTCCCAATATCAACGCTGGGCTGCGTAACTCTGGGAAATGGCTGGGGTGGGAGGGATCGAACCTCCAACTTCCTGGGTAACAACCAGGCGTCCTGCCAGTTGGACCACACCCCAATAGGGACAACCTACTCATCGGGTCATGGGTCGCGCTTCTTTAGCTCTGGTGCGGATTGGGCGTGGTATTTCATGAGAATGAAGTGCAACAGGTCCATGGTTGCCCTGGGATGTGGGCTCTGGTGGTGGGGGCCGCTGGCCTGCGGTTCCGGAAGCGTGCCTGTTGATGGGCCCGGAGACACTGAGACGGGTCTCGAAACGGCCAGGGAGACAGGGGGGGCACCTCCGCCGTGCGATGAGGGGGCGGGCCCTTTGGATGCGGAGACCCTGGAAGACTGTGATGCCAACGGCGTCGAGGACGCGGTGGATCTGGCCGCGGGGGCCCCCGACTGCGATGAGAATGGAGTTCTGGACACCTGCGAGGATGTGACCGGCTGCACCCTTTGGGGCGAAAACCAGTACGTGCAGTACGACCTGGGCAGCCTGCCGATCGTGTTGAGTGCGCCCCATGGAGGCAGCCTCGAGCCCGATGAGGTTCCGGTGCGGGCGGGGGCCACGGCCGGGGCTGACCTTCGCACCGTTGAGCTCACGCAGGCCATCTCCGAGGCCCTTCTTGAACGCACCGGGCGGGTGCCGCACCTTGTGTTCTGCCATCTCCATCGCCACCGACTGGATTGCAACCGGGACCTGGAGGAAGCGGCCGAGGGAAACCCGGCCGCGGAGCAGGCTTGGGGGGAGTACCACCACTTCATCGAGTCTGCCCAGGGCAGCGTACTCCACCACTTTGGCCGCGGGGTCTACGTGGACATTCACGGGCTCGCATCCGAAAGGCAGAACATTGAGGTGGGCACCCTTCTGCGGGGCAGCCAACTGGCTTTCTCGGATGAGAGGCTCGATCATCCTGCCATGGCGCTTCTCTCAAGCCTGGGGGAGGGTCTGCTGGGAGGAACGTTTTCCCAAGTGCAGCGGGGGCCTCAGAGCGTGGGAGGAATGCTGGAGGCTGGGGGCTATGCGGTGGTGCCAAGCACTGGGCAGCCCGACCCGGGGCTGGATGCAAATGGCGACCTGAATCACTTCTACAGCGGCGGCTACAACACCCGACGCCACGGGGTCTATGAAGGAGGGCTCGCCGGCCTTCAGCTGGAAAACACCTGGGAGGGCGTGCGGGACTTGGAGCAGAGTCGGGCCGCCTATGGGGCTGTGGTGGCGGATGCCCTGCTCTCCTTCGTGGAGGTCCAGTTGGGGCTGGACGTGCAGTCGCCAGCGCAGGTGCGGGTGGTGGCCACGGATGCCCGGGCCAGCGAACGGGGCAGTCCGGGGGGGGTAGAGATTCAGCGCCAGGGCAGCGACGCCCAGGAGGTGCGGGGGACGCTGGTGGTAGGAGGGACCGCCACGGAGGGAAGCGACTACCGGGCCCTGGAGCGTGCATGGGTCCTCTCCCCGGGAGCCCCGTCTCTGGAGGTGGTCATTGACCCGCTGGAGGACTTCGAGACCGAGGGGCCCGAGACGGTGCTCCTCTCCCTCGCGGATGTCGAAGGTGCCCACCCGGTGCCCGGAGAGGCGTTGGTGCACCTCGCGGACACGCAACTTCAGGCCGCCTGGATCGAGGAGGCTCCCCCAGAGATTGAAGAGGGTACGGTCGTGTCGTTCACGGTGGTTCGGGACGCTTGTGAAGGGGCTTTGACCGTGGGCTTGGACTGGTCTCCGGAGCGTTTTCCCTGGGCACCTGAGGTGGCGACGTTTGCCGACGGGGAGACCCGCACGGTGCTGGAGTACGGTCAGGTGGCGGAGCCCGGGGAGCAGGGCCGTCGTCGATTGAGCGTGGCGGTGTCACCGGGAGATATCTGCGGCGTGGGCCCCTGGATGGGCGAAATGTGGATGCTGGACCCGGACCTGGACGCAGGCCTCGCCAGGTGGTGGCCCCTCACTCTGGAAGATCGGACGGTCCCGGAGCTTGTGGCCGGAAGGGTGGGCCGTGTCTTCCCAGACGAGGGGCCTGTGCAGGTTGAGGGCCCGGCCCAGGACGTCTCTTCTGCCCTCAACTTTGACGGCGTGGACGACGTGGTGCTCCTGGAGGACTGGTCGCCTGGGAGCGCGTTCTCCCTGTCGTTTTCCTTTCGCGGAGACGCCGCTGCGGCCCAGCCCTACCAGTATCTTTGGAGCCAGGGCACGGTGACCTGGACCCACTCGCTGAATGTCTACCTGAACGGGAGTGGCACTCTGCGCACGGGTCTGCGGGGGAAAGAAGACGACTGGGACTACGCTGCCCTGGAGGTAGCCGGGGACTGGCGGGATGACGCCTGGCACCACTACGCACTGGTGGTTCGGGACGGCCACGCCACCGTGTACCTGGACGGGGTGCAGGTGGCGGCGGCCTCCCTGGGAGCAGGAGGGCTGGACCCAAAGCGCCGGATCACCCTGGGCGCCAGAGGTGACCTCCACCCGGAGCGGCACTTTCAGGGCGCCCTGGCGGGGGTGCGGGCCTGGAATCGGGCGCTTGAACCTGTGGAGGTGGCGCTGTTGGCGTCGTCGTCTCTTCCCTGAGGGCATGATCCCAGCGTCGTGGGTTTCCGTTGTGTCTCTATATGTCGCGACGACCCTTCCCTGATTCCATTGGGTTACAACGTTGGCCCGCCGATTGCAAAAGAGGTGGGCCGCACCGACTTGGAGGTCTCCATGCGCTTGTCACACCTTCTCCTTCTTCCCATCCTGCCTCTCTTCCAGGGATGTCCTCCCCCCGTGGTCGTGGACGACACCGCGGACACCGCGGACACCGGACCCATCGAAGGCCTCTCCGGCGACTTCGTGCATGACCTGACGGTTCAGAGCGGCTGCGGGGACTACACCTTGTTGGCCCGCAACGACGACGACAGCCTGGCCATCATCGTGCGCGGCGTGGGCCTGGCTTCGGCCGCCCATGCGGCGGGGGCAGAGGTGGAGATTGGCGGGTCCCTGAATCCGAACTCGGACAGTGTCAGCAGCCTCCTGGAGGTGCGCCAGGGCGTGATCGTGTCCCACGAGATCTGCAACGACGCCCTGGATCCCAACCTGGAGATTGACGTGCAGCGCAGTTGGGAGGCGGTCGGTGGCTCCTTCGATGCGGTGGCCACCCCCGCGGGGGATGCCACGGAGATCACTTCGCCGACAGATGTGGTGGTTGGCTTCACAAACGTGGACGTCGAGGACCCAGCCACGGAAGGCGCTGAGCCCATTCGTCTCGAGGACTTCTCCATCAGCGCCCACATCGGCTGGCTTCCAGGGTGATTGCCGAGTTCCGGGGACCGCCGGAGTTCCGCGCTACTGAACGTATCCCAGGGTTCGGAGTTGCTCGAAGACTGTGGAGTCTGGCACCGCGAGGGCGTTGATGGCGGTGGTCCGGTCCAGGTTGCCGCGCAGCGCCACGGCGGCCTCATACAAGGCGCGGCCTCGCTCTCGCTGGGCGGGGTCCATGGAAAGATCTTCTACCTCCCACCCATTGTCGTTCAGTCGTAGGAGGGTGGCGGTCTTCGTCTCCTGCTGGATGATCAACCGCAGATCGTCCGTGACGAGGCTTACCTCCTGGGGACCGTAGAGGATGTCTTCCGAGAGGGCGTGCCGGCCCTTCTCTGTGCCGCTCTTGGCCAGCCTAAGCAAGACGCTCCCCTCGACCGCAGCCAGCGCGTCGGGCGCGAGGGTCAGGTCCACCACGGAGTCGTTGCGGCCGGGTTTCACCCCCGGCGCCTTCAGGACCAGAGGCACCTGGGTCACCACCGAGCGCGTGGTCTGTCCGTGCTCGTAGCGGTCAAACTCCCAGAACTCCTCCCCGTGATCCGAGGTGACCACCAGCCGGAGATCGTCCCATCCCTCTCTGGCTCTCAGGGCGCCCAGCAGGGAACCCAGGGCAGCGTCCGTGGTGAGAACCTCCTCGTCGTAGGCGTGGCGAATGAAGACCCGGTCTTCTTCTGGCAGGGAGCTCGTCCCCTGGATCAAGGCATCCACCAAGAGGTCCCCCAGGGGCAGGGTGACGCTGTGGGGAAGGCCATTTGTGAACCGCCCAGCGTATGGGGCGGGCGCCGTGTAGTCCGCGTGGGGCTCCATGACGTGCACCACCAGGAGGGCCGGTTGGTCCGAGGCGTTCAGCCACGCCAGCGCGGCATCCACCGTCTGCTGGGCCGTGCGGTGCTTGGAGATCTCCGCCCCTTCGTAGTCGTAGGTGTCAAAGCCCCTGTGCAAGCCGAAGTCCGGCGCCAGAAAGGCGTTGTTCACGAACGCTGCGGTGCGGTAGCCCGCCGCTTGAAAGTGTTCTGGCAGGGTGGGAATCGTCTCCACGAGGCGCCCAAACAGGTCCGGGTCTTCCCAGTCGTGGACCACCCGGTGCGCGAAGGGGTGCTGCCCCGTAAAGAGCGAGGCCATGGCGGGGAGGGTCCAGGTGGAGGGGGAGTAGGCCCGGGAGAACCAGGTCGCCTCCTGGGCAAGCTTGTCCAGATGGGGGGAAGTCGGGCGAACGTGGCCCGCAAAGCCCAGGCTGTCGGCTCGCAGCGTGTCCACCACCACCAGCACCACGTCCGGCGGCGGCGAGGGGCGGTGGCAGGCCACCAGGAGCGGGAGAAGAGCGAGCATTCATCAAACGTAGCCGGCCGGTGATACAAATGGGCAGGGGGAGGTCCATTGAGCGGAATTGCGGGCATTGTTCACTTCCGGGGTCCGGGCCCCCAGCGGGAGTCGCTCCTCCGTATGACCTCCGTCCTTCAGCGGGGGGACGAGACCCCGCTTTGGATGGAAAACCAAGCGGGCCTGGTCCAGGCCGCTTCACCTCGCAATGACCACCAGGGGCCCCAAGCCAAGGCCTCCCTGGCGATGGTCTTGGACGGTCGAATCTTGGATGGGGGGAGCTTGCGGGCTGAGGTGGCCGCTGAAGGGGTGCAGGCTGGGGATGACTCTGCCCTTTTGTTGGAGGCCTGGCGGCTGTGGGGGGCAGATGCACTGAACCGACTTCGTGGGGTTTTTGGGCTGGCCGTATTTGATGTGCGGGACGGGGTGCTGCACCTGGCCCGAGACCGCATGGGGGTGCGCCCGCTCTACTACTGCTGGAAAAACAGCCGGATTGCCTTTGCCTCCGACCCCCGCGCGTTGCTTCCCCTGGACTGGGTCAGCGCCGGCATCGCCCCGGAAGAGCTGGCCGAGTTCCTCTCCTTTCGGTACACCCATGCGCCCCGGACCCTGCTGCGGGACATTCGGGTCCTCCCGGCGGGCCACCTGGCGCGGGTTGACTCCACCGGGGTGCGCCTTCATCGCTGGTGGGCCCCCTGGTACCCCGCACCGGGGACTCCCCTGCCCGAGGAGGACGAGGTTAGGGACCGGGTGGAGACCACCCTGGGGCGGGCGGTGGGAAGGCGCATGCGGGGGGAGAAGAAAGTGGGGGTGCTGCTCTCAGGGGGGGTGGCCTCCTCCAGTGTCTTGGCGCTGGCGCGGCGCAATCCAGATGTGGACATCTGCGCCTGGACCGTCGCGCTGGAGGGGCAGGTCTCCGATGAGTCCGGCTACGGAGGCCGCGTGGCCCGGTTGTTTGAGGTGGACCACCAGGTGGTGCGGGTGGGGCAGACCGACTTCTTGGATGCGGTGGACTCCGTGGTGCGGTGCATGGGGCAGCCGGTGCCCACTCCGGCGGCAGTAAACGAGTACCTCTTGTGTCGAGCGGCTGCCGAGGAGGCGCCGGTCCTGTTGTCAGGCGTGGGGGCCGATGAGATCCTGGGGGGGCCCCGGGCGGCCCGCCTCGCGGGGGAGCTTCGTGCCTTACGGGTGGTGGATCGCCTGCCAGGAGGCAGCCGGCGCTTGGCGCATCGAACGGCCCGATTACTCGGCGTCAGCCCACAGTGGCTGGATCCGCAGGGTTCCCCAGGGCTGGAGCGAGGCATTGGCGGCTCCAGCGTGTTCGACATGGAGGGGCGCATGTCCCTTCTGCGGGACCCGGCCCAGGTGCGGCCCGGCATGCGGCGCACCATGCTGGAGCCCCTCTACAACGAGGCCCACACGGACGCCGTGAACCAGGTGCTGCATGTTTACCTGCGCGGATGGCTCGCCGAGAACATCGTGCTCCGAAATGACCGGGTCTCGGCCCTGGCCGGGCTGGAGCTGCGCTACCCCATGCTCGACCACGAGCTGGTCAGTCTGTGTGCGGGCTGGCCTGGAGGCGCCAAAACCAAGCGTCGCCGCGGGCGCTGGTGGGGAAAGTGGCCCCTGCGCCATGTGCTTGGGGGCTCCATGCCCGATCCGCTCATTTGGCGTCCGGATCGAGGCATGCCCACGGGGCTCAACCGGTGGCTGCGCGGGGCGGGCCAGGGGTTTCTGGAGGAGCGAATCGCCAGCGTGTGCGAGGATCCCTTGGGCTTGTTCCAGACGGCCTGGATCCGGGAGATGGCCCGGGCGCATGTGCGGGAAGACGGAGACTTTGGGGCCCGCCTGTGGACCCTGATCTTCTTCGACTCCTGGTGGCGAAGTCTGCGATAGCATGCCTCCTGTGCCCACCGCTCCCATCTACATGGACAACCACGCCTCCACCCGGGTGGATCCCCGGGTGTTCGAAGCCATGGCGCCGTTTCTCACGGACCATTTCGGCAACCCGGCCTCCTCCAGCCATCCCTTCGGCTGGGCGGCGGGGGAGGCAGTCGAGCGGGCCCGGGAGCAGATCGCGGCCCTGGTGAACGCCTCGCCGAAGGAGATCACCTTCACCTCTGGCGCCACCGAGTCCGACAACATCGCCATGATTGGGGTCGCCCGGGCCAACCGGGACAAGGGGCGCCACGTTGTGATCTCTCCCATCGAGCACCCGGCGGTTCTGGACGCCTGCAAGTACCTGGAGCGGGAGGGGTGGGAGGTCACCACCCTGCCCATGGATGCCACCGGGGTGGTGCAGGTGGCCCACGTGGAGGCGGCGCTTCGGGAGGACACGGTCCTGGTCTCCCTGATGTTGGCCAACAACGAGATCGGCACGGTGCAGCCCGTGGGGGAGGTGGGCGCGATCTGCCGGGAACGGGGTGTTCTTCTGCACACGGACGTGGCCCAGGCCCTCGGTCGAATTCCCGTGGATGTCCAGGCCCTGAACGCAGACCTCATGGCCCTGACCGCCCACAAAATGCACGGGCCCAAGGGCATCGGTGCGCTCTATGTGCGGAGAGGCCGACCCCGGGTGCGGGTGGAGCCCCTGATCCACGGGGGCAAGCACGAGCGGGGCCTGCGCAGCGGAACCCTGGCCAGCCACCAGATCGTGGGTTTCGGCAAGACCGCCGAGCTTGGGGCGGAGGACCTGCAGAACGGGGAGGTGGAGCGCCTCGCGGCGTTGAGGGACCACTTGTGGGCGGGTCTTCAAGCAGGGGTCGAGGGCATCACCCTCAACGGAACCATGGCCCACCGCCTCCCGAACAACCTGAACGTGTCGATCCCCAACGTAGAGGGCAACGCGCTGTTGATGGCCCTGCGGGACATCGCGGTCAGCTCGGGTTCCGCCTGCAGCTCGGCCCAACTGGCGCCGTCCTATGTGCTCCAGGCCATCGGCACGCTGAGCGATGCGATTCACACGTCGATCCGCTTTGGGCTGGGCCGGTTCAACACCCGGGAGGAGGTGGACACGGTGATCGCCCGCTTCACGGAGGAGGTGGCGCGTCTTCGGGCCATGAGCCCGCTGTTGGAGGTCAACCCTGGTTAGCCGGGCGGCCGTAGGAAGCGCGCCCCCATGGAGCTTGGAAAGCGCTCCGGGGAGAACGCCACGCGCCACAGCCGCATCACGACGAGGCCCATGAACAAGGCCAGGATCGTGCCGGTCAACGCGCAGAACACCCCGGATGAGTGTGCCAGCCAGGTGGGCCGGTTGGCTGCATAGGCCAAATCCGGGGGGGTGAGGTACCGAAAGTAGCCGTCCAGCAGCCCGACCAGGTGAAACCAACCGACAAAGAAGGCGAGGGAGACGTTCACCCCCACGATCCAGCGCCGCAGGCGCTTGTCAGCCACCAGGTCTGGCCGGCCGCCGTGGGTGTCGATGTCCACCGGGAGCAGCACCAGCAGGGCCCCCACCAGGATCATGCTGTCCAGACCAATCATGCCTGTCATCGCGTGTCCCACGACCACCCAGGTGCCGTGAAGCAGCGCGTTGATGGGCGGAATGGAGAGGAGGATCGCCTCGGCGAGGAGGAGCCCGGACCACCACTTGGCCGCCACAAAACAGAGCTTGGCGGGCACCCGCGTCGCCGCGCTCTTCTCTCGGGCGAGGTCGACCAGATCCCCCATGACCCGAAACAGGACCAGCACCTCGGTCATGCTGGCCAGAAACGAGATCCAGTTCACCAGCTGGCTCTGGGGAAGGTGGTAGGTGTGGTGGCCGAAATTGATGAACGAGTTGAGCAGCCCGAGCCCAAACAGCGCCCACCCCATGGGGCACCGTCCAAAGCTGTCATCTCCGCTCAACCAGTCACCCGCGTAGTAGAGCGCCCCGTAGACGAAGAGGTTGAGCGCCCCGACGAGGGTGCCGGTCGCCATCCACTGTATCCGGCGATCGACGATGGGATCCGCGAAGATGGAGTCCACCAACCAGAGGTGCTGCTCTGCGAAGGTGAAGAGGAAGAACAGGGCCCCGACCGCCCACATCATCACGTAGACAGGACAGCCCCAGAAGCCCTTGGCGGTCGCCCGGAAGAAGAGGATCGCAAAGGCGATCCATCCCACCAGGATGGGCAGGCTCAAGAGCGGGTGCCATCCCATGTACTCCCGGCCCGAGGTGATCCCCAGGGGCAGGGTGACGAGAATGCCAGCCCCTGCAAGGGCCCAGGAGACGACCATTCCCTTGGAGAGGGCCCGGTCCAGGGGGGTGCGGGGAGCGCCGGAGCGCTCGAAGTACCAGAACACCACGGCGAGGCCTGCGAGGATGATCCAGGCCCCGGCGAAAGCCGTGTGAAGAGGCCGGAAGCCCGCGAACTGGAGGCCGATGCTGGAGAACAAGGCCCCCAAAGACGGGACCAGGTAGAGCGCGCTGAACAGCCCCGCCAGGAGCACAATGGCCAGGGAGATCACCGCTCCCTGCACCAGGGCGATGCGGGTGGATCGCCACGCCGTCTCGGGCGCCACGCCGGCGCTGTGTTCGGGTTGAAGAGAAGACACAGGCATCACTCGTGGCTCCCTTGATCATATTCGTACCAGGGCACGTCAGCGAAGGAGAACGTGGCCCTGGGTCCCATCAGGTGCTCAATGGCGGACCGCTCTTTCTCCATCCAGCCCCACAACGCCACCACCGCCACTCGCTCTTCGGCGGAGAACGCCGGCGAAGGCGCTGGCATGAGGGGGGGGCGCCCTTCCACCAGCACCGTCTCGATCTCCTCAGGGGAGAGAGACGTGGGAATGGAAGCAAGCGCTGGAGCGCCATTCACCCCCGCTTCAAAGGGGCGGTGGCAGGCCTGGCAGGGGCGCTCCTTGAGGGCCTTCCAACCCATCTGGGCCTGGGAGGTGCCGGCCTTCGCCACGTGGGAGGAGACCGCCAAGACCCAGTCCACGCCCTCTCCCCTCGGCGCCCGAAGCTGCCCGCGCCCGGTCTGGTCCATCTTGCCCAGGAAGGCCGCGATCTGCCCGGCCTCCGTTGGCCCCAGCCCAAACGCCGGCATCTGCCCAGAGCCGTCCCGCAAGAGGGGCTCCAGTCGTTTTGCCAGCCCCTTCTCTCCGAGGCGGCTCCTCGCGTTGGTGAGATCGGGCCCCAGAAAACCGCCAAACCCGTAAAGCTGGTGACAGGCCTGGCAGTTGTGGGCGTGCCACAACTCCGCCCCAACCAGGGCGTCCCCCTCCAAGCCCACCGGTCCCGGCTCGTCCGAGTACACCAGGAAGGTCTGGATCGCGAAACAGAAGACCAAAGAAGCCATCAACAACTGCTTTGCGTGTGGACTCACCATTGCGGGCGCGCTTCCTGACTCTGGGGGTTTCGGCAGCACATTATGCGGTCGACGGAGGTTTGCCCAATGGGGTGTTCAGGTGATAAAAGTCACTGGCACGCTGGCATTGTTCGGAGGCTTGCCCGGAGCAGAATACTGCCTGCCCCACAACCTGAATGTTTCCATTCCGAATGTCGAGGGCAACGCGCTGCTGATGGCCTTGCGGGACATTGCCGTCAGTTCGGGATCCGCCTGCAACTCGGCGAACCTGACCCCCTCTCATGTGCTTGTGGCGATCGGGGTGCCGGATGATGCGATGCACACGTCGATTCGGTTTGGGCTGGGGCGGTTCAATACGCGGGAGGAGGTGGAGACGGTGATTGGGCGGTTTACGGAGGAGGTGGTGCGGCTTCGGGCGATGAGTCCGTTGTTGGAAGCGGGGGTGTAGGGGGTGTCGATTTCGTGCCCGATACCAATGGGAATGGATGCTCAGAGCTTGCGATTGAGGCGCCGGGCGAATCGTACCTTCTCGCCTTGCCACCCCGGTCCCGCCGCGGTTTCCCATGTGATTGGGCTCTCTCCCCCTCTTTGTGGAGCCGAGCTAACCCGGATATTTCACCAGCCCTCGATTTGAGCCAACAAAGGGGGCGCTAGCCACTGCAAGACGCTCCGGGCGCTCAATTTCGCGATCACCCCCGCCGTGCTCGCTCCGCTCCGCGCGGCGGTTTCAGGCCTACAGCCGCCAACGAGCCCCGGCTCACCGGTTCGCCGTGTTCGCAGGCGGTTGTACGGCCTTCACCCATTGCGAACGCGCCCTGCGCTTGGTGGCTTCCACGCGAGCCAAGTCCCCTATCGCAGACTGCGAACACCCGGTTGTGTCCGTATAGCGGACCGAAGTCCCCTGTCGCAGTCTG
>CAZRYF010000078.1:0-17849 GCA_964604165.1 uncultured Enterobacterales bacterium
TGGCGCCTCTCGACCCGACTGCGGGGGGGGATGCGGCATCCCGGGGGGGAGTCGGGCCGCTACTGGCGCCTCTCGACCCGACTGCGGGGGGCGGATGCGGCATCCCGGGGGGGACTCGGGACGCTACGGGCGCCTCTCGACCCGACTGCGGGGGGGGATGCGGCATCCCGGGGGGGACTCGGGACGCTACGGGCGCCTCTCGAGGCGTCCATCGGCGTCTCCACCCGATTGCGGGCGGAGAGTGCCGGTCAGAATAGCTCCTGGATGGAGTTCGCCACCGCCTGTCCCACCACCTCGTTGCCCAGCACCGTCATGTGGTTTCGGTCCAGGAACAGGTCTCGGCCGCTCTTTCCGGACTGCACCAGCGCCTGGCACGCGGGAACTTGGGGCACCTCCGTGGGGAGCTCCCCCGGGTCCGTGTGGCAGCCCAGAAACCACTGCTCGTTGGTGACCGGGTACTCCATGAACAGCACCTGGATGCCGTGCTCCTTTGCCCAGGCGGCGATCAGGTCGTGGTTGCCGTGGTTGCCGATGTTCTGGGGTTCAAAGCCTCCGTCCACATCGAGCCAACGAGACCGGTCTGCCCGGCCCTTTTCCACCCCGTGCCGGAGCAGGTAGTAGATCTTCGAGTGCCAGAGCGCCCGCTTCAAGAAGCCCGCCTGCAGGGGGGCCCGCTGGATGGGGCCGTCGTCCCGGGGGCTGTCAAACGGCATGCAGTCGATCACCAGCACATCGGGTTCAAACCGCAGAATCCGTCGCTGAAGCAGGCGATACACATTCAGAGATCGGTAGCCGCTGATGCCGGCGTTGAGCACCTCCCACTCGGTCCCCAGGGCCCGCTCCGCCACCGCTGAGAAGGTCTCCTCTGGCCCTACCCCCGCCCCGAGGGTCTGGCTGTCCCCGAGCACCACCGCCCGCTTGATCCCGGTTGGCTTCTTTGCCCGCATGGGGCGGGTTCTCCGAAAGCCGTGTTCGTTGATCTGCATGCCCGGCGAGGGAAGAAACTGCCAGTACCAGTACAGGTCTGGATCGTAGCGAAAACCCGCCACATTCATGTGCACCCGGATCATGCCGTCGGGCAGGGTCGCCGTACGGGCCACTGGAAAGGCCAGACGAAGGGCCAACTCCGCACCCCCCAGGACGATGAGCGATGCAAGAAGCGCAAAAAAGAGCTTTCTGGGTTTCGAGAGGGGGGACCGCTCGGACGGCATGGAGGGAGGCTACCATCCCGGCCCCGGCGGGAGGTGCTGGGATATGCTTGGCGCATGTTGGCCGAGGGCCAGGACTCAGGGATGCAGACCGATGTGCTGCTCATCTACCCGCCGTGGCCGGCGGTGGCTGGCCGCGCCCGCCTGATCTCAACCCTCCCCCCCCTCGGGGTGCTCTCCATTGCGGCCACCCTGGAGGCGGCCGGCTGCTCGGTGGGCGTTGTGGATGCCCACGCGGAGCAGTTGGACATCCACGGCATTTCGGAGCGCTTGCAGAAGCATCGTCCTCATATCGTGGGGCTCTCGGTCTTGACCAGCCAGTGCCCGGCCGCCCACCGAATTGCCCGTCTGGCCAAGGAGATCCTGCCTGATTGCACCGTTATCGCCGGGGGCGTGCACGCCGAGGCCATGCCCGAGCGCATGCTCCGAAACGCTAGCATTGACGCGGTGGTGCGCGGGGACGGCGAAGAGGCCATGGTGGAGCTGGTGGCGGGGACGTCCTTTTCGGATGTGCTGGGCCTAAGCTGGCGCAGGGAGAACCAGGTGGTCCACAACCCGGCCCGGCCGGTTCAGTTGGACCTGGATGCCCGGCCGATGCCCGCCTATCACCTGGTGGATTTTGACCGCTACTACCCGGGGGCCACCACCTATCGGCACCTGCCCGCCATCAACCTGCTCATGACACGGGGCTGTCCCGGGCGCTGCTCCTTCTGCAACTCGGCGAAGACCACTCTCCGGGCCCGGAGCCCCGCCTCGATGGTGGCGCAGATCCGGCACCTGCACGATGAATATGGCATCCGACAGTTCCAGTTCTACGACGACACCTTCACGGTGCTGAAGAAGGTCTGCCTGGAGTTCTGCGACCTCCTGGCGGCCGAGGACCTGGATGTCAGCTGGATTGCCTTTGTGCGGGGAGACTGCTTCTCCGACAAGCTGGCCGCGGCCATGAAGCGTGCCGGCTGCCACCAGGTGCTGATTGGCATCGAGACAGGCAGCCAGTTGATCGGAGAGCGCATCGGCAAGACCATCGATGCAGACCGATACCGCCAGGCCGTGGCCACCGCCCATGCCCACGACATGGAGGTGAGGGCCTCTTTTGTCATCGGCAACATGGGGGAGACCTGGGAGACCATGCAGGCCAGCCTGGATCTGGCCATCGACTTGGATGTGGACTTTTTCCAGCTCTTCATCTCCTCGCCCTACCCGGGAACGGCGGTTTTCCAGGAAGCCGTCGAGAAGGGGTGGCTGCGGCACATGGACTGGCTTCACTACGGCCAGGCGACGGTGTTGGTGGATCAGCCACAGATCACCGCGGAGGAGATTCACCGGTTCGAGACCTACGCCAACCGCCGCTTCTACCTGCGCCCGCGCTCTTTGCGGCGCATGCTCGGGCGGGTGGTCAACCCACGCCACCTGCGGGACTACGCATTGGCGGTGCCCTATGTGCTCTTGGGGCTCAACGATGATCAGAGCGGGGGGCGCTGGGCTTGCTGGCGGGATCTTGCGGAGCCGGATTTCTTTGACCTGGAGCTCTCGGAGCCCGATGCGATGCGCCTGACCTGGGAGGTGCGACAGCGCGGGGTTCCTTAGCCGCCTGGCAGGCGTCCTCCCTGGTTCCGTTGCCCGGGAAGATGCGGTGGGCGAAGTGCCCTTTGGCCTCCATGCTGGCTCCCAGGGCCACGGCGAGCAGATGCTCCGCCGGGTCCACCACCTCCGTGTCACACCGCTCCCGGTGCAGGGGGCTCACCAGGGCGCCCCCTGAACGCAGGTGCTCCCAGACCGTTCGTGCGCAGGCCTCGGTCTGGCCCGTCCCTGCGCAGCAGTCTGCGCTGAGGACCGTCAGCTTCAGGTCCGGCCGGGCGGCCTTGAGCGGCCAGAAGAGATCCCCCTCTCGCCCATCCCGGAGACGAAGCGCCACCACCTCGCTGTCCGTGGGCATCTCTTCGGCCAGCCGCTCCGCCAGCCGGGCCAACTCGGCCCCGCCGCAGACGCTGATGTCCCGGTACTGGGGCGTCACGTCGTTCAAACCCGGAAAGAGGAGCATGGGTTTGGGGGGGAGGTCTTCCTCCAGGGCCCGCAGGCCGGCCACCTGGCTCACCAGGGCCAGTGCGGGCCAGGCGCCCAGAAGCGCCGCCCAGGGAATGCGTGCCAGAGACACCCCCGCCAGGAGCACCAGGGGCACCGTGGCCGGTCCAAGGTACCGGGGCCGCAGGTGATCCCCCAGGCCCGTGGCCACCGCGAGCAACCCGACGAGCCCAAGACACAGGGCGCCAATTCGCTCGCGGCGTGCGGGGCCGGGAAGGGCGGCCCCCAGAAGCGCCAGGAGACCGAGCACCGGGTGGCCGGCCCAGGCCGGAAGCTCCATCAAGAGGAATACGCCCGCCCCCACGAGGCCGGGAAGCTCCGCAAGAGAAGGGAAGCTCCCCCCGGAGGACAACCACCAGGAACCCAGCAAGCCGCTGCCCGGCCGAGGGGCCAAGAGAGGCGCCAACAGAGAGCGGCAAGCCACCCCGCCCACGATGATCCCCAGGAGGAGGGCACTTCCCTGGCGGCGGCTGCGAGGGGACAGGAGCAGCAGGCCCAGCACCGGGAGAGCGATGGGCTTGACCGCTAGGGAGGAGATCGCCAGCAGTGCCCCTGCAAAGACCCTTCCGCCAAAGGCCACAGTCACCCCCGCAAGCGCGAGGGCCACCGCTGGGGCATCCCCGCCGCCTCCGGTGGCGGTCGAAAGCAGAAGCGGGGCGGCCGCCAGGGCCAGGCCTGTGGCCAGGGGGGATCCCCCCACCCAAGGGGCCAGCCGCACGCCGCAGAACGCTGTGACTCCTGCCGCCAGGATCGAGAGGATCCGTCCGCTGCCGGTGATCTTGATCAGCAGGGGGTGCAGGGGGTAGGGGTGCCCCCCGAGCACGCTGGCGGCCTGGGCGCCGGAGGCATCCGGTCCCACGGCCCCGCCCCCCATCCAGAAGGCACCGATGGAGGCCAGCGCCACCGCCACCAGGGGGCAGAGCACGGCTGGGTTCTTCCCGCGGGCCAGGGTGGCAGAAAGGACGCCAGCGCTCATGGGCGAATCTCGTAGATCTTGCGGGGCCCGCCGGGCAGATCAACCCGGCCCACCGGCATTGGGTGGTAGGTGCGACGCATGCGCAGGGCCCGGTCCTGGAGGCTTCGGCTGGTCCAGGCCCTGTGGATGTGCTCCTCGCCCCAGCAGGTGCGCTCCGCTGGCCAGTGGCCCCTCAGGTTCCAGTGGCTGCCCTCTGCCAGGGGGTCATCCAGCACCTCCAGGCAGTCGGCGGGGGGGGCGCCGGACTCGGAAAGGGTGGCCGCAAACTGCTCCGCATCGGCGTAGTACCAGTGCGCGACATCCGCGGTGCCCCAGAGAAGAAGGGCCCCGCCGGCCACGGTCAGCACACGCCGCCACCCGTTGGCCCGGGCCAGGAGCACCGCGAGGCACACGCCGCCAAAGAGCGCGTGTCGCGTGCCGTAGTCGTCGAACACGCTTCCCCACAGGTGCACCCAGAGGGCCGCCGCCAGCAGGCGCCACCGGTCGCCCTTGATGGCCAACAAGAGCAGCAGGGGCGCAGCGCCCGCAGCCAGGGGGCCGAGAAAGTCCACAAGCGGCAGGTTGACCGGAAGGGTCAAGAGAGGGGAGCGCAGGGCCGGGCCGGTGCCCCACATCGGGTAGATGGCCGCCGCCCCCAACACCCCGGGCACCAAGCGCCGCTCCCCGAGGAGCGCCAGCGCAGGGGCCACCCCCACGAGCTCCGGGCGCAGGGCGCAGGCCGCCCCGTAGAACAAGCCCCCGCGCCACCCGCCGATGGCGAGCCCCCCGAGCAGAAAGGCCTGGGGCAGGATCACCGGGTAGGCGGTGGCAGACCAGAAGACCTGAGCCGGGGTGAGGGCGACCAGTACGGCGGTCCAGAACCCTGCCGTCGGGCCCCAGCGGCGCCGGGCCCAAAGACCCGCGGCGCCCACGCAGACAACGCCCCCCAACACCGATACAGCAAGGAGCAGGTGCGGGTCCTGGGAGAGACGCCCCAGGCTGGCCGCCAGGGCGGCCCAAAGGGGCTGGACCCGGGTGCTCAAGACCACCTCGCCCCCACCAAATGCCGCCAACAGCTCCTTTTCGTGGCCATCAAAACGGTGTCGTTCCACGGGCAGCCACCCCACCCGCACCCAGAGGGCGATCCCCAGCACGCAGGCGGTTTGGATGGAGTTGCGAAACCTCACATGCAAGAGTCTGTCATGGGGGAGGCATACACGGGGACAGGTACTGTGTGGGACCATCCACATATGAAGCGGGAGCGCCTGGAGACCCTTCTTGCCTGCGCAGCGGCGGTTGCGGTGCTTCTGTATGGGCTAAAGGGGCCGATATCCACGGTTGAAAGCGGGTTGTGGGGCCCTTCGGATCCGTGGAGAAACGGCGACTTCAACGGCAGTTGGTGGCTTTGGTGGGCCTTTTCCGAGCAGTGGAAGGGCACCCCGTTCTGGGATGCGGTCCACTGGCCCGGGGGTCTGGGCACTCTGGCGGCGTTCTTCCCCAATCCCGTGGACATGGCGGTGCTCGGGTTGTTCCGCGCGCCGAATGCCCTGCTTTGGAATGGGGTGCAGCTTTTCCACTTGTCGGCTCTTGTGGTGGCCACCGTGGTGCTTGCCCGCACCCTCGGGGCCAGCGCTCTCGCCAGCGCCGCGGGAGCGGCGCTGGTGGCCGGGTCCCCGGTGATTCTCCACGAGGTGGCGGGGGGGCGGCCCTCGAACCTCATTGTCTGGCCTGGGATCTTTGCCCTCGTGGCCCTGGTGCGGGGCCATTGGCGGGTCGCGGGAGTGCTCGGCGCTCTACAGTTTGTGGCCTATGCCTGGCACGGGGTGGTGCTGGTCCTGGTGGCGCTTCCTTTGGTGAAGGACCCCAAGGCGGCCCTGCGGGCCCTGGGGGTGGCGGCCCTGGTCGCGCTTCCCTACGTGGGCTGGCTGCTCGTGGGTTGGGGGGGCGTGCTCCAGGATGTGCCCCCAGATGGATACACCGCCCTGCCCCTCTCGGGCATGGTGGGCCTGGGCAGCGTGCCCCCGCGGTTTCGGCTTCACCCGCTCCTGCTTCCCGCCGCCCTTCTCCTGGGGTTGCAGGGGGGCCAGCGCTGCCTGGCCGGGGCGCTGATCGGGCTGGTGGTGGCCATGGGGCCGGCCCCCACCTGGGCGCTTGGCGAGCCCCTGTTTTCTGGTCCCATGGCCTGGGCCGCTGCGGTGGTGCCCCCACTCAATCGCCTGCACCACCCGGTGCGGGCCACGCTGCTCATCCTGCCGCTGTTGGGGGTTGCGGTCTCGCTGGGGGTGGACTTTCTGCGGGCCAGCAAGCCCACTGGGGGAGTGCTTCTTCTCCTGGGCCTTGCCACCGCCCGGTGGATGGACCAGGGGGCGACCTATGCCCAGGCCACAGAGCCACCCTTCGCCCGGGAGGATCTCGCCGGAGAAGGGCCGCTCTCAGACCCCCTCGGTGTGCGGCACCTTACGGCGCTCTCCCTCCAGCCCTACCACCGACGGCCTTTGGTGCAGGGCCCGGGGGGGGCGGGTACCGTGCCCGAGGGCCGTTCGGTGCAGGTGGTGCAGCTGCCGCGGTTTGGGGATCAGGACGGGCTCTGAGGGCAGAAGGGGCCGGCAGCCATTATTGGCAAGATACCCCATTGCTGCACCGGTTCTGGCCATTTGAGGTGTCCCCGGAGAAGCCGTAGTCGTTGCCACCGGATGCGCTCGCTGCGGAGAAGGTGTGTCGTCCGCCGGCACAGTAGCCCTCGTACTCTCCGACGGAGGTGCTGTGGTGAATGGCGGTGGTGCTGGTCTGGCCGTTGCCCGTGGTTCCGTCCCCCCAGCCCCAGCACTCCAGGGAGAAGTTTCCATTTCCGTCGTTCTCTGACAAACAGGTGTGGTGGCCGTTGGAGTGGATGTACCCGTAGTCTCCAGAGGTGTTCGGCTTGTTGGAGGTCTGGCCATAGTCGTCATTGCCCCAACAAAGGACACTTCTCACCACCGGGGTGGTGTTGGCCTGGGTCACTCCACAGGTGTGGAGATCGCCGGCGGCAACGTAGTCAAACATGTTCATCAAGTCGTTGCTTGCCTGGGACTGGTCGTTTCGTCCCCAGCAGCGAATGCCGTAGGGGTCGTTGTTAGCGGATCCGCTGTCCATGATTCCGCAGGTGTGGTACCCGCCGGCATCAATTTGGCTGAAGGAGTAGCTGTTGTAGCTGGATGCGGTGGTGACCCCGTAGGTGGAGTCCCCCCAGCACTCGACCGCGCCATCGTCCAGGAGCATGCAGGTGTGTGCCACGCCCGCTGTGATCTGCTCGATGTTGTGCCCGGTGGAGATCGGGGGACTTGCCTGTCCCTTGGAGTCGTCTCCCCAGCAGACCACACGGCTGGTGGACCCGTTGCTGTGGTTGATGGCCACGCAGGTGTGGAGGCCGCCCGTGGCGATTCCGGCGTAGCTCTCATCGACTGAAAGAGACAGGCTGGTTGGGATGGCGGACTGGTTCTTGGAGTTGTCCCCCCAACACTCCGGCTCGAAGCTGCCGCTCCCATCCAGCACCAGCACGCAGGTGTGCATCCCGCCGCAGTCGCCCCCTTCAAACTGATCCGAGGCCGTCAGCCCCCCCACCACCGTCGTGCCGTTGCCCGTCACGCAAGCCGGGGTGAAGTCATTGGTGCAGTCCGTGTCGCTGCAGTCGGCAGTGGCGTCGCCGTCTTCATCGGAGCCGGTGCCGGTACACACCTCGTAGGAGCCTCCGCCACTGCTGCCGCCACAGGTGCCGTTGCCCGACGAGCAATAGCTTGTGCTGGAGCAGCTGCTGTCGCAGCAGTCGGTATAGCCGTTGAAGTCGTTGTCGGTGCCGTCCGAACAGGTGGCGTCTGTGTTCTCGCCGCCGCTGGTGCTGCCGCCGCCATTGCAGCTGATGTTTGCGCAAATGGAGAGATAGGAGCAGTCGCAGTCGGAGCAGTCTGTGAAGCCGTCTCCGTCGTTGTCAGCGTTGTCGGTGCACTGGTCGTAGCTGCTTTCACCGCCGCTTCCACTTCCACCACACCCCTCGTTGACGCTTCCGTCGCAGTTGTCGTCGACGGTGTTGCTGCAGAGCTCCGTGGCGCCGGGATTGACGGCGGTATCTGCGTCGTTGCAGTCACCGGGGGTGCTGACGAACCCGTTCGGTTGATGACAGTTGGTAACGGAGTTCCCGGTCTGCCCGTAGTCGTCGCTGTCGTCGTCCCGGTACCAGGTGATGGCGTAGAGCGGCGCGTCGTCAGCGTAGCCGTCGCAGTTGTCGTCCACTCCGTTTCCACACTCCTCGGTAGCGCCGGGGTGGATGCTGGCATCCCCGTCGTCGCAGTCGCCCATGTTCGAGCCGTAGCCGGAAGGCTGGGAGCAGGCATGCACCGAGTTGGAGGTCAGGCCCCAGTTGTCGCCATCGGTGTCCAGGTAGTAGGTGGAGGCGTCATCGGCGTACTGGGAGTCCGTGGGGTCATCATCGTCGTCCACGTCGCCGTCGCAGTTGTTGTCTCGGTTGTTGCAGTATTCCGTGGCACCCGGGTAGGTGGCACCATCGTTGTCGTCGCAATCGGTGCCATCAGCGAGGTGGTAGGCGGGCTGGTCGCAGGCGAGGGTCTGGTTGTTGACGTCTCCAAATCCATCGGAATCAGAATCCAAGAACCAGATCAATGCGTCGGCGGAGTCGGAGCCGTCGGTAATTAAATCGCAGTTGTTGTCGATGGCATCGCAGAACTCGATTGCGCCGGGGTTGACCGCGGAATCCGTGTCGTCGCAGTCGGTTCCGTCAATGACGTACCCGGAGGGCGCACTGCAGGCCACCTGTGAGTCGGTGAGGTCCCCATAGCCATCGCCGTCGGCGTCCCGGAACCAGGGCAGCGCATCGTCGGAGGTGTCCGGATCGAACGTGCCGTCGCAGTCGTTGTCAGCGCCGTCACAGAACTCTCTGGCCCCGGGGTAGGAGTCCGGGTCTGAATCGTCGCAGTCTGTGCGGTCCGCCACCATGCCCGTGGGCAGGTCACAGGCCTGTCGAGTGCTGTTCGGGTCCCCGTATCCGTCCCCGTCCAGGTCTGTGTACCAATCGCTGGCATCCGACGCGTCGTCCTCGTCCACATCTTCGTCGCAGTCGTTGTCGATGGAGTCGCAGCGCTCCGTGGAGGCCGGGTTGATGGTCTCGTCGTTGTCGTTGCAGTCGCCTGGTCCCGGTGGGTTGGGGTTTGCGGGGCCCACCCAGACCTCGGCCAGCTCCGCGCATTGCACGTAGTTGTCCCCGTCACTGTCGATCTCGATAGCCGGGGTCGCAGACTGCTGAGTCGAGCTGTCACAGTCATTCCCCTGGCCATCGCAGATTTCGGTTGCGCCGGGGTACACCGTGGGGTCATCGTCCCTGCAGTCATAGCTGGTTACGCCTTCCTGGCTGATGTGACCCTCTGGGGGATCGCAACTGTCCACGGGGGCTTCCCACCCAAACGTGTCTCCGTCCCCGTCGGGAATCCAGTGGAGGGTGTCCACGGAGTCCGGATCGCGGGTGTCTCCGTCGCAGTCCGTGTCAAAGTCGTCACAGTACTCGTCGGCGTTCGGGTGGTACGTCGCGTCGCCCTCGCCGCAGTCGTTGCCACCCGTGGGCGGGTTGGGGCCGACCCATTCGCCGTCTTCGAGAAGACACCCCACGTAGCCGTCGTTGTCCGTGTCGATCTCCTGGTCGGAGAGGGAGCCGTCACAGTCGTTGTCCAAACCGTCGCAGATCTCCTCCGCTCCTGGGTAGACCCCGGTGTTGGCGTCGTCGCAGTCGTCCCCGCCGTCTTCTTGGGCGACATACCCATCCCCGTCATTGTCCACCCCGAGTACGGTCTTGGGGGAGTCGGGAATGCAGGCTGTGAGCAGCAGGAAAGAAAGGGAGAGTCCGCGTGTCATGGCCAACAACCTACCACCGGGTGTGAAGAGTGACGCCCCCCGCTCCATTTGTGCTCAGGCTGGGCGCCACGGTGAAGCCTGAGGGGGCATCCAGGAAGAAAGATCCAGTGGCACTTGCTGCCCCCAGTCCGAGCAGGGCCAGCCCCAGAACGTGCTTGCCCTTTCCGGCATCATATTTGCCCTCGAGCTCGTTGATGAGGTCATCGCTCGCCACCCCGCTCTCCGGCATTTCGGCCAGCGCTGCGCTCATGCCCTTGTAGCCCAGGCCGGCCAGCGCCCCTCCGACCACCGCTGCACCTGCCCCCCCATACAAGAGCCCGGTGGTCACCAGGGAGGCGCCCCCCGTGCTCGCTGTTCCCGTGGGGAGGGGGGCCGCCGAGGACTCGCCGGCAGAGGCCGCCGAATCGCTGTATGACGCCTCCAGGGCTGCGATCTCCTCGTCGGACACCCCGGACAGGGCGGTCCACTTCCAGGGGCCGGGATCAAACTGCCACAGAACCTGCCCTGGCAGGGAGACGTACGCGATGGCTCCTTGGCTGTTCGCCGCCAGCACCGCCTCCAGGCGGCCCCGGGTGGCGCCATCGCTGGCCCAGTCGGCGCGGTCGTCCTCAAGCTGGCCGGGGAAGAGCATGGCCGCCCGGGTCTCCTCAGGGAGATCCACTACATAGGTGGTCAAGGGGCTGCCCTCGGTGCCCAACTGGAGCACGTGGGTGCCCGGCTTCAGAGCCACATTCTCTGCACTCTCCTGGGCAACGCCGTCCACCCACAGTCCGGCCGCGGGAGGCGGCACCAGGTGAAAGTCCTGTGTCTCTCCCACCTTGATGGCCGCCACAGCGCCCTTGAAGGCGGTGCGGCCATCGGGCGGAAAGTTCTCATCCCAGGCGATGTCTGGCTTGAGGTTCGCGGCTTGAACAAACTCGGGCCAGGCAGCCCCCTGGTCACCGGTGCCCACCGCCACCATGGCCCGAAGGTAGTGGGCGCGGGAAGCCACGGCTGCATCCAGGGGCTCGGTCAGGCAGCGCTCCAGCGCCACGGCGCTGTCCAGGTCCACCAGGGCCGACTCGAACTCCATGAACAGCACCTTGGACTCCGTGGCCTCGACCAGGGTCTTGATGGCGGCGTTGGTTCCCGGTTCCCCCTGGCAGTGGGAGCCGGTGGCCCCCCCCACGACCACCGGCAGATCTCCGCTGACCAGGGTGGTCAGGGTGCGGGCCTGGAGATTGGCCAGTGTGCGCCCGCCGAACAAGGCCACCTTGGCCCGGGCGACGTCTTCGGTCTCCTGGGATCCGTACAACACCAACTCGGTGGCGTGGGCCGAAGAGGCCGCGAGGGACAAAAGGAGCAGAGAGAGGGTGCGCATGGGAAAGCTGAACCTATCAAGTTGTGGGGTCCGTGTCAGGGGGCCTCGAGCCGCCACAAGAGGTCGGGTCCTATTGTCTCGGGTGCCTGCTCCAGTGAGGCGGCGAGATCCGAGGTGAACCGGGGGTCCTCCCGGTGGTCGTATACCAGGAGAAACAGGGTCTCATGGGCGGTCCTGGCCAGGGAAAGCTCGGGGCGGACATGGTCATTCACGTAGACGGTCAGGGCACCCACCTGGCGCGGCTGCCCGTGGCGGTGGTCCAGGAAGTCGAAGGCATAGGGGGAGGCTGTGGGGAGCGGCTTCCAGGGAGAGATACGCTTCAGGACCGACGACGTGGCGCGCTTGTCATCATCTTCCACCCGCGGCGGGGCGAGGAGGTAGAGGCCATCTCCGGGCTGGGCTTCTGCGAGGGCGGTGTCAATGGCCCGCGGTCCGTCGGCGGCAAAGGACCACCATGCGGTCCCGTTCTGAATCGTGAGCATGGCCCCTTGTGCCAGGGCCACCCCCACCAGAAGACGGGCGTGGAGAGGGGTCTGGACGCCTGCCGCCACCAGGAGGGCGCCGGGGACCCCCAGGGCCAGGTAGTAGGGAAACTGGTGGGGCGCGGCGATGCCCAGGAGTTGCATCGCCCAGATGAACAGCAAGGTGCCGGCGGCCACCAGGGCGAGGTGCGGCTTGTTTCTGGCACCCCTCAGGGCCAAGGGGAGGAGCAGCAGGAAGAGGGGGCCAAAGCGATCCAGGAAGGCGGTCCCCATGAGCCCCCACCGAACGGGGGGCTGGCGAAACGTACCGGGCTCGGTCACCAGGGCGAGGGCGGGCAAGACCAGGGGCAGGGCGGCGAGCGCAACCCAGGCGAGGGCCTTCCACCTCTTGGGGGGCGGCAGGGTCCAGCACACGAGCACCGCCACCCATCCGGCCAGCAAGTGGGTCCAGACCCCCAGGGCACCCAGGACCCCAAGCCAGGCGGTGGAAGCGCCGTGCACCACTCGATCCCGCGCCAGGAACACCCCGCCCAACACGCCGCAGAGCAGCGGATAGTTGTTCGCCTCCGCCGCATAGGCCACCTGGATCGGGGCGGTGGCCAGCAGCAGGGCGGCCAGGGGTTGGAGCCGGGCCAGGCAGGCCACCGCGGCCAGGGAACACAAGGCGCTGGCCAGGAGCAGCAGACCCGGGGCGGGAAACAGGATCTCCTGGAGGCTGTGAAGCAGGGGGTAGAGGGGGGGGTGCAGCCCGGAGAATGTGGTCAGGGCCTCCCAAAGCTGGCCTGCTTCCAGGGCTTCGGTGGTGCGGGTGTCGTAGGCGCTGTAGTGCCAGGTCCACTCGTCCCAGCGCAGGGGAACGCGGAGGAGGCGCAGGGAGGCTGCCAAGACCAGGACGGCTGGCGTGGCCCAGGGGGGCCAGGAGGTGGCAGGGTGTGGGGCAGGAGCGTTCACCGCTCCCAAGCATAGTTCGGGCGCCGGGTTCGACGGGGCCGCGCGGCGGTCCTACATTCGGATGCCGGAGTTTTCATGCACAAAGTCTCGATGTTGTTCGCTCTTCTTGCAGCCTGCGCCCACACACAGGAGGGCAAGCCCACGGAGGATCCATCTGGGCTGGCCTACCCGGCGGCGCCCCGGGGCGACGTGGTCGACAGCTACCACGGCACGGATGTGGCCGATCCCTACCGGTGGCTGGAGGACCCGGACACCCCGGAATCCCGCACCTGGATCGAAGCGCAGAACGCCCTGACCCAAGACTGGCTGGGAGAGGTGCCCAAGCGCGGTGCGATCCAGGGGCGACTGGAGACCATCTGGGACTACGAGCGGTTTGGGCACCCCCTCAAGCGCGGGAGCCACTATTTCTACACCCACAATGACGGCCTGCAGGACCAGGCGGTGCTGCTCGTGACCGACAACCTGGAAGAAAAAGGGCGGGTGCTGCTGGACCCGAACACCTTCTCCGAGGACGGCACCGTGTCCCTGGCCGGATGGAGCCCCAGCCGCGACGGGGCGTGGCTTGCCTATGGGGTGTCCGACGGGGGCTCGGACTGGAAGAGCTGGCAGGTGCTCAACGTTGAGACCGGCGAGGTCCTGGAGGAGCGCCTGGAGTGGATGAAGTGGGGCGGGGTCAGCTGGACCCTGGACAACGCGGGCTTCTACTACGGTCGCTACCCGGAGCCGGAAGATGGCGCGGCCCTCCAGGCTGCCAACTACCACCAGAAGCTCTACCACCACCGGCTTCACACCCCCAGCAGCGAGGACAACCTGGTGCTGGAGACCCCCCAGGAGCCCGAGTGGAGCTTCTGGGCGCCTGTGACCGAAGATGGCACCACCCTGGTGGTCCATGTCTTCAAGGACACGGGCCCGCGGAACCTGCTCTACACCCTGGACCTCACCGACCCGGAGGCCACCCTCCAGAAGCATGTGACCGAGTTCGAGTCGTCGTGGATTCTCCTGGGCAAGGTGGGAGACCTCCTGTGGCTCCAGACCAATGATGGGGCCCCGAAGGAGCGGGTCGTGACCCTGGACCTCGCCCACCCGGAGGCGCCGGTGGTGGAGGTGATTCCCGAGGGGGAGCACGCGCTTGTGTCCGTGTCCATGGTGGGGGAGCGACTCGTCACCACGGCGCTGGTGGACGTGGTGTCCCAGGTGGATGTCTATGGCATCGATGGCGAGCACCTGCGCCAGGTCGAGCTGCCGGGCCCCATGCGAGCCAGCGGGTTCGGGGGGCGAATCGCCGACCCATTGACCTTCTACACCACCGTGGGCTACACCGAGCCGGGCACCACCTGGCGCATGGATGTGCAGACCGGGGAGACGTCGGTGTTTCGGCGCACGGACGTGGACTTTGATGCCTCGGCCTACGTGACCGAGCAGCTTTTCTACGAAAGCAAGGACGGCACGCGGGTTCCGCTCTTTGTGACCCACGCCAGGGACATTCCCCTGGATGGCTCCCACCCGACTCTGCTCTATGGGTATGGGGGCTTCAGCATCTCGATTCAGCCGTACTTTTCCCCGGCGGTGGCGGTTTGGCTGGAGATGGGGGGCGTCTATGCGGTGGCGAACATTCGCGGGGGCGGCGAGTACGGGGAGGCGTGGCACGCGGCGGGAATCCACAAGAACAAGCAGAACGTCTTTGATGACTTCATCGCGGCCGGAGAGTTTCTGGTGGCCGAGGGCTGGACCCGACCGGACAAGCTCGCCATCCAGGGGCGCAGCAACGGGGGGCTCCTGGTCGGGGCCACCTTGTTGCAGAGGCCCGACCTGTTTGGGGCAGCCCTGCCGGCGGTGGGGGTGTTGGACATGCTTCGCTACCACCAGTTCACCATCGGACATGCATGGGCAGCGGACTACGGGACCCGGGAAGACCCGGAGATGTTCGAGGCGCTCTTGGCCTACTCGCCGGTTCACAACACCAAGATGGGCACCCATTACCCGGCCACGATGATCCTCACCGGGGACCACGATGATCGGGTGGTGCCGGCCCACAGCTTCAAGTTTGCGGCGGCACTTCAGCATGCTCAGGGAGGAGGGGCGCCGGTGTTGGCGCGGATCGAGACCCGGGCAGGGCATGGGGGCGGCAAGTCCACCACCATGCGCATCGAGGAGGTGACGGACGAGTGGAGCTTTCTGGTGCGGGCGTTGGAGATCGATCTGGAAGGGTTCCACACAGGCGAGGAGTGACGTTCGCCGCGGTGAATGCGTTCGAGCGGCTACACTGCGCACGCAGGGAGGACTGGCCCGATGGAAGTGATCGTCCGGGTCCGCCAGGATGGCGTGGAAGGAGACTTGTTTCTCCACGACCTGGAGGACGACATCCGCCACGGCCGGGTCCCCCCGACCGCGGAGCTGAAGTACGCTCCCTGGACCGGGGATCGGTTTCTGCCCATGGGGTCGCTGGAGGGCTTGGCGGAGGCCTTTGATGCGCCGAGCGCTCGCTTTGCATTGCACCTGCGAAGCGGTCCGTTTCCCTGGATCTCCACGATCCTGACCGCGACAATTCTCGCAACAGGATTGCTGCAGATCGGGGTCTTGCTGCTCGGGGGACACATGGGCAGCTGGGGAAGGGTGCTGGCCCAGGCATTTGCAGACGGCGTCACCGGGTTCGACCCCATGGTGTTGGATGGGGCCTGGTGGTCTCCCTGGAGCTCCCAATTTGTGCATGGAGGGCCGGGGCACTTGTTTCCAAACCTTGCGGTGGTGGGCTACGCGGGCTTTCGCGTGGAGCGGGCTCTTGGCATGGGGGGCGTGGCGGTGGTGGCGGCGGCGTCAGTCTTGTGCGGAAGCGTGGCGGTGGCGCTGCTTGAGTCCCTGCCGGTGATGGGGTCGTCTTTGTTGGGCTATGGGTTCTTTGGGGCGCTTCTGGGGACGGGCTTTCGCTTTGGGGACACCATTCCCCTCCACTTTCGACGGTTCTACGGTTTCGGCAACCTGACCCTGTTTGCGCTTTTGTTCATCAGCGGACTGGGGGCGGAGACGGCCTCCCATGTGGGCCACGGGGGTGGGTTTGTGGCGGGTTTTCTTGGTGCCATGGTGCTCTCGACAGAGACCACGGCGACCCTTGTCTCGGTGCGGGCCGTTCGCAGCCGCAACCTGGGGGTGGCGCTTGCGCTCGTGGGGCTGCCGGCTCTCTTTGGACCCCTGGCGCGGCACAGCCCGAACCTGCTGTTTCGGGGCGGGGAACAGGTAGAGGTGCTGCAGGCCGGGGTGAGCTTGCGTCTGCCCTCGCGGTTGGTCCAACACCCGGTGCGAATGCGGGGGTTGCCGGCCTGGACCACCTCCGGGGTGTCCAAGGAGGTGGTGTTCTGTGGGTTGGAGCGTGTCGAGATGGGGCCTGCCGGGGAGGCGGGCTTTCTCGCAAGCTGGTCGGTGGAAGATGTGGGGGCCGCTGTGGCGTTGGAGTCGGCGGAACCGGTGGCGCCCGGGTGGCGTGCCTGGAGAGCGAGACTTCCGGCCACGGGGGACGGGGGTAGTCCGCTGCACGTGGTGGAACAGCAGCTTCAGAGGGGCGAGTGGTTGCTGCGCTTGGGGTACGTGGTGGAGGAGACGGCCGGTGGCCATCCGGGGGACCGCTTTCGGGTCTTTGAGCGGGTGATTCAATCGGTGGAGGTGGGGGAGCTGCCGGCGATTGTGGGGGCCAGACAGGACTGGGAGCGCAACCCGGTGGTGGGCGCTGTGTCCTATGCGGTGCAGCTCTCCCGGGCGGGACGCTGGGAAGAGGCGGACCGGGTGCTGGGAGACCGGTTGGCCGAGGGGGAAGATGAGCGGGCGGCGGCGGCTCGGTTGGAGCTTTGGGCCCATTATCCGGAACAGATCACGGTCTCCGCGCTGGGTTGGCTGCGGGAGTTGGACATCGAAATGGGCAGCGTGGCACGCCAGGTGGGGTGGACCCGCCTGCAACTTTCGCTGGGGGCCTGCCCAGAGGCAAAAGCGGGCCTTGCCCTGTTGGAGGGGAGCCCAGAGGCGGGGGAAGAGCACCTGGTGCTGGAGAAGCAGTTCGAGGATCGCTGCGGCTGGACCCGTGGGAGGGGGCTGGGCGTGCGCCTTCAGAACGAGGTGGGGCAGCCGCTGTCATGCCGGGCGACGCTCTGGCGGGTGGAGGAAGGGGAGCGGCTTCTCGGTCCCGACGCGGCGGGGGAGTGTGAGGGGGGAGCGCTCTTCTGGGAGGACTTGGAGCCGGGCGGCTACCGCCTGATGGCGCAGGCCCCCGGGCGGGTGCTCCTGGACCTGGATCTCTCTATCGAGGATACGGCCATGGACCTGGGCCCCATGTCCCTGGCCCCCGGGGGCGTGTTGAGAGGAGAGGTGGTGCGCGATGGTCGGCCGGTTGCCGGCGCCACCGTTAGCTTGCAAGGTGGGCGAAGGCACACCGAGTCTCGACCGGACGGGACCTTTGTCCTGGAAGGGGTTGGGCTTGGGGCGAGGCGGGTCTGGGCGTCGCTGGGGGTCGAAGGGGACCGGGTGGAGGTGCAGGTGACCGCCGAGGGGGCAGAGGTGGATCTGGCCCTCAAGGCCTTGCCGGAGGCGGGAGTTTTTGGATTGCAATTCGAAGCGGTGCCGGGCGGCGCCCGGATTGTGGCGGTGCATCCCAACGGTTCCCTGGCCGGAGAGGTGCTCCCAGGAGACATCCTCCAGGCGGTGGATGGCCTGGATTTGGCAGGAAGGAACCGAGGGGAGATGTTGAAAGCCCTGGCGGGCCCTCCGGGAGAGCGATCCCGGTGGAGACTCCTACGATCCGGTGGTTCCTTCGACCTGGAGGTACAGCGGGTGCGATCGTCGGACCTCTAACCCGGATGTTTCACCAGCCGTTCTACCCTACGGTCCCTCGCCGTTCGGCGAGGGCTTTCGCCGGCTTCCGCTGCGCTCCA
>CAZRYF010000079.1:0-17240 GCA_964604165.1 uncultured Enterobacterales bacterium
TCACGGCCGGAGTCAAATCAAGCAACTTTGCTACGAATGCTGCGGTTTGAGGCTGGGCGTCTGGATGTCGAATCGGAAGGTGGGGTGGTGACCTTGCTAATCAACAACAGCGCCGTGGTCTTGCCGCTAGGTGCTAGTGGTTCAGTGCCGGAAAGTGAGTTGTGGGCTGAAGATTGGAGTGAGTCACCCTTTTTAGGTTTAGGTCTGTTCATCGCATTCTTGTTCATGTTGCTTGGCTTTTGCTTTCCTCTCCTTGCGGCGGGGTACTTTTCGCCATTTTGGCGAGAGCGTAAGGGAGAGGAAGACAAGCTTGGAGTTTTTGACGATTGGTTTCGAGTAGCCTTTTCCTTCCTTTCACCTTTGCGCGGAGCGCTGTTTCGGCAGCGAGCGGACACGCTAATTATGGTTCTGGGCGTCTTTCTGCCGTTGTTTTGGGGCGCGGCTGTTGCGATTTCCATGCAGGAGACATCTGTTTTCCCCTTGTTTTTCTTCACTCGGGTCTTTCTCGGTCTCGTCTTTTCCGTCCTCGTAATTCGCGACGTCGTGGCAGTGTTTTCAGGTGTGGACTTTAACCTCAATCGAATTCTATCCAAATTGCCATTGGATAGCGGAGTGGAGCTTGGGGGACACATTTCTGGCATGGATGGCTGGCTTTCTAAGATGGATGTTCGTTTGTTGAGGCTGATTGAAAACAAAGGTATTTCCGCGGCGCTGCTTGAGTCTGGATATCGCTCATCTAAACCGGTTTTTCTGACTTGGAACATACGACACAAAAATAGAGAGGAGTGGAATGAACAAATATTGGCGCGGCTGAACAATTTGTACTGCTATGGATATATTCGGCGGGATGGCGTTGGTGTTTATCTTACCGAGTTGGGCCTACGTGTTTTGGCTTTGCCGGAGTTTTTTGTGCAGCCTATGCATCCCGCCGCACTACTTGAATGGTTGGCTGGGGTGGAACATCGAATGGGGTTGCCCGGCCAGGCAATTGGAGCGACAGTAGATCTGATGGTCAACTTGGAAAGTTCCCTAAAAAAAGCGATTGTGGAGCTTTGTAGTAAGGACCCGAACTTAATTACGGAAGTGTTTTCCTTCGATAAAGCCAAGGTGTCTTCGTCGGATTATTTGGTGTTGAAAGGTGAGGGTTCGAATCCAGAATCCTGGATGGGCTGGGCCGCGTCCAAGTTGAATATTGATCCGAATGTTCTTGATAAGACGATGTGTTCGTTACATCGGAATGCGCTCTGGCAGTGGCGATTGGGTCAGGTGGAGAAAATCGCTAGAATACATTTAAATGAGGACGTTAGAAAGGATGGGGGGGATTGGGAGGGCGTATGCTCCAGGCTCAACCAACTCCCACCGCTTTTAATAAAACGGCCTTGGCCAGCCGAATTCAAGAAGATACAGCAACGGGAGATGACTTTTTTGCTTCATGCGGTAACCCTGGGTCCGTTGTTCCAGAGTTTGTGGAAATGCTTGGATCTATCCCCCACCCCCCATTTGAGGGTAATGTCCGAACGGTTAAGTTCCTTGCGGAATCACTTTGTTCACGACAAATCAGACAAGCCGGGCGCAAATAGTGGAGAGGCGATCCGCATGGCTTATGAGGCAATGTGGTTGTCTCGACCACTTTTGTTTGGGCTGAATGAGGTATTTGTTAAAAAGGGGGTCTCGTCCGACGTGTGGTTGCTGGGGGCGTAGGGTCTGTCTGTAATTACTTAATGTTGATATGTTTCTTGGCGGGTGATTGTTGTCATTGCCAGTTTGAACTACGCTTGTTCGCGCCATTTCCCAACCTGCTCACTGTGTAAAGAGGTTTCGCGATGGCTTGGTATACTCGAGTAGTCTCCCGGCAGGCTGAACCCACCCATGCTGCACGTTGTCCTCGCGCCGACGCTCTCGCCCTTGGTGGAGCGGCTTGCCAAACGCCTCGCGGTACCGCTTTCCTCGGTCTTCGAGGAGGAGCACCTTGTGGTTCCGGCCCGGGCGATGGGCGAGTGGCTCGGGGCGGAGATGGCCGATCGCTTGGGGGTCTGGAGCGGGCACTCGGTCTACGCGCCGTCGCGGATGTTGGAGCGCTGGTCGGGGGGGGCTGCCCAGGCGCCTGGGGCCTGGCAGGTGTTGGCCGCACTGGAGAAACTGGGAGACCATCCTGGCTTTGAAGAGCCGGCGCGCTACCTCGCCCGAGATGACACCGGCCTGCGGGGTGTGCAGCTCGCCCAGCGGGTCACAGCACTCTATGGGCGCTATGCCCGCTTTCGGCCCGCGCTCCTGCGAGAGTGGAGCGCCGGCGGGGGCACCGGGTGGCAGGCGGAACTCTGGCGCGAGGTTGTACAAGCGGGGGGAGACCCGGTTGAGGCGGTGGATGGGTTCTTGGAGGGGCTGGATGGGGCATGCCTGCCCGAGCGAATCAGCATCTTTGGGGTGGATCACCTGGCCCCGTTGGAATTGGACCTTGTTCGCGGGGTCGGGGCGCACACGGATCTGTGGGTCTTTTCCCGCACGGGGGCCCCTCTGGCAGCAGCACTGGAGAGCGCAGTCGTAGAGACCCTGGAGCAAGACCCCTCCGACTCGGCCCTGGCGGCCATTCAAGCTGGGCGCTCCCCGTCGCGAGTCGACGAGACGTTTCGGGTGCACGCCTGCCATGGTCGGCAGCGCGAGGTGGAGGTGCTGCGGGATGCCCTGTTGGCGCGGTTCGCGGCGGATGACACCTTGCAGCCCGAGGATGTGTTGGTGCTCGCACCGGACATCAACGACTATGCAGCGCTCGTGGAGGGGGTGTTCGGCACCGAACTTGATGTATCAAAGCGCCCGGGCACTCGCGCCCGTATTCCTCTTTGTTTCGCGGATCGAGCCCCCCTGGCCGAGGCACCCGGGTTGGCTGCCTTTCGCGGCGTGCTGTCGCTCGCGTTCTCCCGGCGGCCCCTGTCTCACGTAGCGGCCTTGTTGGATTCCGCACCGGTTCAGGACATGTTCGGCCTCTCCGAGGACGACGCCGAACAGCTGGGGGAGTGGCTGGAGCTTGCCAAGGTGCGATGGGGGGAGGATGCCCCGTTCCGCGCTCGCTTTCACAACCCGACCCTCCCGGCTCACACTTGGCGCTGGGGCCTGGATCGCCTGCTGCTGGGCTACGCCATCGAGGGCGATGGGGAGCGGTTGTACGACGGGATTCTTCCGGTGGAGGGGGTCGAGGGCTCCGGGGCCCAGCCCCTTGGGGCGCTCTGTGCGTTCTGTGAGGTTCTTTTCTCCCATCTTGAGGTGCTGGAACAGCCTCGCGCCGTCTCCGAATGGCCTGGGGTGCTGCTCGATGCCTACGACGCGCTGGTCTCATCCGGTAGCCCTTGGACCCGCTCCCGCGCCCAGCTGGTCTCGGCCCTGCGCGAGTTGAACGGCGACCACACGGTGGGGCTGGCAGCGGTGCTGTCATGGTTGGATACGAGATTGGAGGTCCTCGATAGGCACGAGCGCTTCTTTGCAGGGGGGGTGACTTTTGCCTCCCTCCGCCCGGGGCGTGCCATCCCGGCCCGGGTGGTCTGCTTGCTGGGCCTGGACCATGATCGCTATCCTCGCGACCCGGCGCGGCTTGCCTTTGACCTGTTGGCTGCCGACCCCCAGCCGGGTGATCTCGGTTCTCGGGACGAGGACCGCCTCTCCTTTGAAGCGGCGGTCCATGCCGCCGGCGATCACCTGCACCTCTCCTTTGTGGGGCGCGGCAGCCGGGACAACAAGGAGCGCCCTCCCTCGGTGATGGTGGCGGATTTACTGGATCTTGTGGGGCCCGAGCAGGCCGGCGCGGTGAAGGTGGCCCACCCCATGCAGCCCTTTAGTCCCCGCATCATTCGTGACCCGGATTGGCCGGCGTACTCAAAGGCGTGGCGTGCAGGTGCTCTCGCCCTGGAGGGGGGAGGCGGGACACCTGCGCTGTTTTTCCCGGAGCCGTTGCCGGAAGCCGACGAGGCGGAGGTCATTCCCCTGTCGCTCCTGCTGCGCTTTTTCCAGAACCCGGCCAAGGCGCTCCTTTCGGTGCGGCTGGATTTGCGCTTTCCGGGGGAGGAGACGGGGGTGCCGGACCGCGAGCCCTTTGCGTTGAATTTTCTCGAACAGTGGCAGGTGGGCCAGCCCCTCGTGGAGGCGCTCCTTGGGGGCACGGATCCGCAGACCCTTTGCCCGGTGATGTCCGCGTCGGGGCTGCTGCCCATGGGCACGCCCGGGCGCCTCGTGTTTTCGGAGATCCTGGACAAGGCACGGAAGGTGGCCGACGAGGCGCTCACCTGTGGTGCCGGGGAGGCGGTGGGTGATGTGGATGTGGATCTGGACATCGGCGGGCGGCGGCTCCTGGGGCGCCTGGATGGCCGCCATGAGAAGGGTGCGCTCCATGTGGCATACGGGAGCAAGTCTCCCAAGCGGTTCTTGTCTGGCTGGATCAAGCACCTCGTGGCCCACGAGGCCGGGGTGAATCCCCTTCAGTTGTGGGTTGTGGGGCGAGGTTCCCAGAACAAGTCCGGGGTGGAGAGTTGGGGCCCGGTGCCGGAGGCCGGGGCGTGCCTCGGGGTGCTGCTGGACCTGTACGGTCAGGGCATGTTGGAGCCGCTTCCCTTTATGCCCAAAACCTCTCATGCCTACGCTTCCGCCTATGCTGCGGCCCGGTTCGACAAAGGGCTTGAGGAGCAGGAGGCGCGGGATGTCGGGCAGTCCAAGGCTGCCGATGCCTGGTTTTCCACGCAACTTCGTGGGGGAGATTCCATCCCGGGGGAGGGGGAGGACCCCGCGGTGGCCCGCACCTTTGAGGCCTCGGTCATCAAGTCAGAGGAATTTCACCGCACCGCGCTCTGCGTGTTTCTGCCGCTTCTCGGTCACTCCCTCCCGGAAGACCTGCTTTCATGAGCAAATTCCCCACATTTGATGTGTTGCAGCATCCCCTCGCGGGTACGCACCTGGTGGAGGCCAGCGCAGGCACGGGCAAGACCTTCAACATCACCACCCTCGTGCTGCGGCTGCTCTTGGAAAGGGGCCTCGGCATTGAGGAGATCCTGGTGGTGACCTTTACCAAGGCGGCCACCGCCGAGCTGCGCGGCCGGGTTCGAACTCGCATTCGCGAGGCGCTGGATGGGTTTGAGCAGGGGACCACAACCGATCCGGTCTTGCAGGCGCTGGTGGAAGCCCACCCCCAGGAACATGGTGTCGCGTGTCTGGGCGCGGCCCTGGCGCGTTTCGATGGGGCCGCCATCTACACCATCCACTCCTTCTGCCAGCGGGCGCTTGTGGCCTTTGCCTTCGAGTCCGGGGAGCCATTCTCGGTGGACTTTGGAGAGGATGCATCTGAACTGTACGCCGAGCTGTGCCAGGACCACTGGGCGGCAAGGGCCTATGAGGCGGACCCGGGCTGGCTCGCCAGCGTGGCGGATGTGTTTTCGGGGCCGGGCTCCCTGACTGACCTGGCAAAGCACGCGGTGGAGCGCCCGGATTTGCAGGTGCTGCCCCTCGCTGACGATGAAGAAGAGGAGCTGATCGCCCTGCAACGGGAGCTCTTTGATGTGGCCCGCCGCCGCCTGGATGAAGGCAAGGAGACCCGCAACCAGCGCTCCTTCTCGGACCTCCTGGTGCGACTGTCCGAGGCCCTGGATGCACCGGGGGGACAGGCCCTCGCGGACGCCATCTTTGAGCGCTACCCCGCTGCCCTGATTGACGAATTCCAAGACACCGACCCCATCCAGTTCACCGTCTTTCAGCGTGCCTTTGCAAAGAACCGCGGCACCTTGTTCCTGATCGGAGATCCCAAGCAGGCGATCTACGCGTTTCGCGGGGGAGACATTTATGCCTACCTCCGGGCCGTAAAGGGCACCCCTCCCTCGACCCTTGGGGTCAACTACCGCTCCGATGATGCCCTCGTGCAGGCGCTCGGGGCGCTGTATGGGCGCGGCACGTTGCCCTTTGTCGATGCGCGGATTCCCTTTCACGAGGTGACTGCCCACGAGGGGGCTCGCATGAAGGGCCCCACCGGCGCCTCGGCCCCGCTTCAGGTGAAGATGATCCGAAAGGAGGGAAAGGGGAAACGCAACGTCACGGCGACCTGGGCCAAGACCGGGCTGCCACCCCTCATCGCGGCGGACATTGTGCGCTTCTTGCAGAGCGATGCGCTGCTCCATCGAGGGCTGGATGCACAGGGGAAGCCGATTTGGTCGTCACCCCGGCCCTCGGATGTGGCGGTGCTGGTCCGGCGAAACGCCGACGCCACCGAGGTCCAGGAGGCGTTGTTGGCCCTTGGGGTTCACAGCGTGGTCAGCACGGATCGGTCGGTGTTTGAGTCCGATGAGGCGGACGATTTGTGGAGTGTGCTCCAGGCGGTGTTGCGGCCGACCTCGGATCGCTTGCTGCGGGTGGCTGTGACCACGCGCCTTGTGGGCATGAGCGCGAACCGGCTGGCGGAGGTGGTGGCGGACGATGCGGCGTGGGCGGATTGGGCCCAGCGGGTGCGGGGATGGCGGGACACCTGGGAGCGTCGGGGTTTCGCGGCCATGTTTCGGCTGCTCCTTTTGGAGACGCTTGATGAGGGCGTGCTGCCCGCACAGGAGCGCATTCTCGGTCTGCCGAGAGGAGAGCGCCGGATGACCAACCTGCTCCACCTCGCGGAGCTCTTGTCCCAGGAATCCCAGCGCCGCTCCCTTGGGCCCGTGGGGGCCTCCGGCTGGTTTGCCGAACGTCGGGCGGGGCAGGGCGACGGTGCGGACGATGAGGAGCTGCGCCTTGAAAGCGACTCGGACGCCGCCACGATCATGACCGTGTACAAAGCAAAGGGCTTGCAGTTCCCTGTCGTGTGGGTGCCCTATGGCCACATCACCTTCAAGGTCGACCAGACCCGCCCGCTCTTTCACGGGGCGCCGCCTGAGGAGGCCGCCACGCTGAGTCTGGACCCCAAAGCGTGGGGGCGGCACTCGAAACAAGCGGGGTTTGAGCAGTTCGCCCAGGAGCGACGGGTGCTCTATGTCTCCCTGACCCGTGCGGCCCACCGGGTCACCGTCTTCTGGGGCGAATGGTACGCGGGGGAGAAGTGTGCCTTGGCGGCGCTCTTGCACCCCCCCTCCGGTCTCTCAGACGCAGACAGCCCCGAGGTGGTCCTGGAGGCGGCGCAGAAGCATGTAAAGGCCATGAAGGAGGAGGCCCGCATGGCGGATCTGCTGTCTTTCGCGAGCGGTGCGCCGGGCCTTGTCGAGGTGGACTGGTTGGATGAAACTCCGGTGGCGCCTCTTGAGCGGGCAGAGGCCCAGGAGGAGATGGCGGCCCAAGCAGCCTTTGGGGGGCGTATTCGGACCAGCTGGCGGCGTTCCAGCTACTCAGGGATGGTGCGGGACCGGGGGCAGAGCGTCTCTCACCCGGATCCAACGGACCGGGACGAGCAGGACGAGGAGAGTGGGGAGGGGGTGGATGAACCCGCGGTGGACCTCCAGCCGGCCGATGCAAGTGACTGTGGTTTTCTCCAATTCCCCCGGGGTGCCCGTGCTGGCGTGGTGCTGCACGCGGTCTTTGAACACCTGGACTTTCAAGGGGACGAGGCTCACATCACCGCGGTCGTGATGGCGCAGCTGGCCCAGGCGAGGCTCGATGCTGCGGACCTGGGGCCCGGCACCACCGCTGCGGTACAGGCGGTCCTCTCTACCCCCTTGGGCGGCTCATTGGAGGGCTTCACCCTCGCGGATCTTCCCCGCGAGCGCCGCCTGGATGAGTTGGGCTTTTTATTTCCTGTGTCACATCGTGGTCCTGACGCCCCCAACCTTGGGCAGTCAAAGCTGGCGGAGTTCTTGCGACAACAGGGAGAGGGGGGGCTGGCCCGCCGGGTGGAGGGGCTTGGCTTCGGCCGCCTCCGGGGGCACTTGAACGGCTTTATCGACCTGGTCTTTGAGCAGGCCGGCCGCTTTTGGGTCGTGGACTACAAGTCCAACTTTCTGGGCCCCACATTGGGCGACTACCACCGCCAGGCCATGGAGGGCCAGGTCGCGCACCACCACTACGACCTGCAGTACCTCGTCTATGCGGTGGCGCTGCATCGACACCTCTGCGCACGGCTGCCCGGCTACCGCTTTGGCGACCATTTCGGCGGGGTGCGCTATCTCTTTGTGCGGGGCATGCACCCGGAGACCGGTGCAGAGCGCGGTGTGTTCAGCGCCCAGCCCACCGAGGCGCTTGTGGGCGGGCTCTCTGACTTGTTTCGGGAACCAGGGGGCACCAAGTGACGATGCCCACCACCCGTGAGTTGCTTTCCGCGGGCTGCATTTCGCAGCTGGATCACCACTTTGGTCTGTTCATGGCCCGACTGTCCGCCTCGGATCTGGATCCGGCGGACCTTGCTGTCTTGGCGGCGGCTTCGGCCATGGTGAGCGCCTATACGGGCGGGGGGCACACCTGCCTTCCCCTGTCCGAGTTGGTGGGGTCTGTGGCCCAGCGCGGTCGGGAGGCGCCTCTTGCGGAAAAGGAGGCGGGACCTTGTTGGCCGGAAAAAGTGGATTGGGCGGCCATCCTTGGGCGCTGCGCTGTGGTGGGGGATGGGAGCGATCTGACCCCGTTGGTGCTCGATGACGCTGGCCGCTTGTACCTGCACCGCTACTTCGCCCATGAGCAGCGCCTGGGCCGCCTGCTTCAGGAGCGCATTGAAGCCGCGCCGGCTGTGGTGGATGGCGACTGGCTGGGAGAGGCCCTGGAGCGGCTCTTTCCAGGGGAGCCGGGGGATTCTGATCCGGCGGGGGAGGTGGACTGGCGCAAGCTGGCGGGGCTGGTGGTGGCGAGCCGAAAGCTGGCGATCATCTCCGGCGGTCCGGGCACGGGCAAGACCACCGCCGTGATCAAGCTGCTGGCGCTCCTCATCGAACAAGCTCAGCGGGATGGGCGTGACCTGCGCATCGCCCTGGTGGCGCCTACGGGCAAGGCGGCCGCGCGGCTCCAGGAGACCGTGGACAAACAGAGGGCGAAGCTGCCCATTTCGGATGAGGTCCGGGCGGGCTTGCCCGAGGAGTCCACCACCCTCCACCGTCGCCTGGGGTATTTCGGCACTGGGTATCGCTATGGGCCGGACAACCGGGTCCCCTATGACGTGGTGGTGGTGGACGAGGCGAGCATGGTGGACATGGGCCTCATGTCGACCCTGCTGGCGGCCTTGGAGGATGACGCAACCCTGGTGCTCCTGGGGGATCGCCACCAGCTGGCCAGCGTACAGCCGGGGGCGGTGTTGGGCGATCTGTGCAGAATCGCGGCGGCGCAGGGGTACTCGCAAGACCTGGCGCACCGGTTCCAGGCAGTCACCGGCGGCGTGTTGACGGCGGAGGAAGTCAACGCGGGTGACACGGGGATCGGGGATTGCACGGTGCAGCTCCGTCGCAACTACCGCTTTGACGACCAGGGCGGAATCGGGCTTGTAGCGGCGGCCATCGTGGCGGGAGAGGGGGAGCAGACGCTGAAGGCGCTGGAGACCGATGCCTCCGCTATCGTGGTGCTCGTGGAGCCGGCGGACCCGGCGGATGTTCCGGGCCTTGTCTCCGATCGGGCGATCAAGGCCTACAGGGCCTACCTTGGCGCGGACAGCATTGAAGCGGCCTTTTCCGCCTTTCTCTCTTATCGAATCCTGTGCGCCCACCGTCGGGGCCGATCTGGTGCGGTGCAGATCAACCGGGCCATCGAGGCGGCGCTGTTTGGGGCTGGTCTGTGCCACGGCCGCAGCGAGTGGTACCGCGGGCGCCCGGTGATGGTCACCCGAAACGACCATGCGCTCAGGCTCTACAACGGCGATGTGGGCTTGGCTTGGCCCGATGAGCAAGGGGTAATGCTGGTGATGTTCCCCGATGGCCAGGGCGGCTTTCGCACCTTCCAGCCGACCCGCTTGCCGGAACACGAGACCGTGTACGCCATGACGGTCCACAAGAGCCAGGGATCAGAGTTCGGCCGTGTGCTTCTGGTCCTGCCAGAGGAGACCTCCCGCGTGCTCACCCGGGAGTTGATCTACACGGGCGTGACCCGCGCCAAGGACGGAGTCGAGATCATTGGTGTGCGCAGTGTGCTCGTCGAGGGAGTGCAGGCCCGGGTGGAGCGGTGGTCGGCTTTGGGTGGGGCGGTTGGGGTTTAGTGTCTACTCATTTTTCTTCCCGGGGAGTAGTTCGAATTTCGCGCGGGCCTTTTCCGCGTTTTTCGTGATCTTCGCCTTGGTTTTCATGCGATCGATCGCCTCTATGTAGAGCATCGCGTGTTCCATTTTGTCGGGATCATGGTCGTTGTCGCGTGCCCAATCTCGGGCGACAGGGCCCGTAAGGGGGAGCGCTGTGGGTAGGCAAAAGTCCTGGTCCAGATCGCGTACAGCTTGGTGCAGGTATCGCTGGGAATACCTGGGGGTGACGCCGCGCTTGATCGCTTCTTTCTGGGCCTTGTCCAGGACATCTCCCATCATCTTCTTGAACTCAGGCCAGTCCTTCTTTTCTAGAGCAGACCAGATCTGCATGACAAAACCGGTGGTGCAGTTGTCTCCGAAACCTCGAAAGGCGACGTCCATGTCTTCCCAGGAGAAAGACAGCGCTTTGTTTCTGGCCTTCTCATCCTGCGTGTCGAGCATGCCGTACTCGGTGACCGCGAGCATGAGCACCAGACATCGGAAACGGCGGTACGCACGCTGAGCCAATTGGTGATCAGAGCGCGCCCGAAAGAAGCGAGTCATGGTCTCCTCGACCATCTCAAATGGGTAGCGGTTTGGAACCATTGATTGCGTCCTCCTGCCCTCCACTTATGCCATACTGCCGTCTTGTAGAGGCACCAAAAAATGACCGCAGAGATCGTCGCGCTGAACCACGGTGCAGTGGCCCTGGCCGCGGACAGCGCGGTGACGGTGACCATGGCGGGTCGGCAGAAAGTGCTTCGCACTGCGGACAAGCTGTTTGCGCTCTCGGAGACTCAGCCGGTTGCGGTGATGTTCTACAACAACGCCAGCTTGATGGACATCCCCTGGGAGACCATCATCAAGTGCTATCGAAAGCAGCTTGGGGACCGGTCCTTTGACCGGGTGGCAGACTACGCACAGGATTTCCTCTCGTATACGGCGAACTACTATGAACACGCTCCCGGGGGGACGCTGGAGGCTTGGGTGCGTTTGCAGGTGGTGGCCGTGTTGATGTCGTGGAAGGAGGCGTCGGAGGTGGCGTTCAGTTTGTTTGAACGGGAAGATGTCCGGGAGGAGGTGGCCAGGGAGCTTGAGGCGGAGTTGACGGATTGCGACCCGTTCGAGGGGGTTTCCGCTGAAATGGCTGCCAAGATCACAAAGACCCGGGTGGCGACAGTGAAGGAGTACCTGAACAAACAGCGGGGCAGTCCGCCCGGAAAGACCTTGCGGGCCCGCCTGCACCGTATCGGCCAGCTTTCCGTGACCCGGCACATGAAGAAGGGCGAACACGCCCCGCTCATGACGGGTTTGGTCGTGGCCGGCTTTGGGGAGGCGGATGTCTTTCCCAGTGCGCGGAACTACAGCCTGTCGGGTTTGCTAACCGAAAATGGGGCTTGTTGGAGTCAGCTGGGGGCGACGGATCTGGATGAAGATGGCGACCCGGTGGAGTTCAATTCGCAGATCATCCCATTCGCCCAGAGTGAAACCGTGGAAGGATTCATGACTGGAATCGAACCGCGGCTCCTGGAGGAGGTCCACTCTTTGGTTGCGGACAAATTGGGTGATTTGGCCGAACGGGTGGACGAGCACTTTCACGAAATGAGCAGCCCAGAAAGAGCGGAATTGAGTGACCTCTTGGAGGAATGGGGCGATGGCCTATTGAATGAATTTCATACGGACCTCAAGGAAATCAAACAGAATGAGTTCGTAGCCCCCATCATCGAAATGGTCGAGATGCTCCCGCGTTTCGACCTCGCCGCCGCCGCCGAGGCCTTGGTGAGCCTCCAATCCTTTAAACGTCGGGTCACCATGGACGCCGAGACGGTCTCAGCACCGGTGGATGTGGTGGTCATCTCCAAGGGGGACGGGTTGGTTTGGGTGAAGCGGAAGGGTGAGGGGTGAGCGACCGCACCACTCGGTGTGGCGATATGGGGATGGCTATTCCGCACTGCGTTCTGCTGAAGACTCAAGCATATCGTTCCACGCCGCCGCCATTTCCTCTCCTTCCTGGTCTTCCATGACGTGCATGTAACGGCCCGTGTTGCGCCCGCTCTCGGTCCAGAACTCGCAGCGTCGGTAGCCAGCATGATTGGGAGGAGACAGATTTATTCTTACCCGGTCTTGTTGCGCTGTTGTCCATCGGCGGAGTCGTTTCAGTTCGGGCTCTGCGGTTGTGCCGAGAGCTGCATCAGCCAGGTGTCGCCATGACAGGACACAGGGGGGCTCAATCCCCGTGCCACGTAGAAGATCATCCAGCGATTCTACCTCGTTGGCTATGCGAGTCGCTGGCACAACGATGGCGTCAATCGCTTGCTTTCCGTTACAGATCTCTTCTTTTTGTACCGGGCTCAAGGGCGCGTTGATCTTGGTCTCGATACTGCAGCGAGCCTTTCCTCCGCTGGACTCGGTCAGCACGATATCGTTTCGGGTTCTGCCAGCGAACTTTTCAGTTTTCACCTGCCAGCGCCTACCCGGCTTGCCGCAGAGTGCACCCAATTTGGCGCGATACCCTCCACTCCGTTCCAACCCGGCGACCAAGATCCGCACCAAGTCGGCCTCCACAAGGTATTCACACCCGCCATCGCCATCGAGCTGCCAGCTCCACCAGTACACTTGATCTTGCGATTCGGTCATTCTTTTCTTGGCGGCAAATACTGTACCCGCGCCAACTCCACTATTCTGGGGGTCCACACCGCACAATGACGCACTGTGTATGATCAGCCCCGTACTCAATCGAGGGGCAAACCCGGAAGGCGCAATGAACATCCTAATCGTAGAGTCCAAGCCCAAGTGCAAGACCATCCAGAAGCACCTGGGCGATGACGACTGGCGGGTGCTGTCCACCGGTGGGCACATTGAGACGCTGCCCAATGACAAGAAGAAGGGGCACGAACCCAAGCAGGTCAAGAAGGCCTACTGGATCGAGAAGGGTGACAACCTGCCCGAGCCCCCGTGGGTGTGGACGGATCGGGGGGAGGCGGCCATTGAGGCCATACGGGATGAGGCTTCCCAGCACGACGAAGTCGCTTTTTATCTGGCCTCTGACCCGGATCGGGAGGGAGAGCGCATCGCCTGGCACCTGGAGAAGCTTTTGTGCGACCTGGGGCCCTGCTACAGGGTGACCTTTCAGGAGGTGACCAAGAAGGCGATTTTGGCGGCCGTGGAGTCCCGGGGTGAGGTGGATCAGCACCTGGTGGATGCGGCGCTGGTGCGGATGTTTCTGGATCGGCTCGTCGGCTGGCGAACGGGCAAGGTGGCTCGTCGCTACACCAAGGGACGAGGGGGAATGGGGCGGGTGCAGACGCCAGCGCTTGGCTTTGTGGTGCAGCGAGAACTGGAGCGGGAGGCCCATGTGCCTGTGGCCTACTTCGAGGTTCGGGCGGCTACGGCGCTCACGGATTGGAAGGTGCGCTTTCACGAAAAGAGTGATGCCCGGGCCTGGCGCGACGACAAGGGGCGCTTTGATGCGCACCGCACCAAGGAGACGGACCCGGCCCAAGACGCATGGGAGCGGGTGGGCACCGCGGGAGCCCTCACCGTGGAGGCGGTGGCTCGCCGGGAGAAGAGGCAGGCGGCAAAGCCACCTTTTCGCACGGATACCTTGATTCAGGTGGCAGGCAGCGGCTTTGGATGGTCGCCAGGCAAGACCGCCAAGTTGGCGAGCACCCTCTACACCGCCGGCCACTTGACCTATATTCGAACCGACTCTACCCGCATGTCTCCGGAGGCTGTGGCTGCCGGCCAGCGAGTTGTTGCCGGAAAGTGGGGGGAGAACATGCTGGCCGAAACCCCCGCCAGCGATGCGCCCGCCGCTGGGGTGCAGGACGCTCACGAGGCGATTCGACCCACGGACATGGCCCGGGAGGAGGTGCCCGGCGTAGACGCGGACACGCAGAAACTCTACACCTTGGTTCGTGCTCGAGCGCTGGCGGCCCTGATGGTGCCGGCGCTGCGGGTCAGCCTCTCCCTTGTGGCCAAGGCCCAGGAGTTAGAGCTTCGCCTGGAAGGGTCGCTGGGGTGGTTCGCCGATCCCGGCTGGAGGCAAGCCTTTGATTTGCTCAATGGCCCCGTGGACACCACCGCCGTCGGTGTAGAGGTCGGCCAGGTGGAGTCGCTGTCGCCCCCGGAGGAGGAGCACCCAAACCCCGAGCTCATTGAGGATGTGACCAAGCCCCCCGGTCGATACCGGGCGCCGGCCATTATCCAGCTCATGAAGAAGAACGGCATCGGCCGCCCCTCCACCTACGGCAAGACCATCGAGAAACTGGTGGGCCACCGATACCTGTCAGACGAGGAAGGCTCCCTGGCGCCCACCGACGAGGGGCGAGACATCTGGCTTCGCGCAGCACCGCTCTACACTCTCGCCGACGGTGAGCCCGTGTTCGATGTGGGCTACACCGCTGAAATGGAGCGCTTGCTGGATGGGGTCGCCGAGGGCGCGGCGCTCGCAGGCCCTACCTGGCTAAGAATGCGCGATGCAATCCGCGATGCCCACGAGCGGGCGAAAAAGGCACGGGACCAGGGAGCGCTGGCCCGGACCACCCGTCAAAGGCTCCTCGATTACATCTCGGTGGCCCCCGATGTGGCCGGGGAGGTCGGCGACCTGGACGCCCTCACCGAGGAGAAGGGAAAGAGTTGGCTGACGACCTTCAAGGAGCGGGGGCTGGTCCTGCCTCCCTCGCAGCCTCAGCAGGACATGGTGGCGCGACTTCTCGTCTCGACTGGCCTGTCCATGGAACAGGCCCTCGACAACGCCGAACTGATCCCGAGCGACCCGCCCACCCGCGAGGAGACCTCGGCGCTGATCGACTACTTGAAAGAACAACCCATCCTGGACCGCCCCCCCTCCGCCAAGCAGCTCAGGTGGATCGCGGACCTCGCCAAAAAGAAGGACCTCGACGAGCAAGCGGCGTGTGCGTTGGTGGACTGTGCCAACTATGAGGGCCTCTCCGGGGGAAAAATGGGGACAGCGAGTCGGTTGATTGATTTGCTTCGGCCGAAGGAGAAGGGGGTAGACACGGGGAGTTGACCCCCAAGCAAATTTGCTCCCCCGGCGCCGCCCGCAGAGCGCGCCTACAGAGCAGATGAACCCATGCTCGGAGGCATTTATGTGGTTGCTCACCCCCTTTGGCTTTTTCTCTGTCGTCAACAAGCCCGGCGATGCCCACCTCACCGTTCGCTCGCGGGTGCGGGCAGACCTCGACGCGCTGCGGTCCCGGTACCTGCCTGGTTTGTCGGCCACCCGAGCGGGGGAGGGGACCGACTATCCGTATCGGGCAACTTGTTCTCATGAGGACTTTGCCCAGGCCCAGGCGCAGCTTTGCCGCGAGATCGACTACAATAATTTCAAGGGCAAGGTCGGGGAGCTGCAAGGGCAGGCTCGAGCGCGAATCTACGGAGAGGTGTGGCAGACGCTCACCCGATTGGAATCCCTTGAGAAAGAGGAGGTCGAGATGAGTTCAGGCAAGTGGCAGTCCTTTGGCGGCGTTTTGTTTGATGAGGACGGCCGCGTGTTGTTGCGGCGACCGAAGGGAGATTTCGATGGTGGAAAGTGGACCTTTGCAAAGGGGCGGCCCTCGGCGGGTGAATCTCCCAAGGAGACGGCGCTGCGCGAGGTGCGCGAGGAAACCGGCTACGTCGCCGAGATTCTCGCGCCGATTCCCGGTGCCTTTGAGGGCACAAGCAGCGTCAACCAGTACTTTCTGATGCGTCCAGTGCGGGAGACCGGGGACCTGGACTGGGAAACGGAGTCGATTCGCTGGGCCACACTGCACGAGGCCCGCACGCTGATCGCCCAGTCCCCCTCCGCCACCAAGCGCCAGCGGGATCTGGCGGTGCTGGAAGCAGCGTCGCTTGTTCTCGACGCCCGGTAAAGGCGACCGGCGAGATGCGGGAGGTCGTGGTTCTGGCGGCTCCGGGGGGGAACCCAGCCCCGCTGGTCGCCCTCATTTGGGCGCTCCACCAGGAGGGGCTCCGCGTGGGCCGCTTGGAGGCGGTGCTCTACGCCAACGCCCACAAGTACCTTCAGACGGAGCTGCTCGGGCAACAGCGCCCCCTCGACCAGCTCCGGGAGGTGCTGGGCGATCCGGAACTGGCCCATCTTGTGCCCACGCTCGTTCGGCAGAGCAGCGGAGAGCCGATGGTGGATGACGCGGCGCCCGGCGCACAACTCCATTTCACCAACGCCATCTGGCAGATCGCACGGCGGCTGTCGATGGGCGAGCTGCCAGTGATCTACGCGCTGGTGGGTGGGAGTCGCCGCACGCTCACCGTGCAGGTCTCGACCACCTTCCAGCTTCTCGGAAGACCCACCGACCGCCTGGTCGACCTGCGGCTCACACCCAAGCAAGCAAGTGACCCGATGACGGGCTTCTTTTTCCCCCAACAGCAAAGCCCGGCCACCATCGAGATGGATCGGCCCGAGCCCGTGCGCCTGGGGGCCCAGGACATTCAAGTCGATCTTGTGGATGTGTCGGTGCCGCGACTTGGCAAAGCGCTGCTTCCATCGGACCTGGACACATTTTCCAGCGCCGTGGCGGCCGGAGAGACCGCGCTTGAGCGAGGTTGTGTGCCAAAGGTGACCCTGGATGTGGTGCAGCGGCAGTTGCTGCTCCCCGGTCTGTCGATCAAGCTCTCTCACGACCAGATGATCTGGATGACCGCCTTGGCCATCCAGCGCCTCCACACCGATGACGGGTGGCTCAACGCCGGATTGGACCAGCCATTGAGGAGGGTGAGTGAGTGGTGCCTGGAGTTGTGGAGGATGCCTCCCCACGAAATTTCTGATGGCTACGACTTTCGGCCTGAGGTGTGCGAGGAGCGGTCCCAGCGCCTCAGCCCGATTCGAAGCAGGCTCCGCAGGAAACTACAGAAGAGTCTTCAAGGCCACCCGTTTCGAGGGCTGATTATTCCGGTGAAGATGCGTTCCAAAGCACCGGTGGAGCGCCTCTCCATTCCAGCGGATCGGTTGAGGCTTGTGCCGGAGTGGAAATCGGACGGGTAATCTTGGAACCCGACCGTGCGACTGAAGTTGCACCGGAATAGTCCATGCAAGGGACCTGGAGTTGACCCGGTTTCGTAGACACCTTCAGACTATCGACGGAGGATGTCC
>CAZRYF010000080.1:0-3270 GCA_964604165.1 uncultured Enterobacterales bacterium
TGTCGCTGAAGTTCTCCAGACCCAGCCCGCATTCGTAGCCCTTTTCCACCTCGCGGACATCGTCCTTGAAGCGGCGCAGGGAAGACAAACTTCCTTCCCAGACCACCACGCCGTCGCGCACAAGTCGGGCCTGGTGTCCACGAACCACCTTGCCTTCGATCACCATGCAGCCTGCAACGGTGCCGATCTTGGGTACGGAGAACGTCTTTCGAATCTCCACAGAGGCCTCGTGCTTCTCCTCGAAAGTAGGCTGGAGCAACCCAACCGCAGCAGCTCGGACCTCGTCGAGGGCTTCGTAGATGACCCGGTAGGTGCGAATGTCCACACCTTCCTTTTCGGCGCCATTTCGAGCCTTGGAGTCCGGACGCACGTTGAAGCCCAGCACAATCGCACTGTAGGCGGCTGCAAGGGAGACATCCGACTCCCGGATCCCGCCCACACCCGAGTGGAGCACCTTGATCTCAGCGCCCTCCACCTCAATGCTCTCCAGCGAGCTCTTGAGAGCCTCGACGCTGCCCTGGACATCGGCCTTGACCACCAGGTTCAGCGCCACCACCTCTCCTTCGGCAGACTTGGCAAACAAGTCTTCGAGGGTGACCTTGTCCCGATGGACCAGGCCCTTCTTGCGGTCCTCTCCGGCGCGGTGCCCCGCGAGGGTCCGCGCTGCCTTGTCGTTCTTGACCACCACAAAGTCGTCCCCGGCGACAGGCACCCCTTCCAGTCCAATGATCTCCACCGGGGTGGAAGGCATGGCCTCCTTGACCTTTTCACCGGCGTGGTTGGACATGGCGCGGACGCGACCGGCCACACTCCCCAACACCACCGAGTCACCAGCCCGCAGGGTTCCCTGCTGTACCAGAACCGTGGCGACGGCCCCACGACCGGTCTCCAGACTGGCCTCGAGCACCACACCTTCAGCGTGGCGAGCAGGATCCGCCTTGAAGTCCTGAAGTTCCGCGACCAGAAGCACCGCATCCAGCAGCTCATCGATGCCCTGGCCCTCCAGGGCGGAGACATTCACCATCAAAGTCTCGCCCCCGTACTCTTCCGGGACGAGTTCGTGCTCCATCAAGCGCTGGCGGATGTTGTCGGGGTTCACCCCCGCCTTGTCGCACTTGTTCACCGCCACGATGATCTGCACACCGGCTGCCCGGGCATGGTTGATGGACTCCACGGTCTGGGGCATGACCCCATCGTCGGCGGCCACCACCAGGATCACCAGGTCGGTGGCCATCGCCCCCCGGGCCCGCATGGAGGTGAAAGCCTCGTGGCCCGGCGTATCGATAAAGGAGATCAACTGGCCACCCCGCTCCACCTGGTAGGCCCCGATGTGCTGCGTAATTCCCCCAGCTTCACCATCCGCCACCTTCGCCTGGCGAATGGAGTCAAGCAAGGTAGTCTTGCCATGGTCCACGTGGCCCATCACGGTCACGACGGGTGGACGGCTCAACAAGCTTGACTCATCGACCTCGAGTTCGATGAGGTGTTCGTCTTCCTGGAAGCCCACCTGGACCGCTTCGTATTCAAACTCCTGGGCGACCATCTGAACGATCTCGAATTCGAGCTGCTCGTTGATGGTGGCCTCCATTCCCAATCCCATCAAGCTCTTGATGACCAGGGGCGTCTTCAGTCCCAACTGGTGCGCCAACTCACCCACCGAGATGGTTCCATCCACTTGAATCTTCCGCTTCTGGGCCTTGGGCTGGGGCGACGCCACCTTGGGACCGCTGCGACGGTTTCGCTTGCGACGTGTGGGCATCATCCGGTAGTCATCCATGAACGCCTGGCGTCGACCACGGCGCTTCTGGCGCGGCTTTCCGCGCTTGCCTTCCTCGGAGTCCGGCGTACCCGGCTTGCCTCGATCGGCCCCCGCAGCCTTCTTGTCCTTCCAGCGGGGACCAGTGGTTGCCTCTTCCTTGGGGGCCGCCTGGGGGTTGTTGGGGTCGTAGCCCGGCGGCGGCTTAATGACCGCGCTTCCCAGCCCGGGAAGAGACTTGAGCCCATCACTTGCGCTCTTCTTCTTCTCCGAACGTGCGGAAGTGTCAGCGGCCGTAGCCGCCTCCTTGGCCTCTGGGGAGGTGGACTCAGGCTTAGCCACCGCGGCAGCGGTCTCTTCAGCAGAAGCCTCTTCCGCTGGCGCCTGTTGCGCTGGCGCATCTGCAGCCTGCGCCGGTGCCTCACTCTCCGGAGCTGGCTCCGTGACGGGTACCTCTGCATCCGCGGTGGGGCTCTCGGCCTGCTCCACTGGAGATTCTTCAGGAGCACCCGCCTCGGCGGCTTCTACCGCTGGTGTCTCCCCCGGTTGCGTCTTCTGTGAGGACACCTCGGTGGCTGGCGCGACTTCAGCAGCAGACTCCTCGGATGCCTCGTTTCCGAAAGACGGCAGGCCCGAAGGAGGCGCCGCTTCCGCCACATCCTCCCGCTTACGCCGGCGCCGAATCACCCGCTTACCCACACGGGTCGACTGGGTCTTTGCCTTGTCCTTCTCTCCGGGATCAGCACTCCGCTTCACCGTCACCGGTGCCTTGGGTTGGTTGGAGAGCCGATCGAGAATGTCATTTTTCGCCATGGGGGGGTCCCTCTACAAGGCCTGAGAACGGCCGGATCTAACGCAGTGCTGCCATTCTTCGCAACTCGCGAAGAAGAGGCTTGGAGGCAGCGCTTGGCGCCACCGCAAAAACAGCCCGGGGTCCCTTCCCAATCCGATCCCCGATCTGTTCTCGATCCAGGGGTACATGGAAGATGGGAACGGCACCGGCCGCATCGAAAAAACGTCGATCCACCCTGGGCGAAGCATCGGAGGCAAGGCCCACAACACAGGCCGTGCCGGAGGTGAGACAAGCCAGGGCTGCATCGTGGCCACTGACAAGGGTGCCCGAACGGGCACAGAGAGAGAGAGCATCCAACAAGGACAGGAGGTTGGCCTCTTGCACCTTCTCAAGCACACCTGTTGTGTCCGCGGGGGTCTTTAGCGCCCGGTTGAGGATCTTCGGAGTCGCCTGAAGCTTCTCCAGGATTGCCTTCTCCGGGAAGACCCATGCACCGCGACCGGGCAAACGGCCACGATAGTCCACGTGAAGCTCTCCCTCAAAGGAGAGCACCAAGCGAACCAGCTCTGCTGGATCCGCCTTGCGTCGACTGACTACACAGGTTCGCTCGGACAAGTGGTCATCCCTCTTCGCCCGACACAACCGTGTCTTCGGCGGGAGCCGCGGGCTCCTCGGCAACAGGCTCTTCAGCAATGGGCTCCTCGGCCACGGGCTCCTCGGC
>CAZRYF010000080.1:3370-17082 GCA_964604165.1 uncultured Enterobacterales bacterium
GGGCTCCTCGGCCACGGGCTCCTCGGCGGTGTCGCTGGCCAGAGCCGGGGCTTCTTCGTCCGCTTCCGGCGGGAGGGCATCTCCTGCTTCCGGAGGCAAGTCCAATCCGGCTTCCCGCGCCTCGGCTTCGGCCGCATCCTTGGCCCTTCGGGCCTCGGCCTCCTCGAGAATCAGCTTCTCCAGCACCTGGTCCGCTCCGGCGATGAGGGCCGCTGCTGCCCCCTCTCCCTCCAGCTCGAGGATGGTGGCAATCTCGTAGGGGTCCGCATCGGTGAACTCCTTGACCGAGCGGAATCCATGGCGGATGAGGGACTCAATCATCTCCTCCTCGATGCCCTCTACGCGACCGAGCTCGCCACTTGCCTGCTCGTTGAGCTCCTGGTGGCGGGACTCCGAATAGATATCGATGCGCCAGCCCGTCAGCTGGGCTGCAAGGCGCACGTTCTGGCCCCGGCGCCCGATGGCCTTCGAGAGCTGATCATCGGGAACAATAAGCTCCATGCAGTGGGTGTGTTCGTCGATATAGACCCGAGACACCGAAGCGGGCGCGATGGCATGCACAATGAACATCGCCGGGTCCCCGTGGAAGGGAATGATGTCGATGGCCTCACCGCGCAGCTCGCCCACCACCGCCTGCACGCGAGAACCCTTGAGGCCCACACAGGCACCGACGGGGTCTACATCACGGTCCGAGGAGGACACGGCGATCTTTGCGCGAAATCCAGGCTCACGGGCACAGGACTCAATCCGCACAATGCCCTCGTAGATCTCGGGCACTTCCAACTCGAACAGCTTCATGAGAAGTCCGGGATGGGTCCGGGAAAGAACCACCTGCGGGGACTTGGCTGCGCGGGTGATGTCCAGCACATAGGCCTGGATGCGATCCCCCTGTCGATAAGTCTCTGTGAGCACCTGCTCCCGCCGGGGAAGAATCGCCTCGGCACGGCCCAGGTCCACCACGATGTTGCCTTTCTCAAAGCGCCGGACGATTCCGGTGATGAGCTCGCCCTTGCGGTCGCGAAACTCGTTGAAGGTCATCTCGCGCTCTGCATCCCGCACCTTCTGGATGATGACCTGCTTGGCCGCCTGGGCCGCGATGCGTCCCAGGGTTTCAATCTCCATCTTGATTCCCAGGGAGTCCCCGACCTCGCACTCAGGGTCCAGCTCCCGGGCACCCTCCAGGGGAATGTCCAGCTCCTCGTTCTCCACCGAGTCGACCACGGTGCGAAACTCAAAGATCTCCACTTCCCCGAGCTCTTCGTTGTACTGGGCCTCGATGTCCCGCTCCATGCCGTACTTGCGGCGGGCGGCGGCTTCCATCGCGCTCTCCAGCACCTCGATCACCGCATCCCGGGTCAGGTTCTTCTCGCGGTGTACCACGTCGATGAGTCGTGCCAAGTCACTGCTGATCATGAGGTTTCTCCTCGGGCGTTGTCGCCCGTCGTGAGTTCTGCAAGTTCTTCCAATTCCAAGAGAAGGTGTGCCTTTTCAATCTGGTTCACGTCCAACTCAAAGCGATCGTCGTGTGCATCGATGACCACCTTGCTCCCCTCCATCCCCCGAAGGGTTCCCGAAAAACGGCGCCGCGCCTCCCCGTTGGGCAGGAGCCGAATCTTGGCCCGGTACCCGACAAAGCGGGCAAAGTCTCCTTCCCGCTGGAGGGGACGCTCCAGGCCGGGGGAGGAGACCTCCAGGTCAAACGCCCCCTTGAGCGCATCCTCCACGTCCAGAAGCGCCGAGAGCGTGTGACTGATCCGAGAGCAATCCCCCACCTGCACGCCCCCAGGGCCGTCGATGGACACCCGCACGGTAGAACGACCATGAAGCTGCAGCATTTCCACTGCCACAAGCTCCAGGTTCTCCCGGGCAATGACGCCATCGAATGCCTGAAACAGGCGGCGCTGGGTCTCGAGAATGTGGGACAAGGTGACTCCGGACCGACAAAGCCTGTGGGCGAAAAAAAAGAGCCGCCCGCGAGGGCCGCTCCTACCAAAGGAAAGCGTCGTTGCCGGCGTAGCTAACGTCTGCCGGAAACCACGTCAAGGCCCGCCAACCGGGGCCACATCAACGATTCAGCAGTTTCTTGGCCCCCTTGGCGGCTTCCGAGCCCGGGTGCCTCGCCAAGACGTCTTCCCAGAACAATTCGGCCTCCTCTCTGCGATCCATTTCTTGAAAGCACTCCCCCTGCCGCACCATGGCCCAAGCCGCCCACTCCGATCCGGGGTCCGCCTGGACCACATCCTCCAGCTTCAGAATGGCCTGCTGGTACAGGCCCTCCTCCAACCACGTCTCCGCCAGTCGTAACCTTGCTTCCCCCACCCGGGAGTCATCTCCCGCTTCCTGAAGAAAACGAACCAGCACCGCGCGGGCAGCCGGTGCACGGCCTTCCGCAAGGTGGCTCTTGGCCAATTCAAAGAGATCCGCCCCTTCGGGCACGGTCGCCTCCCCTTCCGTGGTCGGGTCGGGGGCCTCCTCTGTCTCCGCGGTACCCGGTTCTGCCGCCGGCATGGGTGGCGGGGCCAGACCGAGAGCCGCCTCCAATGCCTCCAAGCGCCCCTCTGACCAGGCCAGGCGGTGGGCAGCATCCTCCCGAAACACGTCTCCGGCAGATCCTTCCTGCTGGGATGCATGCTGGAGAATCTCCAACTCTCCACGAAGACGGCGAATCTCACCCGTGACCTGGTCCAGATTCTCCAGCTTTTCGGCCTCCTGGCGGCCCCGGTACCGAAGCACCTCCTCCATGTCCTGCACCCGGCGCTCCAGGTCGGTGGACAGACGCTGGGCCTCGGCGGCCCGGCTGGCCTGAATGGCCATCTCCCGCTGAGCGGCCGACGTAATGGACTGGCCGGTTCGGTCCAGCACGCAGCCGGTCTGCAAGAGAAACCCCGTCAGAAGGAAAGGTCCCACCCTTGTCACGGGGCGATGACCTTCAATTCCACGCGCCGGTTCTCCTGCCACGCTTCTTCGGTCTCGCCCAGCTCCACGGGGCGCTCCTCACCAAAAGACATGCTTCGCATTCGAGAGGGTGCAAGCCCCTGCGCCACGAGCGTGCTCTCCACCGCATCTGCCCGCTGTTGCCCCAGAGCGAGATTGTAGGTGGTGCTACCACGCTCATCCGTGTGACCTTCCAGGACGATCCGATCGGGAGACATCAGGAAGCAAGGACCCAGCTTCTCCAATTCCTCCTTGTCCATGTCCTGCAGCGCACTGGAGTCGTAGCCAAAGTGCAGTGTAGCGGAGCGACAGATCTCCTGTTGTTCTGCTGTGAGGGCGATGACCTCCAGTCCTGCCCGGCGCACAGCGCGGGACTCATCCGGGTTGACCACTGTGACGTCGTAGACGCCCGAGTCCAAGGGAGGAAGGGTCACCACCAGAGTGCCGCTGTCGACCAGAGACACCTCTCTCGAGGTCAGGCCCCCGACTTCCACCGTGGCGCCCTCTTCAAATCCAGAGCCGTAGAGGCGCACATCAAAAAAGGAGTTCGCGGGCGCCGTGTCTGGATCGATGGCCACGAACTGCAATTCAAGCTCGGGCGTGGGCATTTCGATCTGGGGTAGATCGAGATCTTCAAGGACAGCCGTCTCGGGGGGCTTTCGGCACTTGGATGCCATGAGCGCTGGGCAGATGAGGACAAAGAGGATGGGCCTGGGAAGCGAGCGGAACATTGCGTTCTCCATCAGAGTGGGGGCAGGTTCATCCAATATGTCTAGTCAGGTGTTGTCATGTCAAGACTTTCCTCCGGGATCTTTTCATCTATCTCCAGGCGTTCCATGGGATCCGGCTCCGGTTGGTAGAACAAATCGGCCCTGGAGGGCGTAATCCAACCCAACTGCGCCGCCGTCCTGTGGCCCATTCGAACCTGTTTCAGCGCACTTGGCTCCCTCTCCATTTCTCGCGAAACCGGGATGTCTACGGCCATCAACTCGGCGTAGCGCTGTGGAAAGATTCGCTCCAAGAAGGGCTCCACATAGCCCTCCGGGTACTGGGCCAGCTGGGTGTCCACATCGTAGCGATCCGAGGCCCCAAACACATGCGCAAGCTCGTGGGCAGCGGTGACCACTGGGTAGGTGGGGTTCCAATCATCCAACCCGATGTGCACCACCCCGAGGCGCGCCTGGGTAGATGCGCGAGAGTCCGCCGCCAGATCTCCTTGGTCCTCTCCGTACACCACCACCAGCATCGCCCCATAGGATGCGGGATCCACCCCGTGTTCCCGGGCCATCTTCCGCCAGAAACGAACATAGGAAAGGGAGCGCCAGGTGCGAAACAACCAGCCCTCACCCGGTCGGGTCAGATCCGGGATTTCCAGGTCATCGAAGAAGGGGCCGTGGACATGAAGCTCCATGTAGTCCCGACCCAAGCCCGTGTACCGATGGAATTCCTCGTCAAACCACTGCTTCATCTCCAGCAGAGAGGTGCCCTGGCGACCATGGTGGTCATATCCGTTGAGCACCCGCAAGAGGGGATGGTAGCGCGCGGATTCCGGCGCATACTGCACCACCAACACGTGCATGGTGGTGCCCATGGCGGTGCGCTCCCGATCCCCGCGCCAGGCTTCCACGACCTGGTAGAGAAACAAGGCAAACAAGAACACCGCTGCGAGTTTTCGCGTGCGAATCCAACGGGCTCGCTCCCGAATTGCCCGGCGGTGGCGGGCGCAAAGGCGGCGACCGTCCGCCGCCACCATGCAGGCCGCGCAGATAGAGGTCTCGCACATTCGGCAGTGCCCGGCGACGAGGTGATCCGAGTGGTCCGGACAGAAAACCCCCGCCCCCTCGAGCTCCTGTACCAGGGCCACGACCGCTCCCTTGGCCCGGAGATTCTCGGCCGTGTTCTCGCCGATCCCACGATCCCGCACCACCCGAACGGTTCGTGGCAGCACCAAGCGAGAGCGACCCGCTGGAAACAACCCCGCCAGCGCCTTGGGACCGTCCGGAGGATAGGCCACCAGAATGATGCGATAGCGGTACCGTGGTGACCCGTTGCCGGCTGCCATTGCACCGGAGCTTAGCACCCAATCAGAGAACAATGCGCTCTTCGTCTTCCCGGCTCCTGCTCACATGCTGCGCACTTGCGCTGACCAGCGCAGCCGCCACGACCTTCTTCGGAGATCTCCGGGCCCATGCCTGGCGTTTTGTGGGAACCGCCGGGATCTGGTGCCTGTTTGCCGGTGTGGCGGCGTGGCATTGCCGGCGGTTGTCTGCAGTTCCCACAGCGGTCTTGTTGACCGGCGTCCTGTTGCGACTTGTGTTGCTCGCCTCCCCCCCCACCCTCTCGGACGATGTGTTTCGCTACCTGTGGGAAGGGCACATCCAGTGGTCTGGATTCAATCCCTTTCTCTTTCCCCCCGATCACATGGACTTGCTGCCCAATCGAGACGCCGTCTACGAGCAGGTCGCCCACCGGACCGTCCCCACGATCTACCCCCCCCTGGCCCAGTGGCTCTTTGCCGGAGCCTCCCTCTTCTACTCCCCACTGGCCTGGAAGGGTCTCGCCGCAGCGGCGGATCTGGGAATTATGTGGGTCCTGGCCCGCAATGGGCGGGTCTGGGCAGCGGTTCTCTGGGCCCTTCACCCCCTGCCCGCCGTGGAGTCCGCTGCCAGCGGGCACCTGGAGCCCATCGCCATCTTGCTGGCCCTGTGTGCCCTCGCAAAGGCAGAACGAGACGACGCCAAAGGAGCAAGCCTTCTGGCGACCTTGGGCGGCGGGATCAAGCTGCTGCCCGTGGTGCTGCTTCCTGTGCTTCTTCGCGGTCGATCCCGTCAGGAGGTGTTTCGAATTTCCGCGGCCTGTTGCGGGTTGGCGGCGGTGGTCTCGCTTCCCTACCTGAGCGCGGGCTCCGAGCTCTCCCGCGGGCTTCAAACCTACGCGCAGCATTGGAGCCACAATGCTTCGGTGTTCTCGGTGCTTCTCTGGGGAACAGGCGACCCGATCCAGGCACGTTTGCTTGGCGCAGGAATCGGAGTCGGAGTGGTCCTCTGGGCCTGGACACAGCGCCTTCCCCCCGGGGAATTCCTCCTCTGGATCACAGGAGCGCTGGTATTGCTCTCTCCCGTGGTGCATCCCTGGTACGTGTTGTGGCCCCTGGCGGCTGGGCTTTGGGTGGGGTCCTGGCCCTTCTCTGTCCTTGCCTCCACCTGCCTGCTTTCCTACGGGGTTCTGCAGGGCTACGATCCTGCTGTTGGGGATTGGGAGGAGCTGACTTGGATTCCATGGCTCGAGTACCCCCCTCTTCTGCTTGCCCTTCTCGCAGCCCGTTGGAGGCACTGGGGAGCTTCCGCACCCGAAGCCGCGTAGCCATTACCGTCTCGGACGCCACCCGAACCCTGGACACGGCCGCCGCGCTTGAGGCCTTGGCCCAGGTCGTGGAAGGGCCCGCCACAGTGGTCGTTGGCTTGGGGCTGCATCGCCCTCTTCGTCCAGAGGAGAGAGCCCCTCTGGAAGCCGCCTGCCCCTGGCCCGTGGTGGATCACGACCCGGATGCCTGCGTCTCCCTTGGGCGAATCGAGGACACCCCTTGCGAGGTCCACCCCGCTTTCGTCGAGGCCGACACGTTGATTACGGTCGGCTGCGTTGAGCTGCACCAGTACGCTGGCTTTTCCGGTGGACACAAGGGGGTCGTGGTGGGATGCGGTGGCCGCGCCACCTTGAACCACCTTCACTCCAAGGCCTTCGTCTGCCACCCGGATGTTCAGGTGGGGCGCCTGTCGGGAAACCCCTTTCGGGATCGGGTAGATGCCATCGGAGAGTGGGTCGGCGTCGATCTGGCCTTGCAGTGGATACCGGGCCATGGTTGGTTGGCCGGCCCCCCCACAACCACCCTGAAGCGTGCCGCCGACTCTCTGGACCCGTGGATTCCCACAGCGAATCCGGTGGCGACCGCGCTCTTGAAGGTCCCGGCCTCCAAGGCCGTGAACTTCTACCAGGCCAGCCGTGCCGCCACCTACCTGGCCCTCTCCCCTTTCCCTCCCCTGCTCTCGGGAGCCCGCCTGGTGCTGGAGGCCGCCTGTCCCGAGGGGTTGGGCCTCGGCTCCGGAGAGCTGGCCTTTGCCGAGTTGCTGGCGAAGACACCCCCGCCCTGGGAAACTCTGCTGGAAGAGGACACCCCTGTGCGTGCCGGGGGCCAGAGAGCCCTCATGTTGGCCCGACTGGCCCGTCGTTACCGGCTGGTGGTCGCCGGTTGTGAGAACGTGGACGCCCTTGTCTCGGCCGGCATCGAAGCGACCTCTCGACCCGCCAAAGAGGTGGCGGGAGACGGCGCTCTTGTCGTGGAAACGCCGTTTCTCAAGCTGCCTCAGCTTGTGCCTTCGCACGGTTGAGCGCGGGGCGGCGTCTGGACCCAAGAAGACCCCCAAGGCCCGTCATGCCAAACCCCACGGCGAAAAGGAGCATGAGGGGAACCGAACGAATCATCCCCAGGTGAAGAGCCTGTGCCGTTCCCCAGAGGAACCATGCACACATCAACCCCTCCATGCCTGCGGTGCCCATGGACCTCGCAGAATAGGGAGAGGCCTCGCCCGCCTTTCCCAAGGTTCCGCTCTTCGGTGTCCGTTCAAAAGGTGATCCTCGGCCCAAGAGAGCCTCCATCACCGCCCGTGTCTGGCACAGCGCCAGGCCCACCCCGAGGGCCATGGCCAAGGGCACCCAACCCACTCCCCGCACCCCCATTCCTTCTCTCTTCAACTGAGACGCCAGAAAGAAGAGCACCACGGACAGGGTGGCAAAGACAAAGACAACCGGGTCGATCCAGGCCATCCACGCCGGCGCGATCCGCGCACGGGCACTGATAGAAAGGGGCAGGAGAACCGCCACGCAGACCAGAAAAGGGTACGCCAGGTTGCTGCACAGGTGAGCGGTGGCCTCCCATTTCACCCGCCGGGGAACCCGCGCCCGGAACACCCGGGGAAGGATCTTGCACGCGGTCTGAATGCCCCCTTTCGCCCAACGAAACTGCTGCATCTTAAAGGAGGTCATGTCTTCTGGAAGCTCCGCGGGTACCACCACCTCCGGAAGGAATCCAAACCTCCACCCCGCGAGCTGCGCCCGGTAGGACAAGTCCAGATCCTCGGTCAGAGTGTCTGCGGACCAACCGCCCGCATCCACAACCGCCTTCCTTCTCCACACCCCGGCGGTACCGTTGAAGTTGAACCAGAGACCGCTGCCAGCCCGCGCCGACTGCTCCACAACAAAGTGGGCGTCCAAGAGAATGGCCTGGAGGCGGGCGAGCACCGACCCCTCTCGGTTGAGGTGGCCCCACCGAGCCTGGAGCATGCCGATCTCCGGTGTGAAGTGGGGAATCACCCGACGCAGGAAGTCTGGGCGAGGAATGAAGTCTGCATCAAACAGGGCGAGAAACTCCCCCTGGGCTTCTGGCAATGCTGCCTGAAGTGCACCCGCCTTGTAGCCAGCGCGATCGGTCCGATGAATCCACTGGATGTCCAGACCGCGCCCTTGCGCCCGCTCTACCGCCCCTTGAACCAGCAAGCTCGTGTCGTCGGTGGAGTCATCCAGCACCTGGACCTGCAGCCGATCCCCTGGCCAGTCCAGTGCCTCCACAGCGTTCAACAGGCGCTCCACCACGCAGCGCTCATTGAAGATGGGTAGCTGCACCGTCACCCGGGGCAGTCGCTTGGGATCCAGGGGATGACGTGGTGGCGCCGTCGCGCGAGATCCAACCGCCCTCAAGAGCAAGAGAAGCCGGTGCGCCCCGAACAATGCCAGCACCCCCACCGCCACCGTACAGACGACCAAAACCCCCACATCAAGCCAGAACATCTGGTACCCCTACCGAGAGAACCCAATGGCGATTGGAAAACCAATCAAACGGGAAACAAACTCAATTCCGCACTCCACGGTGCCCTCGTTCTCCAGGTCGACCGCACCATCCCCATCTACATCTTCCCCGTCCAGGGCCAGAGTGAGATCCTCGATGATGTTGTTGAAGATGCCCTCACAGCAGCTCTGCGCCGCACAGGAGGCCACCAGGGCGTGATCCCGGGCCGCGTCGGCATGGGCCTGCACCCGCTCGATGCAGTCATGGGCCTTGTCGATGGCCTCTCGGTGAAAGTCCTCGATATCCGTGGTCCCCCCCAAGGCGTAGAAGGCTGTTGTGAGGTCCTCAAAGACCAGGGACACGTGGGTCACCTCAGCGGAATCGGTGCTGGCGATGCCCAGCTCAATCCCGGGGATCACGCTCACCTCGTCGCTCCCACCAATGTTCTCGCTGGAGGCCCCGATGGCGTTGTAAATGGCCTCGGTGGTGTTGGCGCAAGTGGGCAGGTCCACGAAGTCGTCAATGCCCGCCTGGGCCACCGCGCGAATCGACTCCAACGCGGTCTCCACGCTGCGCAGAGATCCCTCCCCTCCCGGGGCGGTCGCGCTCTCCACCAGCAACGAGGTCACGGCTGTCAAGGCCTCCTCGGGAATGGCGCCTCCCCACAAGGGCGTTCCATTGCCCGGTGAAACCGGCGCGGACTCCGACACATAGCTCGCAAAACTGGCATACCCATCGTCGAAGAGGTTGAAGCCATGTTCCTCCGAAAAGGACACCTCCCCTTCCACCACGTCAAAAGGCCCCATGGACAGGTGGCCGGTGCGTCCTCCCAGAAGCCACCCGTAGTAGCCCTCTGTCTCTCGAGGAGTCAACGTGCCCCCCACCTCGACGACCACCCGGGAGTGGTCGTCGGTTCCATCCAGCAGGTACACAAAGCCAGTGCCCTTGGCCCGCCAGAGATCCGGCACCCCCGTATCGGATCCATCCCCGGTGTCGTCTGCGCCGTCCTTTCCCCCCGAGCCACCGCCCGTGCAGGCGACCAGTCCGGAAACAACCAGCCCGATTTGAATCAAGCCACGCATCTCTTCCTCCAACCCCGCCGCCAGTGTATCCCGGCTCACCTTCCACCGGCGCGTTCACGACCGCCTGCGCTATGCTGTGCGTGGCACCTGCCCGGTGCGTGATTAGGAGCGTAAGTCGACCCTCGATGATTGATCCTTTGGGATCGAACCCTCGTCGCGGTGTGCAAGCCTTGCCAGACAAGGAAGCCTGAAGCGGCGAATTTGACCCCCCTTCGTGACTGCGAAGGTACGACAACGTTTTTCCACACGGCCAGGGCGGGGCCAACCTCCCCTCCATGTTTTTTGCACTCTTGGTTGGCTGCGCCACGCACACACTTGTGCCCCCGTACGACCCAGGCGTGCATGGGCCATCCACCGCCCTCGCGGAGCTGTACTCGGACAGTCCCCGGGACCTTGTCTTTCAGCAGGCGGTGGTGCAGCGTCAGACAGGGGACATGGAGGGCGCCATCCTGCGGCTGGCCTGGTTGGAGCAGACAGGTGACACGGATCCCCGCGTGCTCTACCAGCTGGCCCTGGCGTACGAGGGCGCAGAGAACTACGCGACCGCCCTCTCCGTCTACGACCGCCTCCTTGCGCGAGCCGCAGAGGTAGAAGTTCAGCGAGACGCGGGGTTTCGCCGGGCTCTTTGCCTGGGAGAGCTTGGCTGGCACGAGGCCGCGGTGGACCAGCTTGAGTCCCTCCCCGGCGCGAACCTGTTCGAACCCCAGGATCGCTATACCTTTGACCTGGGCTTGGGGGTGTCGCTGCTTCGGGCCGGCAAGCGGGAAAAGGGAATCGAGCTGATCCGCACGACCCTGGAGGCCACGGCGGGGACCGAGCACGTTTCTTGGATGCGAAGCATGGGGTGGCACGCGCTGGCCGTCGATGCACTGGAACGGGCCGCAAAGGAGCGCCTGGACCTGCGCCGCTACCGCCGGGCGGGAAAGAACCTGACAGAGCGGGCAGCGCTGATCGCCCAGGCCGAGCAGTACCTCGTGGAGATGGTGAAGCTCACCCAACCGGACTGGATCATGCGCGGCATGCAGGACCTCGGAGATGCCTACGTGGCGGTGCACGAGCAACTCAACGCCAGCCCTCCTCCCAGGCGCCTGGACGACGGCGCAGAGGCCATGTACCAGGAGATCATGGCCGAGCGATCCCACATGCTCCTGGGCAAGGCCTGGAAGGCCTACGATCAGGGCCTGGACATCGCGGGGCGGTTCGGCATGCTCGACACCCGCCGCGCCCAGGCCCTGCGCGAACGGCGGGATGCGATCTCGTTGTAACTCCCCTCGCCCCAAAACAGGGCGAGCCCCCCGCCTTGCGACGGAGGGCCCGCGGTCACGCCAAATACCACCCCTGAGAAGACGGTCTCAGTCCGCGTGCTTGAAGAACGTGGGAATGTCGTAGTCGTCGTGGCGCAGGTCGAACCCACTGGCCAGCTCACGGTTTGTGGGGCCGCGCACCTGGCCCCCCCGACCCCCGCCAGCTGCCACCTTCTGGGCTACCTGCCTCTCCGCTGCAGGACGAGCCGCTTGAAGAGCCTCCTGGAAGCCTGTGGCCACCACGGTCATGCGCACCGAGTCGGTCATGCTCTCGTCGGTGACCCAACCCCAGATGAGGTTGACGTCCTCGTGGGCCTCTTCCTGAATGAGCGAGCAGGCCTCGTTGATTTCGTACAGGGTCAGATCCCCACCGCCGGTCACGTTGATGAGCACGCTTGTGGCACCCGCCATGGAGACGTCGTCCAACAGCGGCGAGGAAATGGCGATCTGGGCTGCATCCACGGTCTTGTGATCGCCGCTTGCCAGGCCCACACCCATCAGGGCCACGCCCTTCTCTGCCATGATCGTCCGCACGTCCGCAAAGTCCACGTTGACCTTGCCTTCGTAGTTGATGAGGTCACTGACCCCCTTCACCGCGTGCAGGAGCACCTCGTCCGCCATCTGGAAGGCTTCCTTCATGGTGGTGCGCTCATTCGCCATGTGCACCAGGCGCTCGTTTGGAATGGTGATCAAGGTGTCCACCACCCCTTCCAGGGACTCCACGCCCTGCTCCGCCTGGCGACGGCGCTTCTTGCCCTCAAACCAGAAGGGCCGTGTCACAACCCCCACGGTCAAGGCGCCGCACTCCTTGGCCACCTGGGCAATGACCGGTGCAGCGCCTGTGCCCGTGCCGCCGCCCATGCCGGCCGTCACAAAGACCATGTCAGACCCGACCACCAGCTCGGCGATTCGCTCCCGATCTTCCAGGGCGGCTTCTCGGCCCACCTCTGGGTTGGCGCCTGCGCCCAGCCCCTTTGTGAGCTGGCTTCCCAGCTGGAAACGGCGCGTGGCCAGGGACCGCCCAAGGTCCTGGGAGTCCGTGTTCACCGCGATGAACTCCACGCCCATCAGGCCGGCTTCGATCATGGTGTTGACAGCGTTGTTTCCACCGCCTCCCACACCGATCACCTTGATTTTGGCGCCTGTAAGTTCGGTTTCAATGAGTTCAATGGTCATGTGTTCTCCAGCCCGGGTCAGGCCCGGAAGGTTCGGCTGCCCCGAGGGGCGGTGTGTAGAAAAGGGGGGGAAAGAAGGAAAGGAGGGGGTCCGCAACAAGCGGAATCAGGTGGAGATCGGTGTGGCGACGGCGAGACCGTCAAGATCCAGGTCGATCTCGTGGGGAGAGGAGAGATCCAGGCCCGCCTGGACCATGGCACCGAGCCGTTCCAGCTGGGCAGCGGCTTCCCGGTAGCCCAGGTGGATCCGGCCGCGGTTGCGCAGGCGCAGGGAGAAACCGAGGAATTCGTCAAAGTGGATTTCAGAGAGATCATCCACCGCCACGGGCTCGGAGTCCTCCACAGCGTGGAGAATGTCCAGGGCGTCACCGACAATGCGACGGGCCACCGGGGCGTGGCGATCCATGAGATCCGGGTCAATTCCAGTCAGCAGGGGCTGGTCCAGATCCGAGGAGCGGGCCCGCGCAAAGAGGGTTCCTTCCTGGGAGACTCGGTACAGACCCCGGTAGGAGAGCAGGAGCGCAGGCTTGTGCTCCTCTACCTCGACCACCAGCGTGGAGGGGAACACCCGGCGCACGCTGGCCCGGGAGATCCATGGATGGCGAAGCACGCCATCGATCACCTGGGAGAGGTCCACCGCCAAGAGCCGCTCGCCTTCCCGTACATTCGCGAGATGGCGCACCGCTACACTCCCGGAGCGCACATTGCCCACCACGTCGATCTCCTGGACCCGAGCATCAGCCAAGGTCCGGGCGAGAAAACCTCCACCGAGGACCAGGCCCAATCCGCCGATCACGACCCACCAGGGCACATGTACACGGGGCGCGTGGAAGGAAGTGTTCATGAGGTTCGCGGCAGGTTCAGCAAGGAGAGCAAAGGGCAGGCAGCGAGGGGGGGGGACATTTCACACTCAGATGTCCTGGTTCCTGATTCTACGAACCAGACACAAGTCTTGACAAGTAAATAGTTCATTCGGCACCTGCAAGCACGTCTTGATCGGGCAAATCTCGGCGTGCCAACTGCAATCGCGCCCCGAGCAGGGCCCGCTCCACCAAGGACTCAAAAGAGATGCCGGCGGCGCGTGCTGCCATTGGGGACAGGGACGTTGCCGTCATGCCCGGAATGGTGTTGACCTCCAGGAACATCGGGCGACCCTCCGCATCCACAATGAAGTCCGCCCGGGCAATCCCCCACAGCCCCAGGCGATGAAAGGCCGTCACCGCATCGGCGCGGGCCCGTTCTGCCACAGATTCGTCCAGATCCGCGGGCACCTCGTAGCGAGTGGCTCCCTTGGTGTACTTGGCAGCGAAGTCAAAAAATCCGGACTCTGGAAGAATGGCCACCACGGGAAGCGCCTCCCCATCCAACACGGCCACCG
>CAZRYF010000081.1:0-16517 GCA_964604165.1 uncultured Enterobacterales bacterium
GGACGGCGCGGACATCGGCGTGGGCACGGAGACCCTGGACGGCGCCTCGTTCTCCAAGGGCGCCGCCATCGCCTGCACCGTGACCCCCAACGACGGGGAGGAAGACGGCGCACCGATCACAAGCGCCGCCGTCACCGTCGCAAACACGCCGCCGGTGCTGGCAGATGTGACCCTCGCGCCCGACAGCCCCGCCGAGGGCGACACGGTCACCGCCACCGTCGGCGCGACCACCGACGACGACGGCGATGCCGTGTCGTACCACTTCGCCTGGAGCGTGGGCGGCGCCACCAGCCTGGCGGGCGTGGGCTTCGACACCCTCTCGGACCTGTACTTCGCCAAGGGCGACGCCATCTCCGTCACGGTGACCCCGAATGACGGCACGGACGACGGTGCGGCCGTGACCAGCAACACGGTGACCGCGGTGAACACCGTGCCGACCGTCACGAGCGTCTCCATCGGGCCCGACCCGGTTGCCAGCACGGGCACGATCACGGCCACCCCAAGCGGCGGGGCGGACATCGACGGCGACACGCTCACCTACAGCGCCCAGTGGTTTGTGGATGGCGCATCGCTTTCAGGCGTGACTGATCTTTCGCTGACAGGTGGCACGCACTTTTTCGCTGGCCAGCAGGTGCACGCCGTGGTGACCCCCGACGACGGCGAGGCGCCAGGCTTAGCGGTGACCTCGAACGTGATCCAGGCCAACAACCCGCCCGCCCTCGCGAACGTCGCCATCTCCCCCGACCCGGCCGGGGCCAGCGACACCCTGGCCTGCACACATGACACCCCCACCGATGCAGATGGCGATGCGACCACCGCCACCTACACCTGGACCCTCGATGCCACCGCCGCCACCGGCGACGCCACCCTCACCGACCCCCACGCCCGGGACCAGGTGGTGGTGTGCACGGCCACGCCCAATGACGGCATCGAAGATGGAAGCGCCGTGGCGTCTTCCCCCCTCACGGTGACCAACGCGATGCCGCAGATCGACGGCCTCTCCCTCGCCCCAAGCGAGGTCTTCACCGACAGCGTGATCAGCGCCGCCATCGTCGCCAGTGACGCCGACGGCGACGCAGTGGGCGTCACCTACGCCTGGGCCAGCGACGCGGGCACGGACCTCACCGCCGAGACCGGCACCACCCTCGACGGCGCGGGCACGCCGGGCTTTTCCAAGGGCGAGACCGTGACCTTCACCGCCACCGTTTTCGAGACCAACGACCCCACCGCGGTCGGCACGCCGGCCACAGCGAGCACCACGATCCTGAACACGCCGCCGACAGCGCCGGGGGTTTCCATCGCGCCGACTGATCCCGAGCCCGGTGTAGATGACCTCGTGTGCAGCGTCGACACCCCGTCCACCGACCCCGACGCCGACACCCTCACCTACACCTTCGACTGGGAGGTCGACAGCACCCCCTTCACCGGCGCCTCTGACACCGCGACCACTAGCACGGTGGCTGCCGCGAACACCTCCGAGGACGAAATCTGGACTTGCAGCGTCACCCCGAATGATGGAGAGGAGGATGGGGGGGTGGGAAGCGGGAGTGTCGTGGTGAGCCCGTCCTGCACCCCGACGGCCTCAGTCGACATCGGCCACGGAGATGTTGGTATGGTCGTCAACTGGGGCAGCGCACTCGACGCCTCCTACGCCGACCTGACGGCCGAGATGTACGTCTACATCACCGCGGCCTCCGTCTCCGACACGGGCTACATCCTGACCTCCTACAACAGCTCCGGTTCTGGGCTGGTCTGGATGGACGCCAGCGGTCTGAACTCCCTGGGGCTCGCGACCGACACCTGGGCGCACGTGGCGGTGGTATGGGACTCATCCACGGCCGAGAAAAGGACCTACATCGGCGGCAGCCTCGTTCAAACGACGGGCTACTCCACGCCGACCATCGGCGGACACGGGCTCTATGTTGGCGGCCCGACCTACGCCTACACGCACCGCTGCAATTGCAGCTTGCAAGGCTTGCGGGTCTCCAACTCCGCTCGGTACACGTCGAGCTTCTCGCCCCGAGATGAGTACGGGGTGGAGTCTGACACCCTGGTGCTCCTCCCCATGACGGACTTCTCCACGCAGGGCGCGTATGACGCCGGTCCCTATGGCATTTCCGTATCCACCACCTCCAACGCCAGCGCCGGAACTGAGGGGCCGTACTGCTTCGATACCGACGTTGATGGGGACGGGTACGACTACACGAGCGACTGCGACGACACCGATCCCGCCTTTACCGACAACTGCTACTACCTTGACCTCTCCATCTCCCCGTCCCAAGGACCCGGGACCAACGTGTGCGGAATCAACCACAAGGGGGAACTCTCCTGCTGGGGACACGGGTTCTCCTCTCCCCCTCCCTCCGGCACCTTCACGGATGTCGGTGTCGGGTACCTGCACGGCTGTGCCGTCAAGACCGACGGCACCCTCGCCTGCTGGGGTGGAAACGGGAGCAACCAGGCCAACCCACCTTCTGGAACGTTCGAGTCTGTCGGTGCCGGCTTCTTCCATTCCTGCGGCTTGACGACCGCCGGCCAAATCGAGTGCTGGGGTGGCATGTCATCGCCGAGCACATCCACCTTCAACCAGCTGGACGTGGGCGCCTACAGCAACTGCGCTCTGGACACCAGCGGGACCGCCTCGTGCTGGGGGCAGCTCTCCTCCGCCCCCTCAACGGTCTTCTCCCAGGTAAGCGCCGGGTGGTACCAAGGTGCCTGTGGCCTGACCACCGCAGGCCAGGTGCAGTGCTGGGGCAATCTCTCGTCCCCATCCTCCGGCACCTTCTCCTCGGTATCGGCCGGGTACAACCAAGCCTGCGGCATTACGACCAGCGGAACCATTCAATGCTGGGGCAGCGCCTACAGTGGCTTCTCCACGCCCTCAAGCAGTGGGTTCACAAAAGTCGCAGCGGGACAATACGGTGCATGCGGGACAAGCGGAAGCGGGGTGACCTGCTGGGGGGAGGCACCCGCCCCACAATAAGCAGGCGCCCCCACTACACTTCACGAAGAGTCAAACGGGTTCACCACCCTGACTTTCCCCAGCTTCTGCCCATGCTGAAAGTCCTCGCTGTAGAGGATGTCGCAGCCCGATCGCTGGGCGGCGGCCACCACCAGTGAATCGTAAAACGAGAAGCGCCAGCGCAGGTGAACGCCCAGCGCTTCGCTGTACAAGTCCGGGTCGGACTGAACCCGGCAAAGCGGAACAAGCACAACCTCCAGGTACTCCTGGGCTTCGGCAACCGTCATGGGACGAGCGAATTTCCGCAGGGCCACGTTGAGGAATTCCTGCACCACCTGAAAGCTGATTGTGCCAGATCCTTCAAGGCCGGCCGCGATCAACTCACGAGATCGTTCTCTCTTGTGGCCAGCCGTCTGGTCAAAGCTGTAGACCAGGATGTTGGTGTCCAGGAAGAACCTATCGCTCATTCAATTCGCGGCGCGAGAAGGACCTGTCCGAGCGCACCGCCTCAAACTGCTCCATAAGCTGGCAGTACGAATCGGCCGCGTTCTGCTCACCTGCATAAGCGGCGAGCCATTGGCGGAAGACCGCGTTCAGGGAAGTCCGCTGTTGTCTCGCACGCGCACGCGCCCGCTCAATGAGCCCCTCGTCTGCACTCAATGTAATGTTCCGTGCCAAGCCAACTCCACACTTCCTTAGTGTACACGATTGTAGTGCGATCGAAGCCGGACCTTCAACCAGAAACGGCGGCAGCCACCTGGTCCAACCCCAAAGTCGTCTGCTCCCCACTCGCCAGATCCTTGAGCACCACGGTCCCCGCCTCCGCCTCGTCCGGCCCAATGACCACGGCGTAGGGAATGCCCAGGGCATCGGCCCGCTTGAACTGTTTGCCGAGCTTGGCGCTGTCCATGGCAATCTGGGCGTTGACTCCCGCGGCCCGCAGGTGGGTCACGGCCTCCAGGGACTGGGCCCGCAGCTCGGGCGAGAACACGGTGACCAGCACTTTCGTCTGGCTCCGCACATCCTCGAACATGCCCAGCTCCTCCATGACCACCAGGATGCGCTCCAGTCCCAGGGAGATGCCAACCGCCGGCACATCCCGCTTGCAGAACATGCCGATCAGTCCGTCGTAGCGCCCCCCGCCCGCGATGGACCCGATGTTCGGTTCACTGATGACCGCCTCGAAGACCGGGCCCGTGTAGTAGTCGAGGCCGCGGGCCAGGGTCGGGTCGAAGTGCAGGTGCGCGGGGTCCACCCCCATGCCGTGGGCCAGCGCCAGCACGCTGCGCATGGAGGCAACCGCCTCGGCTGCCACCTCCCCCAGCTCGGCTTCAAGGTGGGCCAGGGCATCGTCTCCAGGCGCTTCCAAGAGCGCCCACAACCGGTCCCGGGCGGCTTGGGTCAGACCTTGCCGTTGAAGCTCGGCATCCACCCCGTCCCTTCCAATCTTGTCCAGCTTGTCCAGGGCCACCAGCACGCCGGTCTCCCCCTCCGACGCCCCCACGTCCGCCACCATGGCCGAAAGCAGCGCCCGGTGGTTCAGGCGAATGCGAAAGTCCGTGAACCCCAGAGCCGCGAGGCAGTCGGAGAGCACCGCGAGGCACTCCGCGTCCGCGATGGGGTCCGTGGTCCCCACCGTGTCCACGTCGCACTGGTAAAACTCCCGGTACCGGCCCTTTTGCGGTCGATCCGCCCGCCACACCGGCTGCACCTGGTAGCGCTTGTACGGCATGCGCAAGTCCGGGTTCATGGCCACCACCCGGGCCAAAGGAACCGTCAGGTCGTAGCGCAGCGCCAGGTCCACCTCGCCGCGCTTGCCCCCCTCTCCCCGCTTCAGGATCCGGTAGATCAGCTTCTCCCCGTCGTCGCCGTACTTGCCGGTCAGGGTCTCGATTCGCTCGAAGGCCGGCGTGCACTGCGGGGCGAACCCATAGCGGGCAAAGACCTCCGTCACGGTCTTCACCACCGACTGCCGCCGAATCATCGCCTCGGGCAGGAGATCCCTTGTTCCTTTGGGCAGGTGCACCATGACGCATCCCTCCAGCCCCCCTCCATAACCAGCCGAAACTTCCGCCGGTGGGCCCGGTGCGTTACCGACCGTGCATGTCCGCCTACCAGGTCGTCATCGGGATTGAGTGCCACGTCCAGCTCGACACGCGGACCAAGATCTTCTGCGCCTGCCCCCTCGCCGACGGCGACGCCGCAAACACCTGCATCTGCTCCATCTGCACCGGCCAGCCCGGCACCCTGCCCACGGTGAATGACGCAGCGGTCCGCCTGGGCCTCCGGGCGGGACTGGCCATTGGCTGCACCGTTCAAAAAGAGAGCGTCTTCGCCCGAAAGAACTACTTCTACCCGGACCTGCCCAAGGGCTACCAGATCACCCAGTACGAGCAGCCGATCTGTACGGACGGTGCGCTCCACGTGCACCTGGACGGGGAGCAAAAGCGCTTTGGCATCACCCGACTTCACCTGGAGGAGGATGCGGGAAAGCTGATGCACACCCAGCAGGGCTCGCTGGTGGACTGGAACCGGGCCGGCACCCCCCTGGCCGAGATCGTCTCCGAGCCGGACCTTCGCTCTGCGGAGGAGGCGGAGGCCTATGCCCGGATGCTCCACCGGGTGATGGTGGCAGCGGGGGTGACAAAGGGGGACCTGGAGAAAGGACACATGCGCTTTGATGCAAATGTCTCCGTGCACAAACCGGGCACACCGTTTGGCACCCGGGTGGAGATCAAGAACCTGAATTCCTTCCGCTTTCTACGGCGGGCCATCGACGCGGAGAAGGACCGCCAGATCCAGGTCCTGGAAGATGGCGGCACCGTGCACCAGGAGACCCGTCTCTGGACCGGCCAGGAGACCGCGCCCATGCGCACCAAGGAGGGCGCCGCCGACTACCGCTATTTCCCCGATCCGGATCTTCCCCCGGTCGTGGTGGAGCCTGCCGAAGAACGCGAAGAGGCGGCCGCCCTCGCCGGAGCCCCCCTGGACTTGCACCTGTTGGACCAGGACAGAGCCGAGCTTGACCTTTGGAAGTCTGAGTACGGCCTGGCGGAAGAGGTCGTGGCCGTGCTCACCTCGGACCCGGAGGTGGCCACCTTCTTCAAGGAGACTGTGGCCGGCGGGGGGGCCCCTCGCCTTGTAGCAAACTGGCTGCAGTCCGAGGTCCTGGGTTGGCTCCACGCCAGCGAAGCCCCCCTAAGCGCCTCGGCCCTTACCCCCTCCCACCTGGTGGTTCTCCTGCGCCTGCTCGACGACGGCACCATCGCCCGGCCCGTCGCCAAGAAGCTCCTGGAGGAGGTCTTCGCAACAGGTGGCGATTTGGAGGCCAAGGTGGAGGAGCGTGGCCTGGCCCGCATGAGCGACGCGACCGCGCTTGTGGAGGTGGTCCGCACCGCCATCACCGCCCATCCCGAAGAGGCCCAGCGCTACCGGGATGGCAACCCCAAGATGGCCGGCTTTTTTATGGGACAGGTGATGAAGGCCACGGGGGGGAGGGCGGATCCCGCCCTCGCGAACCGCCTTGTGCGCGAGGAGCTGGAAAAGTGAGGGCCGTGGTCCAGCGCGTGGCCCACGCCAACGTGACCGTGGGCGAAGAAGAGGTCGGCCGCTGCGGCATGGGCCTGTTGATCCTCCTGGCGGTGGCCCCCTCGGACACGGCCTCCCAGGCCGGGTGGTTGGCAAGGAAGGTCGCGGGCCTGCGCATCTTTCCCGACGAGAACCACCACATGAACCGCGGCCTGACCGATGTACAGGGAGAAGCGCTCGTCATCTCCCAGTTCACGCTCTACGGAGACTGCCGAAAGGGACGACGCCCCAGCTTCCTCGGCTCCGCCCCTCCGGAGCATGCCGAGCCCCTGTACCTGCATTTCTGCGAAGCCCTGGCGGCGGAAGGTGTGCCGACCGCTCGCGGCGAATTCGGCGCCGACATGAAGGTCTCCCTGCTCAACGACGGCCCCGTCACCCTGGTGGTGGACACCCCCCCCCGGGAGAAGGGGTGATTGCCCTGGCAGAGAAGGCGGCCCGGGCCGCCGGCGCCCTGGTGCGGGAGCGCGGCCAATTCTCCGTGCACCACAAGGGAAGGGTCGACCTGGTCACCGAGGTGGACCTCGCCGCCGAGGCCCTGATTCGAAAGATCCTCGAGGCCGACGCCCCGGGCATTCCCATCCTTGCGGAAGAAGGAGGCGGCGCGACCGAGGCGACAACCCGCTGGATCGTCGACCCCTTGGATGGCACCACCAACTTCGTCCACGACTTCCCATTTTACTGCGTGTCCATCGCGCTCCAGGACGGGGACTTGCAAGTGGCGGCCATCTACGATGCGTTCCACAACGTCTGCTACACCGCCCAGCGAGGCAAGGGCGCACAAGCAGAGGGCCACCCCCTACGGGTCAGCGAGACCGCCTCCCTCTCCCAAGCCCTCGTGGCATCCGGCTTTGCCTATGACCGCCGAGAGCGGGCCGACTTCTACCTGGGCTTTCTCAAGCGCATCCTGGAGCAGGCCCAGGGGTTTCGACGCGCCGGGGCGGCCGCCATGGACCTCGCCATGCTGGCGAGCGGCCGCCTGGACGGATTCTACGAGTTTGGCTTGAGCCCCTGGGATGTGGCGGCGGGCAAGCTCTTGGTGGAAGAAGCGGGCGGAAAGGTGACCGACCTGCACGGGCTGCCCCTGGACTTGAACGCCCCGAAGGTGCTGGCCACCAACGGACGAATCCATGCAGAACTGTCCGCTCTGCTCGCACCCCTGGTAGGCTCGTAGGCCGCGAGGCAAGGCATGGGGCTGGCAGTAGGAATCGACCTGGGTACTTCAAACTCCTGTGTGGCCGTCGTGCTGGACGGACAGCCCACGGTGCTGGAGGATGCGCAAGGCAACCGAACCCAGCCCTCCGTGGTGGCGTTTGGACACGGGCGCAGCGTCATGGTGGGTCACCGGGCACGCCGCCAGATGATCTATGCGCCCCAGAGCACCGTGGCGTCCGCCAAGCGGATGATCGGGAGGCGATTCAGCTCCAGCGAAGTCACGCGGGTCCTTCAGACCACTGCCTATGGAATCGTCGAAGGGGAAGCAGGCGACGCCCGAATCGAAGTGCAGGGCCGGGTCCTGGCCCTGCAGGAGGTCTCCGCCCACGTACTGCAACACATGCGCCGCATCGCGGAAGAAGCCACAGGGCAGGTGGTGGACCGGGCCGTCATCACCGTCCCGGCCTATTTCAACGACAACCAGCGCCAGGCCACCCGGGACGCCGCCTCCATCGCCGGACTTGAGTGCCTGCGCATCCTGAACGAACCCACCGCTGCCGCTCTGGCCTATGGAATCGGCGGCGGAATAAAGCAGCACATTGTGGTCTACGACCTGGGGGGCGGCACCTTCGATGTTTCGATCCTGCGAATCGACGACGACCTCTTCGAGGTGGCCTCTACCTCGGGCGACACCTTTCTTGGCGGAGATGACTTCGATGCCGCCTGCGCGGACCACCTCCTGGCCCTGTTCAAGGAGGAGACCGGCGTAGACCTTTCCGAGAACCGCACCGCCCGGCTCAAGCTACGAGACGCAGCCGAGCACGCCAAGATCGCCCTCTCCAATGTGGAGGAAGTCGAAGTCCACGTGCCAGGCCTGTGCCAAGGGGAGAATGACGTGGAGCTGGACCTGCGGGTAGGGCTGTCACGGGTGGACTACGCCCGCATCGTCTTGCCCATTGTGCAGCGAAGCTTTCTGACCTGCGACGATGCGCTGTCCCAGGCGGGCATGACCGCCTCCCAGATGGATGCGGTGCTCCTGGTGGGGGGAATGACCCACTACCCCCTCGTGAGGGAAGCGGTCTTTCAGTACTTTGGGCAGGAGTCCCAAGCGGGGGTCAACCCGGATGAAGTCGTGGCCCTGGGGGCTGCAATCCAAGCCCACAACCTCACCTCTGCAAGTCCCGAGATGTCATCTGCCGTCCTCCTGGACGTGACGCCCCAGAGCCTTGGGGTCAAGACCGCAGGAGGATTCTGCGAGATCCTCGTGCCCCGAAACTCACAGATTCCCACCGCCACGAAGAAGGTGTTTCACACGGCAGCCGACGACCAGGTAGAGGTGCGTATCGAGGTCTACCAAGGCGAATCCCGCATGGCGAGCGGCAACGAGCTCCTGGGTCAGTTTATCTTGGAGGGCCTGCGACCGGCCATGCGTGGGGATGTGAAGCTCTCCATTGAATTCGACATCGACGCAGACGGCATCGTCCACGTGCGGGCGGAAGACCTGGACTCGGGATTGGCACGAAGCATCCACATCGAAGCCAGCAGCGGCCTCACAGAAGAAGAGGTCACAAAGATGGGCTTTGAGCAGCTGGGTTTCTGATCGTAGACTGCGACCCAAGGCACGGAGAGAGAAATGGACCCACAGTTGCGCCAGAAGTTCGAAATGGAGGCGCTCGCCGACGTATGCGACGAGCTGAACTACTACCAACTGCTCAAGGTGGAAAGAGGCTGTGAGCAGGCGCTGATTGACGAAGCCTATCGGGCAGAGGCGCGGCGACTCCACCCGGACCGCTTCAACTCAAACCCAGACAAGAATGTAAAAGTCTGGGCCAACAAGGTCTATCGCCTGTTCCAAGAAGCCTGGAACACGTTGAAGGACCCGGAGACCCGCGCAGCCTACGATGACCAACTGGAAGAAGGGGCTCGGCGCCTGTCCATCAAGATGCGCCGCGAAGCCGAGGCAGAGGCAGCTGCAGCCGCAAATCCCGAGCACGCCGCCAAGACCGAAAAAGGTGGCAAGTACTGGAAGATGGCGCTCCAGAACTGGCATGACGGGGAGTACCAGGGCTGCGTGATGCAGATTCAGTTCGCCCTGAACTTCGAGCCGGACAACGAGACCATGATCGAGTGGAAGGAGAAGGCGGAGAACAAAGCGGCAGAGGCCACCGAGGAAAAGGCCGGCAACGCCTACAAGCTGCGGATCGTTTAGCCGGTTGCCGTAGAGGCGGCCTCCTATACGGCCGCGCCGTCAAACCACCAGCGGCCGGCGGGAAATTGGTCCCTGTGCTCCTTGCACCACCGGTTCCAGGCGCGACGGTGCGCCACCTGTAGACGCCAGGGACCATCACCATCAAAAGGCATGTGACAGCCCGTGGAAATGACCAGTTCGTCATAGGCGCCCCGACGCACCAGGGGGTCATCGTGGGCCAGCTTGCCCGCCAACAAGTCCACGGTCATCACCGTACCATCTCGATAGCGAATTCCCTCGTCAAACCCTCCCTCGTGCCGCTCCCACCACTGCTCCCAGCAAGCGTGAAGTCCGGGCCGATTGGTGTCCTCGTGGTGGCCAGTCAGCAGCTCCAACGCACCCGCAGCCACCGCCACATGGGTCATGTCGTTACGACCCAGCGCAGCCAGGAGCACCCCCATGCCCCGTGGGTCACCCAGGTAGCCGAGACCTTGCAGTGCCCCCAGCGCCTTGGGTCCCTTACCTTCCGCGATACCGCGAAGTAGCAGCAGGTAGGAGCCTCCTCCGTATCGACCCACGATTTCCCCGGGAGCGCGATCCAGTTCGCTTCCCGTGGCAAGTGACTGGGCATGGAAATCCACCCCCCGACGATCTCCCAGAAGAAGAAGCGACACCGCGCTCTCAGAAGCAAGGCGCTCGTCTTCCAAGGCCTCCAGCAAGACCTCGATGGCCCGCCTGTCTCCGATTCGACCCAGGGCCACCACCGCAGCACGACGCACGGTGAAGGGGTTTTCAGCGCCCGCAAGCTCCAGCAGGCGATCCACGCTCGCCCTCTCTCGTCGCCACCCCAAGACTTCAATGGCCCCCGTAAGATCCGAGGTCCCCGCTTGCTTCTCAATGGTCTCGAGAATCCCATCCACCAGGGCGATGTTCGGCGACCGCGTGATGGCCCCCTTGAGTGCCCGTGAAGGAAGCTCCGGTAAGCGCGTGTGAAGCAGCTGGTCCAAGAGGGCCTGTGCAGCCTCAAAGGAGCGGTGGGAGGCCAGCAAGTCGGCAGCAGCCACGTACGCAGCCACAGCCGGATCCTGGGCGCGGGCGGTAGATGACTCCAGCTGTTTTGCCCGGGTAGCCAACTCCGCTTGCAGCACCGTCACCACTTTCACGTCCCCTGCACTCACCGCCATGCGGTGGGCTCCCAGACGCCGCTCTGGACGCTCTGCGTCACTGCGCCGCAGAGGCGGACGGGCGCGTTGGGCCTCGTACCGACAGCGTGCGTGCTCCGTGCTTCGCTTCAGGTGCCAATCCAAAGAACGTCCCGGCTCTCCAGTCAATGCATCCACCGCCGCCACGCCGGCAGAGAGATCACACTCCAGGAACCTGCGCCGCGCGAGCTCCAGGGCCTCCGCGTTGCCGCACCTTGCAGCCCGCAGAAGTGCCCAGGCCTCCCGGAGAGGCAACTCCAGCTTTCGATACCCTTCGGCAGCCCGCACCAGGTCCGCCTCGGCCGTTATCAGGTCACCCGCCTGGGCATGTAGCTCCCCCCGACGAACCAGGACCCGAAGCAGTGTCTCCTCGTCGTCCACCGCCAACGCCGCTGTCCGTGCGTTGCGCCATGCCTGTTCTGCAGCCGGCATGTCCCCTCGCGCGCGGGCAAGATCTCCCTTGGCAACCAACACCCGCGCCGAAATCACGCCGTCCGATGCCTCCTCAGCAAGCCCCTCGGCCTCCAACAGAGCCGACTCTGCAAGATCCAGGCGCTCGTTCCACACAAACCGTTGGCCCAGCAATACGTGGATCCGCGAGCGCTGACCTGGGGTGGTACAGAGGGCGTTGGCTTCCTTGAGCATTTCTTCCGCCCAAGGTTCGTGCCGATGTACCGCAATGCGCCCCAGCGCCAGGAGCGCCCGTCCCCGAAGATCTGGATCCTCGCTGTCTCGCACGGCTCGCAAAAAGCGCTCCGCCTCATCGTGCTCTCCGAGATCCGATGCGATGTGCGCAAACTCCAGCACCATCTCAGCTTGCACGGCCCGAAACTGGAACGACTGGGACCGCACCAGGGAGCGCCCCAAGAGCTCCATGGCACCGCGACGTCTTCCCCGAACCAACATCAAACGGGCCAACTCCACAGCAGCCGCCTCGAAAATGCTGGCCTCCGCCTGGGAGTACACATCGGAGACCCGGTCCTCCAGAAAGCTCGAGAGGGCCCTTTCAAGGTGCTCGGTCTCGTTTCCTGAAAGACGTGAGAGACGCAACACCAAGCTGGGGTCCACCGTGCGCGCCCCCGGCCAGGTGGAGGGGAAACGGAGCACGTCCAGCGCCTTGCCCAGCGCACTTCGAGCCGCCACGGGGTTGCGATCCTCGAGGATTTCCCCCAGGCGTTGCCAGGCCACGGCAAGCTCTGGATGATCTGAAGTAGCGTGGTGAAAGGCCTCCACGGCCGTTGCCACATCGCCCGTCTTCAGAGCGTGTTCGCCGCGCACCAGCTGCAGCCAGCCACAATGGGGGTCGCACTCCAACCGAAGCACCATCTCCTCTTGCCGATCCATCACGTGCTCATCCAGCATGCGAATGGTGCCTTCCAACCAACGGTGAAAGCTGTCGTGCAAGGGGTGGAGGGCTTCGTCCACAACCTCACCAAACACCCACCCATCGGAACCATCCGAGGTGTAGGCCCATCGCCGCTCTCCCGGGCCGTCGGCAAAGACCACCAACCCGTCGGCGCTGGCTGCCGGAGAAGCCAACTCCTCGGAACCACGAAGAATCAACGCACCACGAAAGAGGGTCCCGCCGTTCCATCGACGCAAGAAGCCTCCCAGCGCCGACGGCAGCCGATGCCCCAGATGGTTCTCTGCCGAGCGAACCGCATCTTCCGAGGCGGCGTTTGCCAGAGCGTGTACATCGGCGCGGTACCGGCGCGTGACATCCAGCAAGGGACGAAAGGGATCGGTGGCGGTGGTTTCTACAATCGGCGTCGGCTGCATGAAGGCTCTTCGGCTACGAGGGGAATCTACCCGAAAAGTATAGCCTGTTTATCCAACAAGAATGCGGTTGTTTTTCAATGGTTTGGAGCTCATTAGGTGAGCCACCGCACAGGTAAAGCCTTGACGGGTCCAGGCTTTATGCCGGCCGAACCACAAAGTTGATCAACCGGCCAGGCACGACGATTTCTTTGACCACCACCATGCCCTCAAGGTGGCGCGCAACGTTTTCGTTGGCGCGGGCCATCTCGAGCAGCGCCTCTCTGTCCAGGTCTCGGGGGGCAGCGATATCTCCCCGGAGCTTTCCCTGGACCTGCACGGCAATGGTGATGGTCTGAGTCTCCAGGGCAGCGGGATCCCAGGCCGGCCACTCTGCATTGGCGACCAGGCCCTCCTGTTCGAAACGGGACCAGAGCTCCTCGGCCAGGTGGGGAGCATAGGGCGACAGCACCCGAACGAAGTCCAGGGAATCACCAGACGATGGAGTGCCCCCCCGCGCCGCGTTCACGAACTCCATCATCCGGGACACGGGCGTGTTGAAACGAAGCTCCTCCACGCCGTGGGTGGTCTCTTTGATGGCCCGGTGCAAGGCCAGTCGCGCCTCGGACGAGGTCTCGCCAAAGGGGCGCGTGTCCCCCGTCTCCTGGTCCACGAACAAGCGCCATACCCGAGAGAGAAATCGATGGATTCCCTCGCACCCGCTGGTCTGCCAAGGCTTCACCTGCTCCAGGGGACCCATGAACATCTCGTAGATGCGCAGGGTGTCCGCCCCAAACTGATCCACGATGTCCATGGGATCCACGGTGTTCTTCTTGGACTTGGACATCTTCTCCACCTGGGTCTCCAGGACGGAGCCGCCTTCCTTGGCCACCCACTGGCCATCTTGTTGCTCCACTTCGCTGGGATGGTGGTACTTGCCCAACTCGTCCCGGTAGCTGCTGGCCAAAATCATTCCCTGGTTGAAAAGCCGCTGGAATGGCTCCTTGGTGGGAACCAACCCGCAGTCAAAAAGCACCTTGTGCCAGAACCGGGCGTAGAGCAGGTGCAGGACCGCGTGCTCGACCCCCCCAATGTAGAGGTCTACATTCTGCCAATAGGACACCGCGTCCTCGGAAAAGGGGGCCTGCTGGTTCCCCGGATCCATGTACCGCAAGTAGTACCAACAAGACCCGGCCCACTGGGGCATGGTGTTGGTCTCTCGCAAGGCCGGCGCTCCATTGTGGGTGGTCTGCACCCAGTCCTCGGCCCTCGCCAGCGGAGGGCGCCCATCCGCCGTGGGCTTGTAGGCGTCGATGTGCGGCAGCTCCACCGGCAGGTCGTCAGGGCCCAGCGGAACCACCGCCCCCTCCGCCGTGTGAACCACCGGAAAGGGCTCGCCCCAGTACCGCTGCCGGGAGAAGAGCCAGTCGCGAAGCTTGAAGTTCACCTGGCGCTTTCCAGCCCCCTCGGCCTCCAGGCGGTCGATAATTGCTGCCTTGAACGCCTCCACGTCCATGCCGTCGAACTCGCCTGACTGGACGGCAGCCCCGCCTCCGGTCCAGGCGGCCTTCTGGACGTCATGACCCTCCGGAGAAGCGATGACCTCCACAATGGGTAGCTCAAACCGGGTGGCAAAAGCGTGGTCCCGCTCATCGTGGGCCGGAACCGCCATGATGGCCCCGGTGCCGTAGGTCATGAGCACGTAGTCCGCGACCCAAATGGGCACCCGGGCGCCGTTGACCGGATTGACGGCCCATGCGCCGGTCCAAATGCCAGTCTTCTCCTTCTCGGCGGCCACCTGGCGATCCAAATCGGACGTGTTGATCGCTGCCTCTACATAAGCTTCCACCTGTGCCTGCTGCTCCGTGGTGGTGATGGCGTCTACCAGGGGATGCTCCGGCGCCAACACGCAGTAGGTAGCCCCAAACAAGGTGTCCGGCCGGGTCGTGTAGACCACAAACGACTCCTCCGAATCCGCCACACCAAACCGAACCTCAGCACCCTCAGAGCGCCCGATCCACTGGCGCTGCATCTCCAGAACCCCATCGGGCCAGTCAAGCCCCTCCAGGTCGTCCAGCAACCGCTGGGCATAAGCGGTGATCTTGAGCATCCACTGCTTCATGGACCGGCGCTCCACCGGGTCACCGGTCTCTACGTACTTGCCGTCCACCACCTCCTCGTTGGCCAGCACGGTTCCCTGGGCCGGACACCAGTTCACTGGGACTTCGGCCAGGTAGGCCAGTCCCTGCTCATGGAGCTTCAGGAAGATCCACTGGGTCCAGCGGTAGTAGTCCACGCTAGAGGTGCTGACCTCTCGCTCCCAGTCAAACCCAAACCCCAGACGCAGAAGCTGGTGCTTGAAATTGGCCACGTTCTCCCGGGTGATCTCCGCCGGGTGGCGTCCCTCCCGCACCGCAGCCCGCTCTGCCGGAAGCCCAAAAGCATCCCACCCCATGGGATTGAGCACCGAGAACCCCTTCATGCGCTTGTAGCGCGCCACGATGTCCACAGCGGTGTAGGAAAGAGGGTGTCCCACGTGCAGCCCACTCCCGGAGGGGTAGGGAAACATGCACAGGGTGTAGTACTTGGGCTTGTCTGGATCTTCGACTGCCCGGAAGGTCTTTTCCTCGGCCCAACGGGCCTGCCAACGCGGCTCAATAACGGATGGATCATAGCGGCTCATGGGACCTCCGAGCCGCCGTGATAACGCCCCCGGTCCGCTTGTCGACTCGCAAGGAGATCATCTCCCCGGACCTGCGAGCCGACAGCGGATGGGGTGGGCTGTGGTTTATGCGGCCCGGGACCGGGACGCGGCAGGTGCGGACTGAACCATGGGCTCGCCCAGGGCGATTTCAGCGAGCCGACGAACACCTTGTTCTACTTCCTCCAGCTCGGTTTCCGTCCAGGGAAGAACTGCAGCGCTGGCCAGAAAGAGAATGACCAGGGATGCGCATGCAGCGGCAGTGAAAAGAAGCTCGGTGAGGGCGGGGTCCATGTCTTTCTCCAAAGTCAACCGCGGAAGGGCTGAACATATGAGCAGTATACTGAACAGATGAACAGGCTGTCAAGGTGGGTGGCAACAAATCCAATCACCAATAGATTGACAGGGGGTAGAACCATAAATTGTCCGGCCCCGAAAAATCTGAACCCTGCCGGAGGGACGATGCATCTCAACAAGGCCCAGAAAATGGTGAAGCTGGTGGAGCTTCTTCAGCGCCGCGGGGGGCTCCGCGCCCTGGACATCATGGGCCGGTTCGACTTGGATCCCCGCACCCTTCGCAGATACCTGGCCGACATCCGGGACCTGGGCCTGCCCCTGAATGACTCGGGAATAGGCCATGAGCGCACCTTGAGCCTGGACCCCACCTACCGCCGCACCGGCGTGCAACTCAACCTGTCAGAGGTCCTCTCCCTCCACTTCGGACGCAAGCTGTTCACCTTTCTCGACGGCACCTACTTCGCCGCGGACATGAGCGATGCCATTGAGCGACTGGAGCCCGCAATCTCCCGGGCCCACGCCGATCTCGCCTCCCATTTGGACACGAAGTTCATGGCCGTGGCGGAACATTCCAAGGACTACAGGGAGAAGGGCGATCTCATTGACGAGCTGATCACCTCGCTGATCTACGACAACGCAGGTCAGGCCAAATACACCAAACCCACCGGCGTC
>CAZRYF010000082.1:0-15896 GCA_964604165.1 uncultured Enterobacterales bacterium
AGAAACACCCGCACCGTGCTTGGAATGGCGATCACAGCTGCTCCAGGGTGGTGACCAAACGCGCCACAGACGAAGCATCAAAGCCGGGCTGGAGGTACACCAGGCGGCCACGGCAGAGGGCCACCACCATCGTGTCCTGGGATGGGGCCAGCGCCTCCTCCTCCACCTTCAGCTCGACAAACGCTGGCAACTGCTTCGGCTGATCCTCGAACCATCTGCGCCAAAACCAAAGCGAGGGAGCGCTGAAATCTCGCTCGGACGTGAAGCGTTGTACTGAGAGGCCGGATTTACGCCGTCGGCCAGGCGCTGCCTCCATTTGGCTTGAATCTCGGGGTTCTTGCTGGCTGTCCACGCCATGCGGCCTCCTGGAATGAACAGGGGACCTATGCACTGGATGGGGCGGGCGGTAGATGGGGTTTACTGAACGCGTACGTTGGTTCTACGGAATTTACACTGCTTGGGTACCGTTTGTGTCCAACGGATACCGGGTGGCGCATGTCACCGGAATGGCAATTAGACTCGACGACTGGGAAGAGTGAGTGGGGGCTGGCCCGGCGCCATTGGGAATTCCTCTTCTCCAGATCAGTGACCACCGGCAGCACGAGCAACCGCTTGATTGTCGAGGAACATCGGCGTCGGCAGGCCGTGGACCCTGCCCTCGACAACACCCTCCAATGGGGTGAATCCGAATTGTTCGTAAAAGGGAACCGCATTGGGCTTGGCATCCGTTACCACGCCCACGCAGCCAGCAACGTCCCGTTGTGTCAATGCCAGCTGGAGCACAAATCGCAGAAGATGCCGGCCCAGGCCCTGGCCTTGGGCAGCCTGGTCGACAGCCAGTCGCGCGAGGCGAAGAATGGGCAGTGGGTACGCGGAAAGACGGTCTCCAAGGCGAGCGTTCGGGTGGACTGTTCGTTCCAGACTGCCCGCTGCCACTGTGGCAAAGCCAAGTACGTGGTCCGCGGCGACAGCGACATAGGTGACGGCCAGTCGCAGCTTGAATTGGTTCTGGCCCGCAAAGTGTTGAAAGAAGCGATCCAGCGACGGGTCTCCGCAAGAGAAGTTGTTTCGGTCATCGGCCCGGTCGAGCGGCCGAATCTCAATCGTCGGCGCCACGCATCAACTCCCGCAAGGCCGGGGTCGGAGCGGTCCCATCACCGAGGCGCTGCACCACCTTGCCGAATTCTCTCTCCTCCAACACAAGACGGGTTGGAATAAAGGCCTCGTCTGGCAGTTCCCGGCGGGACTCCATGAAATAGAGCAATGCCTGCTCTACCACAAAATTCTTCTTCAGTCCGCGTTCCTCGGTAAAACGGTCGAGCTTCTCTCTGGTGGCTGGCGAGATAGTCGCCGACACCTGGGTTGCAGTCTTGCTCACGGGAGCCTCCTGCGTTTTCATGGAAAACCATGGTTTTACATGGTTTTCATAGCGCAAGAAAAGTACATCGACCAGCCAAGCGCCATTCAGCCCGTCAGCGAGAATTCCCCAGGTACCGGAGAAAGTGTCCTTCCGTGCCCAGGACCACCTTGCTGTCGTTTCCAAGGGCCTCAGGGTAGAGCTCCATGGTCTTGAGGAAGGAGTAGAACTCCTGGTTGCGGTTGTAGGCCTCAGCGTAGATGTCCGCTGCGGCTGCATCCGCCCGGCCGGTGACCTCTTTCGCCTCACGATAGGCCTCCGAGGTGATCACCTTGAGCTGCCTTGCCCGCTCACCGTTGATTCGGGCCGCCTCTCCCTGGCCTTCCGAGCGGTACTGCTCGGCAATGCGGGCCCGCTCGGAGATCATGCGTGTGTAGACCTCGGCACGAACCGCTTCCTGGTAGTTGATTCGCTTGAACCGGAAGTCGAGCACCTCAATCCCCAAGTCGTCCAGGGCCTCGGTGGCTGCCTCGAGCACCTCGGCTGCCAGGACATCCCGGCCGTCCTCGATGGCGGCGCGGATCACATCGTCGCTGATCTCCTCGGGCGCGTCTTGCTCTGTCTCGGCCTCTTTGGTCTCGGCCTCTTTGGTCTCGGCCTCTTTGGTCTCGGCCTCTTTGGTCTCGGCCTCGGCTTCAACGCCTGCTGGGGCCTCGCCCTCTGCGGATCCGCCCTCCTCCTCCCCAGCGCTCTCAACCTCCAGCACCGGCTCCTTGTTGGAGGTCCGCACCACCTCAATCAGCTCGTGCTTGGCGATGGTGTTGCGCGTCTCCCCGTCCAGGATGTCATCCAGCCGGGACTGGGCCCCACGCTCATCTCGCAACCGCTGGAAGAACAGGAGCGGATCCTTGATCTGCCACCGGGCCATGGTGTCGACCCAGATAAAGCGCTTGTCCCGGGTGGGGACCTGGTTTGGAGAACCGTCCCACTCCAGGAAACGCCTCTCAAAGCGGTTGACGCGCTGGACAAACGGGGCCTTGAACTGGAGTCCGGGATCCACAATGGGCTGCCCCACGGGCTTGCCGAACTGGGTGATGATGACCTGCTCGGTCTCGTTGACCAGGTACACGCCATCGAGAAGCGAAAACACCCCAGCCAAGAGGAGCAATGCCCCTGCCAATTTCGAGGAACTCATGGCTGGTCCCCCAAGTTCAAGAGCGGCAGGATTCCACCTACCTGGTTGTCAATGATTACCTTGCTCTTCACGGTAGGAAACACCTCCGCCATTGTCTCCAGGTACATGCGCTCCCGGGTGACCTCCGGGGCCCTCTCATACGCCTCCAGCACCGACTTGAACGCCAGGGCATCTCCCTTCGCTCGGTTCACACGGTCCGCCGCATAGCCCTCGGCTTCCTCGAGCATCTGCATGGCTTCTCCACGGGCCCGGGGGATGACCTGGTTGTATGCCGTCAGGGCCTCGTTGATCATGCGCTCCTTCTCTTGCTGGGCCTGGTTGACCTCGTTGAAAGAGGGCTTGACCGGGTCAGGGGGGTTCACGTCCTGAAGCACGACCTGCTCCACCTTGATGCCCATTTCGTACTGATCACACAGCTCCTGCAGCTTGACCTTGGCCTCGGCGGAGATCTCCTGACGCCCTACGGTCAGGACCTCGTGCACCGTGCGATCCCCCACCACCTGGCGCATCACGGTCTCGTTCAAGTCGCGAAACGTCTCGCGCACGTTGCGCACCTTGAACAAGAACTCGTAGGGGTTGGCGACGCGGTACTGGGCAATCCACTCCACCACCGCCACGTTCAGGTCCCCGGTCAGCATGAGGGACTCCCCAAGGAAGTGGTCCGCGTTGTACTGGGTTCGCACGCCCGCCTGCTGGGTACGAAAGCCGAACTCTTCCTTGAGCTGCCGCTGCACCGGCACCTTGATCACCTGCTCCAGAGGGCTGGGTGCCTTGATTCGCAGTCCGGGCTCGGTGGTGCGATGAAACTCCCCAAAGCGCAGCACCACCCCCACCTCTTCAGGGGCAACGCTGAAAAAGGTGGTGCTGACCCCGTACAAGAGCCCCACCACCAGCAAGAACAGGGGGATGGTCTTCCAGGGCGCCGGCCCCTGGTGGCCTCCACCGATGCGTTGCAGCAGGTCGGAGAGAGAGAGGTCCCCGGGGGGACCCGGTCTATCTGGCATGGTGACTCCCTGAAGTGCAGAAGGAAGCTCTCTACCCCGTTGCGGTCGCCGGGACCTGACTGGAAAAGGAAAACTACAAGACGCTCAGCACGTCTTCCGCGATCACGCGGTAACCAGCCGCCATGGGGTGGCCATCTCTTGAGGTCGGGTAGATCGAGCCATCGGGCACGAGCAGCCGCAGCTCTTCCAGCGGGTTGGTGTGACGGATTGACCGCTCATCCAGACCACCTCGCTCTACTTCGGCCTCCACGGCGAGCTGGATGGTCTCCCCCACTCCGGCGGGATGGATGACTGTCACGGGGCCGGCGCCGAGATCGCCCAGAAGGCGCTGCAATCCACGGAGGACCTGCTGCAGGCCATCGTGGGGGAGCTGGAAGAGGGGGAACAGGGGGCGGTGGCCGATGTCCTGGACCAGTGGATGGGGCTTGCGCCGGGGTGCATCGCGGCGAACCAGCACTGTGACTCCCCCTGGCTTGAGGTGGCGCTCACCGACCCGGTCCGGCCACCGTTCTCATGCAGCGTTTCGGGCGCCCTGCCCTGGACCGGGGGCATGGCCGGCGTGTTGGCCTTGCTTCTCGCGTCCCTGTTCCAGCGAAAGCACCGGGGTCTGCTTGGGCCCGGCGAGACCGACGGTTACGGGCCAAAGGACCGGCCACACCCAATAGAGGTCGCTTTCCTCACGTCCCTCAACCCGGGGTGTCCGCCTCGGAGCCGGCCCCCTGCTCCATGGAGAACACCCATCCCATGAGGCGCAGCGCCAGGCGATGCGCCGCGGCTCTCTGGGGGTCCCCCTTCCAGGGCTTGTCGCGCTCCTTGCCCAGCGCGGCGTTGCTCAAAAGATCGCCATCGAGAACCCACAGCACCTGGGCCCCTTCTGACGCGCAGTGGATCACCAGGGGCCGCCCCAGCTCGTCCAGGGCCCAGGCCGGGCAGTCGCCCGACACCTGAATCGGCGCACTCTCCAGGGACTGGGGCTCCGAGCCCCCCCCTTTCTGGGAAACGAAGATGCGGTGGTCCGGTGCCGGGGGAGGCGCCACCGCCCAGCGAAGGGTCTGCCCCTGGGTCTGGGCCCGGGTCCCCACCGTCAGGCCCAGTCGCTTCGCAAGGCGCTGGTGGGTCTCGCTTCCGGCCCGAAGAGGCACCAGCACACGCCGACCCGGCGCCAGCAGACCCTCCACGCTCTCCGGCTTCGCGCTCGGGAGAAGCACCACCCCTCTGGCGGCCCCCACCCGGTTCGCGCTGCAGAACTCGGGCACCCCCAGATCCGCAGACAGACGGGCCGCCTGGATCTGGAGGGTTCGAAACCCGGACAGGCTCACGGTGCCACAGGCATAGGCATCTCCCGCCAGGGTGACCACCGACTCCGGGCCGCGAAGGGCCACCGGCACCGCTCGCCCGGTCGCCCAGGCCATGGCGTTGGCGAAGAGCTGGGCGTTGTCCTCAAAGCCGATCATCGTGGCGCCGAGGGCGTTCTGGTCGGCGATCACCACCACCCGCCCCGCCCCGTGCTCCAGCGCGGCCACCACGGAGATCGCCCGGTTCGGCTCGCCATCGTCCTTCTTGAGATCTCCGGTAAACCCCACCGAGTCCTCCCGGCGGTACGGGGTCCAGGCGTCGCCCCAGCCCTGCCCGGAGGTCAACACCAACTCCTGGCCCCTCTCGCCGGGCGCCACCGCGACCTCTCCTGCAGTCATGAGCCCCACCACCTCCACCCCCTTGGTGACCGGGTGATCGGCGACAGGGCGGACCGCGATCCAGGTCACGGATTTCGGGGAGAGCGTGTTCCCCAGTCCCTTGTCGGTGGCAGTCACCGTAGGAAGGCGAAACCCAAAGCCATCCGCCAGGGGCTGGAGCAGCTCCCCGTGGAAGTAGCAGTTGGAATGATCGGTCACGAGCACCAGGCCGCCCCCGGCCGCCACAAAAGCCTCGAGAGCGACAGCCTCCCCGTGGGTCAGCCCGGGTCCGTTCCCACTCGGCAGGTTCAGGAACACGGCGCTGGCACCGACGAGACGGGAGCCCACCAGCCGTCCTCGGGTCGGCTGTAGCGTAAAACCCGCGCGACGAAGCGGCGCGAACGCCCGTCCAAGGCCGTGCATCTCGTCGTAGCGATAGGCCTCCATCTTCAGAAAGCTGTCAAAGGGCTGCTTGTGGGCGTGGCGTTGATCGATCACCACACGGCCCTCTGGACGGGGAGGCACCCACTTGGGCCAGGCCCGCTGAAGTGCGGGCACGGCCCACCCCCCCTGGGATCGGTAGAACGCGTCATATCCCTCGCTGTGTGCGTAGGCGGGAATGGGATCGAGCAGGGGCTCCTGGGATGGCGCACGCTCCAGCAGGATCACGGCGACCAGAACCGCAGCGCCCAAAGCGCCCCGCCCCCAACTCATCGCCACCCAGCGCCTCGAAGGAGCGACACAATCCGCCTCGAACAAAAACCGGTCATGGCAGTGCCAGTCCCCGTAGCTCTGCGAGCCCTAGGGACCCGAGCTTGGCCGAGCCGGCAGCCACCCCGAGGAGCTTCTGAAAAACCTGCGGCCGCCTGGAGAGGTTTCGCACCACGAAGGCGGGAAGCAGCGGGGCCCGCACCCACAGCAGGATGGCCTCCGTCAACAATAGAGCGTCCCGAATTCCAGCCTCCCGGGCCTCGCTGTAAGAGGAGAGCGCTTCTGCCGACAGGTCGCCCTTCTCAAGGGCCTCCACGAGGACCTGCGCCAGCAAGCTCGCCGACACCAGCGCCACGCTGATTCCCTCGCCGGTGATCGGGTCTAGAAAGCCCGCTGCATCTCCCACCAGGGCCACCCGATCGGCGACCACCTCGGGCACCCTCTGGCGCAGGGGGCCGCAAAAGAACCCCGCCGAGATTGCCTGGGCCTCCACCAGGGCTCTGGGAAAGGAAGGGCAGGCCTCGGCGAGGCGACGGAGCCCCTGGAGGCGATCGCCTGCGAGACTCTTCGCCTGGGCCTTTTCACAGAGAATCGCTACACATAGCTCCCTGGGGGCCACCGGAGTGAGGTAGATCTCATAGCCCCTGGCGAAGTGGACCTCGACCTTCTCAAGGGGGGGGAAGCCCTCCGGAAGCGCCAGGTGAAAGTTGCCCCCGTACCGCTCTCGACCTGCCCGCGGCGCCTCCAGACCGACCTGCTTACGCACCCGGGACTGGAGCCCATCGGCGCCCACCGCGACCTGTCCCCGGAAGACCCGGTCACCACAGGTGACGACCACGCCCGAACCCTGCACCTCAATTCGGTCCATGGCAGCCCGCACCACCTCCACCCCTTCCTGGTCCAGGAGGGCCGCATGAAACAGGACATCGAGCCGCAGGCGCCGAACTCCGAGCCCCTTCTCCCCTCCCGGGAAGGAGCCGGAGACCGCCTGGTCCCCGTGGCGGTAGGTGATGCCGTCGAAAGGCATCGCCTGGGCCTCCTCCACCGCATCGAGCAACCCAAGCGACATTAAATGTGTCACTCCATGGGGCATGACTCCTTCTCCACAGCACTTCTGCTTGGGGAAGGTGTCCCGCTCGAAGAGAAGAACGCGCACCCCGGACCGGGCCAGATGCAGGGCCGTGGCAGACCCGGCAGGGCCACCGCCAATCACCAGCACTTCTGCGTCGTGCTCCATGGTTCAGACGGGGGGGGAAGTGGGGGTCAAGGCGCGGCGCACGAACGAGGGGTCAGGAACAGCTCTCCCCCCGGGAGAAGGTCCCCTCTTCTACCCACTCCTCCTCTTTGCCGCCACGCCCTACTGCATGAGGGCTGCGCCCAGGTGCCAGCAAATCCCCACGACACCTTGAACGGGCGTTGCGGAACGGCAAGGCATCAGAAGAGACCCCTGGCCGTGTCATCGTCAGCCCGGGTGGACCCGTAGCTCCCAAGGTCGTGGCCCCAATGAATCACACGAATGGCGCCAACGCCGCCCTGGGCGTCGGAGAAAGCGCGAAACAACCGGAGCAGCTCCGTCGACGGACTCCTTGCGCAATCGACTCCCAGCGGGGCTGGACGGGACGTCGCTGTCTGCCCCCCGGCAGGCAATGTTGCCGTCGGTCTGCACCGCGCAGAAAAAGTTCCCGCCCACACTTACACTCTGGAAGCTGGAAGGTGCCTGCGGGAGGGAGGCAGTAGCTGTCAGTTCGCCCGGATATTGCACCAGGCTTCGCAGCGAGGGCTCGAAGTTCGCCAGCGAGGCGGGTATTGGCGTGACTCCACAGGCAGTGTCACATGCAGCGCGAATGCTGCGGAAGGTGCCCGCGGGTGGGGTGGGGTGGCCTGCCCGTCGTTGTCCGCCGCATCCGAGCGCTCGTTGGCGTCATCCCCTTCGATCTCCGTGCTCGCCATGGTTTTCAACAGCGCGAGTTCCTCGCTGATGATCGGACATCCGCACAAGAGTGCGACCAGCAGAACGGGCACGGGGAAGCGCGTCTTCACCCTTTGAATTCTTTCCTGAACTCCCTTTGCATCAAGAAGCCAGGAAGCCCCCTCTTCTGCTGGCAGAAGGAGGCGAGAGACCCAGCCCTACTCCAGCAGATCCACCAGGCACCGCAAGAGATCGTTGGAGGTGAGAATGCCCTCCAGGCCGCCGTCACTCTGAAGCACCGGCAGTGCGCTCACCTTGTTCTCGACCATGCGCCGGGCGGCGGCTGCAATGGGTTCGTTCGGCTGCGTCACGAGAAGGCGTGCGGTCATGATCTCCCGCAGGGGCCGCAACATGTTCATCCGATCGGCTTCCTCCTCCTGCGGGGTTCGGTAGGCGGCGTTGATGTTTCGCTTGAGGTCCCGGTCCGAGACGATGCCCACAAGCGCCCCCTCCTCGACAATGGGCACGTGCCGGACCCCGCGCTCTTCCATGAACTCCAGGGCGTGGTAGAGGCGGTGCTCCGGGTTGAGGGTCAAGACCACCGGCGACATGTAGTCTGCAACTGTCTTCACGAGTCCTCCTCTGCAAAGCATATCCGGGAAGGCGGAGGGATGACGGGCCAAGCCCCGACCCCCAATGACAACGGCCAACCTTCCCGTGCGATTGCGTTCCACCAAGCGTTAGAGGCCCCCATGTCCAAGTCGTTTCAAGCGCTTCCTCTGCGGCCCGAGCTCCTGCAGGCCGTTGAGCAGGCCGGATTCACGCAGATGACTCCCATCCAGGAGGAGAGCCTGCCTCTGATGCTGAGAGGCCTGGACGTGTTGGGCCAGGCCAAGACCGGCAGCGGAAAGACCGCGGCCTTTGGGCTCGCTCTGCTCCACGCCATCGAACCCGATCTGCTACACACCCAAGCCTTGGTGTTGTGTCCCACGAGGGAGCTTGCGGAACAGGTCGCTGCGGAGATTCGCCGGCTCGCCACCCGCCTGTCGAACACCCGGGTTCTCACCCTGTGCGGCGGCCGACCCTACCGGGACCAGCTGGCGGCCCTCAAGCATGGAAACCACGTGGTCGTGGGCACCCCCGGGCGTATTTCCAAGCATCTTCGAAAGGGCAAGCTACTGCTTGGCGGACTGAAGGTCGTGGTGCTGGATGAAGCCGACCGAATGATGGACATGGGCTTTGTCGAGCCCGTCACAGACATCCTTCAACACGCCCCCACCGACCGGCAGACCCTGCTGTTCTCCGCCACCTTTCCCACCGAGATCCTGGCGCTGAGCCAAGCCCTTCAGAGGGCGCCGGAGAGGATCGCCGTCGAGTCGCAGGTGGCCTCCACCCTGCTCAAACAGACCGCCTATGTCTGTGAAAAGGGCCAGCGAAAGCAGGTGGTGGTCAACCTTCTGGCCCAGTATCGGCCCGAGACCGTCTTGGTGTTCGCCGAGACACGTGCCGACTGCGATTCGTTGGCCCGGTTCCTCGCCCGACAGGGGGCCATGGCGCTGAGTCTGCACGGCCTGATGGAGCAGCGAGACCGGGACGATGTGCTCGTCCAGTTCAGCAACGGGAGCGCCAGCGTGCTCGTGGCCACCAACGTCGCTGCCCGCGGCCTCGACATTCCCGCCCTGCCCATGGTGGTGATCTCGGAGCTCTCCCAGGAGCCCGAGAGCCACCTCCACCGAATCGGACGCACAGGGCGCGCAGGAGAAGAAGGCCACGCACTGAGCATTGTGGAGGCCCCCAGAGATCTGGGACGCCTGGAGCGGATTGAGACCCTCCTGGGTACCGCCATCGACCGAGCCCCCCTCCCCACCCAGGCGAGCGGCCTGGGCTTTCTCAAGCCCGACTGCCGAACCCTGCTCATCCTGGCGGGCCGCAACGAGAAGATTCGCAAGGGCGATGTGCTGGGGGGCCTGGTCAAGGATGCAGGCATCCCATTTGAAAAGATCGGCCGAATCGACCTGATGCCCAAGGCTTGCGCAGTGGCCATCGATAAGGCCTATGCGGAGATGGCCTTGCAGCACCTGGAAAACGGCCGAATCAAGAACCGGCGTCTGCGGGCGCGGCTGCTCTAACCCGGACATTTCACCAGCCGTTCTACCCTACGGTCCCTCCCCGTTCGGCGAGGGCTTTCGCCGGCTTCCGCTACGCTCCAGCTGGCGGCCCCGAATTGCTTGCTGCGGCGGCCCTTCTCGTCCAGGCCCGACCGCGCCTCTACAGTTGAAGCAGGCCCAAGCGGCCGACGCAAAGTGTGGGATTTGACACACCACGGGGAAAAAACCGCCCCTCCCACCTTCTACGGGCCCTGTTCAAGTGGCACCGTTCTTGCTTTTCCTTCAGGCAACAGAAGGAGTCAGTCATGTTGAGCGTTGGCGAGATGATGGGCCCGATTCCGCGGACCGCAAAACCCGATGAACCCATCTTGGACATTGCAAAGCGAATGGTAGAGGAGCGCGTGGGCGCGCTGATCGTGGAGGAAGATGCCTGCTGTGTCGGGATCATCACCGACCGGGATCTGCTCTCGGTCGTGGCGGAGGACTCCCTCCGTGGATTCACGGGCGCCGTGTCCGACCACATGACCCCAAGCCCCATGACGGTCCGTCCCGAGGACTCCTATGCGACCGCCTGCCACAAGATCGCGCGGGGCGGGTACCGGCACCTCCCAGTGGTGGACTACGACGGCAAGCCCATCGGCATGCTCTCGGTGAAGGACCTGGTGATCATCCAGAGCCTGTTCGTGGAGAATATGGTCGAGCAGCACCTCTTGCCTCCGGCGGATCGCGCCAACCTGAACGGGGTGTTGGGGGTCGTCCACCTGACCGGGATGGGGGGCTCAAAGCTGAGCCCGTGCATGGATGAGTTGGGCCTCTTCGTCCACGAGGTCTTCGACGTGGAGGCCGTCTGGACGGTCCTGGAGAGTGAACCCATGGCGCTGTTGCTCATCGATGAGAGCTGCTGGGGTGCGCCGGCCGTCAAGCTGATCCAGACCCTCAAGGAGTCCGAGGCGCACCGCCATGTGCACATCGTGGTGGAGGCGCCCGTGGACAGCGAAGACCCGGTCAGCGACCTGGCAGACGACGTGATCAGCGTGCAGCAGTCTGCCGGCGAAATCACCTCCCACCTGCGCCTGGGCTACCGGCTGGGAAGCATCCAGTACAAGGTCCAGGCCATGGAGCTGGAGAAGAACAAACTCAAGTAGCGTCACACACTGGAGGAATGATGGCCTTTCACCGAATTCTCGTCCCCACAGACTTCTCGGAGGCGGCAAAAAACGCCCTCCTCCTCGCCAAGGACATGGCGAGACAGGGCGATGCCACCTTGACCTTGATGCATGTAGGCGATCTGCCCTACATCCCGACCTCGGGCTTGACCGCTGACCACTCGCAGCAGTCCCGCTTCCTGGTGGACCTCGCCGAGGAGATGTCGGCGCATCAACACAAGCAGCTCGAGGAGCTGGCCGGTGAAAACCTGAGCGACACGGACAAGGTCCGACTTCTTGTTCGACGCGGCTACGCGCCCGAGGAGATCCTAGACCAAATCAAAGAGGGCAAGCACGACCTGGTGGTGCTGGGCACCCACGGCCGCACCGGGGTCAAGCGCGTCCTGCTGGGTTCAGTCGCCGAACGGGTCCTGCGCACCGCTGACGTGCCCGTGCTCGTGACGCACTGAGAGCCCCTCCCCTGTCCTCACGGGGAGGCCGCTGTCTGCTCCTCGCTGACACTCCAGAGGCGCGCTCGAATGGCAGGGTCTAGGGCTTCTGGGTTGGGCACGAGGGGTTTCATGTCGCTCCAGTAGCCTCCGGTCCGGTCCCCGGTTTCCGGCGCAGAGGCGAGCCAGATCGCGGTCTGCGCACCCTTGGCGGGAGAGCGCATCAGCGGCTTGCCTGCCCGCATGATCCACTTGAGCCAGGCGGGACCGTCGAGTCCAAACCGAGTAGCGACCGCACCGGGATGCACGGCGTTTGCGACCACGCCGGTTCCCTGGAGGCGCTCGGCAAGCTCAACGGTGAAGGCGACATTGGCCAGCTTGGCCTGCATGTAGGCCTGTAGCCCCTTGTAGGAGGTCTCGCCCTCGAGATCCCCAAATTCCAGGTGGCCCATCTTCTGGGCCTCCGAGGCGAGGCAAACGACCCGGGAAGGGGCGCTCGCCCGCAGGCGATCGAGCAGAAGGTCGGTCAACAGGAAGTAGGCGAGATGATCAAGCGCCCAGGTGTATTCCCGCCCATCAGGGGTCAGGGTGCGCTCTCGAAAGACCCCCCCAGCGTTGTTCACCAGCACGTCGAGACGGTCCCAGCCCTCGAGCACCTCGTCAGCGAGGGCGCGGACCTGTGCCTGGATGGAGAGATCGGCCACGAGATTGAAGACCGCGTCGTTGCCGCTTGCCGCGCGAATGCGCTCAAGGGCGGCGGCACCCCGGTCCCGGTCCCGGTTGGCGCACAGCACGGTGGCCCCTTTGCCCGCCAGGGCGCTGGCGATCTCAAACCCGATGCCCGAGGTGGTGCCGGTGACCAGGCAGACTTTTCCGTTCATGGCAGGTCTCTAACCCGACGGTGATGTCCAGGGACAACCTGCGGTTGGAGTGGCCGGCCACCATTGCGGTAGACTGACGCAGGCACACGGAGAAGACATGCTTGCTTTTGGCTCTTTGCTCCTGCTCACCCTCGCCCAGGCGGAGACCCTTCAACTGACCGGCAGCGCCACCTGGCAGGCGGGGACCTTCTCCGACACCGAGGAAAACAGCGCCGGACACCTCTCCATGGGGGTCTCCAGCGACTGGTTCGACACCTCCTGGAGCCACCGCACCGCCATCACCGTCCAGGAGAACTCCGGGACGGACCTCGCCGACTACAGCGTGTCGATCACCCTGGACACCGCCTCCCTCGTCAGCGCGGGGACCCTGAGCTCGGATGGATCGGATCTGCGCTTCACCGACGCAGCCGGCAGCGAGCTGGGCCACTGGGTGGAGTCCGGCATGAACAGCGCCAGCACCGTGGTCTGGGTGCGGATCTCTACCCTCTCCGCCTCCTCCAGTGAGCAGATCTGGGCCTACCACGGCAACCCGGGGGCCGCGAACGCCAGCGACAAGAGCGCCGCCATGCTCTGGTGGGACGACTTCTCCACCAACACCATCGCCAACTACGACTTCCAGGGGCTCTACGGCTTCCAGACCGAGAGCTGGGCAATCGACGCCAGCAGCGGCTGGGCCTACAACACGAACGATCGGTACACCGCCGCCTCGCTGCTCCCCAGTGGCATCTCGGTGAGCGATGACTACTACGTGGAGACCCGCGCCTACACGAACGACAACGACGGTCTGGGCTGCGTCGGCAACGTGAACACCGACGGGTCGGAGTATTACGGCGGGCAGACCTGGGACACCGCCTCCAATCGAAGCGGGGTCTGCAAGAACCGGTCAGACCAAACCTGCGCCGCTTCTGCAGGGGTCAGCACCCACAGCGGGGAGATCCACACCTACGTCCTCAAGCGCCACGGCGGCCAGATCACCATGGGGCTCGACGGCACCGACCGGATCACCCTCTCCGATGGCTCCCCGCTCTCCGGGACCCGCCTGGGCCTCTTGTCGGATCGAAACAGCCCGGCCGGGTATTTCGACTACCTGCTGATTCGTCGCTGGGTGAGCGCGGAGCCAACCGCCGTCGTGGGCACCACCGAGGTGGGCCCCCCCCCTAGCGCAACGTGGGACTCCGACGTGATCCCGACGGGCTGCGCAGACTCCACCTTTGACTCCGTGCGTTGGACTCAGCTCGTGCCCAGCGGCACCTCCGTCAGCCTGTTGGCCCGCAGCGGCACCACCGCCACCCCGGATGCCACCTGGAGCGGCTGGGACGTGACCGCCACGGACGCCGCCGGCAGCACGCTGGGACTTGGGCCGGATAGCTACCTGCAGCTCCAGGTCAACTTTGGCTGCACCCACTGCACGAGCCCCCCCTGGATCTCGGAGATCACCCTCACCTACTCCCCGGCCGAGGACTCCGACGGAGACGGCGACTCCACCCCCGCCTGCGGGGGCAGCGACTGCGACGACGGCGATTCGAGCGCGTACTCCGGGGCCGCCGAGGTCTGCGACACGGTGGACAACGACTGCGACGGGGCCGTGGACGAGGACGACGCGGCCGACGCGATCACCTGGTACCTGGACCACGACGCCGACGGCTACGGCGCCGCCGCTCTTTCCACCACATCCTGCACCCAGCCCGCCAGCTACGTCGCGGACGCCACCGACTGCGACGACACGGACCCCACCTCCAACCCGGGGGGCACCGAAGTCTGTGACGGGGCGGACAACGACTGCGACGGCACCGCCGACGGTGACGACGCGGCGGATCGCTCCACCTGGTACGGGGACGCCGATGGAGACGGTTTCGGCGACACCGCCACCACGGCCCTTTCCTGCACCCAGCCGAGCGACTTTGTGGCAAACGCCACGGACTGTGATGACGCCAACGCCGCCTTCTACCCGGGGAGTACCGAGACCTGCGACGGCGCCGACAATGACTGCGACGGGGTCGTGGACGAAGACGACGCCGCGGACGCTGGCACCTGGTTCCTCGACCACGACGCCGACGGCTACGGGGACGCCGCCCACACCGCCAACTCCTGCACCCAGCCGGCCAGCTACGTGGCGGACGCAACCGACTGCGACGACACGGATGCCGCCTCCAACCCGGGGGGGACCGAGGTCTGCGACGGGGCGGACAACGACTGCGACGGCACCGCCGATGGGGACGACGCCGTGGATCGGGCCACCTGGTACGCCGACAACGACAGCGATGGCTTTGGCGACGCCGCGTCCTCGACCCTCTCTTGCACCCAGCCAACGGGTTTTGTGGAGGACGGATCCGACTGCGACGACGCGGCGGCCGGCTCCCACCCCGGCGCCGCCGACACCTGGTATGACGGCGTGGACTCCGACTGCGACGGGGCCGACGATTTCGACCAGGACGGGGACGGCCACCAGGCGGATGCCTTCGGGGGCGATGACTGCGACGACGAAGACGACGACATTCACCCCGGCGCATTCGAGGATTGGTACGACGGGGTGGACGCCGACTGCGACAGGGCCAGCGACTACGACGCCGACACCGATGGTTTCGACTCCGCGAGCTACGGCGGGGAGGACTGCGACGACGCCGACGCCGACACCTACCCCGGGGCGCCGGATGTGCCCTACGACGGCGTGATCAACGACTGCGAGCGGGTCGATGACTTCGACCAGGACGGGGACGGCCACCGGGCCGCCGACCACGGCGGGGAGGACTGCGACGACGCCAACTCGCACATTCATCCCAGGGCGGAGGACACCTGGTATGACGGCGTGGACTCCGACTGCGACGGCGCCGACGACTTCGACGCCGACGGGGACGGCTACCCGCTCGACACGGACTGCGACGACGCCGACGCGGACATCTACCCCGGCGCCGAGGGCTGGAACGAGGACTGCACCGAGGTCCAGGACACCGGTGACACGGGCGCCGGTGAAGACACCGGTGACACCGGGTCGGACACGGCGGGGGGTTCAGGCGTGCAGGTCCAAAAGCTCGAGGGGGATGGAGGCTGCGGATGCAGCGCGACGCCGCGAGGGCGCGGCGGCCTGCTCCTACTCCTGCTGCCCCTCATCGCCTTTCGGCGGAGGGCCGAGGACATGTGGAGTTAAGTAGGGTGTCCCCAAATCCTCCGCGAGGACATGTGGAGTTAAGTAGGGTGTCCCCAGAATCCCGTCCGTCCCAGAATCCCGTCCCCAGAATCGCACTCGGACCTCATCAATGAGGCTTTTCTCAGTCAACTCGGACATGTGGCTCTCCCGTGAAAACACCGTGCCAAACCGTACAAGTTCGTAACGGAGTCAATCCACTACAGCCCCCCCGACCCCTCCCCAAAAAGAAAGAAGCCAGCCTCAAGCTGGCTGGCTTCTAAAAATGGATGCGGGGGCAGGATTTGAACCTACGACCTTCGGGTTATGAGCCCGACGAGCT
>CAZRYF010000083.1:0-15629 GCA_964604165.1 uncultured Enterobacterales bacterium
CACTGTCTGAAAGGGCACTGTCTGAAAGGGCACTGTCTGAAAGGGCACTGTCTGATTGGGCACTGTCTGAAAGGGCACTGTCTACAGGACCACCGACTCCCGGTATTCCCCGAATTCCCCTCGAAGGCCATCCGCAATTTCCCCCAGAGTGCACCGGGCACGAACCGCATCGACAATGTGCTCCATGAGGCGACCGTCACCCGCGGCCGCCTGCTGCAGGGCGTCGACACGCTCCCTTGCACGGTCTGAATCCCGTCCGGACCGCACAGCAGCCAACCGGGCCACCTGGTCCTCTTCCAGAGAAGAGTCGACCGCGAGGATCTCCGGTATTTCGCCTCCCTCTTCCGCATAGGCATTGACCCCCACCACCAGCTGTTCTCCCTTGTCCATGCCCACCTGGTGCGCGTAGGCCGCGTTCTGGATCTCCCGCTGGGGAAAGCCCGCCTCAATCGCCGACACCATTCCCCCGAGACTGTCCACCTCCTGAATCAACGCATCCGCATCCGCCTCCAGGCGATCGGTCATCTCCTCAATGGCAAAGGAACCTCCCAGGGGGTCCACGAAGTCCGCCACACCGGACTCCAGGGCGATGACCTGCTGAGTGCGCAGGGCCAGGGTGGCGGTTTCCTCCGTGGGCAGGCCCAGGGCCTCGTCCTTGGAATTCGTGTGGAGGGACTGAGTGCCCCCCAGTACCGCAGCGAGGGCCTGCAAGGCCACCCGCACCACATTGTTGTCCACCTGGGTGGCCGCCAGCGTGGACCCCGCTACCTGGGTGTGAAAGCGAAGCTGCATGGACTTTGCCTTTTGGGCACCAAACCGCTCGCGCATGACTCGCGCCCACAGGCGCCGCGCTGCCCGGAACTTGGCAATCTCTTCCAGAAAATTGTTGTGGGCATTGAAGAAGAACGAAAGGCGCGGCGCAAAGGCGTCCACCTCCAGGCCGGCGGACAGGGCGGCCTCCACGTAGGCGATGCCGTCTGCCAAGGTGAACCCGATCTCCTGGGCCGCGGTGCTCCCCGCCTCCCGGATGTGGTAGCCGGAGATGGAGATCGTGTTCCAACGCGGCATCTCGGAAGCACACCACCGGAACATGTCCGTGATGATGCGCATGCTCGGACGGGGCGGGTAGATGTAGGTACCCCGGGCGATGTACTCCTTGAGGACGTCGTTTTGGACCGTGCCTCTAAGCCCGGCTGAGTCTACTCCCTGCTCTTCTGCCACCACGGCATACATGGCCAGGAGCGTGCTGGCCGTGGCGTTGATGGTCATGGACGTGGACACCTTGTCCAGGGGTATTCCCCCCAGGAGGACCCCCATGTCCTCCACGGAGTCGATGGCCACGCCGACCTTTCCCACCTCACCGGCGGACATGGCGTGGTCCGAGTCGTACCCCATCTGGGTGGGCAGATCGAAGGCCACAGAGAGCCCGGTCTGTCCCTGGTTCAGCAACATCCGGTACCGGGCGTTGGACTCCGCCGCTGTGCCAAAGCCCGCGTACTGGCGCATGGTCCACAGGCGCGAGCGGTACATGGTCGCATGAAGGCCCCGGGTGTACGGATACTCCCCCGGGAGACCCAGCTCCTCCGGCGGTGGCTCCTGTGAGGAGACAGGGGGGATCGGCTCACCTCCGGATCGCGCAAATGCCTCCTTTCGCTCAGGACCGCGCTCCAGGGCCTTTGCCCGGGTGGTTTCGTTCCATTCCTTGAGGGTGTCGCTCACGACCCCTCTCCACTCTCAATCCTGGCCAGCGCGGACCCAGCCTCCACGGCATCGCCTTCCCCCACCATCAACGCCTCCACCCGACCGGCCAAAGGGGCCTTCATCTCGTTCTCCATCTTCATGGCTTCCACAATCAACAAGGGCTGACCCGCCTCCACTTCCTGCCCAACCTCCACCAGCAAGCGCACGATTCGCCCGGGCATTGAGGTGGAGAGCACACCTTCCGCGGCCCCGCCTCCCAGCCGGAGCGCCTTTCGCTTGGGGTCCACGACCGTGCATGGATGAGTGGTTCCGTAGATGTCCACGTCCCAGCCATCGGGTCGCTCCACCACACCTGCCTCGTAGCAAAAACCCCCAGCCACAAGTGAGAGAACGTGGGCTTCCGGCTGTCTCAGATCCACCTCTACGGCCTCCGCACCATCGACACTGACCCGGTAGCCCGCCTCGGATCGCTCCACGACCACCTCCAGGGTGGCTCCGTTCACAGTGACCTCATACGTCATCGGGGATCCCTCTGGACTGCCCAGGCCCGGCCCTGCCGCTTCCAACCGGACTCCGTGACCCCTCCCCCGCCCTGCTGCACGGGAACGTGGTCCTTTCTGTGCTGACAGATAGCGGCGACCATGGCTGCGACCTCATCTCGGCGAGGGGCCGACAGGCTGGCCAATCGTGCGGGGGTCAGAAAACCCGTGTCATACACGCCGCTCTTGAAGTCGCCGTCTGACAACACGTGGCGAAAGAAGCCAATGGGGGTGCGAATGCCCGTGATGCGAAACTCTCGCAGCGCCCGGTCCGCACGAATGCGGCAGTCTTCCCGGTCTCGCCCCCACACCACGAGCTTGGCGATCATCGGGTCGTAGTACACGGGCACCTCCGCCCCCGCGTACACCCCGCTGTCTACCCGGACCCACGGCCCACCCGGCTCCCGGTAGCCCTGGATCGTTCCGGGAGCCGGCAGGAACCCGTTCTCAGGATCTTCCGCATAGATTCGGAACTCCATGGCGTGCCCCACCTGGGTCAGCTCCGCCTGGGTCCAAGGCAGCGGCTTACCCATGGCGACCTCGAACTGGGCACGGCACAGATCGATCCCCGTGACCATTTCCGTGACCGGGTGCTCCACCTGAAGGCGGGTGTTCATCTCCAGAAAATAGAAGCTTCCGTCCTCCGCCAGGAGGAATTCCACCGTGCCTGCCCCCACGTAGTCCACAGCCCGCGCCGCTTGAATCGCCACCTTGCACATGGCATCCCGGGTCTCCGAGGCCAACACGGGACAGGGGCTCTCCTCGATGACCTTCTGGTGGCGCCGTTGCACCGAGCAGTCTCTCTCAAAGAGATGCACCACGTTTCCGTGCGTGTCGGCGAGCACCTGCACCTCCACGTGCCGGGGACGACAGATCGCCTTTTCCAGGTAGACCGTGTCATCCCCAAAGGCCTTGGCCGCCTCGGACCGGGCCCCTTCAAGCGCCCCTTCCAAAAGGGCGGGCTCCTCCACAAGGCGCATTCCCTTGCCCCCGCCCCCTGCTGCGGCCTTGAGCATGACAGGGAAGCCAATTCTCGCGGCATGTTCCGCCAGGGAGGCAAAGTCCTCTGCAGGCGCCGTGGCGCCGGGAACCACCGGAACACCCGCGGCGGTCATCAGCTCTCTCGCCCGGGTCTTGGACCCCATGGACTCAATGGCCCCTGGAGAAGGCCCCACCCACACCAGGCCCGCATGGATCACCGCCTGGGCGAAGCCGGCCCTCTCCGAGAGGAAGCCATACCCGGGGTGTACGGCATCACACCCGGTCTCCCGGGCCACCGCCAGCAGGGCGTCCTCCTTCAGGTAGGACTCCGCTGAGGGCGCAGGCCCAATGCACCGTGCCTGGGTCGCCATGCGAACGTGAAGAGAGTCCCGATCCGCCTCGGAGTACACAGCCACCGTCTCCAGGCCCAGCTCGGCACAAGCCCGCTGCACGCGGACAGCGATCTCTCCGCGGTTCGCAATCAGCACCCGGCGAATGGTACGCAACGTCATGGTGCGGACCTATCCCGCCGGACCTCCCTACGAAAGCACCTCGGCCGTTCCAACGGCCTCAGCCGCTGCCTTTTCAGCCTTGGCCTTCTCCCGCTCGCCAGCCAGCTTGGTGGCCAACCGCTCCCGGCGCTGGGAGAGCTTGCGCTTTCCGAGCACCCGGTTCAACACCTCCTCCATTCGGGAGACAGCCACGAATTTCAGCTCAGCCTTGATCTCGTCGGGTACCTCCACCAGGTCCTTTTCATTCTTCTTCGGGAGAATCACCGTCTTGATGCCTGCCCGGTGCGCTGCAAGGACCTTTTCCTTGATGCCACCCACCGGCAACACAGCACCTCGCAGCGTGGCTTCCCCGGTCATGGCGATGGTGGGGTCCACCTTGATGCCCGTGAGCAACGACACGATCGCAGTCAACATGGTGACACCCGCAGACGGACCATCCTTGGGAATGCCCCCTGAGGGCACATGGATGTGGAGGTCTTGCTCCTCAAAGTCCCGGTAGTCGATGCCCAGATCTTCCGCGGAGCAGCGAATGTAGGAGCGGGCCACAGCCACGGACTCCTTCATGACGTCCCCGAGGGATCCGGAGAGCTGCAGGTTGCCTTTGCCGCGCATGGAGGTGGCTTCGATGAACAGGATGTCACCGCCCACACTGGTCCAGGCGAGACCGGTGGCGACCCCTGGCACGCTCGTGCGCTCGGCGACGTCATTGAAGAAGTGAATCGGCCCCCGGATCTCTTCCACCTTCTTGGGGGTGATCTTCACGGCCTTTTCGCGCTCCGCGGCAATCTCCCGTGCAACCCATCGGGCACAGGCCGCCAGCTCGCGCTTCAGACTCCGGACACCAGCCTCGCGGGTGTAGGCCCGGATCAGATGTCGAAGAGCATCATCGGTGAAGGTGATCTGCTTTTCTTCCAGTCCATGGTTCTCACGCACATCGGGAAGCAGGTAGTGCTTGGCGATCTTCAGCTTGTCCTCGGGGGTATACCCAGGGATGTCGATGACCTCCATTCTGTCCAGGAGCGGCCCGGGGATCGTGCCCTTCATGTTGGCGGTGGCGATGAACAGCACCTTGGACAAGTCGAAGGGAATGTCCATGTAGTGGTCGAGAAAGGTGTCGTTCTGTTCTGGGTCCAGAACCTCGAGCAGTGCGGAGGAGGGGTCGCCCCGGTAGTCCGCCCCAAGCTTGTCGATCTCATCCAGGATGAAGACCGGGTTGTTCACCCCTGCCTTCTTCATGCTCTTGATGATCTTCCCCGGAAGAGAGCCAATGTAGGTCCGGCGGTGGCCGCGAATCTCAGCCTCATCGCGCACACCTCCGAGTGACATGCGCACCATTTTGCGCCCCACCGCCCGGGCCACGGACTTTGCGAGGGAGGTCTTTCCCACGCCAGGAGGCCCCACCAGGCAGAGAATCGGCCCCTTCAGGTCGTTCTTCAGCTGGAGCACCGCCAGGTACTCCACAATCCGCTGCTTGACCTTCTCCAGGTCGTAGTGATCCTCGTCCAGGATGGTCTGGGCCTCCTCCACGTTGATGTGGTCCTCGGTGGAGATGCTCCACGGGAGATCCACCAGCCACTCCAGGTAGGTGCGGGACACGGTGTACTCCGCCGCCCCCGGGCTCATGCGAACCATGCGCTTGAGCTCTTTGTAGGCCGCTTCTTCCGCCTCCTTGGGCATGAGAGCCGACTTGATCTTGCGCTTGAACTCCTCGAACTCCTCCTGGCGCTCGTCCACCTCTCCCAACTCTTTTTGGATGGCCTTGAGCTGCTCCCGAAGGAAGTACTCCCTCTGAGCCTTGTCCATCTCTCCTTTGACCTCCGTTTGGATCTTGTTGGAAAGCTCCAGGACCTGGGTTTCCTTTTCCAACAGGGCAATCACCATCTCGATGCGTTGGCGGGTCTCAAAGGTCTCCAGGAGCTCTTGCTTTTCCTCGATGCCGATGGAGAGGTTGGTGGCCACGATGTCCGCGAGCATGCCCGGGTTGTCGATGGAACGAACCAGAAAGCTGGCCTCCGAGGGAATGTGGGGAGACAGATCGATGATCTTCCGGGCCAACTCCCGAAGCTTGGCGAGCAGCTCATCGTACTCATCACCCTCGGCCGCTTGCTGCGTGAACACGTCCACGTGCGCTTTGAGGTAGGGGTCGGTCTGGTCCCAATCCCGCACGCGAATTCGAGCCACACCCTGAATGATGACATTCAGCTTGTTCCCAGGCATGACCACGCTCTTGAGGATCTTGACCACGGTGCCGGTCTGGTAGAGTTCCTCGGTGGAAGGATCTTCGTTGCGGGCATCCCGTTGGGCCACAATCCCAAGGAACCGGTCCTTGGCCATGGCCGTTTCAATGGCCTTCAGGGACTTGTCCCGCCCCACGTTGATGGGAAAGGCAAGAACAGGGAAGATGACCGTGTTTCGGATGGCCAGGACAGGCAGATCCATCTCCGATTCAAGGCCGGCTTCTTCCAGGATGACTTCAGGGTTGTCGGACGACATGCAGGTTCCAGGGCTGGAGAGGAAGGAGGTGTGACTCCTTGTCTATCCACCAGAACGGTGGAGGCAAGATGGTTCGGACAAGGAATTCCCTTTCCCTTGCAATTCTCCGTGCCTCAAAGGGAAGTTTCGTGGCTTGCCCATTCGGCAAGAACCTCCTCGGTGTGCTCGCCCAGGCGCGGGGCTCGACGCTTGGCTGCCCGCCCCTCTCCGTCCACGGTGTAGGGATTTGCCACCGTGCGAACCCGGCCGGCTCCCTCCGGGTGGTCATGTTCCACGAGCCTTGCCGACTCCAGGGCCTCGGGTACCGTCCGCATGGGACCCATGGGAATACCTGTTTCTGAGAGCTGTGTCTGCCAGGCCGCCGTCGTCTGGCACCGGAGGATTGGAACCATCAGCCCGTTCAGCGCCTCGCGGTTTCGCACGCGGTCCGCATTGGTGGCAAAGCGCACGTCCTCGTGCCACACCTGTGACAAAGCCACGCACAGCTTCTCAAACTGAGCATCGGTGCCCACAGCGAGGTTTAGCCAGCCGTCCGCGGTTTGGAAGCCGCAAAACGGGTGAATCGAAGGGTGCGCGTTTCCCAAAGCCTGCGGCTCGACGCCGCCATTGAGCCAGCCGGAGGCGTGGTAGCTCAAAAGGGAGAGCTGCCCATCCAACATGGAAACGTCCACGACCCCGCCCAACCCGGTCTTCTCCCGCCGGACCAGGGCCGCCAGGATTCCCGACACCGCGTTCATGCCCGCGCAAAGATCCGCGATGGAGGCACCGCACTTGTGGGGGGCATCGCCGGACCCGGTGATGCTCGGGATTCCAGAGAGGCCCTGCACCACAAGATCGTACCCAGGGCCGACCCGGTCCTGGCCAAACCCGGAAATGGAGCAGTAGACAAGGCCTGGATTCCGCGCCCGCAGCACGTCCGGGCCCAGGCCCAATCGTTCCATCACCCCCGGCCGAAAGTTCTCCAGCAGGACATCCGCTGAACCAGCCAGCGACTTCAAGTGGGCGCGCCCCTCCTCGGACTTCAGGTCCAACACCACCGAGCGCTTTCCCCGGTTTACCGACAGGAAATAGGTAGACACGCCCTCGGCAAAGGGAGGACCAAAGCTTCGGGTGTCATCCCCTTCTCCCGGACGTTCCACCTTCACCACGTCCGCGCCCAGATCTGCCAGCCCCATGGCTGCGAAAGGGCCTGCCAGCACGCGGCTCAGGTCCAACACTCGGATGCCTTCCAACGGTGAACTCATTGTATCTCCAGGGATCCAGCGGTAGAGGGTTTGGGCGGCCGCGGCTGCTCCCGCCGTCGCACATCGAGGAACCCTTCGACCCAGCTTGGATCCTTCAAGCGCTCCTCCGTCGCGGTCAGACCCTCCGGAGCCTGCACAACCCCTTCCAGGTGCCACGTCACAAGGGCGCCGTCCACCGCCGAGGGTGCCCCCAACAAAGCCGACAGGCCCGCCACCTGCTCCGCCGCTACCTTCGCCGGGTCCACGTCGGACTTGTCCAAACGCCGACGGGAACGGGCCACCTCGAGACCTGCCAACTCCCGATCCAGAACCACCCACTGATACCCCTCGTCCACCAGCGCTTCTCGGTGGGCCCGCGGATCTCCCGCGGGCGCACCTCCACGCTCGCCCTCATCCAAGAGGGGGCCTCGGACCGCGTGCACCAGGCCCTGCACGAACCGGTTCTTCAGCCGCTCCCGAAACCCCTCTGGCCACAGCAAAGGCGCGTTCTCAGCCATGCCCCCGAACATCGGACGCTCATGCACCGCCATCCAGGCCACCTGCTCTCCGTAAACACCGAATGGCAAGTGAAGAAGCGCTCCTTCCTTCTCCGCCAGCCACCGCACAGTCGCCGGGGGGGCCATGTCCACGGACGCCAGGGGAAAGTGGCCGTCCCGGGCTTGTTCGCCCAAACCCACACCCAGAAAGGCTGCAACCCAGAGCGCAGCGCTGCGCCTCCCCCGCCACTGCACCAGGAGGGCCCCCAGCGCCAGACTTGCAGGCACCATGGCGACCCCCAGGAAGCGATAGGAAAACCACAGGCGATCGAAGAATGGGAGAAACCGGTAGAGCACCATGTAGTGAGGCATCAACAGGTTCAACCCCAAGGCATGAATCTCCAACGTGGGCCCCACAGAGAAGACAAGGACCACGAGCAGCACCCCCAACCATGGCGTCCGATGAGGACCCTTCCAGGCCCAGAGGAGCACCGGAAGTCCCCAGGACACCGTGCCAAAAATCGACACATCATGTTGTTCCAACAGGTCATACCCGTGGAGCGTGGGAGACACGTTGTTGGGGAGAGCCTCTGGCAAGGAAAAGAACGATCCAGAGGATGCCACCAGGCCAGGCACATCTCCTGCGGAAGCCGCCGCCGCCATGGCCCACGCAGCGGGACCCACAAGGCCTGCGCAGACCCCGCCTGCCAGGGTCCATCGTTGCAGCAACCCGGGGCGGTCCTCGCTTTGGCGCCAGGCCGAGAGCGCCAACGGCACAAACGCCAAGGCCAGAAACCACCCCATAAACCAGTAGGTCCAGGCCTGGGCTGCCACCATCGCCCCCGCCAAAAGGGGCCACTTCCAGTGGGCATCCCTCTCCAGACGCACCATCCCCCAAAAGGCCAACGGCACGAATACCAGCAGCGCCTGCGTGGGCCGCCCGCAGTGCAGCTCAAACAATGTGAACGGGTTGACCATCCACGCGAGGCTCGCCAGAAAGGCCGGACTGCCCTCTCCAAGAACTTCTCGAGCCAAGGGCCGAAAAGCGAGTCCATTGGCCACAAGAAGCGCGACCACAAACCACTTCTGGTAGTCGGGATAGCCCCATAAGAGCTGAAAGGGCACAGACAGCTTTGCATCCACCAGGTTGTTGCCCGTGTGGGCAAAGATGTCCTTGCCAAGCGGATGGAAAAACAGGTCCGTGAAACCAGGATCCGCGCCAGTTCTCAAGCAGTCCAGCTGCCACCAGTAGAACCAGAGCGTGCCATAGAGGTCGACCCCCTCCCCCACCACGCGACCCGCCGGAAGGGCCCCAGCTATTGCTACCAGCGCCAGCGCAATGAACACTGGCAGCTGCCACAAGAGAGAGGAGCGGTGCGACATCTCGCTCCCCTTAGCTCTTGACACATGGGCGGGCCCCCACCACTCTCTCCTTTGGGCTCCCGGAGGCGTCTTGACCTTGCAGACCGCATGCCTGCTCCTGCACACCCTGGGCCTCGCGGTCTACGGCGGCGCGGTGGTGTTGTTTGCGGTGTTGCTGGCCATTCCCGCGCGGCGATCGAAGATTGGAAAGCAGAAGCTGCTCAAGGCCTTCCAGGCCTGGGGGCCTCTTCAGGGACTCGCCATGGGGGCCCTCATCGCAGGAGGCATCGGACTCCACCTTTCGACCTGGGGACTTCACTGGCCGCCGCCGAATGCAGCCGGGGGGCTCTTGGCCAAGTACGGGTGCTTCTTTTTGCTCTGGCTTTCCAGCTTTCACCTGGAGATCTGGACTCTGGAGCCCATCCGCCAAGACGCCCCCGAGCCTGCCTTACACGTCGCCCGCGTCTCCCGCCAGGTCCAGGCCAACGCCCTGTTGTTTGTCGTGATTCTCTGCCTGTCCCTCTTCTCCTGATCTCTTAGAGCGTCGATCCTGCAGCCACCGAGGCCCAAGGATCAAAAAGACGATGGCCACGGCGACCCCCGTGAGCAACAACTCATAGCCCCCAAAAACGCTGGGCCCGCCCTCCATGGAGGCCCCGAGGCCCCCGAACCACACTGGCAACTCGATGCTCATGCCCTTTGCATCTACTCCATCCCAGGCGGGACCGCTGCTGCTCCAGCTCTGATCATTGCATCAACATCCAACCCCAGCGCCGAGAGGACCGGCCGGGTGTCCTCTCCCAGCTGCCGCACACCGCTCCGTGCACTCCAGGGAAACGGAGCCTTGGCCATGGGAATGCCCAGCACTGTCTCAAAGGCTCCTCGAGCGGTGAAGTGTTCCAACCCAGGCACCTCCCGGGCCTGGAGGACCGGTCCCACACACGCCTCCTTCAACAGGTCCACCCAGGCATCCCGTGGGCGCCTGGCAAAAAGGGAGGCAAGAGCCTCCGGCTCCGGCGTGTCGGGGGCCTCGCCACCGAGGGCCGCCACCAGGGAACTCCAGAATTTTGGCTCCAGTGGGGCCACCGTGACCAGTCCGCCATCCGCGCATCGATAAGTCCGATAGCCGCCGTAGCCGCCGGTGAGCATCTCCCCGCCCGGTAGGTGGTCCCTCTCCTCGGCCAGTGCCATGGCCAGATGGGGAGCGAAGAGCGCCAGGGCGCCCTCGGTCATGGACACATCCAGCCAGCGTCCTGCCCCTGTTCGCTCCCGTTCCAGCAGAGCAGCGAGAATGCCCACGGTCGCCATCAAGGAGCCACCCGCTACATCCGCCACCTGTACCGGGTAGGGAAAGATGGGATCCCCTCCGCATGCAGCGACAATCCCCGCGTACCCCTGGTAGTTCAGGTCATGGCCAGGGTGGTCCCGCAAGGGTCCTGTCTGCCCAAACCCCGTGATAGAACAAGCCACCAGGTGGGGCCGGTCTACCCGCAGCGCATCGGGGGCCAGTCCCGCACGGGCCAAGGTCCCGGGACGAAAGGACTCCACCAGGACGTCTGCCGAGTCCAACATGGTGCGAAACGCCTCCACACCCAGGGGGTGTCGAAGATCCAGGGCCACCGAGCGCTTTCCCCGGTCCAGGGCTGCATGAAAGACCCCATGCCCGGACACAATGGGAGGCATCCCCCGCGCGGGATCACCCCCGGCTGGAGATTCCACGCGGATCACCTCCGCACCAAGGCTCCCCAACAACCAGGTACAGTACGGCCCCGGAAGCAAGCGGGAGATGTCCACAATCCGCACGCCGTCCAAGGGCCCCGGGGTTGCGGATCCATCTCCCATCAGCGAAGCCTATCGCGTTAAGCAAATGCCTTCTGACCTCCACTCCAATGCGACACCATGACCGCCCCCGAAATTAAACCCATCTTCATCATCTCCGACGGTACCGGTGACACGGCCCAGAAAGTGGTCGAAGCCTGCCTGCTTCAGTTTGAAAAACTCGCCGTCCAGGTCCATGTGTTTCCCAACGTCATCGACGCCGAGCAGCTGCACCGCCTCTTCAAGCTCGCCAAGGATCAGGACGCCATGGTGGTGACCACCCTTGTGCGCAGCGAGCAACGCAACGAGTCCGATCGCCTGGCCAAGCACTTTCGCCTGCAGATGGTGGACGTGGTGGGGAACATGCTGGGAGCCATGTCCACGTTCTTGAGGTGCCGACCCCGAGGCATGCCGGGCTTGATGCACCAGGCCAACGACACCTACTTCGAGCGGGTCGAGGCCGTGGAGTTCACGGTCAAGGCGGACGATGGAAAGGAACCTCGCATGCTCCGCCAGGCCGACATTGTGCTGACGGGAATCAGCCGCACCAGCAAGACGCCGCTCTCTGTCTTTCTTGCCCACAAGGGCTTCAAGGTGGGCAATGTGCCGCTGGTGCTCGACCGGGAGCCGCCCGCGGAGTTCTGGGAGGTAGATCCGCGCCGGGTGTTCGCCCTCACCATTGATCCCGAGTCCTTGCAGCGCATTCGAAAGGAGCGCCTGCAAGCCATGCGCATGAGCGATCGCACCAACTACGGCCAGCTGGACTACATCCTGGCAGAGCTGGACTACGCCCACGATTTGTTTGGGCGAAACCGGGACTGGCCGGTGATCGATGTCACCGGAAAGGCCGTGGAAGAGACCGCCGCGATCATTCTGAAGATCCTGGACGAGCGCGGGCTGATCTACAACAACGGCGAGACGGGACAACTGTGAGTTCACGCCTTTTCACGCCACCGGCCCTTGCGTCGCTCAAAATGCTCCGGGGGGCCCAATGGGAGTGATTGGGGAGCGCATCGACAAGTACGAGGTGCTCTCCCGCATTGGCGAGGGGGGAATGGCCACCGTCTACCTGGGTCGGCACCTGACCCTCGGACGCCAGGTGGCGGTCAAGATTCTCCATCCCCACCTGTCCACCTCGGAAAAGAACCGAAGGCGGTTCGAGCGGGAGGCGCGGGCCATTGAACACCTGCACCACCCCAACATTCTTCGCATCTTCGACTTCTCCGGACACACGGTGGAGCGCTGCTACATCGTGACCGAATTCGTGGAGGGCCTGACCCTTCGCCAGGTGCTGGAGGAACAGGGGCTCCTCCCGTCCGAGGTGGCTGCCATTGTCGGCCTGCAGCTTGCCGAAGCACTGGCCTATGCCCACAAGTCCGGGGTGGTGCACCGGGACATCAAGCCTGAGAACATCATGATCCGCCAGGACGGAGTGGTGAAGCTCATGGACTTTGGAATCGCCCGTTTTCTGGACGAGACCAACATCACCATGACTGGGGCCCTTGTGGGAAGTCCCGCCTACATGAGCCCGGAACAGGTACTTGAAAGAAATGTGGGACCCAGCTCGGACCTCTTCTCCCTGGGCACCGTCCTCTACCAGCTCATCACCGGAAGCCTGCCCTTTTCCGGGTCCAATCCCTCCATCATTCTGCGAAACGTCATCGACGGTACAAAGGTACCGGTGCTGGACTGCAACCCGAGCATCTGTCCCGCCCTGGCGGACCTGGTGGAGAGCCTCTTGTCTCCGGACCCAATGGGACGGCCCGTCGATGCGGAGGCGGTGGTGGAGACCCTCAAGCGCATTCTGCGGCAGAGCGAGGTTGATCCAGACCTTCCCGACTGGGGACTGGAAGCCTGGCTTGCGGATCCCCCAGCCTACTGGGACCGCCTCTTCCTCAACCTGGAGCGCACTCTGATGACCCAAGGGCGGGACGCCCTGGGTGCGGGGGATCACCTTGGTGCTCGAAGGGCCTTCAACAGGCTCCTTGCACTGGCACCCGAACATGAAGAAGTTCTGGCAATGCTCTCCGATCTGCCCACCTTTCATGGGGAGAAGACGGAGAGGACTCGCTGGAGCCTCGTGGGAGGCTGGCTCCTCGTGGCCGGCCTCGCGGGAGCGGGGCTGTCCCAGATGGGCGAGTCCCCCACTTCTCCGCCTCCCGCATTCAGTCAAGAGACTGACGAGGGCGGACTGGACCCAGAACCCATCCTGGACGATGGCCTCAGAGAAGAGGAGGTGCTGCCCTCTCGCCGACCGGACCTGGAGGCCGACCCACCCCCCCCCGCCGAGCCAGCGGCCACCGTTGTCAAGACGGTCCGCAGAGACCCCCGGCCAAGGCCACTCTCCACCACCACGCCTCCTACCGCACAGGATGCGAAACCTGGACACCTGGAGGTGAAGCTCTCCCCACGCCAAAAGGCCTGGGCAGACATCTACATCGATGGACGACGGATCGGAAGGGCCCCGGTCAGCCTGGACCTGCCCCCTGGCACCCACACGCTCAAGGTCACCAACGATTACGCCTTGGAGTACGTTCGGGAATTCTCCCTGGCGTCAGGGGAAGAGAAGGTGCTCGACGGGATACTCCTCCAAAAGCGTCCGGTCACGGTGCGCTTCTCCGCTGACCCCGAGTGTGTCGTGCTCCTTTCGGACCGGCCGCTGGGTACCGTAGGCGAGCTGGGTGGCTCCCGGTCCTTGTCCAATCCCACCGAGATCTCCCGTCTTCACCTGGCCTGCCCAGACGGCGAGTCACTGGGCCCCTGGAATGTTCGTTCCCCTCGCCCCGGAGAGAGCGTTACCCTTCCTCCGTGACAGCGACATTTTCGCCACGATCCGCCGTGAACACGCCTAGACGACCACTTGCTTTCGCCCGTGATTCCAGCTGGTTGAAGATGTGGCCCACCCTTTGCATCCTGTGGGGAACGGGCTGTTTCACCATTGGCCCCATTGAAGTTGTGGACGAAGATATGCCTCCCTCATTGCTCGGCGCGACCCGATACGGCGCTTGTGAAGTCGACCCGGACTGTCCGCCAATCACGGTGGGATCCAAGATCGTCTACTGCAACGACTGTCCCCTCGAGGTCACAGTCACTGAGGCGAACCCGGTGTTCTACGTGTTCCTGGATGACGAGGAACCCGCAGACCTGGACTTTTTCTGGACGCTCGAAGGGGCCGGGGCCTTGAACAACGCCGAGAGCATCCAGCCAGGCCACTCCCAGGTTTCCCTGGCAGAAGAAGACAACCTGGACGGAAAGCGCCTGACCTGCGTCATCAGCGATGCGGATTTTGACGTGGAGCTCTCCTGGGACCTGGTGGAGCTGGAATGAGACACTTGTTTCCCTTGTTCTTGTTGCTCTCCGGTTGTGCTGACTCCAGCAGCTCCGAGCTGAATTCAGACACGGCGGGGCTGCCGGAGTTCGTTGGGTCGGCTTCTTTTCTTCGTGTGGACGTCCATGCCTCCGCCGCAGGGTCCGGAGAACTCCTGGACCAGAGCTTTCTGCTGACCGATGGCGTGGAGAAGCACCTGTCCCTGTCTCTCGCGACCCCCATTGAGCTCAAAGGCTCCGTGACAGGGCTTGTGGGCACACCCTACCCCAGCGATGTGGACGTTCCCGGCGCCGAGGGCCCGGTGGAAGCCGTCCTGCTGGCCCGGGTCCCGGGCACCATCATGAGCTACGCGGTAAGCACCGACAGCGACGGTGTCTTCTCCACCCGGATCGTGCCAGCGTCTGGATACGAGGTGGCCGCCGTTCCCAGCGGCAACCCAAGCCTTCCCTTTTTGATTGAGACGGGCTCCACGTTCACCGAGGACGTTGAACTTCCCATTCGGCTTGGGTGGGAGGACAGCCTCCCGGTGTATGGACAGGTGTTGGACGGAACCGGCGCGGCGGTTCAAGGCCTTCCCGTCCGCTTGGTGGAGTCCCAATCCAGCATTCCAGGCCCCACAGTCCACACGGACACCCGGGGGGTGTACAACCTCAGGGCCCATCCCGGGAATTACACCTTGGAGATCATCGGCGACCCCCACCGGGCCCTCCCCATGCTCACCAGGGAAGTCCTCCTTCGCGGCGATGCAGCGGAGGGCTTGCTGGTGCCGACCACCCAGTACCAGAACATTGATCAGGCCACGGTCAGCGGGGAAATCACCGGTCCCCAGGGCAACCCAGCCAGCTCGGTGGTGGTCCGGCTGCAATCCGAGGAGGTCTTCGGCATGCCAAGCGCCCAGGTGGTCACGGAGACCACCACTGGCTCCAACGGCCGGTTCTCTATCCGCGTGGCTCCCGGTCGGTATTCAGTGGAGTTCATTCCCCCCCACGAGGGCCCCAACAGCTCCCTTTCCCTGGACGAGTCGGTTTCCCTGGATGCTGGCTTCGTCGAGCTTCCCGCGGTCGTGCTGCGGGAGCGCCCCACGGTACAGGCAAGGTTGCTGGATGCGGAGGGGAGGCCCTTGGGCGGCGCCCTGGTTCGCGCCCGGGAGCTGACCTTTCTCGGCGACACATTCG
>CAZRYF010000084.1:0-15394 GCA_964604165.1 uncultured Enterobacterales bacterium
TGCAGTCATCGTCCACGGCGGTGGTGCAGTCCTCGAGTTGGGCGGGGTTCACCGCGGACAGTGTGTCGTCGCAGTCCGTGGCGTCGGTCTCGGGGTGTGCCGCGTCGGAGGTGCACTGGCAGATCGTGTCGGCCGCGTCGCCGAACCCGTCGCCGTCTGCGTCTGCGTACCAGTCGGTGCAGGACGCTGCGCCCGGATCGTTGGTGTCGCCATCGCAGTTGTCGTCGTAGAGGGTGAGGCAGGTCTCGGCGGCGCCTGGAAACACGTTGGCGCGGCCGTCCTCGCAGTCACTTGCATCGGCGACATAGGAGATGGGCTGTACGCAGCGGACCAGCGGGTAGGCCGGGTCCCCGAAACCGTCTCCGTCGGCGTCCAGGTGCCAGGTGGGAGCATCGACGGCGGTGTCCTCGTCCACGTCTCCATCGCAGTTGTTGTCGATGCCATCGTCGCAGCGCTCGTCGGCATCCGGGTGGACCGCCGCGCTGTTGTCGTCGCAGTCCCAGGCGCCATCGGCGGGGACCGGCAGGGTGCCGGTGGGCTGGGCGCAGGCCTCCACGGCGTAGTCGGAGTCGGCGAACCCATCCGCGTCGGCATCGGCGTAGAAGGTCAGGGTGACGCCCTCGTCCACGCGGCCGTCGCAGTCCTCGTCGATGGCGTTGCAGACCTCGGCGGCGCCGGGAAAGATGGTGCCGTCGGCGTCGTCGCAGTCGTAGGCCGCGTTCGTGGGTTCCGCCACGTACCCGCTGGGGGCGGCGCAGGCGTCCGTTGTGGTGGTTTCGTCGCCAAACCCGTCGGCGTCCGTGTCGGCGTACCAGGTCACCGGGTCCGTGACGTCGTCGTCTTCATCGTCCGTCAGCCCGTCGCAGTCGTTGTCCAGTCCGTCGCATTCCTCCTCGTGGCCGGGGTAAATGCGCACGGAGCCGTCTTGGCAGTCATCGCCCATGAGCACCCAGCCGGGGATTTGCTCGCAGGACTGCTGGCTGTCGTCCGGGTCGCCGTGGCCGTCGCCGTCGACGTCTCGGTACCAGGTGGCGTCGTCGGCCACCGAGTCGTCCGCCATGTCCACGAGCCCGTCGCAGTCCTCGTCGGTGCCGCCGTCGCAGTACTCGGTGGCGCCGGGGTGCACATCGCTGCGGGCGTCATCGCAGTCGTCGTTCAGGGTCACATAGGCGGGGCCGGGAGGGACGCAGGTGGTCTGTTCGCTGGCGGCCCAACCGTGGCCGTCGCCATCGCCGTCGTAGTACCAGGCGGTGGGGTCGGTGGGAGAGTCGTCCACCAGGCCGTTGCAGTCGTCGTCGATCTCGTTGCAGGACTCCTCGGCGTCCGGGTGGATCGCTGGGTCCTGGTCATCGCAGTCGTTGCCGTCCTCGGTGAAGCCGTCCCCGTCGAAGTCGTGCCCGGGGTTGTCGTGGAGTTTGTAGGCCGACATGTCCGGCACACAGGCGGCCAGCGCAAGGGCGGCGGGGACAAGCGCAGCTCCAAGAATCAGCCGGAAACAGCCACGCATCAGGTGCGCAAAAGAGGCAGCGGTCACGTCTTTCTTATTGCGCATCATTCCTCTTGGGCGCGGGCACCCCACGGATCCGTTAAGACAACCGTTACCAAGCACCCGCCATTGTGCCACAGGGCGAGCCGCGAAAGTGACCCAAACCCGGGGGGATACGCCATTTCTCAACATTGCGGTCCCTCTCAACGCCCAGACCCGAACCGGGAGGGATGCGCTATCCCTCGACGTTGAGGTCGGATTCAAGCGAAAAACCGTTGCCCCCCTACCAGCAAATGGACCGCCCGTCCGCGTGCCAAAAGGAGCCGGTGGTCGCCAGGGTCAGCTCTTCGATCCGCGCCAGCATTCCCCGCGCGGCCTCCTCCGGGCTGCGCTCCCCCCGCCCACGGGTCATGTCCGTTCGCACAAACCCCGGATGCAGGACGCCCACCGCAATCCCATGGGGTGCCAGGTCCCGGGACAGGTTGACCCCGACCATGTTCACCGCCGCCTTGGAGGCCCGGTATCCGTATTGGCGACCGGTCTGGTTGTGGGCCATGGAGCCCATACGACTGGACACGATCACCACCTTCGAACCCCGGGAGAGGTTGCCCAGAAGCGACCGCGTCAACAGAAGCGGCCCGATGGCGTTCACCCGGTACTGCTTCACCAAGGCTCCTGCAGCCAAACAGGAGAGGTCATCGTCCACGCTGACCCCAGCGTTGTGAACCACCAAGTCCAGCGCCACCCCCGCAAGACGAAGCCCGAGAGACTCAATCGAGTCGTCGGACTCCAGATCAAGCAGCTCCTGCTGCACCCCACGCTCCTCCAAAACCTCGCAGCTGCTCCGGACCGAGCCCAACACCTCCCACCCCTCTCCCGCCAGCTCGGCACAAAGCGCGAGCCCAATCCCACGGTTGGCACCGGTCACCAGGGCTCGGGGCACCGCTCACCTCCCACAACGCGCCGAGGGATAGTCGAGCGACCCCTCCATGTCAACGGGGTGTGACGCCTCCCTTGAAGCGCTTGACCCGGGTGCAATCCCGGGGCCTAGTACAGCCGTGGCGCCGGCACCTCCCAGACTCGGTTCCTTTGAGCTTCTCGGCCCCCTGGGACGAGGAGGGATGGGCATTGTCTGGCGTGCCCTGCACCGGGAACAGAAGCTCCCGGTGGCCGTCAAGGTGCTGACCGCCAGCCGCTCCGCAGACCCGCAATTCCAGAAGGTGTTTCGGCGAGAGGTGCGCAGCGTCGCCTCCCTGGACCACCCGGGCATTGTCTACGTGCTGGATCATGGATCCGTCGGGACCGAGGCGGCCGATGCCAGCGAAGGGCGGCTTCGCGCCGGAAGCCCGTGGTTGGCGATGGAGTTGGCCGAGGGGGGCTCCCTTCTTCCCTGGTGCGGCGAGCTGGACTACGGCGGGCTCCAGGTGGTGCTGATCCAGGTGCTTGATGCCCTGGCCCATGCCCACGCGCGGCGGGTGATTCACCGGGATCTCAAGCCAGGAAATGTGCTGCTTCGTCGGCCGGGGGACCTGTCCTCAGGTGTCCTGCTCACGGACTTTGGATTGGCCCGGGCGGACGCTCATGACCTGGACGAGGAGATCAACGGTGGTTGGCTCGGCACCCCCAACTTCATGGCCCCCGAGCAATTCGACAGCACACAGCCCGTCGGCCCCTGGACCGACCTGTACGGCATGGGGTGCCTCGCGTGGGCGCTTACCACGGGTGCAGCGCCCTTTGCCCACCTGGAGACGCCGGAGGCCATTCGAACGGGGCACATGGAGTTGGAGGTGCCGGAATTCAAGCCCCGCTGCGAGGTGCCCCGGTATTTCGAAGGCTGGCTGCGACGGCTCTTGTCCAAGAACCCGGGGCGGCGGTACCGCTGGGTCTTTGATGCCACAACCGCTCTGCAAGGCCTGGGAACCCCGGACTCGACCTTGGTCCCCCGAGGACACGATGGCGCCGCCCCCCTTCCCGAGACCTGGGCCGAGCCCGATCGCCCGGAAGACGCCTCCCGATCCACCCGAACGAACCGCCTGATGGGCGCGGGCCTTGGGCTCTTTGGCATGCGGGCGATTCCGATTGTGGGCCGAAGAAGCGAGCGAGACATGCTCTGGCGTGTCCTTGCGAGCGTCCACGAATCACAGTCGTCCCGAGCTGTGCTTCTTCGGGGCCCTCCAGGGTGTGGAAAGACCGCCCTGGCCAGCTGGATCATGGAGCAGGCCCACGCCGAGAGTGGCGCCCACACCATCTCCGCCGTGCACGGTCCCCTTCCGGGTCCAAGAGACGGAATTGGCGGCATGATCTCTCGCCACCTGCAATTGGACGATCTCTCCCGGACCGAGATCCTCGAACGACTGCAGCGCTTTCTCACCTTCAAGGGCGTGGAGGATCCCCGAGAGTGGGAGAACCTCACGGAGGTCGTCCGCCCCGCCCCCTCAGGCCAACGACTCGCCACCGCCAGCGAGAGACATGCCCAGGTGCGCCGGTACCTGGAGAGTCTCTGTCAAACAACCCCCGCGCCAGACCTCCCCCGAGAGCTTCAAAGAACGGACAGGAGGCCCGTGGTGGTCTGCCTGGACAACATCCAGTGGGGGCTGGAGAGCATTGACCTGACCCGCCATATCCTGGACGTCCAGGATGCCAACCCGTCCCCCATCCTGCTGGTGCTGACCGTTCGAGAAGACGACGTGGCCCGGGAGCGAATCGTGAAGCGCCTCGTGGAGGGGCTCATGGACCACGACCGCCTGGTGACCGTGGATGTGCATCCGCTTCCCAAGGAGGAGCGAGGCGAGCTGGTTCGGGAGATTCTCGGGTTGGAAGGAGCCCTGGCGGCCCAAGTGGAGGAGCGCACCGGTGGGCACCCACAGTTTGCCCAACAGCTCGTCGGGGATCTGGTGCGGCGCGGCCTGTTGGAACAAGGGGAGCGGGGATTCCGACTGGTCCAGGGGGCCACCCTGGAGCTCCCGGACGATCTGCACGAGGTGTGGATGGTGCGACTGAAGCAGGGCCTTCGAGGGCGCCCAGACTCGGACCTTCAGACCCTGGAGGTGGCTGCCGTGCTGGGGGAAGAGGTCGACAACGAAGAGTGGAGGAGCACCTGCATCCGACAAGGGATTGAGCCCACCGAAGGGTTGGTGGAGTCCTTGCTGCGAGAGGGACTGGCACGCCCAAGCCAGGTCCCCGCGGATCCAAACTGGAGCTTCGCACACGCCATGGTGCGCGAGTGCCTGGAACGCTCCGCGCGAGAAGCGCAAAGGTGGGAAGGCCATCACCACACGTGCGCCGAAATGCTGGAGGGCCGAACGGGAACACGGTTTGACGAGCGCCGGGGCCGACACCTCCTGGCCGCCGGCCACCAGGAAGAGGCCATGGACATTCTCCTGGAGGCCGCACGGGAGCGGCGGGAGAGCAGCGACATCGCCATCGCCGAGCGCCTCCTGGACCAGCACGCAGAGGCCATGGGCGCCCTCGGCCTGCCCAGCACGGATCCAAGGGGCGTCCAGAACCAGCTCCAGCGGGCCCGCCTCTGCCTGATGCAGCAGGAGTTCGATGCTTCCGAGAAGTGGGCCACCCAGGTGGAGAGGACCGCCCGGGAACAGAACCAGCCGAATGCCCTCGCGGAGATCCTGACGGTTCGGGCCTTGATTTCCATGGCGAAGGGGGACCTGGCCCAGGCCTCCAGCCTGCTGGAAGAAGCCGAGGCGATCGAGGGGGTGGACACCCGCGTCCTCTCGGGCCTCCAGGTGGCCAAGGCCACGGTCCTGGTGCGACGAGGAGAGTTCAACCAGTCCGCGGAGTACTCCCGGCGAGCCCTGGCAGGGTTCGATTCCATCGGCGACATGAAGGGGGCGGGACAAGCCCACCGCAGCCTCGCCCTGTACCTGCGGGATCGCAGCCGCTACGGCGAGGAGCGCAGCCACCTGCAAAGCGCCCTGGAGTGTTTCGAGGCCTTCGGCATGCGCCGGGGGATGGCCGATGTGCTCAATGACCTGGGGGAGTCAGCCCGCCACGAGGGAGACCTGTCCCAGGCCGACGCCCACTACAAGTCGTCGGTCGATCTGTTCCGTTCTCTGGGGGATCCGGACCTGGCCATCCCGCGCCTGAACCGGGGGCTCGTGATGTTCGAGCGGGGCCGCCACCAGCACGCCCGCCTGTACCTGGAGGGGTGCCTGGAGACCTACCGCCACCAGGGGCGCAAATCCCTCCAGGCCATGACCCATGTGAGCCTGCTGGGTTGCTGCGCTGCCCTGTCCGACTGGAAGGCCTGCGACGCCCACATGACCTGGTCCCAGGTGCTGCTGGGCCAGACCGGGCTGGTGGCCGAAGACATCGCCAACATGGCCCAATTCACCGCAGAGACAGCGCAATCACAGGAAAAGGCACCCCTGGCCCAGGAGGCCTGGTGTCTCGCGCGGGATCAGTGGGCAGCCCTCGGGCACCAGGGACGAGCTGATGCCATCGGCGCCCGAATCGGTGGCCCCTGACCCGGCGATCAGTCCGGGGCGCAGCCGCTGGAGAAGAGAAAGTCACGGATCAGGATTCGCGGCGCTGCGCAGGCACCGTCCAGGTCGCCCCAGAATCCCGCCACGGAGTGCAAAGTGTCCCCCAAGCCATCAATGCGGGAAAATGCCTCCAACAGGTTCTCCGTGAAGCGCAGATCCCGCACAGCGGGTCCCAACTCCCCCCCCCGCACCTGGAACAGGCCATCCCGGGTGAGCCCGGTCATGCGGGCCTTCTTGGGATCCAGAAAACCGTTCACATAGTGGAAGCGATGCACGTGCAGGCCGTCTCCCAGCTTCTCCAGCAGGGAACCCCCATCGGTCCCGGGGCCAAACACGATGGCCTCGGTGCCCGGGCCCGGCACCGGAAAGATGTCCGAGGTCCGCCAGTGTCCCGTGGAGCAACAACCGGCCCGACGGGCACTCAACCTATCGTGCACCACGTCCCCACCGCGGCCCTCCACCACAAAATCCACCCGCTGCCGGGCCACCCCCTCCGCATCAAAGGAGACCGGCAAGAGCGCGGCCTCGGGACCCGGATCGTAGAGGTTCACCTGTGCGCCTGTCAGGTCCTGCCCCCGGGTTCCCGCCAGAAAGCTCGTGCCCTCCGACACCGAGTGGGCACCAAAGGCGATCATCCCAAACCAGGTCAGCAGCTCAATCACCGCCTCGGGCTCCAACAACACGTCATAGCGACCGGGCTTCACGCTCACAGGCGCACGGGCGGCGGCCGCCACGCGCCCGGCCTTGTCTCCGAGCTCGCCCAGGAGGAGCGCCCGGCTCTCTCCCACCAGCGCGCCCCCGTGGCCGCTGCCTTCCCCGCAGTTGGCGATCAAGCGCGCCCGGGCATGGGTGGAACGGCGGGTGCGCACGAGCCCCCGACTGTTCACCACGGCCCGGGCACGATGGCAGTGCTCCACGATGCCGGACAGCTTCGCGTCGTGGGATCGGCTGGCCTCCAGGGCGGCCTCCAGCTCCCGGGTCTCCGCCCCGAAGTCCCCGACAGCGGTGGCCTCATCCCAAGCGTCCACCTCTGCCGGCTCCCCCGCCTCCTCTGAGGTGGGAAGCCCTGGGTGGTCCGGGTCCGTCGGCACGCTCCGGGCCGAGGCGATCGCCCGCTCCCTCGCCCCCGACAGGCCTTCAGTCGACAGGTCGTTCGTGAAGGCGACCCCCTCTCCTCCCCCGACCACGGCACGCAGAATCACGCAGCTCTTCTGGAGCTCCCCCCGGTGGAGCACCACCCCGGCCCCCAGCCGCGCATACCGGGACCCAAAGACATCCACCGTGGCCTGCAACAGGGCATCGCCTGCATCTCGGCAGGCCGCCTGGGCAAGCTCCTCCGCACGCGCTGGGCTGACCTCCCTCACAAGAGCTGCACTCCCCGAAACCGCGCCGGCGCACACCCATGGCTCACGTGCATCAGCTGGGGCGGGTCTCCCTTGCCGCAGAAGGCCCACCCCCACTGCTCCCAGGCCTCGGGGCCACAGATCGCATCACAGGACTGCCAGAAGGTGGGCGTCTTTCCCGTGTACAGCGGGTCTCGAAGGAGCCGCGTAATTTCCCCGTCCACGATCTCATAGGCCGCCTCGCACCCGAATTGGAAGTTCAAGCGAAGCTGGTCGATGCTCCAGGCGCGGTTCCTGGAGAGCAGCAGCCCCCGCTCGGTGGAGGCCACCAGGTCCTCCAGGGAGCCGGCGTCCCCCGGGGCCAGGTTCACGTTCACCATGCGGACGATGGGCACCCCCACCCAGCTCTCCGCCCGCATGGCGGCCGCATGGGGCACCCCCATCCGGCGAGAAGACTCCCTGCCCGTCAACCACCCGGCGAACCGCCCCTCCCGGACCAGATCCACCCGTGCGCTGGGGCTGCCCTCGTCGTCCCACCCAAAAGAGCCCGCCGCTCCTTTCGTGGAGGACTCGGCGTAGAGGTTCACCCGATCCGACCCGTAGCGCCCGCCCCGGAATCCGGGCTGGAGAAAGCTGCCCCCCGCGAGGCTCATCTCTTCGCCGAGAACCCGGTCGCCCTCCACCGGGTGCCCACAGGACTCGTGGATCTGAAGGGACAGCTGGGCCCCGTCCAGGAGGATGTCGTGCAGTCCCTCGGGCACCTTGGGCGCCTCCACCAACAACCGGGCCTCTTCCGCCACCTCCGGGGCCATGCCCGCGAGGTCATGGGCCCGGGCATGCTCCCAGCCCCGCCCGGCGAGGTTTCCCTCCTCCCCCTTGGGCCAGGTCCGGTGCTGCACCACCCCGCCCCCCACGGCGGTGGCGCCAATGGAGACCCCGACCACGGTCTGGTCCTGGTGCAGATCGCTGCCTTCCGTGGTGAGCAGCCGGGTGGATCGCCGCAGGCTCATGGCGTTGGCCCGGGCCACCTCGACCCCCTTCATGGCCTCCGTCGCTTCGACCAACCAATCCACCTTCTCGTCCAGGGGAACGGAGAACGGGTCTTCCTCCACTTCCGTGGCCCAGTGTCCTTGCTGGGGCGGGCGCTCCCCCACGTCGATCTCGTCATAGGAGAGGTGCCCCACGGAGGCCGCCAGGTCCACCGCCCGATCCGCCACCGCCACCGGATCCGACAGGTCGTCGCTGGCGGCATACCCCCAGCCCCCGGCGAGCACCCGCACGCCCAGTCCACGACTCACCGTGCGGGAGCAGGTCTCCATCTTTCCATTGCGAACCTGAAGCCACTCCAGGTGGCGCTCCACCAGGCGGACCTCGCCCAAGCGCACCCCTTTGGCCACCAGGCGATCCCGGGCGGCGTGCAGGGCCCTCTCGCTCACCGGGCCTCCGCGGCTTGCAGCACCAGGGGAAAACCCCGCACGTCGGCCTCCAGGGACCCGTCGGCGATGGCGTTGTACAAGCTCGAGTTCACGTCCTTCTCCCCCGTGGCGTACTCCCCCCGGGGGTCCGTGGCCACGAGCACGTAGTCCAAAAGGGTGCCCCAACAGTCCGGAAGATCCGTCACCCCGCGGGCCTCCATCTCCACCTCTCCATCAGCGTCTGTGATGGCCGACCCCAGGGCCCCCGGGTTCCAGGCCCTATCTTCCAGCACCACCTCGATGTCCTCCAGCAAGGCACCCGCCTCGGACTGCACCGCCACCCGCACCGTCAGATCGTGCTGGGAGGGGGTCCCGCAGGCGCCCACGGGAGCGTCACCGGTGTCGACCTCACCGTCTGAACAAGCCAGGAGAAATACCGCCAGGAGCATCCTTCTCACATGTCGCGTCAAGGCGCTGCGGTCAACTCCCCCTGCAAGGTCGTGAGCTTCTCCAGGTACCGGGTGGTCCGCACCTCCACCCCTTCCGGCGGACGCACCGCCCCATTGATGGTCTCCTCCAGGAGGGACTGCGCCTCTTTGGTGCGGCCTGCCGCATGCAGCAGCTCTGCCTCCAGGTGCACCGCCCGCAAGAGGTTGTCCCCATAGGAAAAGGACCGCGCCGCCTGGGCGGAGGCCAAGGCCTCTTTCGACTGGCCTCGTTCCTTGTGGTGGCCCGCCAGGGCGAAATGGTAGGTGAACTCCTCCGGAAAGGACTGGACGGCTCCCTGGAGGGTTGCCAGGGCCGCCGCCTCCCGACCGGCTTTTGACTGCATGTGCGCCAGGAGCTTGTAGATGCCCCGATCCAGCTCGGGGGTGCCCGTGAGCGCCTCCTCCAGCATGGACGCCACGATGGCGTACTCAATCTTCTGCTGTGGGGGGCTCGCCCACTGGGCGGACCACTCGGCCAGGGCGGCAGCGTCCGCTCCCCGCACATGACCCATGGCCTCGGGCATGGCCTCGAGAATCGCCGCCTGGAGCTCGGCGGAGATCTCCTCCCCGTCCAAGAGGAACCAGACCCAGTTGTACATCTGGTCCGGGGCGTTCTTCGCCAGCCACAACCCGTCCTCGTTGTCCTGGGTCAGGCAGAGCTTCGCCATGCGGGCGTCCACCCCGTCCGCAGCCCCTTTCAGCGCCGCCTGGGCAGCTTCCGTGTGTCCGGACTTCGCAAGGCGCAGGGCCGCCCGGGCCGCTTCTTCTCCCTGCAGATCCCCCGCCGCCTGCGCCAGTTCTTCCAGGCTACGCGTAGCGCCAGCCGCCTCTTGCAGCCAGTCCAGGGTCTCCTGCTTCCCGGGGTAGCCCTCCAGGCGATCCAGGGCCTCCCCATCGGGACGGGCCACCACCACCGTCGGATATCCCCGCACGCCATAGCGGGACTTGGCATCCCAACTCTCCTTCCGATCCGAGTCGAACACCACCACGACGAACCCATCCAGGGCTGCCTGGGCATCGGGGGCATGCAACACCTCGGCCGCGAGCAGGGCACAGGGCGGACACCAGGTGGCGGAGAAGTCCAGGAGCAGGGGCTTGTCCTCGGCGGCGGCCTGGGCCATGGCGGCCTCCAGATTCACAGCCTCCTCCTCGGGCGGCTCGTGCGCTTGTGTCTCGGGGACGAACACCGACAAAGACGCGTTGCCCCGCAGCCCCTGGGTCATGCCCCAGAAGCCCACCTCCACCAGGCGACAGAGAGTGCCCTCATCCACGCAAAGGGAGAAAGAGAGCTCTCCGCTAAGCTCCGAGCCATCCTTTCCGTGCAGGGCCACCCCCAGGCCGTGGGCCAGCCCCTCGGAGGTAGTCTCCAGCTCCACGGACACCCCGTTGACGGCCACCCACCCGGACACCGGCCCCCCTTTCGCAAGGTGCTCTCCTTCCGGTTCCACCACCCGCACCCGGGCGTTGGCCCCCCTCCACCCGACGCGCATCTCAGGCAGCGCCGGCTCTGCGGCCCAGGCGGCTCCCAATACAAGAAGACTTCCGATCATGACCTGTCCTCCAGCACCCACTCCAGGATGCGCTCGCGGGGGTTGAATTCCACGATTTCATCGAGACCCAGGGCGCTGACCGCCCGGGCCACGAGCCTTGTATCTTCTGATCCGGTTTCTCCAAAGTGCCGGCCCGCCTGGCGCAGGGCCTCCAGGGGCACCATGCCCACCAGCTCCGAACCCCGAACGCTGGCCCCCGCGTCCTTTGCGATCTGTGCCACCGCATCAAAGACCACGTGGGGCGGCGCCTCCCTCCACCGGGTGAGGTTCAGGGTGACCTGTGCGGCCCCGTCTCGCCGGCTCATCCACCCGAGCGCCCGCACGCCCGCCAGCCCCCCCCCTTCCCGGCGGGCCACCTGTCCGTCCGCGTCGCGCTGAACGCGCTGAAACTCCCGCACCTGGGCCGCAATCCCCCGGGCCAGGGCCACATCCTCCGTGTCCAGGGTCACATTCCAGGCAATCAGCACCTCCCGCGCCCCTACCGCCAAAGCCCCGGCGGAGGGATGGGGGGTGGTCGGGCCAAAGTCCGGCGGGTTTCGCTGAAGCATGCCCGACAGCCCCTCAAACTGCCCCCGTCGAATGTCCGCGAGGTACCGGTTCCGGGGGGTTCGGGCAGCGGCCCCATAGAGCCAGGTGGGCAGGCCCAGCTCCTTGCCGCAGCGCTCGGCCACCTCCTCGGCCAAGGCCACACAGGTCGCCATGTCCACGCCACTCCAGGGAATGAAGGGACACACGTCCGCCGCCCCCATGCGGGGATGGGAGCCCTGGTGCTGGCGCATGTCAAGGTGTCGAACCGCCGCCTCCACCGAGCGAAACGCGGCCTCTGCCACGTCCGCCCCCGGCCCCATGAGGGTCATCACCAACCGGTTCGTGTCCCGCTCCGGATCCACGTGGAGCACACGCGCAGCGCCGTGGTCCCGCGCCGCATCCGCCAGCGCCGCGATTCGCGCAGCATTCCGCCCCTCGGAGAAGTTCGGCACGCACTCTACGAGGCTCAACAATAGACCTCCACCTTCAACCCCAGCGCACGGGGCAGGTCCGCGATCGCCTCCAGCTCCTCGGGTGCCAGGGGGGTGCAGGCAGGGTCGGCGGGGGCCCGGGCGACGGTGTAGACCTGGACCCCCTCGATGCGGCCTCCCCCCTTGAGAAAGCCCGCGATGCGCCCACTCCAGGCCTGCACCTCGGCTATTGGAGGGGCCACGCCGCCTGTCCTGTGAAACATGCACTGGAGGGTCACCCGGTGGCGCCGGGTGGCATCGCCAAGGTTCTGCAGCACCCGGTCAAAGGAGAGGGTGGTGCCGCAGACGGCGTGAAAAAACGGCTCGGTCCCCGCATCCAGCTTGGCCCAGATGTGGCCTCCCCACTCCGTGAACCGTCCCAGGGCCGCGGACACGGCCGGGCGGTGAAACAGGGTGGCGTTGGTGATCAGGACCAGGGGCAGATCCCCCAGCCCGTGGGCCAGGCGGGCCCGCTGGATCGCCTCGATGGCCTCTGCAAACTCGGGACAGGACGTCGGCTCTCCATCCCCGGAGAGGGCGATGTCCCGCACCTTGCGCAAGGTCGGCGCCACCGTGTCGAAGGGAGGCTGGCTCCAGAGGTCACCCTGGGCCCGCTCGAACAGATCGTTCAGCTCCGTCTCCAGGAGGGCCGTGTCCACCTCCCGCGCTCCCCCCGGCACCGAGCGGTCCACCTGGCAGTAGGGACAGTCGAAATTGCAGGCCTTGTCCGGGTTCAGGTTGATCCCGATGGAGAGACCGCCGGAGCGCCGGGAGACCACCGGGTAGACATAGCGGTTTTCCCCCAACTCCCGGCGATGGTCCCGGAAATCAAGTTGACGGTGGGGGGGAGTGGAAGGGGATGATTTCACCCCATCGCTGTATCACGAAGGGAGGCGCTTGCTTGCCTCGCGCGATACACGGCGCCTTTGCTGGAGCCCGAAAAAATGACGTCTTTGTTTTCCATCGCCCTTGCCTCGTTTCTCGGCTGCACGCCGCAGGCCACCGAGGCCACCGTTCCAGGCGCCCTGCCCACAACCGGAGAGGTCATGACCGCCGAAGGGGAGATCCAGATCACCCGGTCCATGATGGACGTGTACCTGGGTGCCATGCCGGAAGAGGCCCGGGAGAAGATGGCCGGTCCAGACCAGATGAAGCGCCTCCAGGCGGAGATTGTCCGGGAGGAGAAGCTCTTCAAGTCCGCCGTTGAGCGCTCCCTGCACGAGGATCCCATGGTGAGGAACCAGCTCCTGATCGCCCAGCGCCAGGTGTTGTTCCAGGCCCTGCTCCAGCAGGTGGTGAAGGAGATGTCCACGGACGAGGCCATCAAGGGCTGGTACGACAGCCACCTGGTGCAATTCAGGGCCGACCAGGTCCAGCTGTCGGTCATCGAGGTGGAGGACAAGGCCAAGGCCGACACGCTGCTGGCCTCGTTGAAGGGGGGTGCCGACTTTTCCACCGTGGCCAAAGAGAACTCCAAGGACGCCTCCGCCGAGAAGGGCGGGGAGCTGGGCTGGGTGGACAAGCGAGCCGTGGGCGGCGAGCTGGGCGAGAAGCTGGCGGACGCCAAGGATGGCGACGTGGTCGGCCCCCTGGAGACGCCCCGTGGCTGGTCCCTCATGAAGCTCCAGGCCCGCCGAGATGTGGTCCCCTTTGACGAGGCCCGGGAGAAGATCCCGACCAGCCAGGCCTTCCAGAAGTCCCTGGTCCAGACCTACATCGAGTCCCTGGACACCCCCGCAGAGACCCCCGAGGTCACGTTGACCGTTCCCGCCCCTGGTGCGGCCCCCGCTGCGCCGGCCGCCACCCCGGAGAGCGCCCCCCAATGAGCGCCCCCTGGGTCCTGGTCCTGGGCGCCAGCTCCGGATTCGGGGCTGCAGCCTGTCGCGCCTTCGCCGGCGCTGGACACCCGGTTCTCGGGGTCCACCTGGATCGAAACTCCACCATCGCCGGTGCTGAGCAGCTGGTGGCCGATGTCCACGCCGCAGGCCAGCCCTGCCATCTCTTCAACCGCAACGCCGCCAACCCCGGGGCGCGGCGCGAGATGATGGAGGAGATCACCGACATCGTGGGCGACGGCTCCGTCGGAGTCCTGCTCCACTCCATCGCCTTTGGCAGCCTGCTGCCCTTTGTTCCAGAAGCCGGAGAGCCGGAGCTGTCCGAGCGCCAGATGACCATGACCCTGGAGGTGATGGCCCACAGTCTCGTGTGGTGGTCCCGGGCCCTGGTCCAGGAAGGTCTCATGGGCGCCGGCGGCCGCATCTTCGCCATGACCTCCACAGGCAGCGTCCGTGCCTACCCCAACTACGGCGCAGTCGGCGCAGCCAAGGCAGCCCTGGAGAGCCACATCCGGTACCTCGCCATGGAGCTGGCCCCGAGAGGCATCACCGCCAACTCCATCCTCGCGGGGGTGACCGACACCCCAGCGCTGCGCAAAATCCCCGGAAACGACACCATGCTGGAGCTGGCCCGCACCCGGAACCCCACCGGACGGTTGACCACCCCAGAGGACGTGGCCCAGTGCTTGTTGGCGCTTGCCCGGCCGGAAACCGCCTGGCTCACCGGGAATACGCTGCGGGTGGATGGCGGCGAGGACATCGCGACCTGAGCGGCGGGACCCCGCGCCGGCCCCTGCCGACTGGCAGTTGACCCCAGAGTCCGGTTCACGCTAACCCACTACACCAACAAGACCGGCCATCATCAGGTCACCAGCGCGGGCAGAAGTTCTGCGAGGCCGGCGACGACCCAAGGCTGCAGACGCGGCCAGAAGTGCTGGCAGCCACGCAGTCCCTGGCACGCCAGCACATCCACACGAGGTCACCCGAAGGGAAACTGCCTCGGACGCATTTCCTGCTTCGTCGGCCACGGTAATGTCATACACGCGGTCAATTCGCTGTCCCAGCGAATCGTCCATATCAATGCACTTGTCCCCTGCGATCACAGCAAGAATTGATGGGACCCCCCAGACCGGCAGACCGAATTCTGGTTGAAGTTCGAAGAGCAACTCCGTCTTTCCAGTAACGTCATCTCTGTGCCCCTTGGGAGACAGGCCTACGACAGTAGACCAGTTCCCGCAAGTGTCCACCTCTCGATCCCGGATCACCTCGGTCTCCACTTCTCCGGTCCATTCTGGCGTCTCATTGTCCATTTCGTCCGCTGTCCTGAAGTTGGACAACACACCCCCATTCAGGGTCAGTACACATGAGGCGCCCGGCGGAATGCCATCGTCGACCGACCACTCAAGGAGCTGTTGGTAGTCGTTCCGCTCGTCCCGTTCCTGGGATACCGACAGTACCACGTCGTCACAGGCCAATTCAGGAGTCCCATTGCTGGGAGCGTCATGGAAAAGCGTTCGCATAATTGCATTGATAGGCACCCCGATTCGTCCGTCGGCGGGTGTGACCGCCACGACCCGTGGGGCGCTTGCGCACTGGCACGCGTGCGTGACACTGGGGACCACCAGCACGCTGCATGCCAACACTCGTAGGATGCCACTCACTCGGATCTGCGGCGCCGCATCAGCAAGAATCCAAAGATCGACAGTAGCCAAGCCCGCAATTCTCTGAAGCTACCCCGTTTCCGTGGACAGTTTAGTTACTCGTCGCAGTCGAGGGC
>CAZRYF010000085.1:0-11783 GCA_964604165.1 uncultured Enterobacterales bacterium
CGCCGACGCAGACGCCGACGCCGACGCAGACGCCGACGCAGACGCAGACGCAGACGCAGACGCAGACGCAGACGCAGACGCAGACGCAGACGCCGACGCCGATGGCGGCTGCAGTCCTTCAGGAAGCCTCTCGGGAACCATGGATGGGGCCAGCGTGACCTTTGACACGCTCGGCTGGATCGACCTCCAGGCGGACACCAGTGGAAACGTCACCAACCTCTTGATCACCGCCTTTGAGACACCCACCAGCGCGTCCGCTACGGGCTGCGACTACATCGAGGGGATGATCGCCGGCACGGAGACCCAGTTTGACAATGGCTGGTACTTTGAACAGCTCAACCTGTCCGACTCCAGCGGGGTGGGTGCTGGGACCTACTCCATTGTGACGGGAGAGGCGATCGCTCTGAATCTCTCCGGCGGCGCCGAGAACGGCATCGCCGAGCTCACCGGAAGTGTGACCGTGTCCAGCATGTCCACGAGTGCCTTGTCCCTGTCGTCGGTCAGCTTGAGCGATGGCAGTTACAGCGTGTCCGGCTCCAGCTTGACGATCTGTACCTGTCCGAACCTGGATCCCTCCTGGTTGCAGACCCTGGTCACCCAGTAGCGACCGGGGAAGGTACAGCCCAACTGCCCCGGGAGCGGGGCTGGCGGGCTACGTGGGGCGGGTGAAACCCACCCGGCGAAAGGTGTTGATCGGCGGGACGCTCGCCACGGGTTTGCTGGCGTTGGGGGCCGGCGTCTATCTGCCCGGGCCAGCCGCTGGAAGGAATGTGCTCTCAAAGGGGGAGCTCGCGGTGGTGGGGGCGCTGGCGGCTGTCATGTTTCCTCCGGGAAATGCACTGGGAGTGGATGCGAGCCGAGCTGAGGTGATGAAGGGGGTGGATGCTCTCTTGGGGGACACCCTTGATCCGGGCATGGCCCGGTCCTTTCGCTACTTGCTGCGAGGTATCGAGTGGGGAACGGTGCCCTTGGTGGGTCGACGGTTTTCGCGCTGTAGTCTGGGCAAGCGGCAGGCGCTCATGGAGCGGTGGGATCGGCCTGGCTCCTGGGTGGGCCGTGTGACCGGCGCCAGCGTGCGTGCGGTGCTGGGCATGGCGTACTTCAACCACCCGGATGTGCTGGATGCAGTGGGCTGGCGGGTCGGCTGTCGGTTGGGCGCCTCGTGAGCCTGGAGGCCGGTCGGTTTGGTTCCCTGGATGCACCGGGAGATCTGCACCTGGTGGCGGACGCCTGTGTCATCGGGGCCGGAGCCGGGGGAGCTGCTGCGGCGCTCTCCTTGGCGGAGGCGGGCTTGCGCGTCGTGGTATTGGATGCGGGACGCCACTGGAAGCCTTCGGAATTTCAAGCGGCCACACCTTTTGCTTTGCGGCACCTGTACCACAAGAGAGGTGTGGAGAGCGCGGTGGGCAACGTGTTGATGCCCATCGCCCAGGGGCGTGGTGTCGGGGGATCCACCTTGATCAACTCGGCCATCTGTTTTCGACCTCCCGCGGACGTGGTGGGCAAGTGGCGGGGCCTGGGTTTTGATCCTGGAGGCGTGCTGGAGGAACGGGTGGAGCGGGTGTGGAAGAGCATCGGTGCATCGGTGAATCCCCCAGAGGTTCAGAAGGAGAACAACCTCATTTTCAAGAAGGGGGTGGATGCCCTCGGGCTCGGGGGAGGGTTCATGCCCCGGTCGGCCCCGGGGTGCGTGGGGTGTGGCGTGTGCCAGCTTGGGTGTCCCACCGGGGGAAAGCTGTCAGTGGATCGATCGTTGCTCACCCTGGCCGAATCAGCGGGTGTTGTGGCAGTGCATGCCGGCTGCCGGGCGGTACAGGCGGACACCCGGGGAGATGCGATGGTGGCTGTGCGGGGGGAGCGCCTGCACCCGGAAACCGGTGCCGTGATCGGAACGTTCCGCGTGGAGGCGGATCGCTTTGTCGTTTCAGGGGGAACCTTTGGAACACCCCGGTTCCTGCTCTCCAATGGTCTCGCCGACGGTAAGCACTGTGGGGAGCACCTGAGGGCCCACCCCGGACTGGGGGTCCTTGCGGCTTTTGACCATCCAATTCGCCCATGGGAAGGAGTGACCCAGGGCTATTACGTGGACCGGCTCGAGGAAGGGTACCTCCTGGAGACCTACACGGTCACGCCGGACCAGTACTTCTTGAACCTTCCGTTGGATCTTGGCGCCGCCAGCTTGGGAGTCATGGCCGACCTCGCCCAGCGGGCGAGCTCCGGGGTGCTGGCTTGTGGCCACGACTCCGAGGGGCAGGTCAGCCGACTGGGGACCACCTTCTCTCTGGGCGACCCGGACAGGGAGCGCCTGATCCGGGGGCTGTGGGACCTGTGCCGGGTCTTCTTTGCTGCGGGGGCAAAGGACGTGATCGTGCCGGTGGTGGGAGCGCCGCGGATCACCCCGAACATGGACATCTCCGAGGCCCTTCCCCTGTCTATTCCGCCCTTGGATCTGTCGGTCTACACTTCCCACATCATGGGCACCTGTCGGCTCGGGGCTGGGCCGGAGACCTCGGTGGTGAATCCCCAGGGACGGGTCTGGGGGTGGAACAACCTGCACGTGGCCGATGCTTCCATTTTCCCGGGCGCTCTTGGGGTCAATCCCCAGGTGACCATCATGGCGGTGGGCCTCTTGGTCGGAGAGGCCTGCGCCAGGGGTTAGCTCTCGCCGCCGCCGCCGCCGCCGCTGCCGTTGCCGTTGCCGTTTCCGTTGCCGTTGCCGTTGCGCCGTCTGCGCCGTCTACGCCGCCTCTTGGCAGGCGGTGCGCCATCTCCGGGGGAGGGCGCAGGTTGCTTGGAGGCAAACGCCTCCAGCACCGAGAGCCACTCGGTCCCGTATCGCTTGATCTGCCAGGCGCGAATGTCCTCGAGCTTCTCCAGCTCCTCCAGGCTCTTGGGCCGAAAACCGGCCAGCACCTTGAGCTGGGCATTGCTCGCCAGCATGGCCACGGGAATCGACTCCCTCTCCGCCACCTTCGTGCGCCAGTTCTTGAACTCCTGCACAAGTCGCTCTGAGTCTCTCCCGCCAAAGGGCATGCGGGGACCGCGCTGCGTCTTCTTGGCGTGCTGGGGCACGGGCCCCTCTTCCTTGAGGCCTGCCTTCACCGCGATCAACAGGGATGCACCATGACGGCGGAGCATGTTGGACTTGCGCTTTGCCATCGACCGAATTCGGTCTTGGTTGTCGGGCTTCACCTCGGCCACGCGAAGGAGGAAGGCATCTGGGATGACCTTGTAGGGAGGCCGATCCAGCTTCTGGGCCTGCCCGTTTCGGTAGGCGTACAGGTGCTTCAGGACATGCTTGCCCGGGTCGTCAAGGTTTCGGGAGCCTTTGACTCGCATCCAGTCATCCGGGCTGGGTTCCCTGGGTTGCCACTCCCGGTCTTCCAGCCGGAGGAACTCCTCCTCCACAACGTCCAGTCGCCCGGTCTCCGCAAGATTCTCCATCAGGATCTCCCGGAGGGAGAGCAGGTAGTGGGAGTCGCCCCGTGCATAGTCCAGGTGTTCTGGCTTCAGGGGCCGGGCTGCCCAGTTGTAGCGCTGGTACTTCTTGTCCATCTTCGCGCCGAAGTTCGTGGCGCAGAGATCCGCTAGCCCGACTTTGGGAAGCCCGAGGATCTGCGCGGAGATCATCGTGTCGAAGATGTTGCGCACCTGGACATCGAAGTCACGGCGCAGGCTGACCACGTCGTAGTCGGCACCGTGAAAGATCTTCTGAGTGTTCGGGTCCGCCAGGATGTCCGTCAAGCCGCCGATGTGACCGATGGCCAGGGGGTCGACGATGTAGTCCCGGCGGCGGTCCGTCAGCTGGATCAGACAGACCTTCTCCTTGTAGTGGTACATGGAGTCGGCTTCTGTGTCGACGCCGATGAAGGACTCCCCTTTCAGGTGCTCACAAACCTCGGCAAGGGCGGCCTCGTCTTCAGCGATCAGAAGGGGGGTGTCGTAGGGCACGGAATGGCTCGCCAGCGGGCCCCACCCCGGGGGCCACCTAACGGGGCGGGTCCGCGTTATCCACTGGGTTGACGCTGCTTTGAGCGGGGGAGATTCCAGTGGAACGGGACACGCGACGGATTGTGGTGACAGTCGGAGGCAACGCCCTGGTTCGGCCCGGCGAAGAAGGCTCGATCCAACAGCAATATGCGCGAGCCCGTGCGTTGGCCGCCATTCTCGCCACTCTTCCCCAGGAACTACAATTGGTGCTGACCCATGGCAATGGACCGCAGGTGGGGCGCGTGCTTTTGCGGTCCGAGTTGTGTGCGGATCGGGTTCCACCCATTCCGGTGAACCAGGCGGTGGCTGCCACCCAAGGCCAGATCGGAACCCTGCTTCAGCAAGCTCTCTTGAATGTGGCCGGACGCCCCACGGTGACCGTGCTTACGCAAGTGGTGGTGCGGGGTGACGATCCGGGGTTTTCAGAGCCGACCAAGTTCATCGGGCAGTTCTACGAGGAAGAAGAGGCAAGGCGGCGGGCCCTGGAGTTCCACTGGGTCGTCCGTCGGGACTCGGATCGGGGGTGGCGCCGGGTGGTGGCTTCCCCCCAGCCGCTGGAGATCGTGGAGCGCGACTCGATTGATCGTCTTCTTGACGGGGGGATCACCGTGGTGGCCTGTGGAGGGGGCGGCGTGCCGGTCTTGCGAGAGGGCGGCCAGCTTGTGCCTGTGGAGGCGGTCGTGGACAAGGATCGGAGCACGGCCTTGCTGGCGCACCAGGTTCATGCCTACCGGTTGGTGAGTTTGACCGGTGTGGACGAGGTGCAGGTGGGATTCGGAACACCACAGGCCCGCAACCTGCGGGATGTGACCTTGCAAGAGATGCAGGAGCACCTGGACGCCGGGCAATTTCCGCCGGGTTCCATGGGCCCCAAGGTGCGCTCGGCCCTTCAGTTCTTGAAGGAGGGCGGGCAGGAAGTGATCATCACGACGCCCGAGCGCCTGGAGGAGGCTCTTGCAGGAAAAAGAGGCACGAGGATTCGGGTTTGATGACCCACCCGCCAGGGATCAGTCCTCCTCCCGGCGGAGTCCCCAACCAAGGGCCAGGAGTAGGTAGGCCCCCCAGCCCGCAGCAGCCAGCCCCCCAAGGGAGGGGTTGGTAACCGGGGTGGAGCGGGTGGAGAAGGGCCCGGCGCGTACCAGGCCAGGCCCGTGTAGAAAGGAGGATGTCAGGTGGGACTCCTTTGGGGCCTGGTCTCGTCCGACCAAAGGGCCTGTGTCCCCGCCCAGGGAGACGGACACGGCGCCCGCGGGCCACTTGGGGAACAGGGCGGCGCCCTGGACCCAGCTTTTTCCCGACTTCAACCGGCCGGGGAGGGCGTCGCCCGGCAACAACCAGGCCTCCCCGAGGGTTCGCTGGGCCGGGTCTTGAAATACGGCCCGGGGAGGGTCGGTGTTGGCTTTTGGGGTTTGGGTCGCCATGAGCACCTGGGTTGAGGCCCCCAGGGTCGCCAGGTCGGCTCCCTGCACTTGCTTGGGGGAGGGCAGTCGGAACAACTCGATGTGCTCTCCCCCGTCCAGGCTGGAGGTGGCCCAGGTACCGGTGGACGCCAGGGCCGTCATGAGGCGTACCCGCTGCACCGGTGGAAAGAGGTCGGGATGGATGGCAATGTCCGTGAAGCCCAGCGTGGAGAGGCCCTCTCTCACCTCTTGAAAGGCACCGGTGTTCAGTGCGGCCGACAGCCATCGATTGGCCTGGGTGCGTCGGTTGGTGCCCTCCGGCACTGTGGCGCAGTGGTCCACGATGGGCTTTGCGTGGGCGAGCTGGTAGTAGCAGGAGGCGGCGGAAAACCAGCGGTGAATCTCGCCGGTGTCGTCCACGGGTTCGGGAAAGTAGTCCAGCACAGGACCCTGGGCGTGGGCATAGGCAGACGGAATTCCGGCCGGGCGCTCCACCTGGCGGGCAGGCAGGCGAACCACCCAAAACGCTTCCACGGCCGCCGCCAGAAGGAGCCAGTGGGTGGTGGCTCCTTTTTGATCCGCAAGCGCCGTGGCCACCCGCGCCGCCAAGACGCCGCCGCATAGGCTCCATGCCCATAGGAGGCGCACAGGAAAGCGCAGCCGATCCACCAGGGGAAGCCCCCCCATGAGTCCCAGGGGCATGGGAAACCAATCCGAGCCAGGGGCGGAAGCAAGTGTGGGGCCGAAGGACAGCACCAGGGCGGTCAAGGCCACCCCCGCCAGGGTCTTCCATCGTTCTCGGTGGCCCAGCACCCCTGGTGCCAGGATCAGCGTCGCCAGAGTGATGCCTCCCAGGAGGGGGGCCAGGGAGTGGTCTGCCCGATCGATCTCCGAGGTGACTGCAGCCAGGTTGGCCAGGTGGGCAGATGCCATCGCCACCCCTTCGGGGTCGGCCAGCAGGGTGCGATCTGCCCCAGTACCGCCGATATTCCTGCCATAGGCCCACACCATGGGAAGAGATGCGCACAGGCCCACCGCCACCGGTGGAAGAATCTGCTTACCCGCCCGGACAAGGCCCCCCACCACGAATCCAGCCCCGATGAGCAAGGCGGTGGCCCCCAGGTAGCCGGTTGTGGCCAGGCAGGCGGCGAGAGCAGCGGCCGCCAGGAGGGCGTGTTGGATGCGGCCGGTTTCGGATGTGGCTCTCCAGGTGGCCCAGGCAAAGAGGGGGAGCCAGGGATTGGCCACGTGGTAGACGTGGCCTTCCAAGAGGGCGTTTGCTGCCAGGCCGGAGAAGGCAAAGCTCAAGCCTGCGATCAGGGTCCAAGGGCGGCGGGCCCCCACAGCCCGGGCGAACCCCTCGGCTGCCCAGGCGCTGAAGACGAGGCCCATGACCTGCATCAAGCCATGCATCCGGGCGGGGTGCAGAAAGTCCAGAATCCAGCCAAAAGGCAGGAGCAAGTAGCTGTCCAAGGCCCGGTAGTCTGCGCCGAGGGGCCAGGCGGTGGAGAGATCCTGCAAGGAGCGCATCAGTCCGTCGGCTGCTCCGAGGGTCCAGAGGGTACCCAGGGCATCAAAATGCCGTCCTACAAAGGAGTGCTCACCTGAGCGGATTGCAGGCCAGGTCCACGCGATGGCGAGGAGGGTCCAGATCAGCGGGCTCCACCAGTGGCTGTACAGCGCGTCCAAGGCGGGGGGGGCGCGGGGCCGTCGGGCGATCCAGCGGGCGAGGAGAAAGACCCCTGCGAGCCACGCGAATCCGAGGGCAAGCTGGACCTTTTCGGTTCGTCTCAGGTGTCGCAGGGTGCCAGACTGGCTGACGCGATGTGCGGTGATTGCCGCGCGGGGCCCGGGGGACTCACCCGGGCGATTCAGGGAAAACGAAAGGCGCTGGTGGCCGGTGGACAGCGGCTCGATGCCTCGCCAGACCAGGTAGGGATCGGGGATCTCTGCTTGTTGGACCCAGAGAGCCACGGGCAGAAAGCGCAAGGCGTCCCCTTCGATGGAGCCGGTCCAGGCTCCGTCGGCGTTTGTCAACTCCAGGCGGTGGTCCTCTCCAAGCCATGTGGTTTCAAGGACCACGGATTGGAGGGCGATCCCCTGGGCGGGAGACACGTGGAACTCCACCTCCGTCGGGGCGGCTTCGGCCTGTCCGATGGACAGGGCCAGGAGTCCAGCAAGGAGCCACCGCACCATGGTCTACCCGTCAGTCCCCCCCGTGGCGTGCCCGGATGCTGGCCAGGACATGCTCGGGGCCGAAGGACATGGGAAACAGCTCCTGGAGGGGCATGGATGCCAGCAACTCTCCCTCAGGGCTGCCCAGAACAACCTCCATCTCCGGACCAAAGTCACGGAGAACTTGTCGGCACGCCCCACAGGGCCCACAAGGGATCTCCGCCATCTTGGCCACCACCGCGCAAGCCACCAGGTGGCGGTGGCCCGCACTGATGGCCTTGAAAGCAGCCACTCGCTCGGCGCAGCAGCCTTCTGAGTAGTTGGAAACCTCGACGTTGCAGCCGACAAACAGGGTGCCATCTTCCGTGAGGACGGCGGCTCCCACGTCAAAACCCGAGAAAGGTGCGTGGGCATGTTGGCGGGCCACCACGGCGGCATCCACCAAGGCTTGTCGTTGTGCATCGTTCAGTCCCATTGGGTCAGCAACCCTCCGATCAGGCGGGCCAATTGGGAGCCTGCTTGGGCAGCCGCCTCGGTGACATCCTCGTGGCAAAGAGGGGTCTGCCCCAGCCCGGCGGCTGGGTTGGAGACCATGGAGATGGCAAGGGTGGGCACTGACATGTGGGCCAAGGCGATGGCCTCCGGAACCACGCTCATGCCCACGCAGCTTGCGCCAAGCGCCGCGAACATTCGAATCTCTGCGGGGGTTTCATAGGAAGGGCCTCGGACCGCAACATAGACGCCGTCTCCCAAGGCCACGCCCAGGCGTTCTGCCACCTTTCGGGCGTCCTCCCTGAGGGTGGGGTCATACACTTGGCTCATGTCGGGAAAGCGGGGGCCCAACGCGTCGTGATTTGGACCAATCAGTGGGTTCTGTCCCATGAGGTTCAAGTGGTCCGAAACCAGGACCAGGCTTCCGGTCTTCAGATCGGGATTCACACCGCCCACGGCGTTGGTGAGTACAAAGCGCTTCACCCCCCACACCGCCACGCTCCGGACCGCTGCCACGACCTCCTCCATGGGGCGCCCCTCGTAGGAGTGGACCCGGCCGCACAAAAGGGCGACGCGGCTCTCTCCCAGGTGCCCCACCGCCAGGCTGCCTGCATGTCCCGCTACGCCCGTGGGGGGAAGGCCCAGCTCTCCGTAGGGTGCCCTCTCCGCGTTTTGGAGGGCATCCACAAGACCGCCGAGTCCGCTGCCAAGCACGATGGCGGTGGAGGGGGGCGGTCCGAATCGCGCTAGCAGAGCCTGAGCGATGGGGTCGAGGGGTTTGGGCACGAAATCTCGTGGTTCGTGGTCGAACCACTCTACCAAGGGCCATCGAAGCTGTCATGGGCCGGGCCGCCGGCTATATTCGGTGGCCCCGGGAGAGAGCATGCCTCGCGACGTATTGGTGACAGCTGGAACGACTCGAAACCCGGTGGATGCCATGCGCTACATCGGGGCGTATAGCTCTGGAAAGACTGGCGCCTCTTTGGCGAGGCTTCTCTCCCAGGCTGCAAGGGTGCACGTGCTGGGATCGCCGGAGGCTTGTCTGCGGCTCGAGAAGAGCATCTCCAGGCAGGGGTTTGGTTCCACCCGGGACTTGATGACGCGCATGGAAGAGTGGGTGGCGGAGCATCCCGGAGGCACGGTGGTGCATGCGGCGGCGGTGGGGGACTACGAGGTGGAGCCCAGTCGGGAGAAGATCGCCAGCGGCCAGGATGAGATTGTGCTGCGTCTGAGTCGATCCCCGAAGATCGTGGACCACATCAAGAAGTGGGACCCGCGGTGTCGCCTTGTCACCTTCAAGGCAGCGGGGCCGAACACCAGCGGGGAACAACTCGTGGCGATCTGTCGGCGGCAGCTGGAACGAACGGGATCGGACTTTGTGTTTGGAAACGTCATCGGGGCGTTGCAGCTCACCGCTACGGTCGTGGATGAGTTCGGCGCGGAGAGCTTTGACTCTCGCGAGGCCGCCATCCAGAACCTGTGTGCCCGGCTGTCGAGCCAGTGATCGCTCTTCTTGTCCTGGGGTGTACGAACGTGAATCTTCCTCATGCCATTGTTGCGTCGGACCGGTCGGGGCATTTCCTGGATCGGCCGTATCCCTCGAATGAGCTGCGCCTGTCCGACGGCGGTGTGGATCTGTCTGATTTCCCTCTGCCGGATGCGGCGCTGGGGCGGGGCTTCATCGAGGGCTGGACGGGGCAGGCGGCCAAGACGGTCCATGGGTTCTCGCCCCTGGCCCCGATCTTCTTTCGCTTCGACGGGCCCCTGGAGGTGAAGGACAGCTACGCGGGCAAGGCGTCGGATCCCATTCGGCTGCGGCACCTGGCGGATGACAGCCTCGTGCCCTTGCGGGTGGGGTTTGTGGAGGACCCCCTCGGGGATCCGTTCTTGGGCAAGAACACGCTGATGTTGGCGCCCCAGGAGTCCATGCCCCTTGTCAGCGGTGGCACCTACCGGGCGGAGGTGGATGCCTCCATCGCCTTGCCGCCGGTGGGAACGAACCAGGATCGGCCCCTGGCCGTGATGACGGAGTTCACGGTGCAGGATGTGCTGGGCCAGCTGCAGGCCCTCGGGCGGGCCACGGATGAAGCGCTGGATGCGGGGCCAGCCAACGAGCCCGGGTTTCGAAAGGTGGTGTCCCTGGGGTACGCGCCGGGCCAGACCCCGTCGGGGGAGGACGCCCTGGTCTGCTCGGTCACCTTCGAGGACGGCACAAGGGAGGACAGCTACCTGGAGCCGTCGGACACAGCGGATGCCTTCCAGGTCGACCTCACCGACGACGCCATGGAGGTCTGGCAGGGAACCGTTCAGACCGTGGCCTTTCGGGACAGCTCGACCCGGCCGTACGCCACGCCGGGCATGCTCGGCTTCGCCATGGACTCCGAGCGCACAGATGGATGGATTGACTTTGATGCGGACGGAGCCCTGCTGAACACCCCGCAGCTTGAACCCATGCGGATCGTGGTGCAGGTGCCAAGGGACACGCCGGCCATTCGGGCCATGACCTGGGACCACGGCACCGGGGGCCATTCTTACAATGCGGTGCACCGATCCTTGTCGGCCGATGACTTTCTGACCGTGCGCTCCCATCTGGCGGGGGAGGGGGTGGTGGTGGTGAGCCGGGATCAGCCGCTCTACGGCACCCGCTATCCGCTGATTGATGAAGGCTACTCGGGTACTCTGGGTTTCTACAACATCGGCAACCTGCCGGCGTTTCGGGACAACCAGCGCCAGGCTGCGGTGGATCACCGGGTGCTGCACCGCTTTGTGCGGGACGAGCTGCCGGGGCTGCTCGAGGTGGAGTCGTTCCAGGGAATCGGCGCGTTTGGCCACTCCCTGGGGAGCGTGACCACCCACCTGGGGATTGCGCTTCAAGACGGAGACGGTGCCGACGCGGCGCTGCTGTCAGGCACCGGCGGCATCTTTACCTACTACATCACCGACACGGGGCTTCTGACGGGGGGCACAGGCACCACGGCGTCTTTTGCCCAGTCGCTGTTCATGATGCTGGGGGTGGGGGTGCCCGATGAGATCACCGGCGCCAAGGCCATTGCTGCGCTGCTCGGAGTGCCCGAGGAAGCGTGGGATCACGTGGACCGCTTGCACCCGGCCCTGGGCTTGTTTCAGCTGATTATGGATCCGTCCGACCCCATGGCGGTGGCACCCTGGAGCCCCATTCCCGAGACCATCGTGTTGGGGGTGGGGGACTACCAGGTGCCCAACAACACCACCGAGTGGCTGGCCGAGGCGGTGCCCGACGCGACCGTGATCCGCTGCCAGCCCTTAGAGGACTACGACGGCCACTACTGCATCTACCGGGAGCCCATTGGGCTGGATGCGTTCCAGGCGTTTGGGGCGGGGTTGTAGGGCTGCCCTACTCCTTGATGATGTAGTTCAGCACTACGTAGGGCTGCAGGTTGTTGTGGGCGGCGTTTCCGCCCTTGGCGTTGGTGTCCTTGGTCATGGTGTTGCCGCTTCCGCGGTCCCCATGGGACAGCTCGCTGGTGTTGCTGTTGTCGTCGGTGCCTGCCTGTTGCCGGCTGGCGGTCCAGGTGTGGTAGTGGGAGGGCATCTCCGACTCGGTGTGGGTTTCGGCACCCCCGGTGGCCCCCAGACTTGAGAACGTGTTGCTTGTGGCGAGGCCCACAGGCACCCGGGAGGTCAAGAGGTGGGAAAGGTGGGGTCAGGAAGGTGGGGTCAAGGTGGAAGGTGGGTGGAAGGTGGGTG
>CAZRYF010000085.1:11845-13240 GCA_964604165.1 uncultured Enterobacterales bacterium
GAAGGTGGGGTCAAGTCTTTGGAAGGTGGTGGAAGGTGGTGGAAGGTGGGGTCAAGTCTGCAAGGTGGGGTCAAGTCTTGATTCTTTGACTCGCGGAGGCGGGGTCAGTGGAGGTGGGATCAAGCCTCGTCCCCAGAAGCAGTCACGGAGTCTAAGTATGGTGTCCCCAGAACCTCGCAACTGGAGTTAAGTATGGCGTCCCCAGAACACGGGTCCCCAGAACACGGCAGAACCCAGTGTCCCCCCGAACACGCACGTCCGCTGGAGTTAAGTATGGTGTCCCCAGAACTCACCCGGAACCCACTGGCCAAGCGTACGGACGGTGATCCCTCGCCTACGAAATCGCGGCGATACAGTCGATCTCGACGCGAACACCCTTTGGCAGCCCCGCTGCCTGCACACACGCCCGCGCCGGCCTGGCTTCCCCGAAGTGCTCGGCGTAGATGGCGTTTACTGCTGAAAAGTCGCCCATGTCCTGCAGGAACACGGTGACCTTCAGGGCCTTGGCCAGGTCGGATCCTGCCGCTTGGAGTACCGCTCGCAGGTTGCTGAGCACCTGCTGGGTCTCCGCCTGAACGTCCCCCTCGATGAGGGCGCCGGTGGTCGGGTCCATGGCGATCTGCCCGGAGCAGTAGACCAGCCCCCCGTGGACGATGGCCTGGGAGTAGGGGCCGATGGCTGCAGGGGCATCTGGTGTGGAGACGGCCTCGCTCATGGGGTGTACACCGAGATGTGGGGCAGGTTTCGGTAGAGCTCGTTCAGGTCCAGGCCATAGCCAACCACGAATTCGTCGGGGATGGTGAAGCCGACGTAGTCGGTCTGCACTTCCACCTCTCGGTTCGAGGGCTTGTCCAGGAGGGTGGCCACGGTCAGGCTGGCGGGGTTTCGCACCTGCAACATGCGCAGCAGGTAGTCCATGGTCAGCCCCGTATCGACGATGTCCTCAATCAGCAGGCAGTGCTGGCCCTCCACCGGCTGGCGGAGGTCGTGGGTGATGCGAACCACCCCGGTGGACCGGGTGCCGCCCTGGTAGCTGGAGACCCCCAGGAACTCGCAGCGCACGGGCCCGCCGATGGCCCGCACGAGATCCGCCATGAAGAGGAAGCTCCCCTTGAGCACGCCGATCGCGGTGATGGGGGCATCGCCGTGATCGGCCCGAATCTGGGCGCCCAGCTCCCGAACCCGGGCCTGCAGGCGCTCTTCGTCGATCAGGACTTCGAGCTTGTCGTCTTCAAACCCAGGCATTGTTCATGACCTCTCCGAAGCCGCCCCCGCCGGGGACGATGTACTGGTTTTCGTTGAGGCCGACTTCCTCGTCCCAACGGGTGCCTGGTACGGTCTGTAGCACGTCCGCAGCGGAGAGCCCCCTGTCCACCCGGACCGCGTAGATCTCGG
>CAZRYF010000086.1:0-12267 GCA_964604165.1 uncultured Enterobacterales bacterium
GCCCTTGCAACTGTCGGGCTCAATGCTGTCGGTGTCGCCGATGGTGAACCCTGGCAGGAGGTACTTCCCGGGTGCAGGTCCGTGCTGGTAGTTGGCTCCGGAGGCACGGGCCTGTGGGATGCCTTCTGCGCCGACTGCCGCGCCCACCCTGCCCACCTGCGTGAGGAGCTCCATCCACTGGATGCCTTTGTGGCGCGTTCGTTGGATTGCCTCGACCCTTCGCCTCCCCAAAGCCGGCGCTGGGTACAGTGCTCGGCCACAGAGAAGACCTTGGTGGACTTCCGCACTCTCGCCCTCCAGGCGGGATTGGGGTGGCCCTCCCTGCTCGGGCTCTTGATTTCCCCCGAATTCGGTCCCTGGATGGGCCTGCGAGCTGCTTGCTTCACCACGCAAGCCCTGCCCTTGACTCCCTTGGCAACAGGCAATGGACCTTGTTCAACCTGCCCAGCCCCCTGCATCACCGCTTGTCCTGCCCGCGCCGTGAGCCGGGAGGGTTGGGACGTAAAGCACTGCTCCAACCACCACTTCGACTCCACCGATTGCGCCGAGAACTGCGACGCCAGGCAGGCCTGCCCCGAGGGCGCAAACCACCGGTACGGGGACCTCCAAACCTGCTACCACTACAACCGGGACACGGGCCGAGCAGCACTGGGGCGGCTCACAGGGATCAAAAACCCGGGGGTTGGCATCGGTCCACACTGGGAAGACTGGCGGACACGTTGCCCCCCCCATACCTTGTCGCCCATGCCTGATTCGCACCCGACAGACGCGGACGTCCTCGCGCACTTCACGGCCCGCGCCGACCACTACGACGCCTCCAGCCACTGGTGTACAGATGCGGTGCTTCTGGATCGAATCCGGGATCTGCTGGCCTTCGAGCCACACCACCACCTGCTGGATGTGGCCTGCGGCACCGGGTTGGTCTCCCGCGCCATGCGCCCCCACGTGGCTGCCATCACCGGGGTGGACATCACCCCCGCCATGTTCGACCAGGCACGAGACTGCATCGATACGCTGCATGCTGCCCCGGCCGAGTCCCTTCCCCTGGCGGATGACAGCGTGGACCGGGTGGTATGCCGCCAGGGAATCCAGTTCATGGATGCACCGGCTGCTGCCGCCGAAATGGTGCGGGTCACCCGGCCCGGCGGACGCATTGTGTTGGCGGACCTGTGTGCCTGGGGACCCGAGGACCGCGACGAGACCTTCGAGGTGCTCCGCCTGCGAAACACAGCCCGGCGAAACTTCTGGCTGGCCGAGGATCTCTCGGGCCTGCTTCGGAACGCAGGCTGCGAGACGGTACAAGCCCACTGTCACATCTCCCGTGAGGTAGTGGATGTCTGGTCCGACAACCGGGCCATCGCCGAGTCTGGACGGGAGGCCATTCGCAGGGTCTATGCAGGCGCCTCCGAGGCATTCCACAGGCTGCACAAGCTGGAACGCACAGAGCAGGGGTTCATCGACCACATGCGGTTCGAGTTGACCGTCGGAACGGTATAGACCGTGAACGCAAGTCTGGCCGAGCGGCTCAAGGTGCTGCGAGAGGCACGAGGCCCGCTCTCTCCCGGTTTCTGTGAGCGCATCGGACAGGTGGTGGTTGTGGCCTCCAGCTCCCGGGGAGGATCAAGCATGTTCATGGAGCTGCTTCGATCCAGCCCACACCTGCTGCAGCTACACGGGGAGATCAACCCCCTGCTGGAAATGGCCGGGCTGGCCCATCCCCTCTCTGGCACCGGCTCCGATGCCCTGGGGGCAGAACACTGCACCCCCGCCGCTCGCAAGCTGGTGGACGCGGAGCTTGCCTGGGAAGCAGCCCTGCCGGTGCCCTGGCCCATGGAGACCCGCCGGCTGGGGCTGGACCTCGCCTGGCGCTTGAGCATCCAGTGGCCCCAGGAGATCTTTTCCCTGGATCAGGTACAGGAATGGACAACCGAGGCCCTGGCGGATCTGGAGCCCCCCTTGGACCGACAGGCCTTTCACCTTGGCTTTCTGGCCCGTGTCCGAGATGCCCACCCGGCGGTGAATCCCTACTTCTACGATCTCGAAACCGAGCGGGTGCGAGAAGCGACAGGGTCCCCCCCTCCCCCTCCGGGTCCCCCCTCCCGGGAAATTGTGGAGGAGCCGCCCTTTGTCCTGGTGGGCCCCACCTTGGCGGTGCCCCCCGAAAGCTGGCCCGGCCAGACTCTGGTCATCAAGACCCCCAGCAACGCCTACCGACTGCCCTTTCTCTGGGCCCTCTTTCCAAACGCGCGGTTTCGGCTTCTGCACCTCACCCGCAACCCCGCCGCCTCAATCAACGGACTGATGGACGGTTGGCGCTACAGGGGATTCCACTCCCACCCCGTGGAAGAACCTCTTCAAATGGAAGGCGCCAACACAGGGGCAGACCGACACTGGTGGAAATATGACCTGCCACCGGGATGGCAAGAGCACACGGGCTCCTCCCTGGAGACGGTCTGTGCCTTTCAGTGGTGCGCCGCCCACCGTGCCATCTTGAAGTTCCGGGACGAGCATGATGTGGATGCTTATTCCTTGCGCTTTGAGGACATTCTTGGTGACAAGCGGCACGAGGCTTTTCATGTCTTGTGCGCCTGGTTGGGAATCCCCTACCACCGGTTTCTGGAGGACGCGGTGGAAAACGGTCTTCCGCCGGTCATGGCAACCAGTCGTCCCCGGCAGCGCCGCTGGTTTGCCCGGGCCGAGGCCCTGGAGCCAGTGCTGCAATCCGATGCGGTTCAGGCTGTCGCGGACGCCCTTGGATACGACAATCTGGACGACTGGGTGTAGACCTCCGCCCCAACCCGGATAGGATGGCTCCGCATGGGGGCGTCTTATGGCTGACCTGAAGGGATCCCAGACCCACGAAAACCTGCGACAGATCTTCGCGCTGGAGGCGCAGGCACACGTGCGTGCCTTGTACTTTGCCAAGATCGCAGAGTTCGAGGGTCACCCGGAGACGGCGCGAATCCTCCTGGAAGCCGCGGAAGCTCTGCGTCTCCACGCGGACGGGCACCTGGACTTCTTGAGAGAGGTAGGCGATCCCCTGAGCGACCTGCCCCTGGGAGAAACCGCCGCCAACCGACACGCCCACCTGGCCACCGAGCAAGAGCTGGTGGAGCGCCTCGGCGCCGAAATGGCCCGGACCGCACGCGGCGAGGGCTTTCCGGCCATCGCCTCGTGGCTGGAGACCCTAGGACAGGTAAAGCAGGCCCACGCAGCGGCGCTTGAGGGAGAGACCGGGTGAGCTACGACGCAGCTTCGATCACCGTTCTGCCCGGCATGAAAGCCGTGCGCGCCCAGCCTGCCATGTACGTGGGCTCCACCGGCGACGACGGTCTGCACCACCTGGTCTTCGAGTTGGTGGAAAACGCCATCGACGAGTCCCTGGCAGGGCACTGCACCCACATCGCCGTCGTGCTCCACGAGGACGGTTCCTGCTCGGTCACCGACAACGGCCGCGGCATTCCTGTGGACCCCCATCCGGAGTCCGGCCGGCCCGCCTGTGAGGTCGTGCTCACCACCCTGCACGCCGGAGGGAAGTTCCAGGGAGACTCCTATGGCCTCTCGGGCGGACTCCACGGGGTGGGGGTCTCCTGCGTCAACGCCCTCTCCACCTGGCTCCGCCTGGAGATTCACCGGGATGGGGCCACCTGGAACCAGCAGTTCGCCGAAGGAGAGGCACAGGGGGACCTGCAAAACACCGAGAGCGCGACCGAGGGCACCGGGACCACCCTTCAGTTCCTTCCGGATGCCAGCATCTTCACGGAAGCCAATGGGCTGTCCGGGGAGCGCATCGCAAGTCGGCTGCAAGAGCTGGCCTTTCTTCACCCGGGCCTCTCCCTTTCCCTCGACACGCCGGGCACACAGGAGACCTGGTGCTACGAGTCCGGCATTTTTGGATTTGTGGAGCACCTGAACCGCGACCGCACGCCCCTGCACCCGGCCCCGATTCACATCCGGGGAAGCCTGGAAGGTGTGGAGGTGGAGGCGGCCCTCCAGTGGACCACCTCCTGGGCGGAAGAAATCACCTCGTACACCAACAGCATCCACACGCACCAGGGAGGCACCCATGTGGCCGGCCTGCACGCGGCGATCGGACACACGGCCAACCGTTTTGCTGCGGATCGCGGCTTGCTGAACGCTGAGAACGGCGAGCATCTCTCGGCCCTGGATGTCATGGAGGGGCTCACGGGTGTGCTTTCCCTGAAGATGCCCGGAGCACAGTTCGAGGGCCAGACCAAGGCCAAGCTCTCCAACCCGGGTGCCGTGGGCCTGGTGCGAGACGTGGTCACCCGAGAGCTCTCAGCCTTTCTGAGTGCCCACCCAGAGGTGGCGGCCAATGTGGTGGGAAAGGCCATCGAGGCCTCCCGGGCCCGAGCCGCCGCCCGCCGGGCCAGCGAGCGGGCCCGCTACCAGGCCATCGACCCCACAACGTCCAAGGAGATCTACCAGAAACAATTTGGCATTCGATCCGCCAACTGGCACGAGTCTTGTACCTGGCTCACGAACGGCGACCTTCTGAGTGCCCACGCAAACCTGTGCAAGGCAGGACCCGACGCCCAATTGTTGGATGTCTGCTGTGGCAGCGGGGTGGTGAGCAACTCCTTTGGAGACCGAGTGGCCCACAAAACCGGTCTGGATCTGACCGCAGAGATGCGGGCCCTGGCCTCCACCCGACTGGACGAGGTGGTGGAAGGCAACGTCTACAAGATTCCCTTCGAGGACAACCGGTTCGACATCGTGGTCACCCGGGAGGTGCTGCACCTTCTCCCGCAACCGGAAAAGCCCCTCTCAGAGATCTTCCGGGTGCTCAAACCTGGAGGCCAGTTCATCGTGGGGCAGATCATGCCTTACGGCGTGGTGGATGCCGCCTGGATGTTTCGCATCTTCAAGAAGAAGCAGCCCCTGTTCTTCAACAACTTCCTGGAGCCAGAGTTTCGCGACCTTCTGGCTTCCGTGGGCTTTGCCCTGGACGAGGTGCAAGAGCTGCACGTATGGGAGGACATTGACCTGTGGATCAACACCCACGAGACCACCAGCCTGCACCGCCATGAAATCCGCGACCTCTACTACAACGCTCCTCGCGACGTGCGCGCGATCCACCCGTTTGAGATCACCGCCGACGGCACCATCCGCGACCAGTGGCGGTGGTGCATCTACTCCTCGTTCAAGCCCCTGTAGGGGGAATCTACCGGACGCACTCCGGAATCACAGGAGCCGGAAGCCCGTTGTCCTCCCGCTCCACCAGGACATTGGCTGCGATCTGATCGTCCACGCCGGCGTGCTTCAAAATGAAGCGTTCTGACCCGGGGACCAGCGGCGGCGCGGCGCTGCTGAACTCGGCCCGCCAGCCATCTCCGCCCCCTCCCATGTAGTCCCGGTAGTCCGTGGTGTGGTCCAGCCCATCCTTCTCGTTGGGATGGAAATACTCGAATTGCTCCGGCCAGTGCTTGAAGTCCATGACGGGTCCGGGAAGATAACTGTCGTAGATCCGCTTGTAGGAGCGACGAAGAAAGCTCTCGGACAAGCCGTTGTAGTTCAGATACTCGTCCTGAACGAGGGCCTGTTCGATGGACAGCCAGTTCAGGTGGTCCACCTCGCTCTTGATGTAGCCCGTCTCCACTCCCTGGCTGTAAACCGTCGTGCCCGGCATGGCGGAGAGGTACTTCACGCGGGTGATGTGCCCGTGTTCTTCGGCCCAGGTGCAGGCTTGGTCGAGAGACTCCTCCGTTTCGCCGGGCAGGCCGACGATAAGCAGGCCACCAAAGCGAAGCCCCGCATCCCAGGTGTTCCACATGGACTTGTTGGTGATGTTCTCGTTGTTCCCCTTTCGGGCGGTCTTGAGAATGTCCTTGCCCAGGGACTCCACCCCGTAGAGCACGATGTCTGCCCCTGCGTCCTTCATCGCGCCGAGCCTCTCAGGGTCCACGTCGGTGCAGCGGGTCAGACAGGTCCACTTGAGGCCGTGGGGCTTGAGCACATCCATGTACTCCAGGGTCTGGCGCTTGTGGGCCGAGAAGGTGAGGTCCACGAAGAAGACAAACTCCGTACCGTAGTTCTCCCGCAGGTGGGTCATGTCCGCATCGAACTTCTCCGGGGACTTCACCCGCTCCTGGGGGGTGGTGCGGTAGCAGAAGGAACAGTCCATCTTGCAGCCGCGGGAGTAGGAGGCGATGACCTGGGGCTGCAGCCCCAGGGGGCTGTGGTACTGGGGCCAGAGATCCAGGCGCATGCGCGGCAGGGCATCCAGGTTTGGCATCTGACCACGGGGAGGTGTAGCCCGGGGCCAACCGTCAGAATCCCGGTACCAGATCCCATTGATAAAGGGGAGCCTCTTCGCCCATAGACCCGCGGTGTAGGCTTCCATGAGCTCCAAGATGGTCAACTCCCCTTCGGAGATGACAGCGATATCGCACTCGGTCTCGCTCATGAAGATGTGGGGCACACTGGTGACGAGGGAGCCCCCCACGATGATCGGCATGTCTGGGCGAACGGCCTTGACCTCAGCTATCAGCTCCCGCACCCACGGGAAATTGTCCTCAAAGGCACAGATTCCCAGCACGTCCGTGCCCTCGAGAAGCTGCTCATAGGCAAACTTGAGGGGCTCGGGCTGGTAGCGGGCATCCACGATGCGCGTGGGGAACCCCGCGTTGTGCATGACCGTGGCGATGTAGGTGGCGCCCTCATACGGGGCCGTCAAGAAGAACTCCCATCCCCGGGGCATCGAAAAGGGCGAAGGCCCCACCACAAGTGTGAAACGAGGCTTCGACGTGGACGTAGAGACCGGAGAGGCATCCTGGTTGCGCAGGGTCTCCATCAACACGCGGTCCGTCTCGGAGTCCGAGTCGGTGTACAAAAAAGGCGCAAGCGAGGGCTTGTAGGCCATGAAGCCTCCTACGTGCAGCCATCTTAGCCCGTCAGGACCCTTTTCGTCACCGCGATTCACCCCCGGGCAAGAACCCCGGTGGCACAGCCGATCCCCCCCGCCGCTCTTCGGTACTGCGTGACGACGGCCTCCGACACCGTGAGCCCCGCCGATTCATAGTGGGCACGGGTTTGAGGGCAGCCGTCAGGCATCAGGATCCGCCCGCGGCCAAGACTCACGAAGTTCAAAGCCAACCCTTCCAACATTTCCGCATTATCCGGCAGGAACAGGACCTCTCGTCCCAGCTCCCGGAGGAGACCCACCAGGGGCGCCGGGGCCAAGGCCTCCCGCACCACGGCCAAAGTCTCCGTGGCCAGGTTTACCAGGCCCAACAGGTGCTGCCCCCCTTGGCGTGGCATGGGAATGCTCCTTGTCTCCACACCCAGTTCTTTCAGCACCCCTCGCACCAGTCCGTGGCCCGCATCGTTGGTACGATGCCCGACACCCACCGCGACCAGGTCCTCCCGAAGCCAGAGCACATCCGCACCCTCCATCAGGGCATCTCCCCTGGGGGTTGCCAGGATGGGCACACCGAGTCCCGCAAGGACCTCTGCTGCAAGAGGGGCCTCCGGCGCCCTGCGGGGGGACGCAGGGCGGGCCAGGATGGCCCCCTCCGGGGTCATGAAGAACAAGTCTCGCAAAAAGAGAAAATTGGGGGGCGGCCTGCGGCTGGGGAGGGCCCGGTGCACCCGAACGCCGGCGTCGGTGTAGGCGTCTGAAAGACTCTGGGCCTCCGCCTGGAATTTCTGGAGGTCTGGGCGCTTCAGCATCAACCAGTGATCAGGGTCCTCGGAAAATCCCAATTCCTCTCCGGGCACATACAGGAGTACATCGGTCAGTGGTGCCGTCTCGGAGGAGAGCCCGCAAGACATCCAACCGACTCCCCTTGCAAGATCCTCCTTGTGGGAAGCCTCCCGCAGGCGCCATCCCTTTCCGCCATGGGTTGCTGATCCGCTCATCCCATCCACCGGGTGGAAACATCCAGTGCCGCCATGGTGGCACCTCGTCCCCACCGACGCCAGTGGTTGCGATCGGTCCGCAGGGATCGCATCTCCACAGCCAGGTGCCAACCGGCATTCCGCATGCGGAACCACGCCTGTTTCAACCCTCCCGGCGTGCGCTCATGGAGGTCCGGATACTCCCGCTCGTAGCCCAGGGCTTCCATGGGACCGGCTGCGGCGCATTCCACCCAGCGGATCTCCTCAGGGCTCAACTGGGTTCGGTACTTCTGAGTGTTCCCCGGCAGAATGGGGCGGGCTGTGTTCTCCCAGTCTTGGGACCAGGCCGCGCCGGTCTGAGCAGCATCGGTCTCAAAAAACCTCAGCATGCCTTCGTCGAATGGCTCGTCCAGGAAGCGGCAGATGTCGCGAAGCACCGTGTCCGGGTCGGCCAGGAGGTCCTCGTAGCGCACACGGAAGAGCGCTGCGGTGCCCAGGGCGGCTTCCAGAGCCAGCCCAAGACGCTGCTGCTCCTCCCATAGGAGCGCCGTGAGGTGAGGGTGAAAAGGCGAGAACACAGACTTTCGAGAAGATGCGGCCACATCTCGGGGGTCCCGCACAAGCCAGAGGAGCTTTGCGCCAGGGTGGCAGCTGAAGATGCGGTCCGTGTGGTGGATCATAAAGGTGGACTTGCAGCCCCATCGAGCGCCGCCGGCCTGGGCCAGCCACGCATCGTAAACAGCGGCAAAGACCCCGTACAGGTCCCGAGGTTGCGCCGCGGCCACAAGAGCATCCGCATCCAACGAGACCGGCCAGGGATGGATGTGCACCCGCAGCAGCCGCAACACGTCCCGCACCAGCCGCCCCAGGTTTTCATCGTCCTTCAGGTCGCCATACCGGGGCTCAAGTGGGGCGAAGTACCGCAGGATGTGCGGAGGATGGGGAACCGCCAGGGCCGGGTGGGCATCGAGGATGACCCGAAGCAGGTTGGACCCGGATCGCTCGGTCCCGACGATGAAGAAGGGTGCAGACATCACTCCCGCGAATTTACACTCCTTCACCAGACATGCGACCTCTTGTTCTCCTTCTTCTGCTGTCCTGCGGCCGACCCGGCCCGGTGCCCACCTCCCCCAAAGAGCGCATGCTTGCGCCCGGCGCCCACAACTCCCAGGTCGAGAGAGAGCGCAAGCACCGCCACGATGTGCACAGCGCCACGGGCCAGGGAGGAGACGCCCCCAGCCCCAAAGAAACCCTGACCACAGCGTATGTTCACCAGAAAGTCCAAGACTGGTTGAAGGTGCATTCCACCAGGAAGGGAGTTCTGCAAATCCAAGACCACCGGACCCAGAGAGTCACCTCCCTGGAGCTCCCCGAACTGCTCTCACCCGCCTGGCGCGTGGCCGGACGCGGGTTCTTCGCCGGAAAGCGCCGCCCGGTCCAGTGGCGGCGCACTGGGGTCTTCACCTGCGTCACCTTTCAAGTGATCGGAGGGGAGGGGCAGATGGATCTGGATGTCTGGCTGGGAGACGAATCAGACAACCAGGAAGTCACGGAGGTGTTGATCCACAAGGAACCCGGAGGCTCCAAAACGGTCGAACTCTTTTCCCTGGAGCGCGAAGACCCCATCGCCCTGCCTTGACGGGGTTGCGCGCCCCCCATACCCGTGTGCCTGGAGACGCACCCATGTTGATGTCCGTAGCACTTGCCTTTCTCGGAGCGTGTGGTGGGGAGGAAGGCTCCTCCACCAACGGTCCTCCAACCCCTCCCCAGGGAAGCGGCCCCATGCAGCCCGCTCCCGGACCCGGTGGCACCGCGTTCAACCCGAATGCGGGCGGGCCCGCCCCTGGATCCGGCCCCCCGGCGGGTGGTTCTCAGGCAGGGGGAGAGCCCCCTCCCAACGAGAGGCAGGCAGGGCAAACCAACGCCGGCCAGCCCCTTCCCAGCGGAAAGGGAGAGGCCACAGAGGCCCAGGTGGCTGCCTCCATTCAGAAACACATCCGCCAGGAAACCCAGGCCATGGGCGGGGTCTTCAAGCTCCACGACCCGGAGACAGAGTCGGACCTGGTGCTGAATTTTGTGGAGATGAAGCTTCCGGTGAACAACATCGAGGGCACCGGGTACTTCGGCTACGCGGACTTCCGCGTGGACGGGGGCGATGCCGACCAGCTCTACGAGCTGGGATTCTGGGTTCGGGTGGACGGAGGACACGTCATGGTGACCCGCCAGCGCATTACGCGGGAGCCGGTCAAAGACGGGGAGGGGTGGAAGCAGGAGGTTCTCTACACGAACGATGCGGAGTGGCCGGACGCCCTGAAGTAAAGGGGCGGAAAACCAGCGCCGAACGCCTTTGACTTCCGACAAGACCGGAGGGTATTCTCGGTGCTTCACAGGGGTGCACACATGTCGGGGCGCGACGACGAAAACGTCTGGACTGAGCCGACCACGCGCATTTCTCCCGTCAAGCCGGTGCGAGAGGCCCTCTCGGCTGGATCTTGCCTCCTCAAGCTGGTGAGTGGCCCCGGGGCTCCCGCGGATCTCACGGTGACAACCAACGAGATCATCATCGGGCGCGCCCACGACGCCACCATTCGCATTGCCTCTGCCGAGTTGTCACGCCACCACGTGAAAATCCAGCGACGTGGCGAGGAATATCGATGCGAGGACCTGGAGAGCCGAAACGGCGTCTACCTCAACGGGGTACGCATCCACTCGGCCACTCTGCGAGACGGAGACACCCTCCAATTGGGAAGCGCCATTCTGACCTTCCACGAGGGCAGGTAGCTTGAGCTACTTCGTCAAGTTCTGGGGCACGCGAGGCTCCATTCCCACTCCCGGACATGGCACCCGCAAGTACGGTGGAAACACCTCCTGCGTGGAAATCCGCGTAGGAGACCGGCTCCTTATCTGCGATGCGGGCACAGGCCTTCGAGAGCTGGGAGTAGACCTCCACGCCCGGGGAATCACCCCCATCCGTGGCCATTTCTTCTTCAGCCATACCCACTGGGACCACATCCAGGGGTTTCCCTTCTTCTCCCCCATCTACGACCCGGCCAACACCTTCACCATTTATGGCGAACCCGGGGAAGACAACCGGGTGCACCGCCTGCTCTCGGGCCAGATGCGCGCCGAGTACTTTCCCGTGGACTTTCACCAGCTGGCCTCCACCCTGTTGAAGGGAACCCTCAACGACGAGGTAAGCGACATCGACGGCATCCGGGTCAAGACCTGGTCCCAGCCCCATCCCGGCGGCAGTGTCGCCTACAGTTTTGAGGCTGAGGGTGCCAAGGTGATCTACGCCACTGACAGCGAGCTGGACGAGCGCCTGCTCAACGCCGAGGATGCAGCCGCGAATCCAGAGGCCATGCGAGAGCTCCCCCAAGACCTGCTGGATTTTGTGGCGGATGCAGACCTCCTGATCGCGGACGCCCAGTACACGGACGAGGAGTACCCATCCCACGTCGGGTGGGGCCACGCACGAGCCTCCACCACCGTGGACCTGGCCCTGCAGGGGCGCGTTCGACAGCTCGCCCTCTTTCACCACGACCCAATGCAATCGGACCGGGACATGGATGCCAAGGTCAACGCCTGCCGGGATCGGGCCGCTGCACACGGCTCCGAATTGGTGATCTTCGGGGCCCGGGAAGGACTGGAGCTGAAGATCGTCTAATACCATGAGTCAGAAGTTCGCAGGCCGTAGAACGGAGCGCGGAGCAGGTCGTGGGGCTCAACGCTTGAAAGTCGCCACGTTCGACGCTCGACAGGCTCGACGCTCGACAGGCTCGACGCTCAACAGGCTCGACAAGCTCGACAAGCTCGAACCTCACCCCCTGTGGCGGTGGGTGTCACCCAGTTCCCGGTTTGCACCATCGAGCATCGAGCATCGACCATCGACCCCGCCCCACTCCCCTCCGGACCTACGGGGGGAAGAAATGGAGCACCGATTCGACCACGAGAACCTTGATGTCTACCGACTGGCCCTGGAGGTCGCCCGATGGTTTCCCACGGTGGCAGCCCCTTAGGGGAAGGGCGTCACTCAAGGAGCAGGGCTGCCGAGCGGCGGACTCGGTGGTGCTCAACATCGCTGAAGGCAGGGCCAGGGGCGGGGGTGCTGGAAAGAACCACTTCCGAATTGCCCTGGGCAGCGCTGCGGAGGTGTGCGCGGTGCTGGACCTCTCGCGGACGGGAGAGGCGTACGCACTTCCAACAGAAGCTCCGCCGAATCGGAGCCATGCTCGCTCGGATGTCGAAGTAGTGGGGCCCTGTCCAAAGGTCTCGCCTGGTCGCACCGTGCATGCGATGAATAGACTCCGAAATATTGACTCACGGCACTAGTCCCGCGACCGGGGGACTATCCCGGATATTTCACCAGGCTTCGTTGCGAGGGCCCGTAGTGCGCCAGCGAGGCGG
>CAZRYF010000087.1:0-11810 GCA_964604165.1 uncultured Enterobacterales bacterium
CCTCCTAGAAGGAACTGACCCCGATCGGTGGTTGCGCCATCAAACCAAGCGCAGCCCCCCTTGGGCTCCCAGGCGCGGAGCGATTGAAGACCGAGACCAACCCGCTGAAGCCACCAACCCCCCAAACCGCGAGCCCGGAGTTAAGTATGGTGTCCCCAGAAAGCCCCACAGAAAGAGACAGAAAGCCCCAGAGAGCCAGAAAGTTCCCCAGAAAGTTGGAGGGCATGCGGGCTGAGAATGGCCCTAAGGACGGCGATTTCTGAAGACGGCAAGCCGTGTAGACGGCGAACCGTGAAGACGGTCAACCCCTCCCTTACAGCGCCTCCAGCCGCTGGACCATGGACTTCTTCTGCTCCGGCAGGCTGGCCTCTTCCGCCGCGGTGATGCCTTCGTTCAGGAGCTCACGCGCCCGCTCCTTCTCCCCGGCCTTGGCACAGAGCGTGGCCAGCTGGTCACAGGTGGCCGCCAGCTTGGCGTGGTCCTTGGCGTGGCGGGCGGCGGGCAGGGCCGCATCAAAGGCTTCCTTGGCCGCCTCGTTTTCTCCGCTTCGGCTCGCGGCCAGCCCCGTGTTGAACAAGAGCTCCTTGGCGAAATGCACGTCCTGCTGCAGGTTGGCACCTGAACGGGAGGCGCGGAAGTTCTCCAGGGCATCCGAGGGCTTCCCAGACATCAACTGGAAAAAGCCCAGGTTGTAGAGATCCACCGGCTCCAGCTGGGCCAGCTTCAGCTCCCGGGTCAGGCGCAAGGTGTTCTGGGCGGTCTCCATGGCCTCGGTGTAGCGCTTCAGTCCCCCCTGGGCCTGACCCAGCAGGGCCGAGGCGGCTCGCTCGCGCATGGGGTTGCGCAGTGAGCGGGCGATCACTTGGACCCGTCCGAGCACCTCCACCGCCTTTGTGGCCTGTCCGGACATGAGGAGCGCCTCCCCGTAGCCAAGCCCCGACTCCAGGGCGACGCCGGCCTGGCCGGTGGAACCGGCGATCTCGTTGGCTTTCTGAAAGTGCTCCGCGGCCTTGGCGGGCTCGTTGCCCTGCTTGGCGGCGAGCCCGCGAATGAACTCCCCTTGGGCCGCCACCTGGGGCAGCACCCGGTCTCCTTCAGGGGTTTCAATGCGACCGAGCTTGAGGGCTTCCTCCACGTGCTGCAGGGCCACATCCGGCTGGCCGTCTGAGAGGGCAATGAGCCCCAGGTGGTTCTCCACCTCGGCCACCTTGCGCGTGTCCTCGCCGGCCCGGAACAAGGTGCGGGCATCCTGGGCGCGGTCCTTGGCCCGGTAGAAGTCCTGCCGGCGGTAGTCCATGCGGGAGCCCGCGAAGAGCAGCCACGCCATCATGGGGCGATCCTCCTGCGCATCTGCCCAGGCCATGGCCTCGTCGCACAAGGGCTCGGCCCGCTGCACATCCCCGGCCTGGACCATGCGGTCCAGCAGGTTCATGTAGATCGTGCGCCGCATGGCGTCGGGCCAGTCGATGTCCAGGCTGCGAATCATGTCCTGGGCCATGGCCCAGACCTCGGGCCGGTCGCCGCCCAGGGCCATGGAGCGCAGCATGCGGGCCCGGTTGGGGTCGCCCATGGCCGCATACAAGCGGGCGGTACGCACCACGAAGTCATAGCTCTGGGGCACCAGGAACCTCTCCAGGAAGAACGCCGTCCGCCGTCCCATCTCCCGGCCTTCCTCTACGCGGGCGGCGTCGGCAAGGAACAAGTCTCGGGCCCCCTGAAACCAGATGGCATGGGAGAACTGGTACAGCCAGGTCTGCAGGGGCTTGGAGAACTGGAGCTCCTTGAACAAGGGAGTGGTGGCATCCAGCACATCGTCCACGCTGTCCCGGTCATAGCCGCCGATGTCGGCCAGCAGTCCCGAGGGAAAGGCCCGGCCCAGGAGGGCAGCCCGGAAGATGATCTCCGCCAGGTTGTTCGGCTCGGCGATCTTTCGCTTGGTGTCCGGATAGCCGTCCGAGTCGAACTCGTCGTGGTCGAAGTTCTTCGGAAACAAGGTCGTGAGGCTCTCGTTTGACAGGTCGTCCTGCAGGCGGCCCTCAGAGGCCAGCACCTCGGTCAACTCGGCAACGAATCCCGGCCGTCCCTGGGCGATGCGCGCGATGTCCCCCGCGTGGGCCTCGAACTCCTTGGACGCCAGGTAGAGCGCCACCTCCTCCTCTCCCCAGGGGGCCAACTCCCAGCGCTCGATGGACTCATTCTTTCGGTTCAGCAGGTCCAGCCAGGGCGAGGGATGGGTGGCTCGCAGCTCTTCTGTCTGGTTCTCCGAACCCAGGATCAGCAGGAGCTGCCCGTCCGTACACTCCTCCTGCAAGGCCTCCAGCAGGGCGTGGATCGCCAGGGAGTGACACAGGTGCGTGTTCTGGATCTCCAACACCACCGGGATCTTTCTCGCAATGCCCGCCGTGATGTGGACCAGCCCCAGAAGCGGGTTGTCCCGGGGAAGGCGCACCTGGATCGACTCGGGGGTCTTTCCCGCCGGCGCGGCCTTCAGGGTCTCCACAAATCCCTGGTACCAACCTTGCACCCGCTTGGGCTGCTTGGGAATCTGGGCGTTGAGAATCATCTCGACCCGCCCCTTGAGGAGCGGGTCCTTCTGAAGAGTGGTCAAAAGCCCAGCGTACAAGCGCAGCAGCGCCCGCATGCCGTCTTCTTCGTCCAGCAGGTTGTTTCGCCAGACAAGGGCGCCCTGCTCGGTCCCCTCCAGTGTCTTTGCAAAGGCCCCCACCAAAGCTCGCTTGCCCCCACCCAAGGGAGACTCCAAGAGGACGGTCTGGGCGGTTCCGCCGCTGACGGCGTCGAAATGGCCCCGCAACCGCTCGAGATCGGCGGGGCGGGCAACAAAGAGATTGGCCACGGAAAACTCCTGAAACTGCGCAGAGAAAGGACCACGGGAATAACGCGGCGAGACCCCCCGCGGGTGGGTGTTATGGTTTCGGACCGAGGAGGGTGCCACGTGATCCTGGGAGTTATCGGCCTGTTGGGCTTTTCGATTGGGTGCGGCGGTGAGGAATTGGATCCTCTAGGGGCCCACTACAACATGCACCTGGTGGGGGTGCAGGACGGCTGCCACTCGGCGGAAAACGGGCAGACCTTCGAGGAGACCGAGTTTGTCTACTCGGTGACCTTCCCAGGGGGGAGCGAGGCGGTGATCTCCCTGGGCGGACACTCTTTCGCTCGCTCCTCCACCCTCGCCGGCTGCTCCATCGACAGCTACTACTCGCCGGTTTTCAAGGAAGAAGCCCCGGGCAACGACGAGGAGCACTGGGTGCAGTGGGAGCTGGAGGGCACTGCTTCCTTTCAGCAGGGAGGCGGCAGCAGCTGCGGCATCGAAGCCGAGGCGTTCGAGCTGATGGCGGACTACGGGTTCACTGAGTGGGGGGAGACGAACGTGGAGGTGGAGCCCAAGAACCTGGACTGGATCGGCGTCGAGATCTTTCGCATCGTGGGAATGGGCGAGTCGGTCACCGACCTGGAGGTCGGCTGCGAGTACCACGTGATGACCACAGGCGTAGAGCTCACCGAGGAGTAGGCGTCACTGTTGGAGAAACTCTCCCATCTGGATCTGGGCGCGGTCTTGAGGCACCAGGCAGCCCGCTGCCCCAACAAGCCGGCGCTGCTCTCTCATGCGCGCTCCTTGACCTGGGCCGAGCTCGACGACGAGGTCGATCGCCTGGCCACTTTGTTGCACGGGCTCGGGGTGCGGGCCAACGATGCGGTGGGGGTGCTGCTGAACAAGCGCCCGGAGGTGGTGACCGGGTTCTTGGCCTGTGCCCGCCTGGGGGCGGTTGTGACCCCTGTGAACTTCAAGCTGAGCACCGACGATGTACGGCGCACCCTGGAGATCGCACAGGTCCGCACGGTGCTTGTGGAGCGAGAGTTCGATGCGCTCCTCCACGGCCTCCTGTCCCAACTTCCGGATCCCGCCCGAATTCTCTACGTCGGCGGAAGGGGAAGCTACGGGGAGTCGGTCTACGAGGACATCGAGCACGTTGACGTGCTTCCCCTGGAGGCTCCGGACCCCAGAAGCCCCGTCTACTACAACTTCACGTCGGGCACGACCGGTCGCCCCAAGGGTGCGGTGACCACCCACCGACAGATCCTCGCCAACGCCCTGACCGCCTTTGATCGGGAGGGGGCCGACGGCCTCGGGTTCACACAAGACGACACCTTTCTCAGTCTCTTTTCTGTGTTTTCCCACCCCCATGAGATCTTCCACCGGTCCTTGTTGTGTGGCGGGACCTTTGTGGTGCTGGACACCCTCTCTCCCCGGGTCGTGGCCCAGGCCGTGGAGAAATTCGGCGTGTCCTGGATGATGGCGGTCCCAAGCTTCTACGAGATGCTCCTGGACCATGTGGGAGACCTGGGGTGTGATTTGAGCACCTTGCGGCGCCTGGAAGCCGGCGGGGCGGCCTTGTCCGCGGGCCGGCTGGAGCACCTGGAGGCTGTCTTTGGTGCGGATCTCCTGCCGGTTTGGGGATCCACCGAGACCACCGGGGTGGCGTTGGCCTTGCGGCCTGACCGGCCGCGGGAAGCGGGGACCGCGGGCCTTCCCCTGGCGGGCTACCAGGTGCGTGTGCGGGACCACCATGGGCGAGACTGTGCTCCCGGCGCGGTGGGGGAGCTGTGGGTGCGCGGCGAGGGGGTGTGTCGTGGCTACGTCAACAACCCGGATGAGACCGCCGCCTTGTTTCAGGATGGCTGGTATGCCACCCGAGACCTGGTGCGCTGGACCGAGAGGGGGTTTGTGGAGTTTGTGGGCCGGCGCTCAGAGATGCTGAAGATCGGGGGAATCCGGGTCTACCCCCTGGAGATTGAGCAGGTGCTTCGACAACATCCAGCGGTCCGGGACGTTGTGGTGGTGCGGGCCGAGGAGCGGGTGCGTGGTGAGATCGCCCGGGCAGTGGTCCAGGCCCGCACAGGCGAGCAATTGGAGCCCAGGAAGCTGGCCCGCTACTGCCGGGATCGCATGCCGGTGTACAAGGTGCCGCGAATCATCGAGATCTGGGAGGAGATTCCCCGTCTGCCCAACGGCAAGGTGGACAAGTCGCAGGTTCTCGCCCGGGCGGAGGCGGGCGGGTGAGCGCATCGGTGGGGCGGCACCTGAAGGACCTGGTTTCCCTTGGCTTTTTTGGGCCCGGACGTCCCTTGCTCTCCCGGCTGTCCCGAAAGCAGTTGGACCAGCTGGCCGCCGCCGTAGCGGGGGTGGGAAACCGCATGGATCCGGGTCGCTCCACTCTCGCGAGAGAGGAGCTGGGGCGCTGTTTTCCGGCGGGTGGTCTTCCCCGAGGCGAAGAGGAGATCCTGCGAGACGCCTGGCACCTGGCCGCGTTCAACGAGCTGGAGGTGCTTCGGTACCCGGCCATGAACCCGGACAACGTGGAGGCGGTCTGCACGGTGGATGGATTGGAGCACCTGAGGGAGGCAGAGGCTGCCGGCCGCGGGGCCATTCTGGCCATTGGTCACCTGGGAGCGAACCAGATGATCATGCCCGCCCTGGGCCACCGGGGCTTTGCCATGAACCAGCTCTCGGCCCCCCCCACGGTCTGGGCGGAGATCCACCGGGAGGGACGGACCACGCCGGCCTATCGACGTCTTCTCGCCCACCGGTGGCGCCTGGAGCAGGCCCTGCCCGTGCGACACATCAACGTGTTTCGCTTTCTGCGGCCCGCCCTGGAGTGCCTGACGGCCGGCGAGGTGTTGGGGCTGGCCTTTGATGGAGGTGGTGGCAAGCGCTGGGCACAGGTCGACTTCCTCGGTCGCCGGGCCAACGTGTCCGTCCAGTCCGTGCAGCTGGCGAGGAAGACCGGGGCAGCGCTGCTTCCTACCCGGGTGGGGAGGCTTCCGGGCGAGGAAAGGCACCGAGTTGAAATCCACGCCCCCATGGAGCTTGTTGATGAGCAGGCCACGCTCCAGGCAATTGCCGACCAGTTCACGGACTGGGTTCGCGCCAGGCCCGAACAGTATCTGCCCTTCCTCGTGGTGAGACGGCAGATGGCTTCCATGGACGTGCAGCCGTTCTTTGCGGACTACCCGGAGCTTCCCGAGGCGGGGGATGCAGAGGTGGCGGCGGCCCGCTTGCGGGCGGCCGCCCAGCGAGCCGGCGTGGCGGGGACCCCGTGATCCTGTGGGCGTTTTGCTGGATGGGGTGCGGTTCTCCCACCCCAGAGGCCCCGACTTCCCCCCTTGAGGAGGCTCCCTGTCAGGGACCCGCCTGCTTGGAGGCGGTGGCCCCACCGGAAGGCGCCGATCCAGGGCTCGTGGTCTTCGCTGTGCTGGACACGGTTCGGGCCAGCCACACCTCCCTCTGCGGGTACGAGCGGCCCACGACCCCTTTTCTCCAGTCCCTGGTCGATGCAGGCGCGTCCCACTCCTGTCAGGCGGAGACCCCATCGAGTTGGACCATTCCCAGCCACGCGAGCTTCTTTACCGGCGTCAATGTGCCCACCCACGGCACCCACCGGGTCGGGGAGACCGTGCGCCCCCTGGGGGAAGAGTGGGAGACCCTGGCCGAAAAGTACCGGGCCCGGGGCTACGACACCTTGTGCATCTCGGCGAACTCCTTTGTCTCGGATGTGACCGGCCTCACCCAGGGGTGTGATTATGTGCGTCCGGGGCGGCGGAACCTCACGGGTACCGAGGTCGTGCAGGCCCTCAAGGAGCAGGTGGCCAGCCGCACCCCCGGGGAGCGAGGGTTGTTTGTGTTCCTCAACTTCTACGAAGCCCACGACCCCTGGCAGCCGATTCCCAGTGGGATGGGGTGGGTCGAGGCGAGAGGGCTGCCAGAGGAAGACGCCACCAAGCGCTGGGCTTTCGTTCGAGGAGAGATGAATGGCGCCGAGTCCACCCGGTACCTGGCCCACGTGGCGGACCTCTATGACCACGGCATCTTCCTGGCCGACCAGTTCCTGGGGGAGTCCTTCGAGGTGCTGCGCCTTGCGGGGTGGATGAGCGGAGGCACCCGCTGGGTGATCACCTCGGACCACGGAGAGCTTTTGGGGGAACACGGCCTGTTGAACCATGGAAAGACGTTGTTTGAGCCGGTCACGCGGGTGCCGGTGGTGGCGTTCTCCTGGCCGCCAGAGTCCGTCGACTTTGGCAGCCGACCCTTCTCCGCCACGTCTCTTTTTCAACTCGCCCTGGATGGAGCCCAGGGAAGCGTGCCCGCCGTTGCCGTGGACCTTCCCTCTCCCCACTGGAGCGAGAACACAGAGAATCGATGGGGAAGCGGCTCATACGTTGCGGCCTGGGACGGCGCCAGAAAGGTCCTCTGGAAGGACGGCCAGCTGACCGAGACCCACCTGGAGACAGACCCCCACGAGCGAGCCTGGACCCCGGTCAAGGGCAGCAGTCCCGACCCCCTCTCCTCTGCGGTGGAGACCGTCCTTGGAAGAGTGGGGGAGTCAGACGCGAAGATTGATCCCCAGATGCTGGAAATGCTCCAGGCCCTGGGCTACGCGAACTAAATTTCCGCAGATTTCCGGGGATAGATTTCCGGGGACACCATACTTAACTCCTGCTCGCTCCTCGCCTTGGAGTTGAAGGGCCCTTCAACTCCTTTACGGCGCTGCGCTGGACTCGGTTCCCGAAACTCGGTGGACCAGGCTACCGGCTGCAAGTTCGGGTTAGAGTGCGATGCCATGCGCTTCTTGTTTCCACTTGTGGTCTTTTCTGTTTTCTCGGGGTGCATTCCCCAGCCCACGGAGGTGAAGAGGCCAGAGGAAACCGGCGACACCCAGGCCGTCGACACGGGGGAGCCCAAACCCTGTGGCGAGGAAGACCTGGTCTTCGGGACGCTCGTGGAGGATCCCGGAGGCCCATGCGAGAGCTGTCCCCGGGGATTGCTCCTGTCTTTCTACGGCACCGTGACCAATCCCTGCGAGATGGAGGTGACGCTCCACACATCCGCGGACTGGGTGGTGGACAGCTACTCCCTGCAGCCGCTTGAATTGGAGTCGAACCAGCCGGATCGGGACGAGTCCCACCCGTGGGTCATGCAGCCGGGGGAGGTCTTGCGGGAGGCGATCCTGGAGATGACCCTTCCCGAGGGGAGCTATCAGTTGGAGTTGGGGTTCACGGACCTGCCCACGCCGCACACGGTGACGACCGCCTTTGATGTCGTGACTCAGTAGCCGGGCGATGCGGTCCAACCTGGGATTCGCCCTTTCCCTGGGGATCCTTGCAACGGGACTGGAGCTCTGGGTGCGGGGGCCCGGCCAGGGTGCCCTTGGGGTGCTGGACTGGGGGGTGCTTGTGGGGGTGGGGGTTCTGATCACCACCGGGCTCGCCCTCATCGGCGGGTTCGCGGAGCGGGGACTCGGGAGCCTGGGTGTCCCGTTGCCCCACCAGGGGCTGGTCCTCGGGCTACCCGTAGCCGCTCACGGGATCGTCTGGGTTCGGTTTGGTTGGCTGCGCACGTGGCCTGCCACCGAGCCCAAGCTTTGGGCGGCACTGGCGGGGGCCATAGGGGTGGCCTTGCTCGGTTCCATGTTGTGTGGGCGTTGGCTCTCGGGACATCGCCCTGTCTGGGTGGGACTGGGCCTCATGGGGTTGGCCGGGGCCGGGTGGCAGGCCCGTTTGCCCGCGCTCCAAGCCCCGCCGCCCACCGGGACGCCGGTGTTGCTCGTGACCCTGGATACGGTGCGAATGGACCGGCTGGGGGTGTATGGCGGGCCGGTTCCCACGCCGCAGCTCGACGCCCTCGCGGCGGATGGGGTGGTCTTTGAGCAGGCCATCGCCCCGGCACCCTTGACCCAATCCTCGCACCTGGCAATGCTGACCGGGGTGCCACCCCACGCCTCTGGCGTGGTCTCCAATGGCACCCACATCGGGGATCGCCCGGACATGGTGCAGCATGCCTTTGCCGAATTGGGCTGGGACACAGCCGCTTTTGTCTCGGGATTCCCCCTGCACTCCCGGTTTGGCTGGGCCCAGGGGTTTCGGCGCTACGACGATGATTTCGGGTGGATCCCCGGGCTGGACCACCTGGGGATCGCCCGGGCTGCCCTCTCCCTGGTGGGATCCCCGCCCATCCCCCAGCGGGCCGGGGCCGCCACCGTCTCCAGGTTTCAAGGACATGCACGGGGCCTGGGGGAGAGGCCCTGGTTTGTCTGGGTGCACCTCTTTGATGCCCACGCACCCTACGAGGCAGTGGAGACCGAGGGCGCGGACACCACGGGCGCCCCCTTGGCCCTGCCGGACTACTGGCCCGCCGCCCACCGTTCCATCACGGACCCCGGAGTGTTCACCGCCGCCTATGATGCGGGCCTCGCCCACGTGGACACCCTGGTCGGGGAGATCCTTAAGGCCGTGGGAGAGGACGTGGCGGTGGTGGTGGTGGGGGACCACGGGGAGTCACTCACCGAGCACAACTACCTCTTTGACCACGGAGACCACCTCTACGACGCCTCCCTCCGGGTGCCGCTCTTGGTGCGGGGTCCCGCCGCCGCTCCGGGCCACCGGGTGACCTGCCAGTTTCCCTTGGTGGACCTACCCGGGGTGTTGCGGCAGATCTCGGGTGTGGAGGGAGCGGACACCCCCTGGAAGGAGGCGCTCGGGGGAGGGGAGTGCGCGGACCGGGCGACCGTCGCCACCACTGTCGGGGCCAGGTACCGGGTGGACCCGCCCATTGACCACGCCCTCCGGATGCCGACGGAGAAGATCATCCGGGGAGAGGAGGGATGGGTCGAGCGCTTCGACCTCCTGGCCGACCCGGGAGAGACCGCGAATCTGGCCACCGAAGACCCAGCGGCCACCCGATCGGCCGTCGACCGTTTGCGGGCGGGCCTTGCAGGTGAAGTCATCCCCCGGGCGCCAGAGGGCGATCCGGACATCGAAGCGGCCCTTCGGGCCCTCGGGTACGTCGGGGGACCGTAGGGTAGAACGGCTGGTGAAATATCCGGTCCAGAACTGAAGCCGTGAAATGACCCATGAGGACAGGCACGAAGCTGCGAGAAGCCGGGCAATGAACAGCGCGGTGGTCTTTCGGCTCGCGGACTGCACCAGGGCCAGCTCGCGAGCAGCCAGGGTGATGTTTACGTCGTAGATTGAGCAGCCGGTCACCGATCCATCGCAGTTCTCATCCACCTCGTTGTCGCAGATCTCCGTGGCCGAGGTGTGGATCGCCGAGTCCGTGTCGTCGCAGTCACTTCCCGCGCAGTTGGTGTAGAGCGTGCTGTCGTCGTCTTCGCCGTCTCCGTCGGCGTCGAAGGCGGTCACGGTGATGGACGCGCTGGTGGTGGGTCCGCCGTCAAAGAAGTCCGTAGGGGTCAAGTGGCAGGTCATGGTGCCGTCGGCCACCAGGGACGCGCCAAAGGGTGTCGCCGGGGCGGTTGGTCATCAAGGTCGAGGTGGTGGAGCTTCCGTGTTGGCTGACAGCCACCGCCCCGTCGTCCTCCCCGTCGGTGGTGGTGCCTCGCCCAGGGACCAGGTGCCCATATCGCCTGGAATCAGGGCCACCTGCCAGACCTCGTCCCGGGCGGCCTGCTCCGAAGAGAGGGTCCAGCCCTCCAGGTCGGGCATGCGCTGCGCATCCTTGCACCAGTGGACTCCTACTGGCTGGAGGTGAGCTCGACGGTGCGGACCTGGTGGGCCTTGGCCTCGCCTCCCTCCCCGAATCCTGCATCAAGGGTGCCATTGCGGGACCTCCACAGGGTCAGGGTCACGGTGCAGTCCCCCGGCTCGTCGGCGCCGTCCTCGGTCCAGGCGGACTCCAGGGTGCCGGCCTCGAGGGTCTGCACGCCGTTGTCTCCGTCGATGTTTCCGCTGGCGTACTCAATGCAGTCGCCGGTGGCTTCCCAGCGCATGGCGTCGCTGGTGCCGCTGTCGCTCCACTCCACCTGGAGGTCTTCTGTCCCCCGGGAGAAGCTGGACCCGGACGCCGGCGCGGTCACCTCAAACGGGGCGGGGAGGGTGAGCTGGGAGTCCGGTGCGCCGGCATCCACGGTGCGCTCAAAGGAGATCTGAAAGGCGGTGTCGGCGGCATCGGTCTGGAAGTCCGTGGCGTACTCCCGGTATTCTCCCAAGCTGACCTCGTAGAGCGTGCGGGTCTCCCCATCGCTTGTGGCCGTCAACGTGTCGTCCCCGGAGAGGGACAGGTAGGCGTTGGAGTGCTTTCCGCCCACGCGGAGCACCGCCTGCACCACCGAGAGGCCCGTGCCGCTGGCGGTCACGTCCAGGTCGGCGTACACGCCTGAGGTCAACACGTCTTGGGAATTCACGGCTTCACAGCCCAGGAAAAAGGGAAAAGCTGCCAAGAGCAGCAGAGGTCGTCGCATGGTCTCCTCCTTGTCGCGCCTCGTGGGTCCTGCCCGGACCGGGTCCCATTCTTGCTCGGGGGCAGAAGGGTCTGCCTCTCTATTTCCATCTGGGTCGCATGGCGATTCGAAGACCCGTTGCAAGGGCAGACCCCATCGCCGGCCGGCTGGTCCTGGGATAGCCACTCCCATGGAGACCATTTTGTTCTGGGGGGTCGGTCTTGCCTTGGTTGGGTGTGGCCCGGCCTGTCTTGTGGCGGTGGTGCTCGGGCTGCCCGGGGCGTGGATTCTCCTGGGCGCAGCGGTGGCGGTGGAGCTCACAGATGGCCTGTGGGGGGCGACCCCGGATCCGGTCACCTTTGGCTTGCCGGTGCTGGTGGGGTGCGCGGTGGCGGCCGGAGCAGGAGAGGGGCTGGAATTCCTGGCCGGGGTGCTGGGCGCAAAGAAGGCCGGAAGCTCTCGCAGGGGGATGATGGGGGCCCTGTTCGGGGGCTTTGGGGGCTTGTTCGTTGGCCTGCTGGCCACGGTCCTCGTCCAGTCCTCGTCGGTCTCGACGTC
>CAZRYF010000088.1:0-11615 GCA_964604165.1 uncultured Enterobacterales bacterium
ACCCTGGCTCTGGCATGGCTCCCCGCCTGGACCAGCGGACGTGGCCGGGCCTGGATGGAGCCGCTTGTGCTCTTCACCAGCGCCCTTCCCGGGGTGCTCCTGGCCTTGGGACTTATCCTCGCGGCCCTTGCGGTCTCCCGTGCGTGGGGAGGCGGAGGCGTGTACAGCGTCCTCCTGTCCAGCGGAGGCTTGCTCTTTCTCGGATACGCCACCCGCTTCGTGGCCGAGGTCTTTGCTCCGCTCCGGGCCAGCATCCTGGCCCTGGACGATCGGCAAATGGAGTCGGCCCTGGTGCTGGGCGCCTCGTCCACCACCCGACTCCGCCGGGTGGTGGCACCCGCCCTGGCCCCCGGAGTGGCGGTCGCATTCCTGCTCGGGTTCGTGGCCATCTTGAAGGAGCTGCCCGTGACCTTGCTGCTCGGCGGCGCAACCGGCAGGAAGACCCTGGCTTTTCGCACCTGGGACCGCTACAACGAGGCCCTGTGGCACGATGCCGGCGTCGCTGGCTTGCTGCTCGTGGCCTGCGCCCTGCTGGTCACTGCCGGAACCCTCCGCTGGAGACACGATGTCTGACGGCTCCCCCAAGAGCCCGGTGCTGACCGTGACCGGTCTGTCCCACCGCTTCGGCACCACCCCGGTGCTCCACGGCCTGGACCTTGCGATCTTCCCCGGGGAGGCCGTGGGCGTTCTGGGGGCGTCTGGCTGTGGAAAAACCACCCTGCTGCGAGCCATTGCGGGACTCGTCGTTCCCGAGGCCGGCCGTATCGAACTGGGTGACGTCTGCCTCTGCGACTCGGGGGTTCAAAAAGTAGGCCCTGAGGCACGTAAGGTGGGGCTGGTCTTTCAGGAGTACGCCCTCTTTCCCCACATGTCCGTGGCCCAGAATGTGGCCTTTGGGCTGGCCAAGGGACAGGACGATCGGGTGCGGGAGATGTTGTCCCTGGTGGGAATCACAGATCTGTCAGACCGTCTGCCCCGCACCCTCTCGGGCGGCCAACAACAGCGGGTGGCCCTGGCCCGGGCCCTGGCACCCGCACCCGACCTGCTTCTCCTGGACGAGCCCTTCGCCAATGTGGATCGAGCACGAACAGGCGCCATGGGTGACTCCTTGAGGCGGATGACCCGAAAGACCGAAACGGCCACACTTCTGGTCACCCACGACCGCACCCACGCCATGGCCCACTCAGACAGGCTGGTCGTGCTGAGCGGTACTGAACAGGGCGCCACCGTTGCCCAGCAGGGCGACCCCCAATCGATCTACCAGCAACCAAAAAACGAGGAGGTAGCCCGCTTGACCGGCCCCGCCTTCTTCCTTCGGGGTACGGGCCGGGGAGCCCGGGTCGAGACCCGCATTGGACGCCTGGACCTGGTCAGCCCCCATGAAGGGGCCACCGAAGTGGTGCTTCGTCCCGAGCAGGTCTCATTCCTGCCCAACGACCAGGGGAATTCCACCGTGCGAGGGTGCGCCTTCGAAGGCACCCACACCCGCCTGATCTGCGACTCCCCTGTGGGGGAAATCCATGCCCACGCGAGTCCAGACAGCGCCCCCGACAACGATGCACGGGGTTTCCTAAGCGTTCGCAGCGCAGTGTGGGCTCTGCCTAAAACCGCGCCTCCCCACCCACCAGAGGCACCAGAGCAGGCCCGCTGACCCCCACCTCTTGCTGGTAGTCATAGCTCCAGGCCGGGTAGACCACGTTTCCGTCCCCGGGGATCCACCAGGCCTCTAGGTAGGCGGACATGGAGACCCGCCGCCACTCTGCCAGGCGCTCCACCCGAAGATCGAGCTTGTGGTAGTCCGGCAGCCGCTCGCTCATTTCCTCACCGAGCAAGGGCTCCCAGGTGTCCGTGTTTCCGTTGTACACGGCCTCCTCCACCGGGGTGTACGGCAGCCCCGCTGCAAACCGATAGCGGGCGCCCAGCTTCCAGCGGGGCACCGGGTGCCAGGAGGCCACCATGCTCGCCGCATAGGGTTGGTCATATTCAAAGGGGGCACCGTCACGGGTCGCCCGCCCCACCGTCAGGGACAAGTAGGAGAAGAACAGGTCTCGGATTCGATACCGAGAGGTCAACTCCAATCCCCAGGCGTTCCCTTCCGCTGCCACCGGTGCAGCATCGATGGGCTCCACCACCACGTCGTGCAGTTGCTTTCCCCAGACCTCGGCACCCAGCTCCCAACGCTGCGCCACCGCTCCCTCCAATCCCAGCGCAGCCTGTTCCGACTGAACAAACCCGAGCCCCGAATCTCCCGTGGTGGGAGACAATGCGTCCAGCACCGGACTCTGGCTGTAGCGCCCTGCAGCCGCCTTGAAGCGCAGATCCTCCCGGATATTCCATCGGGTCGTCACCCGTGGATCCACCACAAAGCCCTTCACCGATGTGTCCCCATGCACCCGCACCCCAGGCTGCAACCGCCAAGCCCCCACGTACATTCTCGGCTCCAACCAGACCCCGCCCTTGGTCCGGTTCAGGGTTTCATCCACCGGCAGCCCACGGGCCAACAGCGGCGCCTCCTCCCCCAACTCCAACCAGGGCCGACTCACGGCCGCTTGTCGCACAAGAGACTGGGCCTTGGCATCCACCCCGCCCGCCCAGGTGCCCCAGTCCGTGGGCAGGATCCATGTCTGGCGAAACCAGGTATAGCGCTCGTTTCGTACACTGCTGGCCTCCGGCAGCGTGCCCGACCACTCATCCACAACCCCAGCCAGGGCCATGCGCACAGAAGCGCTTCCCACGGTTGCATCCAAGTGCATCGACACCCCGTGGAAGGCCCGATCAAGGACAAAGGGTGGATTCTGGTCCTCCTCCACCGGGTCCAGGGCATCCGGCTGGGAGAGGTACCTCCCATAGCTATCCCCCGCCCCCAGAAGGGTCATGCTGACTCCAAAACCGTTCTTCAGCGCCCCCTGGGTGCGCACCAGGTAGTCCCAGAACACCGGCCACGCCGTGTACCAATCAGTGGTCTTCCCCCCCAGGTCCGCAAATGACCGGCGGGCGGAACCGGAAATGCCAGAAGACCCCGCTGAGGACTTTCGCGACAACGGAGCCGCCCCCCAGGCCCCGCCCATCAACAGGTTGCCGGACACCCCGCCCTGGGACCGCTCCCATTCCGGCGCCTTCGAGCGGGCAGCCACCACTCCGCCGACCGCATCCCCATACTCGGCGCCAAAGGTGGAGGGGAACACCGCCAGCTCCTCCAACAACCCCGTGTGCAGCACCGATGCGTACTGGTGAAAATGGAACAGGTAGGGAAGCTCAACCCCATCCAGAAAGAAACGCGAGTCCCCCGGGTTGGCCCCGCGAATCGACAAGGCCCCGGCCCTGGGAGCATACTCCCGGGTCATGGCCACCCCAGGTAGTGCCTGGACCAGGCGAAAGGGGTCTCCATGGGTGCCCGGCGTATCCGAAATACGCTCTGCATCAAGCACCTGCCAGCTCGCGTGGGGCAGGTCCCGCCGTGCTTCCACCACAATCTCCAGGGGCGCCGCCTCCTCTGGCGCGTCCTCCTCTGGCGCGTCCGCGCTGGACGCATCCTCCTCTTGCAGGGTGGCCGCGTCGGAGACACTCCAGAACAGAAGAAAGGCGATTACCACAGGGCCAACACCAGGCGCTGACCGTTCACCTGGGACCGCGTACAGCGGCCCTCCACCAGCCAATCCAGCTCAAAGGGGACCCCCAGAACGCCACACTCCACCTGCAGCATGCCCTGGTCCACCTCCGCTTCCTCCATGGCCTCGACATTTTCCAGAACAAAGCCCCGTGCCGCACCATCATCCAACAGGAAATCCCCCGCCAGGTAGCGAACATCTGCCCCGACGTCCGCCTCCAGGAGCCAGCCTTCATGGCGCACCAACGAGACCTCCAACCCAAAGGCCGCCTCCACCCAGCCCCAGGCGTTGCTTCCCGTTCCATCCACGGCCAACGCCAGGTGTCCCAGGATGCAATTGGGACATCCCGCCACAGGAGTAGCCCCCTCCACGACCCCACCGTCCAGCTCCAGGGACAGCGCCAACAGATCTGCTCGCCCCCCAGAGAGGGCCAGCGCATGCCCCCCCTCCGTGGGCGTCATCCAGCGAGCTTCGTGGGGCAGGGGAAGACCCTCCAGGGTGACCCGGATCATCTGATCCGTGCCTTCGGCGTCCGCAACATCCTCCCCCGACAAGAGCTCCCGGGCCTCCGGTGAGACATTCTCAGGCACGGAGAGCACCTCCCTCGAAAGACTCCATGCAAACGCAGGCACCGACACGTCGACCCGGGCCCGATGCAAGGTTCCATCCGGTGCCGTGGCCTCCAACTCCAGCTCCCCCGCACCACACACCTCCACCGCCTGACCTTCCCCCAAGTGGTCACCGTTCAAGGTCCAGGAGAGGTCCAACACCTGGTCGTGAAAGGGCCCCAGCCCACTCCAAATGGCGGCCACCGCGCGAGGGCACTCTTCCCCGAGACGCTTCTCCACCCCCACCCCGGCCACACGGTAAGGCCCGAGCACCCTGCGGTGCACATCAAACGCCGGATTGCAGCCCACCAGCGCCAGGCTTCCGAGAAGAAGAGGACCCATGTGGAGGTGTCTAACCCACGCGCCCCGCCCTGCTTCAGCCTGGAGACCACCCCACTGGGATCTCGTCGAAAGACACGTCTCCCAGCTCCAGCCTGCAGTTGTTCCCGTCCACAAACTCCACGCCCTCCAACTCCAGAGAGGCCTCTCCTGTGGCACTCCAGTTGTCCGTGTCCACACTCCCCGGCTCCACCACCAGGGCTGCCACTCCCGCCGTGGCGATGTACGTCCCCGCGACATTCACCACCCCTTCCATCACATCGTCACAGGTGACGTCGGACAGATTCGACCCGACGTTCACGTTCAGGGTCACGCCGCTCTCCGGCAGGTTGTAGGTGTGGACCTGCACCTCTTCTTCCTCGTTGGCCGTGGCCACGATGCCGTTCGCCCGAAAGAAGAGCTGCACCGTGTCGTCGACGTTCCGAGCAAAGAGCACGAGGTCCGAACACCCCCCGTGAAAGGAGAGGTCCTCTCCAAACCCGGAAGGGAGCGCCGGCTCGGTGCAATCCCGGGAGTAGAGTCCAGTTTCCTCTTCGGTGTCCACCTTGAAGATCCCCAGCCCACACCCGCTGACCGAAAGAGCCGCAAATGCGATGAGAAACCGCACAGACATCCTCCTTCTCACAGGATGTCACGACGCGGAGCCGAGCGCACCCGAAGCCACCCAAGGGCGAGTAAGGCCAGCCACCCTTGGCTCCCAGGGAGGGCTCCGGACGCACACCCACAGGCCCGTGGCTTCCCCGTTTCTCCTCCCGTGTCCACCTCTCCCGTGTCGGTGAAGCCTGTGTCCTCCGGCGGAGTGTAGTCGGGCACCAGAATTGGAAGGAGTCGGCTGAAGACCTCCAAGCGATCCGCTTCCGAAGCCATGGTCTCCAAGGGAAAGCCGAAGAGGGCCACCGAGTCCCCGAGAATCGCTGCAACCCCTCCCCCATCGTACCGGGCGATGACCCCCTTGGTGGACTCCAGCACGTCCGGGTACTCCACCGGATAAGGCGCTCCCTGGTCCTCCGAGAAGCCAAGATCGAGCCCGGCCAGCAAATCCTCACCAGTCACCACAGTGGTGTTGGCGTCGTCGGACGCCATGGTGGCCCCGAGCACATCGGAAGCGAAGGCCCGGTCCCCCTCACTTCCTCTCTCATCCAGGTCCCACAAGACCTCTGCTCCACTTACCACCAGCGCTCCACCCTGCTGCACGAATGTCATGATCTGGGTCTGCTGCGTTGCGCTGAAGGTCTCATCCCACGTGGACTCCTCTCCCGCCGCCCACACCACCAGCCGATAGGCAGAGAGGTCTGTTTCGGCCAACCGTTCATCGGCCATGGAATCAAAGGGCCACCCGGCGCCCCCAATGGCCCGACCGTGGGCGGCCACGATGTCATAGGGATTCACCCGGGGGAGATCCATTCGCCGAACATCTCCCACCGTCCCGCCGATGGCTTCCCACGGCAACAAGCTTGTCTCCATGCGATCAAAGGCCGCCACCACCAGCACGGTTGCTGCGCCATCCGGAGACTGCCGTGCGCCAACCACCTCGGATGGAAACGAGATCCCGCCGCTGTTTCGAGCCGCAACCCGCACAAAGATCGTCTCGCCTGGAGCAGCTGTCACTTCTGCACCGCTGCCAGAGATCGTCGCTCCGTTGTCCCAAGAGTGGCCATCCGCCGAGGCAAACAGCACGTACTCCGAAGGGGCATCGCCAAAGGGAAAGCCGGTCGGCCCCGCTGTAAAGCTCACCTCCAGTCGGCCACCAGCCCCATGGACCAGGGCCACATCCTCCGGAGGCTCCGGCAGGTAGACCGGTGTCCCCCCATCCCGATCCGAGAAGTAGTCCACAATGCCCCGGTAGATGGCCCGGGAGGCGTCGGCCCTGAATTCCGGGTCCTTCAGGTACTCCACATCCGTGGCTTCATCGTGAAAAGCCATCTCAATCAGGGCCGATGGAGTCTCCGGATTGTGGTACGGACTCACCTCGGCAAAGGCCGCCTGCAGGTTTCCACGGTCGGTCCAGCCGGAGTCGTACAGGGCGCGCATAGCATCCACAATGTTGGACTGAATCGAGCTCCCCAGGGACTCGGAGCCGGTGACTGCTGCGCCACTGTTTCCCGTGTAGGTGTACGTAGACGTTCCCCGACCGCCCCCTGCATTCGAGTGCCAGGAAACATAGACCGCATCCTCACCCTCCGGATGCTCCCACCTCGCCCACCGAGAGCGGGAGCCCGGGTCGGAACCGTTGCCGTCCGAGTAGAAGTCATACACGCTCGTCGGTGCGCCGTTGTACTGGGTGTGGAGATAGGCCGCTGACTCCCACCTCGGTCGCAGGGTGGTGCTCCCGCCGCGGCTCACACTCCCCATTCCACCCCCAATGCGCACCGCGTCCGCAGAGAGCCAGCTTCCCGCATCCGAGCTGTCCCCAATGAGATCCACCTGGATCCCACCCACCCCCGCTGGAAGCCAGAGGGTCTCCACGTACTGCCAGGTGGCGCCGTGGACCCGCTGGTCAAACCGCCGATCGATGACCCCCCCGGGATGGGTGATTCGGTAGTGAGCATCCGAGGCGTGGGTGCTGTCCCACGCCCAGCTCACGTACACCGCGTACCGGCCGTCAGCAGGAACCTCGGGAATCCAGGTGGCAACGGCGCCTCCGTCGGCGGGAAAACGACGGGTGGTGCCGGTCTCAAAAGGGTTCTCTCCGTGCTCCCAACTCGTCCGGTCCACAAAACCGGCTGCGCCATCCACAAACCCTGATCCGCTCTCGGAATACCCGTCACCATCGTTGTCCGAGAGGGCCATGTTCGGGTTGTGGTCCCGCTCCTTTGCGGTGAAGACCGCTGCCCCCGCGTTCTCCAGGTACCGGACCAGCACCTGGTTTGTGGCCTCCGGGTTGTGGAGGTCCTCCACCGTGTCAAAGAGGTTCGGGCGCTGGAGGTAGAACTGTCCGGAAACGTATTTCCAGCCATGACACTGACTGACATAGATGGCGCGGCCCGAAAGGCCCCCATCTGCGGCCCCCGGGTGGTCCACCGGCGGCCCTCCGGGGGCATCCTTTCTCGGCACCGGCGGCCCACCCGGCAAGAGGTCCTCCAGCGGCACGCGCTCTCCCACGGCATCCCGACCATAGAGAACCACGCGGGTGGTTCCGGCAGGCACCTGGGCGGTTGCGTCTTCCAGCAAGAGATCAAAGTCGCCAGCCAGAGCCTGCTGCACCCGGTCCGGAGACAGGTCTACTTCATGGACGCCCAACGGCGCGGCGGCGGCCAAGAACGAGAGAATCAGGAGCGTCAGTGGAGGCAGCATCCTTCAGCTTTAGCCGCTTGGACGCCCAAGATTGCCAAGCCCCGGTCAGTTCCCCGGACACTCGCTCGCGGTGACCGCTGCGCGGGGCATGCCCCAGCGCCCGATCGTTCCGAACCATGGCCCGTCCGCCGACATGAGGTTTCCCCCCAGAAAAAGAAACGACTCCTGGTGCTTCCAGACCGCGTGAAAGTGGTGCACGGTCAGGGGAAAATCAGGAATCTTCCAGGAGGCTCCGCCATCGTCCGAAAAACCCTGCACCCCCATCATGCCCGCGACCCAGACGTTCTCTCCCGGCGCGGTCCAGACCCCATTTAGCGGAGCGGACAGCCCCGCCGTGTCCAGCTCTTCCCAGCCCGCGCCTGTCCACTTCCGGGCGGCCGAGCCCATCGTCCCCCCCACCGCATAGACTTCATCCCCGGACACGCCCCGAACGGTCAGCAAGCGCTCCTGCGGGGGAAAGGACTCAAAGACGCCATCGTCTCCCAGCCGCCAGGCGACCTGGTCTCCCACAAACCACCTGTCCCAGACCTTGAAAACGACCCCCTCCTCGGTGGCAAGCACCTGCTCCCATCCGGCGACACCACGCTGCCAGATGCCGCCTGTGCCAGCCCCCACGTCTCCACCTACAACCCAGGCGCTTTCCCCGTCATCCCACACTCCGTACAGGGTCATGTCCGTGTCCACATCGTCCCGGGCGACCACACCGTCCACGGAGTGCACCACCGTGCCGCGCTCCCCCACCGCCCGCCACTCCGTCTCCGAGGGACCCTGAATCCACCACAGAGCGGCATCCTCAACCAGAGTCTCAGTGCAGAGCGTCTCGCCGTCCCAACGGGCCAGAATTCCCGGCCCGCTCCCGCCAAGCGCCCCGCCAACCGCGAGCATCTCCTCGCCCGCACTCCACGCCGAGAGCAGCACCCCTTCTCCCACCTCGTCCGCCAGAATGGAGAACCCAGGACCCTCCGGTGCCGTGTCTCCGGTCTCTCCAGCGGAGTCATCGGGTTTTGGGCCCGTGCAGGCCCAAAGCAACAAAAACCAGGAAACCCTCATCTTGCCTCTGAAAGGTCCACACCCAAAGCTCGGTTCCGCACCTCTTCGGACAATGGCCCAGATCCCTCGTGCACAAAGAGCGTGTTGGGGTTGCCCGACGCGTCCAGGAATTGGAGCGCATCCACCTGAGTTCCGTCCGGGGCGGTCAACATGAACTCGCCGGTCCCATACCCGTAGACGCCCTTGACCCGCGCCCACTCCTCGGGGGTGTCCGCCGTGCGGTGGCAAGTGTTGCAGTCCCGGGGCTCGTCCGTGCTGGTGTGCTGGAAAAAAGGTGCCCAGCCGCGCACCGCGTTGAACCCCCCGCTCTCGCGGAACTCGCCCACAAGCTGACCCGTGGTGCCTCCGGTCTCAGCCTCCTCCCGAACTCCCATGATCATCTCGCCATGCTGGCCGATAATGGACATCTGGACCTGCGCCGTGGCGTTGCAGGGCTGGGCGCGGCCATCCACCCCCTGACAGAGCACCAAGTCGTCCAGGGAGTAGCCGGTGCGGGACCCCTTTGTCAGACCCGAGGTTCTTACGCCGGTCTGGTAGTCGGTCTGGGACAGGCGCATGTCCAGGGTCACGTGGCAACCGAGGCAGTGCTGCTGAAAGCTGTTGTGGCAGGTGTCACAGGTCATGGAGTCCGTGTGGGTGAACCCGTCCTCCTGGACCCCCATGGCCGCATGCATCGGGGAAGACTCCCCGCGCTGGGCAAGCAGATCCACGGGCTGGGGCACCACGTGCACCGCCTTGTCCAGGCGCCCCACCAGCGCCACGTTGCCTTCCTCGGTTGTATACAACTGAGTCAGCGGCCGCCCCTTGCTGGTCAAATAGACCCCTTCCCCGTTGGGGGTCGCGCGCTCCCGGATGGTCCCATGGCAGTCCTCGCACTTGAGATCCATCTGGTACTTGCCGGTCGAGTAAATGCGACCGTCACCGTGCACGTCCGCGCCCACGTGGCAGTCCACGCAGTGCATGCCGCGCTGGTAGTGCACGTCGGGGGGGGTCTCGTCGTAGTTGTTGGTCGTGTCCTCATCCAGCACGTAGTACCCGGCCGTGTGGGTGTACACGGACTCATCCCAGGTCTGAGCGTTCTCGGGCAGGGTCTTGAAGCCTCCCTCTCGAATCCCCCGGAAGAGCAGCCCGATCCGTCCGCCCTGGAAGTGGCAAGTCGCGCACTGCTCGGTCGGTATGTCACTCGTAATCTCGTGTCGCTTTGGGTAGACCGGGTGGTTCTTGGGCATCGCAGCGTCGTTGCCCTCGTAGACCCCCAGCTTCCCGTAGACCATGTGGCAGGAGCTGCACCCTGTCGACCGGTACGCCGCCGGAGAGTTGTTCTTCGGGTAGCCCGCCGCGTGGCAGGTGTTGCAGTTCTTGGAGACGTAGTGGGCGTAGGCAAGCTCCTCCACGACCTTTGGATCCCCATCCGCCACCGCCGCCGCGAACTCCTCCCCGTCTGGGGGGGTCAAGGTGACCAGCTCTTCCACGGTGCCGTGGACCCCCTCAAAGTGCGGATCCGTCGCGGGAAAAGAGCCGTAGATGGCGTCCTTGTCCTGGAATCCCGCATAGTGGAGGGGCGGCATGTAGTGGCCGGCGTTGGTGGTCATGACCGAGTTGGGCACGTTCTTCACGTGCTCGTCGTGACAGGTCCCACAGGCATCCGCCGCGGCCCGGATATCCCCCGGGTTGATGAACTTCACGTAGGCCGGGTCCAGGGCATCCAACATGTCCGGCGGCATGTCCTTGATGAAGCCATGGGTGGCGGGCGGAAGGCCATCCCCCCGAACCTCGGCGTAGTTGTCCGGCACGGGCACATGCGCCCCCTCCTGGGTCAAAGCCGAGCCGTCCCCCCCGTGACACACCACGCACTGGTTCTCGTCAATTGGCTCGTGGATCGGCTCGATCCCCTCGTGACAGGTCAGACAAGCATCCCCCTTGGCGGGGTCCCACCCACTGTCCGCTGGTTCCTTGCCGGGACAAGCGATCAAGAACGCAAGCAACACTCCCCCCATGACTCTACCCCCCCACCGAGATGATTACGTCCACCCATCCGTCGGCCACGCCGCCGTCGGCGCCATAGGCGATCACATTGAGGGCCGTGGTCACGCCATCGAGACGAAAGAGGTCGTCGGTGCTGGAGTATTCCACCGGATCAAAGCCCACCACGACGCCCCACACCAGCCCGCTGCCATCGTCCTGGCAGTAGATCTCCACGTCTTCGTTGAGAAAAGAGGCGGACAGAACCCCATCAATGTAGGTGTCCAACTCTACCGACACAGGGACATGGGGAAGCTCATCGGTTGCGGACCGGATCCCCTGGGTCCGTGCCCGCACGGTCACCCCAAACCCCCCTTGGGGTGCCACGTCCAGCGACATCTCGGTCAAGGGTTCCATCGGAACGAACTCACTGCCGACCCCAGTTCCAATCACAAGAGACTCTTCCCCCTCTCCCGCACACAGCGACTCTATCGAGGGCCCCGTGTCGACGGGGAGGTCCCCCGTGTCGTCCGTCTTCCCCCCGACGCAGGCCAGAAACCCAATCCAGACACCGTTCATCTTCTCCTCCCCGGTCCGAGACTCTATCCTTAACGAGACCTCACCTGCGATTAACTCAAGCATTTTCCCGGAGCCGGAATCCCCATGAACCCTCTTTCCTGGACGGGCCCCTCCGTGGAGGCCCTTGCAACTGTCGGGCTCAATGCTGTCGGTGTCGCCGATGGTGAACCCTGGC
>CAZRYF010000089.1:0-11010 GCA_964604165.1 uncultured Enterobacterales bacterium
GTATCTACACCCTTCCCAGCGTGGCAGAGGTCCTTCCTGGCTTTCGTCGAGACCTGTCCCCGGTGATCTACCGCATGGCCAAGCCAGTAAGTTCCCGGGGGAAGGACACGCTCTCTCAAGCGGCTGCCTGGGATGAGTGTTGTCCTGCGCCTTAGTGCAAGCCACAATGGTGGCTCGGAGGTGACGATGTTGTGGCTGCTCTTGCTCTCTGCCCCTGTGGACGCCGGGACCTACATCACCGGAATCGACACACCCATTACCCTGCACATGGCCGGTGGGTGGCCGCGGGTGTTTCCCGCCGACGACGGCTGGCACCTCCTGTGGGCACAGGGCGGCACCTACGCCCGGGTCGCCATGGATGAAAACACCTTGTGGGCGGAAGACCTGCACCGCACCGAGCTTACACAGGGCACGGTCAACCACATGCTCAAGGACCACGCGATCACCTCCTGCCCCGGCGGCGGCTACCTGCACATTGCCTCCGCCAATGTGACGGCCCCCAACGACACGGCCTACGCCTTCCGGTACGACGACGACTTCAACCTCCTGTCGTGGAGCACCTTGGAGGAAGGGGTCACCTCCCAGGCCCACAACGACATGCCCGTCGCCTGCTCGCCCAACCTCAAGATCACCGTCTTTGGAGGCCAACAGGGCGCCGATGTGCTCTCTACATTCTTCCTGATGGACAACAACGCCACCATGACGAGCACCACCCAGCTGCTCAACATTCCACAGACAGGTGGAAACTCTTTCCTGGTGGAGCCAGAGACCGGGAACCTGTTGATCGTGGAGATCCAGGACAACACGGATGATATCGATGTGACCCGGCTCGACACCACCACAGATCCCTTCACCGTGATCGAGGTCAAGAGCTCTCAGGTCCTCACCGGCGGGGAACGCGGCGGCTGGCCACAGGCGGTGCTGCGCGTGGAAGACCATTACATCGTGGCCTTCATCAACCAGGGCAGCGGAGGCCCAGGGCTCCTTGGCGACGTCATGCTGGCGGTTTTTGACTTTGACTGGAACCTGTTGGAGACGGAACAGGTCACCTCCTCTGGCGCAGCCATGACCCCCCACCTGGCCCGAAAGGGCACCCGACTGGTCGTCGCCTATGACGAGCAGGTGGTGCCCACGATTCTAGAGGTCACCCTCTCCGGGGCTGCCTTTGGCCTGGAAGACGGTGGGGACACCGGTCTCGGTTGGGACACCGGAGAAGCAGATGCCGACGCCGACGCCGACGCCGACGCCGATGCGGACGCCGATGCGGACTCGGATGCAGACTCAGATGCGGACACAGATCAAGACACAGATCAAGACACAGAAGACACCAACGTGGACACCGGATTCCTGGATGAGGGCATCCCCCCCATCAAGGGCTGCGCCGCCTGTTCCTCAGGCACGAAGATGCCCAGCAGCCCGTTTTGGCTGCTGGGCGTCATCGGCATCGCTGCCGCAGGAAGGCGTCGTGGCTACTCGCCGCCCACGGGCAAAGGAATCGTGCTCACCGGGTAGAAGGTGACCTTTCCAGCCATAAAGGAGGTGAGCACGGTGTTCACGTTCTCAAAAGTTTCCGGATCAGCGTTCTCGATGCCCGCGATTCCCACGGCATACAAGCTCTCACTGGGAAAGGCATCTGCGGGAATCTCCAGGGTGCTCACCGTGCCGTCTGTATGGGTGAAGTCGTAAAGCTCCTGAATACCCAGGGGCCGGTTGTCCCAGGTGACTTCCGAGCTCACCACATCGATCACGACCCCCATGACGCCGTCGTATCCAGATCCCAGATCCACAGAGAGAGCCGTGTTGGCATCCACCTCGGTAGGCACCGTGGCGCTCACCGCGACGGGAAGGGTCAAGGACATGGTTGCAGTGGACTCACCCAGAGTCACCGAGACGGTGGCGTCCTGTCCGGTGATGTACTCCAAACCGTCCACGCCCGTGGCCTTGTAGCCACCATCCACGGCCTCATCGAGACTCACGGCGTCGCCCGCGCCCACCTGAACGGTCACGGCGGCCCCGGAAACCGGCGCATTCTCCAGGTCGTCTGCGCTGGCGGCATCGGCCAGGAAGACCTGAATGGCCCGGTCCAACTCCATGGCCGAGTCCTCAATGGCCGCAGCGAGATCCGCGTCTTCCGGAGCCGCCACCCCCAAGAGGAAAGTCTGAGCGACCAGAGGATTGGTGAGGCCCTCAAACTCCTCGATGGCTTCCCCAAGCAGGTCGCAGCCGGGGAGCAGAAGGAAGGTGGCAGAAAGCACAGTGGTTCTCGTAGAAAGCATAGTCGTCCTCCAAGACGAATCCAGGTGGAAGCAGCCTAACCCCGACCGTGCCGGATCCGCACGCCCTTCAGGTTGACATCCCCCCCCCGAAGCCATAAATGGCGCGTCGTCTTCCGGGCTTTCCCGGGTTGGCGAGGATGGATTCCATGGCCTCAAACACCAAGATCACCAAGTTTCGTCGCGCTCTTCGCCAGAAGAAGGCCGGCCGCGACGCCAAGATCCTTCGCAACCGCGACGGCTCCACGCCGGCCTTTCCGATTCACACCCCGGAAGCCGACAAGAACGCGCCGAACCAGGCCAAGCCCACAAAGTAGGGCCCGGCCCGCCTACCCCGGCAGGCCAAACACCCGGTTCGCGTTCTCGGTGGTCGCAGCGGCCACCTCTTCGGACGAGACTCCCCGCAGCTGGGCAATCCGATCGACCACGAGCGCTACGTGGCAAGGCTCGTTCCTGCGCCCCCGAAGGGGCTCGGGTGTCAGAAACGGCGTGTCCGTCTCCACGAGAAGTCGCTCCAACGGTGCCAGGCGGGCCACCTCCTGGGCCAGGGTGGCCTTCTTCCATGTGACTGATCCCGGAAGAGAGATGAACCCTCCTGCATCGACCACTTCCTCCATGTGGACCGGATCTCCAGCAAAGCAGTGGTAGAGCACACCAGCGCCGTCAAAGGCCCCTTCCTCCACCAGGATTCGCCAGGTCTCCTGGTCTGAGTCCCGATCATGGATGATCAACGGCAAGCCGAGCTCCAGGCCAATGCCAATCTGCCGGCGGAGGACCGAGCGCTGCACATCCCGCGGGGAGTTGTCATAAAAGAAGTCCAAGCCGATCTCCCCCCACGCCACCACGCAGGCGTCCGCCGCCAACCCGCGCAGATCTTCCTCAACAGCCGCATCAAAGTGCTGAGCGTCGTGGGGGTGCATGCCCACGCTTGCCCACACGTGACCCGGGTGTCGATGGGCGACCGCCACCGCTCGTCCCGCGGTTCCCTCCCCGTAGCCGGACCCCACGGTCAGCATGCGGGTCACCCCCGCGGCCATCGCAGTCGCGACCACGTCGTCCACCTCGGTGTCCCCCCCAAAAGTCTCCGGATCCAGGTGACAGTGAGAGTCGAAAATCACGGGGCTCTCCGGGCCCTTCCAAGCTCGGTGGCCACATGGGACAGCAACGTCTCCACCACCAGGCGGCCGCTGACATTGCGATCAAGCTGCTCCCGCGCATCCCCCACCGCTCGCTGAATCCGGGCACCACCACCGGGCCAAAGGGCCTCCGCCCAGAGACGGACCCGTTCCTCCTGATCCCGGTTCAAGCTCGATAGGTTCGCACCGGATCCCACAGCCATGGCATCTCGCACCAGGGTCTCCAACACCAGAAACAACCTCTCCACCCGAGGCAGCCAGACCACCCGCGAACCACCGCTGGCGAGATTCTTGGCATACTCAAACAGCTCCCCCGGCCCACTGCCCAGCACATTGAACATCTCGCTGCGCACCTGGTCCAGGGCTGCCAGCTCCCCCTCACCAAGCGCGAGGGCCCGGCCCGGTCGCCCCTGTGCAAGTGCCGCGATCCGCCCCGCGTCAGAAATGCCCTTTCCCTCCAGCCATTTCTTGAGAGCACCTTCTTCCACGATCGAGAACCGCACGCGCTGGGAGCGGGAGATCACCGTGGGAAGAAGAGCGCTGACCCGAGAGGTCACCAAGACAAACCCCGTGCCACTTGGGGGCTCCTCCAGGGTCTTCAAAAGGGCGTTCGCCCCCTCCGGACCCAGCCTGTCCACCGGATCGATGACAAAGGTGCGGCGGCGGGCGGAGAACCTCTGGAGCCGGGCCTGGGCCACCACCTCCCTGGCCTGCCGTGCACTGATGGTCGGGGTCTTTCGATCTGGATCGAGCCCCACCTCCGTAAGGTCCGGGTGGGTGCCCCGGGCCATGTGACGACAGGTGGGGCAGCTTCCACAAGGGGGAGCCTCCTCCGTGCAGGCCGCAGCCATGGCCAGGTGCACCGCGGCGGCGTGCTTGCCGATCCCGTCCGGGCCCTCGAAGAGATAGCAGTGGTGAAGACGCCCGCTGGCAGCCGCATCCAGCAGCGGTCTCAGCACCGCGTCCTGTCCCAACAGATCAACTGCCATGGGTGGGGTGTAACCCGCCTATGATGGCCCCATGGATGCGGTGACCCGGTGGCACTCGCTTCTTTCGAAGCACCCCCGATCTCGAGAAGATTTTCTCGCAGCGGTGATCCGCGCCGGGGCCGTCTACGAGGGGGGGGCCCTGTGCGTGCATCGTCGTCCCCACCTGCTGACAGGCCCCCAGGTCCAGCGATTTGCACGTATTCTGGCCACCTTTCACGGGATTGTCCGAAAGGTCTGCGAGACCCTTTTGGAGGACGGACTGGACCCCACAACCGGCTCCCTGGTGTCCCTGCTGGATCTGGACCCCAGGGCACTGGAGCTGGCGAAAATCGACCCGGGTTATCAATCGACCGCCCTCATCGCGCGGGTGGATTGCTTTACCCCCGGGGGCCATCCCTGGATCCTGGAGCTCAACGGCGAGTCCCCCGCAGGCATTGCCTATACGGATGCCCTGACCGAGGTGTTTGATGCGGATCCCCTCCGGGACCACTTTCGCAACCTGCGGGGATTCTCCAACTCCGAAGCGGTGGTCCGGGCGGCCTTGAAGGCGTTTCGCAGCTGGCGCAGACATACCGGCCCCCCACCCCATGTGGCCATTGTGGACTTTGACTCGGCCCCCACCACCCCTGAATTCCACTTGTTCGCCGAACACTTCCGCCGGGCAGGGGTGACCTGCTCTGTGGTGGATCCGCGCATGCTGGAGTTCAACGGCACCCACCTCATGCACGGGCTGGCCCGGGTGGATCTCGTCTACCGCCGCCTCCTGGTGCAGGACATTCTGGAGCACCCGGAGGAGACCCGTGCCCTGGTAGACGCCTACCGGGCCGGCGCCATCTGCATGGTGAACTCGCTTCGAACCTGCCTGCTCCACTCCAAGGCGCTTTTTGCCCTGCTGCATCACCCTGACTTTCAGGGACACCTCACCGCCTCAGAGCGCAGGGTCGTACAAGAACACGTACCGTTCACCGTGCGAATGTCACCCAACGCACCCCCGCCCAAGGAGACCCTCCGGGAGGCCATGGACCAGCCGGACCAGTGGGTGCTCAAGCCCGCGACCGGCCATGGCGGCATCGGGATCGCGCTGGGATGGGAGTCCACCCAAAGCGACTGGCAAGAAGCCCTCGCCAGAGACACCCCCCACGTGCTCCAGAAGCGCGTGCCCGAGGTGGTGCTTCCCTTTCCAGATGCCCGAGACGAGTTTCGCCTGCACGAGTGCGTGGTGGACCTGGACCCGTTCTTGATTCGGGGCCGTCTCGCGGGGTTCTTGTGTCGCCTTTCCGAAACCCACCTGGCCAACGTCACCCAAGGGGCAAGCGTGGTGCCTGTCTTCGCGCTGCCTTAGAGACCCTCTATGCTCACGTTCTTGATTTCCTCCGCCCTGGCTGCTCCTCCCGCCCACTATGATCCAGACCGCGTGGCGGCTGGCTCCTCCACCTTTCGAGGGTTCTCCGAGCAGGCAGCACCGAAATTCGATGCGCTCCAAAGCGAGCTTTCGCGGACCAGCCAGGCCACCGCAGCCCTGGACAAAGGGATGCTGGCCCTGGGAGAGCGCTCCCCCACCGACCAGCGGGCGCGGGTCACGCGGATTCGCCGGGAAACCGCCCACGGGTACCTCGTGGCCCAGGCCTGGGTCGACACCCTCCAAGAAGACTCGGCCACGACCTTTGGGGCAGCCATGGAGCGCGCCCTGGCGACACAGGCTGGCCCGTTTGACCTGAAGGAGTGCGCCCGCCCAAAGGGCATGGCGGCCATGGGACCCGGGCGACAAGGCCCAGGAACGGCTTGCAAAGGAGAGGACCAAAGCGCCGCAATCTCCGCCGCGTTGGATGCTGACACCGTCCTGACCGCTGAGGTCCAGGACATTCTCTCCGTTCCCTGGCCCGCTCTCTCCAGCGCCCCAGTGGCCCAGGCAGTGGTCGCGCTCACCGGAGAGGCGGCCCACGTGCAGATGGGAGCACTGCTCGACGCTCTTGCCCCCGGGGAATTCGAGTCACTGGGTCAGGCGCTTGGAGCCAAACAGGCACCACTGCAGGTAGCGCTCGAGAGCAACGAGAACGTGGAGTCCAACCTCCAGGCTCTCCAGGATCTGCGCGCTGGCTACGAGAAGGACGTGGCGGCGCTGGGCGCTCGTCTGTTGGCCGCCATTGAGCCCACCCTCGCAAAGCAAGGCGGCAGCATTGGAATCTGTGCCAACCCGCCCGTCCTGGGAGGGTGCCCCGGAGAGGACGTGAGCGACACCCTGCTCAACGAGTTGGCGGAAAACCGAAAGGTTCAGAAGCGGCTGCGCTGATCTCGCGCGAGCGGCCACAGGACCGTAAGACGGCAAAGCCGTGAAGACGGCGAACCCCGCTCCTACGCCGAATCGTCACAGACGTAGAAGTACCAGACGGTGGAATCCACGGTTCCATCGCTGTCATCGTCTGAGTCAATCTGGCTGGTGTTCCCGGCGGAGTCATAGCTCTCCGTGGTCTCCGGGTTGCCGTCCGCGTCGTCGTCTTCTGTGTACTCGGCGAGGCTTCCGCTGGCGTCGTAGGTGTAGGTGTACTCCTCGTCCCAGGCACCATCGTAGTCCGTGTCCCAAGCCTCCCAGGTCATGTCTTCGTCAGCGTTGTAGGTGGCCTCGTAGACGTTCAGGTCCACCACCCCATCCAGGTCGTGGTCCATCCCCACTGAGGTCAGGTTGTCGTTGGCGTCGTAAACCCACGTCAGGTTCGCGTTCGTGGAGCCGTCCGCATCGCTGTCCAGCGCAGCCGTAAGCAGGTCCCCCTCAGCGTCGTAGGTGTAGGTTGTGGAGTTGTCCGTGACGGAGTCACCGTCGGTGTCTTCGTCCTTCTGGATCATGTTCCCGTCGGCGTCGTAGGTGTAGGACGTGATGGTGTCGGCGATGCCGTCTCCATCGTCATCGTCCTCGACCAGGGTCGTGTTGCCGTCGGTGTCGTAGGCAAAGGAATGGGTCTCATCCCAGCTGCCATCCAGGTCGCTGTCATAGGCATACCAGGTGGTGTCTCCGTTGGTGTCGTAGGTGGCCTGAAAGAAGACGTAGATGGTTCCGTAGGCATCGTAGTAGGCCTGTGTCACGTTGCCGTCGGCGTCGTAGACCCAGTGGTAGGTGTAGTCCGAGGTGCCATCGCCATCGGTGTCGATGTAGGCGGTCTCATTGTCGCCATCCGAGTTCTGCTCGTAGCGAATGATGTAGTCCACAGTGCCATCCACATCATCATCCCCATACTGCCAGACAAGCTGCCCGTTCAGGGTCTCATCCGCACCGTCACAGTCGTTGTCCACGCCGTCGGCGCACCAGTCGGACTCTCCCGGGTTGATGGCCGAGTCGTTGTCGTCGCAGTCCGTGCCATCTGAGGTCCAGCCCATGCTTGGGTTGCAGGCCACCTGGGTCACCGATGCGTCGCCATAGCCGTCGCCGTCCGTGTCGCCGTAGTAGGTGAGCATGTCCAGGGCATCGTCCTCATCCACGGCGCCGTCGCAGTCGTCGTCAAATCCGTTGCAGTACTCGTCCGCCCCGGGGTAGCGACTCGCACTGTTGTCGTTGCAGTCCGTGTTGTCCGCCAGGTACCCACTCGGGGCGGTGCAGGCGAGAGTCGTCTCATCCGGGTCGCCGTACCCATCCATGTCTGCATCCTGGTACCAGGTCGCCGCATCGGTGGCATCGTCCTCGTCCACGGTGGCGTCACAGTCATCATCCACGCCGTTGCAAAGCTCGTCGGCGCCAGGGTAGGTGTCGGCGCTTGCGTCGTCACAGTCGGTGTCGTCCGCCACGTGGCTTGTGCCGCCGTCGCAGGCCACCAGAGTCGACACCGCATCCCCGAAACCGTCGCCATCGGTGTCCGCGAACCAGGTGGCTGCATCGACCGCATCGGCCTCGTCAATCTCCCCATCACAGTCGTCGTCTGCGTCATTGCACGACTCGGTGCCAACCGGGCTCACATCTGCATCGAGATCATCGCAGTCCGTAGCATCAGCGACAAAGCCCGTGGGCTGACTGCAGGAGGCCTGGGCGTTGTCCGCCGCCCCATAGCCATCGCCGTCCGCATCCCGGTACCAGCTCGCTGCATCGGAAGGATCTTCATCCACCTGCCCATCGCAGTCGTTGTCCACGTCGTCGCAGAGCTCATCCGCTTCCGGGTAGGCCGTGGCGTCGCTGTCGTCGCAGTCTCCATTCGCCAAAGTGAATCCGTCACCATCCAGGTCAGAAGAGCCTCCGGTGTCGTCCGCGTCCTTGGAGTCGAGACAGGCGGAAAGGCCGAGAGAGAGCACAGCGAGCGCCAGGGTTCTTCGGGTCATGGGGTGGTTCCTCTTGGTTCAGTCGAATTCGCGATCAATCAATGCACTGGTAGGTCCGGTACTCCACGCCGTCCACAACGCCGTCTGCATCCGTGTCCCAGTCGGTCTGGGTCTCGTTGCCACGGGTGTCGTAGGTGCGAATGTAGTCGGAGTAGCCATCCCCATCCGTGTCTTCCGTGGACTGGGTCATGTTGCCATCCGCATCATAGGTGTAGGTGTAGATCTGGTCCACAGATCCATCGACATCCGAGTCCCAGCGGCTGGTCAGACGGTTACCGTCGGCATCATAGGTGCGCTCCAGGTAGACCGCATCGCTGACGTCATCACAGTCCGCGTCATAGTCGACCCGGGACTCCTCGCTGCCATCCACAGACCAGTCATAGAGCATGCAGTAGTCGTCACCGCTGACCAGGAAACCATCCCCGTCCTGGTCGAAGGCGATGCGATCCAGGTTCCCCACAGAGTCGTAGGTGTACCAGGCCGTTGCGTCCGTCGTGCCGTCGGCATCGGAGTCCGTTTGCACCTCGATCAAGTTGTCATCTGCGTCGTAGGTGTAGGTCTTGATTTCGTCCGCAAGGTAGTTCCCATCCGAGTCGGTCTCCTCGCTGATGAGGTTGCCATTGGCATCATAAGTGTAGGTCACACGCGAGTCCGCGGTGCCGTCCCCATCACTGTCGACCTCCGAGGAGAGCATGTTTCCATCGGCATCGTAGGTGTAGTCGTAGACCTCGATGGTGGTGGTGCCCAGGAGGACCTTTGCCCGAATCTCGTTTCCGTCGCCGTCGTAGTAATACTCGACGGTGTAGTCATCGACGCCGTCGGCATCCAGGTCATACCCGATGGTCGCCTCCTGCTCATCCACGGTCCAGGTGTAGGAGTAGATCCGGTCCAGGAGACCGTCTCCGTCCTCGTCCACGGACACCGTGTCCAGGAGGCCATCGGCGTCGTAGGTGTAAACGGTGATGAAGTCCGAGGTGCCATCTGGACCATCATCGAAGGTGTAATAGGTGAGTTGCCAGAGGCCTTCATCGGCTGTCCCGTCACAGTTGTTGTCCAGGTCGTCGCAGATCTCTTCGGCCTCCGGGAAAGTGGCGGCATCGGCGTCGTCGCAGTCATCGTCCGTGGGGGCAAACCCAGCGGGCTGGGTGCAGCCCACCTGGGTCTCGTCCGGGACCCCGGCGCCATCGCCATCTTCATCCCGGTACCAGGTGTCGCCTTCAAAGAGGGCTGAGTCCGCATCGAAACAGTCGTCCCCCAACGCCACGTATCCCAAAGGAGCATCGCAGCTTTCCTGGCTGGTGTCCGGGTTCCCGTGGCCGTCTCCATCTCCATCCATGTACCAGGTGGTCATATCCGTGGCGAAGTCATCCACGCTGCCATTGCAGTCGTTGTCGGCGCCATCACAGACTTCCACCCCCCCGGGGAAGCTGCTGGCATCCAGGTCATCACAGTCTGAAATCTCCGCTGCGTACCCCGCCGGCGCATCGCAGGACTCCTGGGTCAAAGCACCGCCTGCGTAGCCATCCCCATCGGCATCCTCGTACCAGGTCGTGGCGGCGCCCACCAGGGCATCCGTGTCGTCACAGTCCTCAGACCCTACGACTCCATCCCCATCGAGATCATCCAGGATCGAGCCGTCGCCGGTGTCGTCACCGGCTGGCTCCTTGTCAATGCAAGCCGACAGGCCAAGGGCCAGGATCAGGGGGAAGAATCGCATGGGTGCCTCCAGGGTTTCGGGCAGAATGCATAGCATCTACCGGAGGCGACGGCGAGTGGGTCGGGCCCGCCCTCACCCACAGGCCGATCTCTGGAACGTCCCGATCTGCGGCGAGCGTAACCGCGCTCCCCATGGACACACATTGGCAGGGCGGCGACCACCCAAGGGACGCGGTGGACTCCTCGAGCTTCCCATCGACCCCCAGGGCCTGGACGGCAGGGAACAGCCCAAGGGGCAGCCTGGCATGGGCTGAGAGCCGCCCCACCCAAGACTCGCTCCAGAACACCTCTGACTCGACGCCCCCCACCCCGGCTCCAAGAAACACCCATGCGCCCGCCTCGGTCCACGCACCGGTCCCCCAGGCTCCCCCCTGGAATCCAGGCCCCCGCAACCGCAGGTCAAAGCGGGCCTCCTCCTGAAGCGGAAGAAGAAGTCGTCCCCGCACCCCCACCGGGCCAAACCACTGGCTCTCCAACACAGGCCCCGTCTCCCATCCTGAGGCCCCTCCACCGGGTGAGACAAAATCCCGGGCATCCCGCGGGACGCCGGCCTCCGCCACGCGTTCCAGCCCACCACCCCACCAGCCGAACAGGAAT
>CAZRYF010000090.1:0-10976 GCA_964604165.1 uncultured Enterobacterales bacterium
GGCCGCCGGAGTGGCGCAGCCACTTCAAGGCCTCGAGGGCCCGAACCGCGCAGCGCCACGGCCAACCAAACCAAGAAAACCAAAACACTGGTTTCCATCTGGAGGCGGCGGACCGAGATGGCGCCGGCCCCGACCCAGCGGGTCGGGTTCTCGAGGCCGCCGGAGTGGCGCAGCCACTTCAAGGCCTCGAGGGCCCGAACCGCGCAGCGTCGCGGCCAAGCCATCGACGGGAGCCGCCTCCAGATGGGAACCAAAAACAGAGAAGAGGCCGTCTACTCCCCCCGCCCTGGAGTAGACGGCCCCTTCAAGGATCAATGCCTATTCGTCGTTCAGAGCTTCCTTGAGACCCTTGCCCGCACGGAACACGGGAATACGGCGCTCGGGGACCTGAATCACCTCGCGGTTCTTCGGGTTGTGGCCCTGGAAGGCACGACGATGGGAGACCGTGAAGGTTCCAAAGTCAGAAATGGTCACCTTCTCACCACCGATCAAGGCGTCCTGGATCGAGTCGGTGAGAATGTTGATGTAGTCAGCAGCGCGCACTTTGGGAATGTTCGCCTTCGCTGAAAGATGCTCGGTGAGATCGGCCTTGTTCATGGTACCATCCTTTATGTAAATTATGATAATTTTGATTTTATCGTGTTGGCGCCGTTCCCCGCCAACCCAACGCCCATCAAGAACGTCAACCCCAAGCTATCATAAGGACTATCCCATGTCGATACTGGATTTTGATAAAGATCGAGGGAGGCACCCAAACGCAGCACTGGGGCGAAAACACCCGATCTCTTGCGGACCCTACAAATTATAACAGTTATAATTCTTATATTACTCTTGACTCTCGCGCCTCGGAGTCAGGGGCGCCAGCCCGTCGGATCGGACTTGTCCAGAAGCGGTGAGGCCAACCACCCCCCCCGGATCTGCATGGCTCCCTCCAGGAGCTCCAGCCGAATGGGCAACCGTCCGGGCTGCTCTCCATCCACCTCCAGGAGGACCTGACCCTCCCCCACCGGAACAACCTCCAGCACGCTGGCCCGAAACCGCTTCGCCCCGCGAGTTTGCCAGGCCGACCCGTCATAGAGCCTCCAGGTGTCTGCAAGGCTTCTGGCCACGCTGGTCGGAGGCAGCAGGGTGACATCGAGACACCCATCGTGCATGGTGCCGCCCTTTCCAACCCACATGCCGCCTCCGCAGAAGGCGCCGTTCGCCAGAAAGGCACTCAGCACCTGCCCTTCATGCACGCCCTCTCCGTCCGGACCGGACCAGGAGAGTCGAACATCTGAGATTCCATAAGCGAGCAATGACTTTACGGTGGCCACCAAAAAGGTCGTCCGACCCCCAAACCGCTTGCTACCCTGGTTGGCGCGCTGGGCCACATCTCCGTTCATTCCAAAGCCAGCCACATTGATGAAAACCCGAGAGGCAGCGGAACCATCGTGGTTCGTGTACTCCAGGTACGCCACATCGGAGGGCAACGTCATCCCAGTAGCAGCCACCCACAGCGCATCGTCGAGATCAGAGGGCGCCCGAATGGTTCGAGCCAAATCGGAGCCCGTGCCCCACGGCACAAGGGCGAAGACACCCCGGCGACACCGGGGTTCTTTCCCATCAAAGAAGCCATTCACCACCTCGTGGCAGGTCCCATCCCCTCCCACAGCCGCCACAATGTCAGCCCCTCCGTCCAGGGCCTCCCTCGCCAATTCCGTGGCATGGCCAGGCGCTTTCGTCTGCACAATGGACCACTGTGCAAAAGCCCGATCCAACGCGGCCCTTAGCTGGCCCACCCGCTCACCGGCCCGACCCGACTGGGCAGCAGGATTGAGAATACAGACAATTCGCTCGTTTTGGTTTCGGGCCCCGTGGCCCCCACGCTTGTCACCAGAAGACGCTCTCCAGCTCACGAAACCCCTCGCAATCCCCACCGAGAGGCGGTCTTAACCGGGTTCCATAGGGCCGTTATGCTCGCAGGAATCGACCAGACACCAGGGGTTGTACGGGGCAAAAACGAAAACGCCCGGCGATTGCCGGGCGTTTCTTGCGGTGAAGGATCCAGGGGGGGTGCCGCCGGGTTCCCAAACGTCTCCAGGGACAGGTATTAGCAACGAACATGCCAAGAAGAAGCGATAGCTCCAAGCTACTGTAACAACAAGGCTTTCTCGTTTTCGGGCCCCGAAGCCACTTCGATACCCCCCCCAAACCACGACATGAAAGTCGTGGCAGCCCGAGAACAGGGCGACAATCTTGTCGGGGTCCCGCTTTGAAAGAGCGCCAACCCGCTCACCCACCACGTCTACGCAAGATCTCCAGGCATGCATCCGCTAAGGCCCAAGGTCGTTCCTGTGGATGAAACCAACGCCCCCCGGCGATTCGATGCACCCTCTCCGGCCCAAGCGACGAGAGGATCTCGCCCACCGGATGAAGAGCGTCATCATCCCCCCAGATGGCATGTGCTTGACGAGGAAAGCGCACGGGGAGCTCCAGGCCCTTTAGCCACCGAACCACGACCTTTCTGGTGGTGCTGGTGCGCAACATAGAGGCGGTAAGCTCCTCCACCACCTCCCGGTCCATCACATAGGGGTTCTTGACTGCTCTTCTCAACCCAAGCGAAGAAGCCAACCATCGGCGAAGTACCCGGGGGTGAAAAAGAACCGAAGAGAGGACAGGACCAGGGAGAGCGCGAACCAGACCCGTCAAAGGGTCGAGCGTTGTTGTGGGCCCATTGGAGAGAACTGCCAGGTGGGGTCCTTCCAAGCGGCAAACTGTCGGGACGGCCAGGCCATGCCCCACCACCAGGCCTGGAGACAGAGCAGCCACGAGGCAGGCCAACCGCGCATGGGCCGGCGTGTCTTCAGGACCAGCGAAATCCAAGAGATCCACCGCGACCGAGCGTCGCGGGTACAGACGTTCCTGCACCTGCCGAAAGAGAACAGCACCCGCTGGAGGCCCGCTCACTAGCACAATAGGCGCCCCCTCCTCTCCAGAGAACACCCCCCCCACGCCGGCAACCTCACCTTGTTCCAACCGCCCAGCCTCCGTTGACGACGCCCACCCGTAACTTGACTCGGTTGGCCCAGGCGAAGATCCCCTGCAAGGAGACTGGTAGCGGGGGTTCACGCGAATTATCGGAACTGCGCTTTCCGCCATGTACGACCTGATCCTCCAAGACGCGACCATTGTCTCCAGCTCCGGCAGGCGCGTGGCCGACATTGCAGTCGAAGGAGGCAAAATCGTCTACGTGGGCTCCCGTGCCGCGGGAAAGGCAAAGGAGACCATCAGCGCCATCGGCAAGTTTGTCATGCCCGGCGCCATCGACACCCACGTGCACTTCCGTGACCCCGGTTTTCCAGACAAGGAGTCCTGGGCGTCTGGTAGCAGGGCTGCAATTTCAGGTGGGGTGACCACAGTCTGCGAGATGCCGAACACCCGCCCCCCCACCACCGACCTCAAAGCCTTTCAAGACAAGAGAGCCCGTGCGAAGGCAGAGTCTCGGGCGAATTTCGGCATCTGGGCAGGCGCTACAGGGGACAACGTCGACGAGCTGAACCGAATGGTGAACGACGGCGCCGTCGGGATCAAGATCTTCATGGGATCCTCCACCGGACCGCTTTTGGTGCCTCCGTCCTATATGGAGACAATCTTCAAGAAGACTCGGGGCCTGATTGGCTGCCACGCAGAAGACGAGTCCATCATTGCCGAGCACAAGGCAGCAAACTCCGACAATCCCAGCCCTCTACACCACGAGGTTCGGCCTCAGGAAGCTGCAGGCGCCGCGGTGGAGACACTGATCGGACTGGTGGAGGAGCACGACAGGTCGGTGCATATCTGTCACCTCTCCACAGCGACTGAGCTGCACCTGTTGAGCCCCGTCAAGAAGCGGCTGCCCATCACCGTGGAGGCCTGCCCCCACCACTTGTTTCTCTCCACCGACACCATCGGACACTTGGGAAACCTGGCGAAATGCAATCCCCCCATTCGACCGGAGCTGGATCGAAGGGCCCTGTGGACTGCACTCCACCGGGGTTGGATTGACACCATCGGCTCCGACCATGCACCGCACACTCTCGCTGAAAAGGATGCGCCCTACTGGGAAGCGCCCTCCGGCATTCCAGGCGTGGAGACCAGCCTGCCCCTGCTCCTTTCTGGAGTCCACTTTGGCAAGCTGAACCTGGAACGCATGGTGGAGTTGATGGCTGAGACTCCCGCCCGCATCTTTGGTCTCAAAAAGAAGGGTGCCATTGCAGAGGGAATGGATGCCGACCTGGTGCTCTTCCGAGAGGGTCACGTGGCGCCCCTTCAAAAGTCGAGCCTGCTTACAAAAGTCGGCTGGTCCCCCTTCGAGGGAAGAGAGCTGGGCCTCAAGCCAGATCTTGTGGTCGTGAACGGTCACATCGTGGCGCGAAGTGGCGAAATCGTGGACGACGACTCCCGAGGCCGGGAGGCCCGGCACCAGAACGGAAAGTAGGCCTCCCTGCCGAAACGGCAGCCTCTTGTCCACAAGTTTTGGCCCTCAAACTCGAGGACTGAAGAAAGGACCAGAAGTCCTCAGAGCAACCCCTGAGGACCCCACGGCAGGAGGGCTGCGACGACACTCCTCATGAAAAAGGTGATCTTCCCGCCATGGGGCCCAGGTCAGGGATTCACGCCGCGATCTGCTGGACCCCGGCAAGCGTCTCTCGAATCCGAGCTTCAATCTCCAAGGCTCGTTTCGGATCAGAAAGCAGGTGCTCGCGGGCCTTTTCACGGCCCTGCCCAAGCCTATGCTCGCCATAGGCATACCAGGAGCCGGACCGTTTCAGCACACCCGCGCTCTCCCCCAAGTCCAGAATCTCCCCCTCACGAGAGATTCCCCGGCCGAAAACGATGTCGAATTCAGCGGTGCGAAAGGGAGGCGAGACCTTGTTCTTCACCACCCGCACCCGGGTCCGATTACCCAGGAGCCGCTCGCCCTGCTTCACCGCACCAATCCGCCGAATGTCCAGCCGCACCGAGGTGTAGTACTTCAAGGCATTGCCGCCGGTGGTGACCTCTTTGGGTCCAAAGGTCACCCCAATCTTCTGGCGCAGCTGGTTGATGAAGAGAACCGTGCAGCCGGTGCGAGCCACGAGAGCAGTCAGCTTTCGCATGGCCTTGGACATCATGCGGGCTTGCAGTCCCATATGGTGGTCTCCGATCTCCCCATCCAACTCGGCGCGAGGGGTCAGGGCAGCCACCGAGTCGATGACCACCAGGTCAAGTGCGCCGGTCGCAATCAGGCACTCAGTGAGTTCAAGCGCCTGTTCCCCAGAATCTGGTTGAGAGATCAGAAGATCCTCCAAACGAACCCCAAGGGCCGCGGCGTAGCCGACGTCCAGAGCATGCTCTGCATCGATAAAGGCAGCGGTTCCGCCGGCGGCGTGTACATTCGCGATCATGTGCAGCGCCAAGGTAGTCTTTCCAGACGACTCGGGTCCAAAGACCTCGACCATGCGCCCCTTGGGCACCCCGCTGACTCCCAGGGCGAGATCCAACCCCAAAGAACCCGTGGGAATGGTCTCTACCGTGGAGAAGGTCTCGGCTCCATCCAGGCGCATAATGGCGCCGGGGCCGTATTGCTTTCGGATGGACACGACAGCGACTGCAAGGGCCTTTTCTGCATCAGGATGGCGGCATTTCGAATTCATATTGGACTCCGGGGTTTCGGGGGCCACACTGCCCCCTGGTTGAGTGTTGGGCAATCCAACCAAAACGGCTGAACCGATGGGGGGGCGAGCGCCCGAGAGGCACCCGAAAGAGAACCGTGTCCCCTTCTTGAACGCGGAGGGGCAAGCTCTCCCGGTCCACGTCAAGAAAGACCCCACTCTCCAGCTCCAGGAGCGCACCGGTGTCCGACACCTGGTCCACGATGGCCAGGGCACAAGGAAGGGCTATGCCAAACATTGAGAGGCCTCGGTGTTCTGAGTGACTCGCAAGCCGATTGCCTCAGCGAGGTGTTGAAATTCCACCCTGGGACAACCCTCCAGGTCTGCGATAGTGCGGGCCACCTTGAGCAAGCGGTCATGGGCCCGCCCCGACAAGGACAGGGAATCCACCGCCGTCCAGAGCATCGATCTTGCCCGCGGACTCAGCTTGGCTGCCTGTCGAATCGCCGGACCTCCCAGCTCCGCGTTGCATCGAAAGGTCTCGCCTTCGTATCGGGCCAGTTGAAACCGCCTGGCGGACTCCACCCGCTTGCGCACCGTCTTGGAGTCTTCCGCCCGATCTCTCTGAAACAACACCTCCGACTCCAACGGCTCTACGGGCACATGCAGGTCAATGCGGTCCATCAGCGGACCGGAGAGCTTGCCCTGGTAGCGAGCCACCTCGGAAGGCATGCACCGACAAGCCCGGGTGGGGTGCCCGAGAAAGCCGCACGGGCATGGATTGGCGGCCGCCACCAGCGCACACCCTGCTGGAAACCGCACACTGCCCGCTGCACGCGTGATCCAAATCTCCCTGGACTCCAGGGGGGCCCTTAGAAGCTCCAAAACGCTCCGTTGAAACTCCGGAACCTCGTCCAGGAAGAGCACGCCACAATGCGCAAGACTGATCTCCCCGGGTCGGAGCTTTGCGCTTCCCACGAGCCCCGCAGGCGTGATGGAGTGGTGGGGAGCTCGAAAGGGTCGTCGCTCCAGAAGACCCACGCCATCGGGAACCAGCCCCGCCACCGAATGGATGCGCGTCACCTCCAGGGCCTCAAGAAACCCCATGTCGGGAAGAATGGTCGCCAAGCGTGCCGCCAACATGGTCTTTCCCACACCAGGGGGACCCACCAACAAGAGGTTGTGCCCACCCGCTGCGCTGATTTCCAGTGCCCGACGGGCCAAGGGTTGTCCCTTGACGTCTGCCATGTCCACGGTACTTTGGTCCGAGCGTGGTGGACTCGCCCGAGCTTCCTCCAAGGGTCCCTCCCCTTTGAGCCAGCCAGCAACCTCTTTCAGGGTGTCTGCAGCCCAGACCTGGAGCCCCGGAACCACCGCTCCCTGCCCTGCGCAAGCGCGGGGAAGCACCATGGAGGTACAACCGGAGTCCAGGGCCATCATTGCCAGCGGAAGGGCCCCTCGCACGCCCCGCAAGCGACCATCCAAAGAGAGCTCTCCCGCAAACAAGCAAGTTTCCACAGCCTCCTGGGGGACCTCTCCAGCAGCAGCCAGGATCCCTACAGCGATGGGCAGATCAAACGCGGTCCCATCCTTCTTGAGATCCGCCGGCGCCAGGTTGATGGTGATTCGAAACTTCGGAAAATCAAAGCCGGAAGCCAATATCGCCGAACGCACCCGCTCGGTGCTCTCCCGAACACAGCCTGCCGGCAGCCCGACGACGGTGATCTTGGGAAGCCGTCGCACCAGGTCCACCTCCACCTCGACAGGCACTCCCTCCACACCAACCACCGCTCCAGCCCTCACCGCATGGGACATTGCACACCTCCTGCCCCCCTACTCGCAGGTTCCGTGCCAGCGACAAGTCGTTGAAATCCCGTGTCCTACCTGTCGAATTCTTGGACACGGCCCGTCGAATCGGCACACAATTCGACACCCTCTGCTCGAAGAGGAGAGGGGAGACCGCCTTGAAGCAGACCGGATGTAGCGGTCCAATGCCAAACGGGATCTCTTGCTGACGCCACACACAGCCGTCGACGAGAGGGTTTCAATCTTCGCTCTCTTTACCGGGTTAGCTTCCAGGCCATGAAGCCATCCATCATCGTCTTTGCCGCCTGCCTTGGCTCCCTCCTCTCCGGGGCGGCCGTTGCAGATGACAGCCCTCCACCCATCGCAGACGCCCACCTGCACATGCTCGACTTCCTCCAGAACGGGGACTACCTGGAAGAAGGCGCCCTGGTGGAGAAGAAGCCGGGCCACGCGCTCCCGGCCGGCGAACGGGGCAAGTACGTCGAGGCCGTGCTCTGGGCCATGGACGAGGCCAACGTGAGCCACGCCCTGCTCTCGGGCATGCCTTTTGTGAAGCGCTGGTCCGAAAACGACACCTTTCGCTCCGGCTATTACCTGGACTCCGCCTCCCGCGTGGTGGTGGCCCGGGACACGGACTACCACCTGGCCCTGGCCCTTTCGGACTACCGCACAGAGCATGGGCGACGCGCCAACCAGCAGCTGGACCGCCTCTTTCCCTGTGTGTCTGGATTCGACGGCACCGATATAGGCGCCGTGGACATGATCGCCAAGCGCATGCAGGAGTTCCCCGGCACTTTTCGCTGCATCGGGGAGGTGATGTCCCACCACGATGATCTCACCAACCTGACCTCGGGCAGTCGTCCCCGAGGAAACCACCCAGCCTTCTACCGGATCTTCGACTTTGCCGGCCAGCATGGGATCCCCGTCAGCATCCACCACAACATCACCGCAATCTCCCGGGGAGACGAGACCAAGCCGACACTGTACCTGCAAGAGCTATTGGACGCCTTCAACGCGTTTCCTTACACGCGGTTTGTGTGGTGCCATGCGGGAATCAGCCGGCGAATCAACGTGGAAAACCTGCCTGCCACCCTGGATGGAATCCTCGCGGACCACGCACACCATGTGACCATCGACCTCTCCTGGGTGGTCTACCCGGACTACATCCTGAAGGACCTGGAGCGCTGGGTGGCCCTGATCAAAAAGTACCCGGACAGCTTTGTGCTCGGATCAGATGCGGTGGGAAGCTATGCCAGGTACAAAGAGGAAATCCGCAACTACGACACACTGCTGACTGCAATTGACGATCCCGTGGTCGCCCAGAAGCTGGCGCAGGACAACTTCCTTGCGGTCATGCCCACGGAAGGCATCACCCTTCCAAAGGACTATCTCTACCCCGCTGACCGCTACGTGCGCAGAGGCCCGCCGCTTGCGGAGTAGCCCCCTGCTTTTCCTGGTTTCCCTCTCCTGCGGCGGCGGTGAAGATTGCGAGGACTACAGCCTGGATCCCAAGTGCCTCTCTGAGACAGGGCAGGACACTGCAGACGCCGCGGTAGACACCCAGGAGCCCGACGACCTTCAGACGCTGGAGGGCACGATCGCCATCCGCATCGTACTGTCCGACGTGGAGGGGGTGGAGGACAACTGCTCCGGCACGATCACGGTCCAATACGATCCAGCTGCCATTGGACACGAACTGCAAGGCTCCTTTGACTGCACCTGGGAGACTCCACTGGGCCAGCAAATGGCTGAAGCCGTCGGCGACGGCGTGATGGATGGAGCAAGGGACGGGGAAGGCACCTATTCCGGTCATGCCTGGTACGGCCCCATCGAGTCGGACTGGTCTGGAGCGGAAGATGAAGCGGGACTGCTCTCGGGTGCGTGGTCGGCCCACCAGGAGGCCATTCAAGAGTTTGGACTGCCCGCCATGGATCACAGCGGTTCGTTCACCTTTCAGCTGCCGTAAAGTGCCCCCTACTGGTGCAGGCCATCCACACAGAAGATGGGGGCCTGGATGTCCAGGGCGAGCCCCTTGCTCGTGCACATCTCCTCGGGGAAGGTCAAAGCCTGGTCGCTTTCGTTCTGCCAGGTGCATGTGGTTCGCAGAGAGTCCGTGGACGAAATGGGCTTCTCCCCGGGCTCCCAGGTTCGCAAGGGGGGATGGTCCCGATAGACCGGCTGCCAGTCCAGCTCCTGGTAGAGGGTCTCCTCGCCTGCGTCGTGCACCCAATCCACCTGGAGTTCCCTTCCACTCTCGTGCATGTGGCCTGACATGGAGAGTAGTTCCACCTCCTGTCCAAAGTCGCACTCATACGAGCGGATGCTCTGCTCGGACGCTGGGAGGTTCAGATCACCTATATCGAACTGCCAGGAGCCAGCCCAGCGGTCTACCCGCTCTACAGGAACGATCCCCAGGTTGAAGGCGGCGTTGACGAGCAACACCGAGTCCGTGGGGTTGATGAAGTGGGCTTCGATCACCCACCGCTGTCCTGCCAAAAACTGCACCGCCACGTCCTCTGGCAGGGGAAGGTAGTTTCCATCCGCGGTCATGGAAGTCCCGGTGAACTCAAAGAGGGGAGAGGTCTGGTCCATTCCAGCCACATCCGTACACGCCTCCAGGACGCCGTCATCTCGCACGTTCTCCCCTGCCCCCTGGATGAAGACATGGTGGTTGTAGGCGGAAGCAAAAGGCTGCAGAAAGTCCACCCCCACCGTCGGCCCGTCATAGGAGCCGTAGTAGCACCAGATCACTGCCGACTTGGGTTCCACTCTCATGTCCGGGGTGACAATCTGGAGCCCCCCCTCCGGTGGATCGGCCACCTCTCGAGTAAGGTCCAACACTTCCAGGCCCGTGTCAGCGCCTCCGTTGCAGGCCAAACCGCCCGCGATGAAGAGAAGCATGATGGCGCTCACCGCCTCACCTCCAACCGCAAGGCCACGGAATTCAACGAGACGGAGTAGCGACCGTTGGTGCTTGCCGCAAAGGGAAACTGGGGGCTGAATCGCTCGTCGACAAAACCGGAGTCCTCGGACAAGGAGGTGTCGCGCACATCCCAGCCCGATTCATCCACAACCCGGTTCGGCACCAGGACATGTCGAGCCGCAAGCCCCAACGTCAAACCCTGCCAGGCGTGATCCGCATAGGCCGAGAGGCACCAGGTCGTCATGTCCAGATTAACGGCGCTGACGGCAAATTCCGGGACCGCCGACTGCTGCCACCTGGCGCTCCCCCCCAAGCGATTCTGCTCCCCGATGGATGCAAGAACCCCAGCCTGCAAAGCCCAGGTGTTCTCCAACCGACGTGGCATGTATTGATCCGGAGGCAAGTCGACATCGATGCCATCTTCCGGCCCAACGGTGGTGCCATCCTGGTGGAGCACCTGGGCATGCACATCGCCGCTGCGCCCACCACAACACCCCCCCCACAGCACCCGGTCCACCTGGAGCGACGCCAACACCGAGCCCACTGGCTGTAGAAGCAACCCACCGCGGATCGCGTGGGGGAGCGTCATCTCCGTGGACGCCAACAGGGGAATGTTCACCCCCCCCAACAAC
>CAZRYF010000091.1:0-10817 GCA_964604165.1 uncultured Enterobacterales bacterium
CAGACAGTGCCCTTCCAGGCGCCCTGGGTCTCCTTGGTACTGAACACCGCCGCCACCCCAATGCTGATGATGTAGAGCACGGTCAAAGGTGCCGCCATGAGCACCTGGGTCAACGGATCCGGAGGCGTGATGAAGGCGGAGAGGGCAAAGATGGCCAGGATCGCGTACCGAAAGCCCCGAAAGAGGTCTCGCCAGTGAACCAGCCCCATGCGAGACAGAAAGAAGACCACCACCGGCAGCTGAAAACACAGCCCAAAAGACAACAGGAGCCGGGTGACCGTGGAGAGGTAGCTCCCGATGGACAGCGTGGCCTGGGATTGGTCGGAAAAGACCGACAGGAAGTAGGGGAACCCGTACTTGAAGATCACCGCATAGCCAAACCACCCCCCGGCCAGGAACAGGATCGTGGAGGTGAAGGCCAGAGGCAGGACAATCTTCTTTTCGCCTTCGTAGAGACCCGGTGCCACGAAGAGCCACACCTGGTACAGCACCACCGGTGAGGCCAACACCAGGCCGCCCAGCATGGAGACCCGCAGCCAGGTGACGATGCCTTCAAACAGGTGCAGGCGGGCCAGGCTGCCTCCTTTATCCCCCAGGGCTGTCCGCAGAGGCTCCGCCAGGAGATTGAACAAGGGCTCGGCCACGGCAAGGGTGATGCCCATTCCGATCACGAGCGCACCGATGGAGACCAGCAGCCGGGTGCGCAGCTCCCGGATGTGTTCCAGTAGAGGCATCCGAAATTCCTCCACGGATGGACCTTTTGGAAAGAGACTCACTCTTCTCCTCCGGGTGCCGAACGGGCGGTTCCCCCGGTGTGGGACTCGGCGGCTCTTCTCTCCACAAGTGCTTCTCTGCGCCGCCGGATCTCATCGGCGCGATGTTCCGCATCGACCCGATCCACCTCCAGTTGAAACGCTTGTCGCAGCTCCTGGGAGGCCCCGCGAACCTTCCCGTAGGCCCGCCCGAGCGTTCGCATCAAGTCCGGCAGTCGATCAGGTCCCAAGACGACGATCGCCACTACGGCGATCAGCAGAATCTCGCTCATGCCGATGTGCAGCATCTGGTACCTGCGGGTCTGGGAAGGGGCTCGCCTAACACGACGGGGGGGTGGATCTGCACCCGCCATGGGATATCGTGAGGCGATGTGCAGGCTCTTCGGATTTCGCAGCGCAGTGTCGTCCCGCGCTCACCGCTCCTTGGTGGAGGCGGAGAATGCTCTGGCTGTGCAGGCTGCGGAACATCAGGATGGATGGGGGATTGGCTACTACATTGGGCGCGACGCCTACATCATCAAGTCCGAGGCGAGCGCACACCAGTCCGAGCGGTTTCGATTGGCCTCCAGCCGTCTCCAGTCCCACACCTTTGTGGTGCATGTGCGACGCGCGACCATTGGGGGAAGAGATCACCTGAATTCCCATCCTTTTCGTTTTGGCCGGTGGACCTTTGCCCACAACGGAACCTTGGAAGGGTTCGAACACACCAAGCCATGGGTCCTGGAGAAGATCCAACCGGCGCTGCGCCCCCTCGTGTTTGGAACCACCGATTCCGAGCACTTTTTCTACTACCTGCTTTCAGAGCTGGAACGGGCAGGTGTGGATCAGGCTGGCCATGATGCGGTGGACACCACGGTTGCGTCCCTGGCCCTTCGAGATGCTGTGGATGCGCTGTACTTGCGGGCCCGGGAGCAGGGAGTGCCGCCCCCCATATTGAATTTTGTTCTGACCAACGGTGACGTGTTTTTTGCCATGCGCGCGGGAAAGGAGCTGTTTATGGCGACCCAGAAGAACTTCTGCGCTGACTTTGAGACCTGCGCCGAACCCAGGAAGGCATGTATGGAGTTGGTGCGTCCCGACTCCAAGGTCAACCACTTGATCGTGAGTTCAGAGAAGATCGGGACCGAGGACCTCTGGGAGGAGCTGCCCGAGGGAAGCATGGTGGTGCTTGACGCGGACTTCCAGCTGTCCACCCTGGACGCCCCGCCTCACTTTGAAGAATGTCCCCCGGAACTTAGGTCGCAAGCTATCGCGGCGCCTTGAGGATTCCCGGGAACTGGACGCCGGCCCGAGGGTCGACCCCCATGTAGCCGGCGCGGGCCTGGCCGATCTCCACGGTGAACCCCATGGCGCCTAGATCCGCTCGCCCGTCGCTGGACACCATCTTCTCCGGTGGGGGTGGGAAAGGGCCCGCAATGCGAAAGGCCTGGACCACGGCCGAGTCCAGGGGCCCGGCTCCGGATGTTTCCACGATTTCTATGGAATCGAGCAGGCCATCCTGGGTGAGCACCACCGTCACCAGCGTCCTGTACCGGGGGCGAACGATCTGGAGTCCCCGGGGGAGGTTGTCCAGGTTCTGGTGCCAGTAGAAGTTCACGAGGCGCCGAATCTGGTTCAAGTACCCGGCGTAGAGGAACTCCTTGGTGTTCAGGTGCACCGAGTCCCCGATCTCCAGGTCCAGGAGATCGTTGTTGGGAGCGCCGGAGACGTTCTGGGAGCGGTGCGAAGAGAGGGAGGGACGATCCACCCCATCACGTTCTGTGAGCTGGTACGGGTTTGGGATCGCCGCCATTGCGCCGTTTCGGTCTGGATCAAACCGATCATTTCCAGCGCGTGCGCCCGAGGAGGGCTCGTTCTCTCCCAGGTCCATGCGGTCGGCCAGCTCCAGTCGGTCCTGTGGCGAAAACTCCGGGGTCAGGACCTCCGGGTTGATTCGCATCTGCTCTGTGCGCGTCTCCCTGGGAACTACGCGGGCATGTTCCGCCAAGAAATCTGCCTGGGTCGGTCGCTCCGACTCTTCGGGCGTCGGGACGTCCACCACCTGACCTTGAGGCGTGTCCTTCTCAGGCTCCAGCGCAGCCTCCGGCTGGGGGAGAAGCGCAACCATTCGGATGGGCCCCCGCTCCTCGGCGCCCTTGGGGCTGATGTGGATCAAGGGCCCCAGGGCGAGGAGAACCACCAGATGCAGGAGCACCGAAACCAGAGACCAGAACACGAGCCGGGCCAGCACTGACTCACCCCTTCGTCCTCCCTGGTCTCTATCCAACGACACGGTTCCACCTCAGGACTCCAGCGTACCCGGACCGGACGGGCAAGGACTACCGGGATCCTGCAATCAACGTATCGGTTGTGCGAAAGGTGTACCGCACCGTGAGGGATTCAAGGACCAAATCATTGGGCATTCGGTCCAGGCGGTTGGGTACGGCCGCCAGGGCGAGGGCGTCCAGCTCGGCGCGACCGCTACGTCGGGAGAGGTGCTTCTCCTGGACGCGCCCTTTTGAGTCCACGATGAAGGTCACCTCCGAGGTGCCTTGGACGCCCAGAGCACGCATCTCGAGGGGAAGGACCCAGGACATGCGCACGTCCTGGTCCACTCCCACCAGGTAGCGGCCCAGAGAGGTCGCACGTGTAGGGACCTGGCTGGCCTTGCCCAGAGCGACAATCTCTGGGATCACCGCGGCGGGAGGCGAGGTCGGGGAACCCGGAGCGGAGTCCCCGGGCGCACCGGGGTGGGCGGGCCGCGGGGCGGGGGAGGGGCTGACCTCTGGCGCGTTGAATGCCCACGGACGACCTCGGAGCCGAAAGCGCTTGCCGTGGTCTGGCAGGGAGTCCCGGGCAATCCCCGGTGCAAGTCGGGCCAGGGAAGTCCCCCATTTTCGGGCCATTCCGGTGGATGTCGTTCCCGGTATCGAATCCCTTGCGGTTCCATTCGTGGCCCTTGGAAGTGGCTCTCGGTCGCCCTGGCTGCCTTCGCGTTGGGCGCTGGGGCTGGCGGTGTTTCCATGGGAAACGGCTCCCTGGTGGCCTTGCGCATTCTCGTGGGACTGGGCATGTCCAGGACCCAGATCCGAGTCAAACCCGGCCACGACGGCGGGGTCTGGGTAGGGGTCGAGCCCGGGCCCCGTTGCAAGGTCTTGGGAGCCCGCACTGGATTCGTTTTCCACTTGACCCGGTCCTTTGACCCAAGCTCCAGCCACCCCTGATTGTGTGGGGGCCCGGCGTAGGTCCTGGGCTCGGATGGACCGGTCGCTGATGGCCAGCGTGGAGGCGTCCTCGCTGGCTTCGACGCCCTCCGGGGCACGGACGAACAACACCGCGTTGTCCGGCTGGGGCCTTTCTGCCACGGCCCGGGTTCGTTTGACCTTGGGACCTTCTTGGCGAACCTGGAGTTCCAGCGGAGATTGAATCCCCGGTGGAATGGGCCGGGCGACCGAGGGCGGCGGGAGGGCAGGGGTGGACACGAGCTGTACCAGCAGGGGGACCCTGTTGGAAGATGCTGGAGAGTCCTGGTGGACGACCGGAGGTCTCCCCATGGAGGTTCCAAGCACGTGGATTGCCAGGGAGGCCGCCAGCGCGGGCACCCACATAGATGCACGGGCCTCTCGCCGAACCAATCGCGTTCGCGGCGGCGGGGGTTCCTCGAGACGCAAGTCCCTCGCCTCGGCGATTCGGGCGCGCAGGGCGGCCAGCTCCCATTGGAACTGTTGGCGCCCCCGGGCAAGTGCGCGGGTTTGGCCGGAAAGTCCCAGGTGACTCTTCCGGGACTCAGCGAGGTACTCCTGGGCAGAGACCAGGGACGCACTTGTGCGTTCGAGGCTGTCCGCCACGCGGAGGAGATCCCCTCGGACCTCTACGTCCTCGGTGCCCTGCATGTGCCTGAAGTCCCTTGTGCCAAGGCGCTGTATGAAGCGCTCCCACATGGTACCGCGACCAATTTGGACCCGCGGCGGGATTTCAGGCAATTGCGGCATTTTCTGCCCCGTGCCATTCTCGGTGCATGTCCCGGGGCGCCAGAAGTCTTGTGCGGCGACTGGCACGACGCGGTCGCCGGTGGGTGGCGGGTTCGTTTCAAGACCCCAAAGGGCCCCCTTCGGTCACTTTTTCCGGGAGAGATCCCCACCCGGTGCCGCCAGGAACCACCCTTCTTGAAGCTGCGCTGGAGGTGGCCCTCTCCCTGGATCACTTCTGCGGCGGAAACTGTTCCTGCGGAACCTGCAGGGTGGAGGTGATTCAGGGGGATGGATTCCTGAGCCATCCGCGCCCGGATGAGGCGTTGGTGCTGGGACCTGTGGCCTTGGATGCTGGAGATCGCCTTGCGTGTCAGGCCCAGGTGCGAGGGCCGGTGGAGGTCCGGATTCCGCCGTTTTTTGGGGTCCGAAGCGAATAGGCCCATCCGGATGTCCGAGACGATAAGAGTCCTACGCCTGGACGGCTCTGAGAAGCTGGCAGAGCGCGCGGAACCCATGCCCAGACCTCACCATCGGTTGAATCTCACGTTGGTTTCGGCGAAGCCGGAGTTCTGCCCGGGGCCAGGAGAGCTTGAACGGTTCTGGGGAGGGCTGGTGTCCAGGGGCTGGGTAGACAGCGGGGGACGCTCCGGACCTCTCGCGAACCAGCTCGTCGTGGGGGGGTTTCATCGGCTTCGGGTCGATCGGCCTCCCGGGCGCACGCTCTACGCCAATCGGATTGGGGGAATGCGTGTGTTGTGTCCCGGTTGTGAGCAACCTCTTGCGAGCATCTTTGGCGGGGCCATGGAGAGCTGGCGGAAGGGAGGAGACGGTCGGGTGTTGTGTCCCGGGTGTGGGGTGGCACGGGAGGCAGAAGAATTGACCATTTGTCCGCCCATGGCCCGGGGAAAATTCGCGCTGGAATTTCGAAACGTCATGGTTTCGGAATTGACGCCCCTGGGGAGAGAAGTGGTGGAACGTCTGCTTGGATCCGCAAGTCGATCTGTGGTCTCCCGGGGGTGATGCAGATGGCATGGACCCTCGGAAGAATGTGGGGAATCCCCCTTCGCGTGCATGGTTCGGCGGTCATTCTCCTGGGCCTGGTGTTGTTCAGTGGTGCTGGGGGTGCCGGCGGACTGACAACTTCGGCTGTGTTTGGAGGTGTGATCGTGGTCTCCATCCTCGTGCATGAGCTTGGCCATGCACTGGTCGCCAGGTCACTCGGCCTGGGGCCCGTGTCCATTGTGCTTCACGGGTTTGGTGGCCTGACCGCCTTCAGCAAGCGGCCGGGCCATGGGCAGGGGGTTCTTGTGGGACTGGCGGGACCTTTTGCGGGTGTGGCGTTGGGGTTGCTGGCGCTGCTTCTGGACCCGGGGCCTTCCTACGGGATGCTGGTGTCAAGCGCGGTGGGCTGGCTCATCCTGGTGAACATCTTCTGGTCGATGTTCAACCTTCTGCCCATGTACCCCCTGGATGGAGGCCAGGTTCTTTGGCACGTCCTGGCCATGGCCTTGCCTGCGGTGGAGGCGCGGACCTGGGTGCGGCGGGTTTCGCTGCTCTTCGCTGCGTTGGTGGGCATCGCCTCCCTGGCGGCGGGACAGTTCTTCCTGCTGGTGGTGTGCTTCTTTGTCATGCAGCAGAACAGGAGTCAGTAGATACACCAGGCGCGTCCGTCGGTGTCTCCTCCCCCCGGCGCCCCTGCCCAGATCTCGTCTGCGGAGGCGGAGAGAGAGAACCCCAACTGGCTGCCTGGGGTGTGTCCCTCCAGGATGATCTCCAAGGTTCCCTGGGCCTCCACCCGGTACAAGGCGCCCCGGCCAGACTCCCCGTGCAGGGGCGCTCCTATCCATGCCTCCCCTGGCCGACAGGCCACAGTCTGCCCAAACCGACCGGCGTCGGCAGTCCAACGGCTGGCCGACTCCAGCGACTCGGACAGGGAGCGAACCCGGTACACGGTGTTCGATCCTGGAGCGCCAACAAGCAGCTCCTCCATTCCATCGCCGTCTACATCTGCCACGCAGAGGGAGGTGCCTGCCTCATCGGTGCTGGCCAGGCGGGCCACGGTGCCGGACTCTGTCCAAAGGGCAGCCTCTCCGAAGGGAATTCCCGCCACCCACTGACCTTGAAACGACACCAGGGCCCGCGGCCGTCCCGGACCCACCAGGCTGTCACTGTCGGACCGCAGCACGCTGTTTCCCGCAGCCAACCACCCAGAAGGTGTCGCCAGCAGGGCGGCTCCAATGGACTCTCCCGGTTCACCGGCCACGATTGCGGTCTGGTCCTCATTCAAGACCGCGCCGGCACCTCCGGAGGCCAGGGGAGCGCCCACCCCCAGCCCAAGGCTCTCGTCCCATGAAAGCACCAGTCCCAGTCCCAGGTCTGATCCGCCCTCCAGGACCAGGGAGGACGCGCCATCTTGAATCCGGAAGACCTCGCCGCCTGCTTCCGACGGGGCCCCCACCCAGGCCCCGGATGGTGCTGCCGCCACAGCGGAACCAAAGGCCGATCCTGCGCGTTCGCCCTCCCAAAAAGCTGTCCTTGGACCCCGGGGCTCCTCGATCGCCGTGTCTTCCCCGGAACGATCGCAGGCAACCAGCAGCAGGAACAAGGAGTGAAACATGAGAGTGCAGGGTAGCCGGGGGAGGCCCAACTCCCAAGTGGGGTGGGCGACTCCTGGTGTGGAGGATAGGTGCCAAGTCAACGCGGAGCTCGTGTGTCCTCCATTCGACGCCAAATCAACATTGTGGCCGCGCCGCGCGCCATCTGGAATGCCTTCACCACGCCCGATGGCTGGGAGTCCTGGTACGCGGACGAGGCTCGTATCGACCCCAGACAGGGTGGCAGAGTCACTCTGACCACCGAGGGAGACGATGGGGAGCCTCTGCAGGAAGTGGGCATGGTCCATACCTGCCGCCCCACCTCTCGATTGGAGATCTCCTGGGATTCCAACTCGCCTGCGCCGACCCGGGGTTCCCGGCTCTCCGTCCAGATTGCACGAGATGGCGATGAGACCCGGGTGGCCATCGTCCAGTCCGGTGGAGAGATTCTACAGGACGAGGAAGCGCGGGAGCAGCTGGACAACGACTGGCGCCGCGCATTGCTGGCCCTGCGCAGCGTGTTTGAGGGTTGACCGCGAGGGCTGCCCGGGCTACTACGCCGGGCTTCAGGAGGTTGTGAACATGTCTCGCAACGAAGGCCGAGAAGGCCGCGGCCGCTTCGGCACCAAGGAAAGTGCTGACTATAAGAACCCCGAGACCCTTCGGCGTTTTCTCACGGAAGGTGGGAAGATCCTGCCGCGGCGGGTTTCCGGACTCTCCGCCCATGAGCAGCGCCTGTTGACCACGGCCATCAAGCGAGCCCGTCACCTGGCGCTCCTGCCCTATACCCGCGGGGAATAGCCTTCTCTAGAGAAGGCGATCTGCCCATGCTGGGCCGGGTGTTTCTGGCGTGGGGGATTGTGGGTCGCACCTTTGGTGCCTGGCTGCTGCCCTTGGGCAGCCTCTTTGCGTTCTGCCTCTTGCGCACCGTGGTGTTTCTGGGCCGCTGCGCGGACCGGGTTGTGCACCCTGGCCTGCACCGGATGGAGGTGAGTCGTCCCATCGTGGTGGTGGGGAACCCTCGCAGTGGAACCACATTTCTTCACCGCACCCTGGCATCCTATGGCATCGGTGTGGGCACCCAGCTCTACGAGATGCTGTTTCCCTCTCGGGTGCTTCAGTGGTTCTTGGGACCCTTTCTGCCTCTGTTGGAGCGCGTCAGTCCTGCGCGGCACCACATGGGCGCCGCCCACCAGACCAGTCTGACCAGCATTGAGACCGACGATGCCGCGCTGCTGATGCGGTACCTGGATGGCTTCCTCTGGTTTGGCTTCTTCCTGGCCTGGGACGAGGTGGACCATCGAGGGGCCATGGATCCCCGCCTGCGGGACACCTCTGAGAGGGACTTTGCCTGGTGGCACTCCATCTGGCAGCGATCCCTGGCTCGGGCCGGGCAGGGACGGATTGTGGCGAAGCCCTTTACGCTGACCGTGCGCTTGCCCCGGTTTTTCGAGGCTTACCCTGATGCCAAGGCGATCTACATGGTGCGCGATCCTCTCGACGTGATTCCCTCCACGTTGAGCCTCCTCTCGGGTCCCCTGGACCTGCGGTTTGGTTTCTGGAATCGCACAGCCGAGGTGCGGCAGAGGTGGGTGCAGCACGTGGTGGATGGGATCATCGATCTCTACCGGGGCTTTCACGAGGACTGGACCCAGGGTCGTTTGTCCACGGATCGAGTGTTCGTGTGCCCGTACGACCGCCTGGTGGGGGATTTCGAAGGGGTCATGACGGATCTCTTGGATTTTCTCGGCGAGATCCCGGATGAAGCGCTGGTGGAGCAGGTTCGGGAGCAGGCAGCAGAGCAGACCCGCCGCGTGAGCGGGCACAAGTATGACCTGGAACGGTTTGGTCTCGATGCGGATTGGATTCGTGCCGAGTGCGGATTTGTCTACGAGACCTTTCTGGAGGCGAGTTCTTGATGTGGTTCTTTCTGGCTGGGGTGTTGGGGTGTGGACCTCCCGGGGATTTGCTCCAATGGCAGGTGGTTCCCACAGAGGTCCCTACGGTCTTGAAGGTGGACTGGTCTCTCAAGGGTGAGGGCACGGTTCAGGTGGAGTTCGGAGAGGGCGACTGCGATCGAACCGCGCCTCCACAGGACGGAACGGAAGAGGAGACGCTGCTCCTTGGGCTGGGAGCGAGGACGGATGTGTGTGTGCGCCTGGTGGTTGCGATCGATGGAGTCGAACAGACCAGCGAAGAGAGGATCCTGGAAACGGGGATTCTGGAGCGGGTAGTGCCAGAATTGCAGGTCTCCGCCTTTGAGCCGGACCTCGTGGAACCTGGATTTCTGTTGCTGTCCACCGCCATGAATCCCGGCGCCCGTTTCGTGGTGGACCGAACCGGCAAGGTGCTCTGGTCTCATGCGGTGGAGCCAGGGCGGCTCTCGCCACAGATCTCGGTGGAAGCAGAGGGCGCTGGGTTCTTGTCCAACGAGTTCTCGGAGTACCACGACGTAGATATCGGCCTGGTTCGCCTGCTCAACCTGGCCGGGGAGACGGAGTGGACACAGCGCACGGAGCTGGCCCACCATGCATTTGAACAGCTACCGGACGGCACCCTCGCCTTTCTGGCCATCAATGTGCGGGACACCGAGGAGTTTGGCTCGGTCGTCGGAGACTCAATCATCGAGTTGTCACCGGATGGCACTGAAAGGGAGGTGTGGAACGTGTGGAACCACATGGATCACTTTCCCCTGGAGACCAACAATGGGTGGGACCTGGGTTTTTACCCCCAAGGAAAGGACTGGAGCCACGGGAACTCTCTTCGGTACGACGAGGCACTGGACACTTACACCCTCTCCTTCCGCAACCTGGACACGATTCTCGAAATCGAGCGCTCCACGGGGGCTCATCTTCGGAGTTTTGGCAGGTACGGAACCGTTCAGGTTCCCGAGGACGAGGCGCTGATTGGCGCCCCCCACGGGGCACATTGGACCTCCTCCAACACCCTCCTTTTCCTCACGTCGCCCCCCGGCACCGGCGTGAGTCGCGCGGTGGAGCTTGAAGTGGGGGAGGATTCCGCCGAGATCCTGTGGAGCTGGGGAGAGGGCCAGGGCCTCAAGGCGTTGATCATGGGAGAAGCCGAGCGCCTGCCAGGAGGAAACACGCTGGTGAATTTCGGGTCCAAGGGAACCCTGGTGGAAGTGACCCCTGGGGGGGAGGTGGCCTGGCGGGCGGAGCTGGAGGCCGGGAATTGGCCCGGGCACGCCAGCGTGTTTGCGGACTGGTATGACCTCGCGGGGGACTAGCCCGGATATTTCACCAAAAAACTAGCCCCGGGGTGCGTTTCGGTGTAAGTGGTTGTTGTTCTTAGACAAACACTGAACCAACCCACACCGCGAGGCCAAACAGTGTGTAACCCGCAGAAATTGGAGTTCCAACGATCTTTTCGCCGCCGTGTCGAGGCGGCTTTCGATGCGGGCCGCATGAGTTCGGACGGCGGCCTTTTGTTGCTACGGGAGGCGTCCCTTCGCCTGTCCTTGTTCGAGCGTTTCGGCGCCT
>CAZRYF010000092.1:0-699 GCA_964604165.1 uncultured Enterobacterales bacterium
GCCCAGGCGGAAGAAGCGCCGGCCCAGGCGGAAGCAGCGCCGGCCCAGGCGGAAGAAGCGCCGGCCCAGGCGGAAGAAGCGCCTGAAACGGAGTCTCCCGGAGAAGCATCAGAAGCCACTGAGGAGGCCGATACCGGTGGAATCACAGAGATGCCAGCAGCCAAGAGATCAGAGGGCGCTTCCACGGTCTCCATTCGGGTTGAGGGAACAGCGGCATCCTCCACTGCCCCCGTTGAACCCCAGGTGGCGAGGGTCGCGGCGGGCACCGCCATGGGGGTCGGTGTGGGAATGGGGGCCTTGTCCTTCTCGCAGCTGCGAAAGGCCCAGGATGCCTACCAGCGCTTTCAGGATGTCCCAAACGATGACGTGGCCTACGTCATCTACAACGACGAGGTGGTCCCCGCGCAGCGCAAGGCCATCCTTTTTGCTGCGGGTGGCTGTGTGGCGGTGGGTGGGGGTATCTTCCTCTGGACCCTTGACGACATCGCTGTCATGCCGGGCCCGGCAGGGCTGACGGTGTCTGGGAGTTGGTAGCCATGAAGACCTGTTTGCCTCTTGCTGTTCTCTTTGTGTCGGCCTGCTTCAACCCAGAGGGCCGGGAGTGGGTGGACGACACCCAGGCCCAGGCCGATGCGGACACTGACGCGGATTCGGACGCAGATGCGGACGCGGACGCCGATTCGGATTCTGATGCCGACG
>CAZRYF010000092.1:799-10615 GCA_964604165.1 uncultured Enterobacterales bacterium
CAGACGCCGACGCAGACGCCGACGCAGACGCCGACGCAGACGCCGACGCAGACGCCGACGCAGACGCAGATGAGGACGGGGACGGACACGTTGCCTCGACAGATGGGGGAGGCGACTGCAACGACTCGGACCCGGATGTGCATCCTGGGGCAACCGATGTCTGTGACTCCCGGGACAATGACTGTGACGGCACCTTTGACGAAGACGCGGATGTTTCCGACCAGTACGAGGACGGAGACGCTCAAGATGGCGGGTACGTCATTGGCCCACTCCAGAGCGGAACCACCACGCTTGAGACCTACTCTTTTCCCGCCAACGATGACGACTTCTTCTTGTTCGAGATGTCAGAGACCTGGTGGAATCCCATGGACGAGGTGAGCTTTGACGTGACCTTGAGCCCGCCGTCGGGAGTGGACCTGGACCTGCAGATCTGGCGAAAGGAAGCGGACGGTTCCTGGACCACGGTGTCCGAGTCCAACGCCGGCCTGGAAGGGGACCAGGAGACCCTCTCCTACACTGGGGCCTGGTACAACCTCGACGCTGACTCGGGCTGGTATGCCGTGGTGGTGGTCAATTGGTCGGGTGAGAGCTGCTCCTCGCGGTACTGGCTGGAGATCGTGAACTGATGGGCGCCTGGGGACAGCGGCCAGTGCTCCTGTGGTTGGGGGCGGCGGCTGTCTTGGCTACTGGCGCAAGCTGTCTGGACCCGGATGCCCGAAAGTGGGACACTGGCCCCGAAGCGGATGCAGATGCGGACACCGACGCAGACGCCGACGCAGACGCCGATGCAGACGCCGATGCAGACGCAGACGCCGATGCAGACGCAGACGCCGACGCAGACGCAGACGCCGATGCCGACACGGACTGGGACGGGGATGGCTGGACAGTGGAGGAAGGGGACTGTGACGACGGCGACCCGGGGGTGAACCCGGGCATTCCTGCGGACACCTGTGACGGCAACGACAACGACTGCGACGGGGAGACGGACGAAGACCTGGGCGATGATTACGAGGGGAACGATCCCGGCGGATCCGACCTTCAGAACATCGCCAACGACGATGTGTTGGAGATCAGCGCCTACACCCATCCCGAGTACGACGATGATGTCTTTTTGTATGACGATGAGGAAGGCCTGCTGGGCTACTACATCGCCATCACGGCTGATCCCCCCAACGACGTGGATTTGAGCCTTCAGCTGTTCAAACAAAACGAGACCGGCGGCTGGGACGCCCTGGGGGACACCTGGGTGGACGAGGCAGCCAGTGGGGGGGCGGAGACCCTGGTGTTCGACGGGGTGTGGGGAGACGACACGGGCACCTACAAGCTGGTGGTGGTGGGCAAGAGCGGGTCGAGCTGTGCCTCGCCCTACTCGTTGCGCTTCGAGCACTGACGGCGACGGGCTCCCAGGAACAAGAGCCCGGCCAGCCACGAGGCGCCGGCCGGGGAAGCCGACCGGTTCGCGCAGCCGCACCGTCCATCGCCGCTGTCCTCTTCCCTGGATGCACCGGAATCTCGGCCAGTGTCCCCGTTGCCTGTCTCTGCTTGCGTGTCTTCTGCGGCGGGGAACACCAGTTCCATCCACGGGGAGAAGCCACCCTCCGCCAGGGCCAGGGTGCCTCCGTCGAGGGACACCTCCTGAACCCGGTCGCCCAGGGGATCCAGCCGCCAGGCCGTGGCGTGGTCCAGGGATCTGCCAAACACGATCTCACCCTGCACCGGCTCCACCAGAATGGGGGCTTCCCCGAATTCTCCTCGAATCCAGCTGGTGTCCCGGTAGGCGGTCTGTCCCGTGTTCTCCACCTGGGCCACCGCGGTCACGAGCAGCCGGCTGGCCTTTGCGATGGGCACCTCGGACAGGCTGCTTACCACCACCACGGCGAACGGGGTGGCGTCCGTCACGGTAATGGACACATCCCCCAGGACCTGCTCCCGTGCGCCCCCCAGCATTCCAAGCGCCCCTTGCGTGCGGGGGGTGTCGATGCGCACCAGGCCCGCGCCGGGGGCGTGGTGTAGCTGTCCCTGCGCATCTTGTGCGGTGCCGTCGGGTGAGAGCGCGGAGGCATCTGGAGCCAGCTGAAGGTCGTCGTCCTCCAGGGTCACCGTGGGAATCCCCGAAACCCCGGGCAGCAGAGTGCGGGTGCGTCGCTGTCCCACGCTGGTGGTCCAGGCGGTCTTCGGTGGGCTGCTGCCAAACGGGTTGACCTCCACCAGGGTGCGAAGGGTGGCCTCCTCTACGTCGCCGCGCCGGTACATCAGGGCGGCCGCCGGGAAGAGGGCGTACACCGCCGGGTCGATCACCCCATCAAAGGCCCCCTCCAGGGCGCCGACCTCGCCGCTTCGGTGTCGGTAGGTGTAGTGGGCCAGTCCGTCCCATCCCTGAAGGCTCGCGGTGGCGGCCATCCACAGGGGGCCCTCCGCCCGGGTGAAGTTCGGCCAGGGGTGGCCCCACTCGGAGATGAAATTGGGGCGCCCGGGGATCGCCGAGAAGGCCAGGGTGCCCAGGGTGGTGCTCGAGACCTCCAGGTCCGTCTGCACCATGGGTTGGTTGGCAAAGCGGGTGTAGTCATCGAACGGGTGGTTCCAGTAGGCGTGGCTGTCAGTGAAATCGAGGGTCCCGTTGGCGGCCAGCAGGGCCGGGCGGGTGCCCCAGTTGGTGCCGGCGATGGGGATCGTGACCCCAAGCCCTCGCAGAAAGGTGGCCATCTGTTGGTAGAAGTCCGCCTGGATCCCGGAGAGGAAGCGCCGGTAGACGTCCCCCTCCTTGGACTCGGTGGGGGGGAGCCCCTCGGCTGCCAGCCAGTTCTGCCATGATTGGTCCAGGTGGCTGGCGTAGGGCTCCAAGGTGGGCTCGGAGGCGTAGAGGTCGTTCTCGTTTACCAGCTCTACCAAGACCACGCCGGGGTCTTCGGCCAGGGAGAGCCCGGTGTAGGGGTTGACGGTGGTGAGCAGGTCGCTCGCGTACTCTTGTTGCAGGGCGAGAAGGGTCGGGTCCACCAGGGCGTAGCCTTTCCACCCGAGGGGAAGGGAGTCCCAGGCGTCGATGCCCATGCCGTCGCAGGCCTCCCGGTGCACCAGGAGGTCCACGTAGCTGGAGATTCCGTGGGCCCGAAGCTGGGCCACCAGGTAGTGAAAACGATCCAGGGCCTCGGGGTTCAGGGTGCGGCAGTCGCCTGCGTAGTCCAGGAGCGAGGGGTTGGACCAGGGGGCGTCCATGTGGTGGTGTCGGACCAGGTTCACCCCCAGGCGGCTGATGCGCTCGGCGATGATCTCCGCCTCGGCGTGCTCCGGGAAGTTCGCGCTGGAGGTGAAGTTCCAGCCGAAGAACCGGAGGGGCTCCCCTGGATTCTCCGGGTCGAGAAAGTGCCCCTCGGCCGCCTGGATGTTGGCTCCAGGAACGCCGGGGGCGCCTAAGGCCGTGTGCACATCCACGGCGCTGCCCTCGGTGGGGGCGATGTTCCAGGCGGCCTGGAATTGGGTCCATCCCGCCGTGTCGTGGGCCTCCAGCTCAGGCTCCAGCAGCACCTCCAAGGGGTCTGTGGTGGCGACCTCCATGGCCAGGGTGTCCGGGGTGGGGCTGGGGTAGGTGCCGGCGGCGCGAACAATGAAGCGCAGCTCGTACTCGCTCCCGGACCAGGCGCGGTTGTCCTGAAAGTGCAGGGTGGCCCCCTGGGGCAGGGTGAGGTCCAGCTGCTCGCCGCTGTCCCCCAGGGGAAAGGAGAGGGAGGTGGTGGTCCACTGCTGGAAGGCGGCGCCGTCGTGTGCCTCGGGCAGCACAAAGGGCCCCGCGTCGGTTGTGATCGTTACACCGGCAAAGTCGGTCACCTCCAGGTAGAGCGACAGGTTCAGGCTGTTGATCTCCACGTCGGTGGTGGGGCCCGTGAGGGTGGTGTCCCACTGAATCGACAGGGCACCGCCCGGCAAAAGGGCCGCCTGCTGGAAGTACTGCAGTTCGCCGTCACTGGTGCCTTGGATGGGGAAGGTGCCGGAGTAGGTGCGGCTGTCCTGGGTGACCGCGCTTGCGACCACGTCAGTGGCGTCGTCCTGTCCGGCGTAGCTCCAGGTGGGTCCATAAGCGCCCAGCCGCATGGAGAGGTGCACCTCGTCCAGTGACAGGCTGGCGGCACCGGTCTCGTTGAAGACCGCGCGGGTGGCCAGGGCGGTCGGAGAGGCGGCCGACATCAGAGCGGCACCCAGGAGTCCCGTGGCGTGTCGGGCTGGCCTCATTCGGCTGTCATCCAGCCCTGGGGGGTGCGGGCCTCGCCGGCGCGAACCACCCAGGTGGGGTGAAAGAGAACCTTGGGCTCCTCCAGGGGGTTGCCCGGCACCACCAACAGGTCGGCCCGCAAACCCGGCTCCACCAGGCCGATCTCATGCTCCATTCCGAGCATCTGGGCGGGGGTGTGGGTGGCGGCCGTGAGGACCTCCAAGGGGGAGAGGCCTGCACGGCGCAGCAGGGCGAGCTCGAGCTGGGAGGTGGGGCCATGGAACATGTAGGGAATGATGGGCCAGTTGCCGGAGTCGCTTCCCAGCACCAGGGGGACCCCGGCTTCGTGCAGGCGAGCGGTGGTTTGCACGGCCTTGGCGAGGCGCTTCTCGATGGGGCGCTCTCCGGCGAGCAGCCGCACCAGGAGCTTGCGAGCGCCCTCAGGGGTGTTGGGTGCGGCGATCTCCAGCACCGCCAGCTGGAATGCCTTCTGGACGTCGGGCCGCCGGGCGGTCTCCAGCTCGTCTGCCGGGACCGTGCGCTGGTAGGCGTCGTTCTCCAGCAGGTCCAGGTGCCACGGGAGCGTGGCTGCACCGATGACGGCCAGGGTCGGCGCCACATAGGCTCCCTGGGCCGCGACCTCCCGGGCCAGGCGCTTGCCGCCGGTCTGAGGTGCGTGGACCAGTGCATGGGGGTTCAGGGTGAGGGCCAGCCGCGTCATTTTCGGGTCCGAGGCGTGGATGTACCTGGGCAGGCCGCGGCGCTCGGTTTCCGCCACCAGGGCCGCCTGCATTTCGGGTGAGTGCAGAGGCCAGATGGGCCGAAGGAAGCCGTCCTCCATGGGGATCTTGACGCCGACGGGCTTGATGTCCGAGAACTCGTCCAGCAGGGGGGGGATCTCTTCGGGGGTGCTGACCCCGGGAAAACCGGGAATCGAGACCGCAACGTAGCCACCTGTGGGGCTTAGGGTGGGGCCGAGAAAGTGCACGGCTGGGGAGGGGCCCATCTGTGCGAGGCGTTGGATCTTGCGGGCCTCCTCCGGGAGAATCGCCGGGTCGAGAATCGTGGTGACACCCCAGGCGAGGTAGCTGCGCAGGTGGTGGGCCCGGCGTGTTGCCTCCTCCTCCGGGGACTCCTCCCGCCAGGCGGCTCCGGGGGCCATGCTGATGTGCACATGGGTGTCGATGAGCCCGGGGAGAACCGTGTGCCCGGTGCCGTCTCTCACCGTGGCATTCGTGGGAAGGGCCTCGATGTCCAGCCCAATGATTCGGTCTCCAGACACCAGCAGGTCGTGGATGCCGTGGTCCCCCCGGGCGTCGACCACGCGGATGTTCTTCAGCAGCAGGGCGGGTTCGGCACCTGGCGCATCGGGCGCCGCTGGTCCGCCTCGTACAGGGGCAGAAAGCAAGAACAGAAGGGACAGCACGGGTCCATTGAAGCACAGGGGCGAAAAGGTGCTGGAGGAGATTCGACGATTCTTCTTCATTTTGAAATTGAATATCAATTTCATTATTGCGGGCTCTCATCGTCCCGATTAGAATGGGGGTATGGTTGCAGAAAATGATATTCATTTTCAATTAGAGCCCGTACCAACCCTGTCGGAGTCTTTGTGAAACCCCAGCTTCTCCTTCCTCTTCTTGCGCTCTCTTCCTTGGTTCCGGCCTGTAAGGGTGACACTGGCTCCGATACTGACACCGACACGGCCGACGCGGACGCCGACGCCGACGCCGACGCCGATTCCGAGCGCTACGAGTTCCTGGACGAAGACGGCGAGAGCACCGTGTCCAACGCGGGGCAGGTCTACCGGCACGCATTGATTGGCGAGCTCAAGAGCTGGATGGGCGCAGTCTCCGAGCGGATTGGGGACGGGAGCTACCTGCCTGCCTCGGTGGAGGCCGTGGAGGCGGATCTCGCCTTCTACTTCTCCTGTGAGGCTGGGCTCTGTGAGGACCTGGAGGTGGGGGATTCCACCATCCTCCAGCAGCTTCTGGGGGACATCTCCAGCGGCAAGAACCTGCAGGGCAAGTTGGCTGGCAATGACGACGTCACGGATCACAAGGACTGGGACGACGGCGGGTTTGCCGGCTGGGTGGGGGCGACCTCCCCCGAGGGACTGGTCCAGGAGTGGTTCCACACCCTGGCGGTGCAAGCCTTCGACCAGGTGAACGGCACCTTCCTCGTGGACCCGACCGGCCAGGTCGTGGAGGACGCCAACGTGACGGCCCTGGGGCAGGACCTGCGCCAGCTCACCCAGAAGTTCCTCCTGGGGGCGATCAGCTACTCCCAGGGAACCGACGACTACCTCCACGACGACACAGAGGGCAAGGGCCTCATGTCTTCGCACCTGGCCCAGGAGGGAAAGACCTACACCGCCCTGGAGCACTCTTGGGACGAGGGGTTCGGGTATTTCGGCGCCGCCCGGAACTACGGACAGATGACAGACGAGGAGATCGCGGCCGGGGACAGCCTGGACGCGGATGGAGACGGTCTGGTGGACCTGGTGACCGAAAAGAGCTGGGGCCACAGCCTGAACGCAGCCAAGCGGGACAAGGGTGCGGCGGTGGCCACGGACTTTTCGTCGGAGGCTTGGACCGGCTTTGTGCAGGGTCGGCAGCTTCTTCGTGACACAGCCGGAGAAGAGCTGAGCGCAGATCAACTGATCGAGCTGCAGGGCTACCGGGATCAGGCGGTCACGGCCTGGGAGAACGCGATCGCGGCCACAGTGGTGCATTACCTCAACGAGGTCCTCCAGGACATGGATGCCATTGGGACCAGCGACTACCGCTTTGCCGACCACGCCGAGCACTGGAGCGAGATGAAGGGCTTTGCCCTCGGGATGCAGTTCAACCCAATGAGCCGCCTGGATGACGCCGCCTTCTCCGAGTTCCACACCCTCGTGGGCGATGTGCCGGTGCTGTCCAGCGCGACCGACTCAGAGATTGCCGACTACGAGGCGGACCTGGTGGCGGCCCGGGGGCTGATGGGCACGGCCTGCGGGTTTGACACGGCCAACCTGGGCGGAGATTCGGGTGTCGACGGCTGGTAGTCGCGCCTCGGTTGGGGTGCTCCTGGGAATGGCAGGCCTGGTGATGAGCCAGGCCTGTGGTCCAGAGGCCTCCCGAGACACCGGGCCCGTCGGCGATGCCGACTGGGTGCTGGAGGTGTTGGCGTCGGTGGGACCCCACGTGGTCCTGCCGGCCTTGGCGCGTTTTGAGGGCGACATGGAAAACCTGGGGGAGGCGGTGGATGCGCTGGTCGCGGCCCTGGAGAGTGGAGAGGGTCTGAAGGAGCGTGCCCTGGCCCAGGAGCAGTGGCGGGTGGCCATGACGACCTGGCAGGAGCTGGAGCTGTTGCAGATCGGCCCGTTGGCGAGCTCGTTGACGGCGGTGGCCGGGGAAGATCTGCGAGACGAGGTCTACTCCTGGCCCACGGTGAACGCCTGCCGGATCGACCAGAAGACCGTGGAAGAGGGGTGGGGGGACCCGGGCTTCTTTGAGGCCAACCTGGTGAATGCCTACGGGATGGATGCCCTGGAGCACGTGCTGTTCGCGGCGAGTGACTGTGCCTGCCCCAGCCCGGTAAACCCGGTGGCAGACGGAAGCTGGGATGCCCTGGGGGAGGAGGGGATTGCCCAGAGCCGCGCAGCCTTTGCCCAGGCGTTGGTCATTGGCGTCGCGGACCAGGTGGATCGGCTGCAGACCCGCTGGAACCCGGAGGAGGAGGACTTCTCGGGTCTGCTGGCGGGGGCGGAGCCCCCCTACGAGAGCCCGCAAGAGGGGCTGAACGCGGTCTTTGATGCCTTGTTCTACCTGGAGACCTCCACCAAGGACGCCAAGCTGGCCTACCTGGCCGGGCTGGCGGACTGCGGGGGCGACACCTGCGCCGAGGAGGTGGAGGGGGTTCTGAGTGATACGACCTTGTCGTCCATCGGCGGGAACCTGGCGGGCTATGAGCTCCTGTTCACCGGCGGGGAGGGCGTTGGAATGGCGGATCTCCTGGAGTCCCGGGGGCACGGGGACCTGGCGACGGAGACCCTGGACGGACTCCAGGTGGCCGAGGCCGCCCTGGCACAGGCCCAGGAGATCTCCGCTGAGGAGGTCCTGTCCGGGAGCTCAGAGACGCTTCTGGCCTTGTACGAGGCCGTCGCCCGCGTGACCGACGTTCTGAAGGGAGACATGGTCACGGTCTTGAGCCTGCAGGTGCCGTCGGAAGCGGCGGGTGACAACGACTGATCGTGGATCCCATGGATTTCATGCTTGTCCTGGTGGAGCCCTTCACCAGCCCGTTGAGTCGGACCTGGTGGGGGGGACTGGGGGTCTGTGGCGCCATCGCCCTGGGGTACTGGATCCTTGTTCGGCCGGCTGGTTGGACCCGCGGAGCGATCCTTCGGGGGCTTCGTCACCCGTCCACCGGGTTGGATGTGCAGCTGTACTTCGGGCGCCAGCTGTTGCGCCTGTTGGTGGGTACGCCCAGTCTGGTCACCGGGTGGGCCCTGGCCACCCATGGAGTGCGGTGGCTGGACGGCTCTTTGGGGGCGCCTCCCGAGGTTGGTTTGTCGGCCGGCTGGGTGACGATCCTCTACACACTGACCCTCTTTCTGTCGTGGGATGCCAGCCGTTTTGTGCTGCACTATCTGGGGCATAGGGTGCCCTTTCTGTGGGCCTTTCACCAGGTCCACCACTCGGCCGAGGTGCTCACGCCGCTGACCTTTCACCGGATTCACCCGGTGGAGTCCTGGCTCTATGATCTCCGGGGGGCCCTGGTCACCGGGGCGGTGGCGGGCTTCTTCTACTGGCTCTTTCGCGGGGAACTCTCCCACTGGACCTTGTTGGGGGTGCCGGCCCTTGGGCTGGGGTTCAACACCGTGCTTGGCAACCTGCGCCACACCCACGTGTGGATTGGCTTTCCGGTGTGGTTGGAGCGGTGGTTCATCTCTCCGGCCCAGCACCAGATTCACCACGGGTTCGCACCAAAGGAGTGCCACAGCAACATCGGCACCTGGCTCGCGATCTGGGATCGCATGGCGGGCACGTGGCGGGGGTCCACCGAGCGACCCGAGCGCTACGGGTTGCCGGACCGGGATCTGAACCATGGGCACAACCTGTTGTCCGCGTGGTTTGGGCCGTTTCGGGCACTGCTGCCGGTGGCGCTGGTGTGTGCACTGGCCGCGCCGGTCGCTCGTGCGGAGGGGAATGGGGCGGCCGAGGGGGCCCAGGAGACGGAAAAAGCCGAGACCCACGAGGTCGAGGAGGAGGGAGCGCCCCTATCTCGGTTTGGCGAGTCGATTATCGTGTACCGGAACGATGCGCTCCAGGTGGCTGGCTCTGCCCACGTGGTGGAAGAGGAAGACCTGGTGCTGCACGACTACGACGACATCGAGCGGGTGCTGCAGCAGGTTCCCGGCATCAGCACCCGGGGGGAGGATGGCTTCGGCTTGCGTCCTAACATTGGTATGCGCGGGGCCAACAGCGATCGCAGCGCCAAGGTGACGCTGATGGAGGACGGGGTGCTGCTGGCGCCGGCGCCCTATGCGGCGCCGGCCGCGTACTACTTCCCCATGAGCACCCGCCTGGTGGGGGTCGAGGTCTTCAAGGGGGCGGCCGCCACGCGGC
>CAZRYF010000093.1:0-9186 GCA_964604165.1 uncultured Enterobacterales bacterium
CCCCCGGGATCCCGGCTCCGATTGTCCGACCCCCCTCTGAGTTTTGCAGAAGCCAGGCGCAAAATCGACGTGGCCAACGAGGTACTGAGGGCCCTGGCCGAGGCCTTTGACCACCGTCTTGGAACGGGCTGCGGTTCCGCCCGAATTCAACTTCTGGTGGACGGCACGAGCTCCAACCTCTCGCCCCTCTACCTTCAGACCCAGGTGGCCAAGGATGGAGCGGTGGACCCTGGTAGCCTGCTACGAAACCTTCGCCGTCGCCCCACCACAGAACACCGCCGGCTGGTGAATGACGGTCTCACGGACCTGCTGGAGAGGCTTCTCACCGCCGCCTTGGACGATCTGCCGGACGCCATCCTGGACGACGTTCTCCTCAGCATCTCCGGCTACCAGCAACGGATCGGACTTTGATCCTTGCCTGGTGGGGCGTCGCTCTGGCCCTCGCGGACCCATCCTCGGCACAGAACCCACTCTTCCTTCCGGAAGACACAGCACGGCGCGTGCGAGAACTTAGGGGTGCCCCGCTGGGCACACGGGTTGAGGCCCACAGCACTCCCTGGCTGGGCCTTCCCTACACCGAAGGGCCGCTCGGAGAGGCAGGCGGGCCCGATCCCGATCCAGTGGTGCGCTACGACACCTTCGACTGCTTGACCTTTGTCGAAGAGGTGCTTGCCCTCTCGCTGGCGACGGATCCCGTCAACGTGCAAACAGTGAGAATGGGCTTGAGGTACAGAGGAGGAGGGCCTACCACCTTTGAGAACCGCCGGCATTTCATGCTTGCAGAGTGGATCCCAGGCACCATCGAGGAAGGCTGGATGGAAGATCTGACCCCCAGCCTTCCAGGCGCACAGCAGATCAGTCGAACGGTCCGGGATGAGACCTGGCGAACGTGGAGCCGAAGAGATTTGTTTCCCCTGGAGGATGCGCGTCTGCCTGTGGGCGCACAGAGCTTCTGGTATCTACCGCTGGATGCGGCCGCCGCTGCGGTCGATCGCATCCCCCCCGGCTCGGTGATCTTCACCTTGCGAAAGCCCCTGGAGCACATCCCCATCGCAGTGACCCACGTGGGAATCACCATTCCAGGGGAGGCCACGACCATGCGCCATGCCACCAAAATGGGAGAGAGCACCGTGCGAGACGACTCCCTGGCCTGGTACATCGAGCACTTGAGCTCTTACACGAACTGGCCCGTGGCTGGACTCGTCATTCTTGTTCCCCGGGAGCAGGGACCGCGTCCCGCTATCCCCTAGCAGGTTCCTTCAGAGCTTCGTTCAGGGCATGGACCAGGGCGGGCACTGGCTTGTGCGCCTGGATCCAGGCAGCCACTCCGGGCGCAATTAGGCCCCGGGGGTCCCTTCCAAGCGGCGCCAATGCCTGGTCCAACCAATCGTCCACTGGCGCCCCCTGCTGTAGTCGTTTCACCAGCTGTGGCATCAGCTCCTCTGCAAAGTGCTGCTTTTGTTCTACGGGCACCAGGTCCGATACCGCCAGCGCCCAGGCGGGCAACCGAATGCCCACCCGCCCCAGCATCTCCATGACAAGAGCCTCGGCCAACGCCTTGCACCGGGCATCGAGACTCGCAGGAGCGTCACCACTCCCGGGCTGGCTCCCAAGCTCCGCGTAGACCTTGGTCTTGGGTTCCGTCCCAGACGGTCGCAAAATCAGCCGCCCACCCCCTTCCAGAAGAAACACCAGCACATCCCGAGAAGAGGCATCCGTCTCGGAGAGAATCGGCCCAAATCGTCCCCCCGGATTCAGGTGATCGCGGCACTCCAACACCACCTGTCCGCCGATGGTGGACGGAGGCTGCGCCCGCAAACTCCGTTGGATCGCCTCGATCTTCGCCCGCCCAGCAGCCCCCCGCATCACCGTCGAAATCAGCTGGTTGGAGACAAACCCATGGGCAGCCCAGAGGCTCTCCAGGGCATCGACCAGACTCCGACCCCGAGCTTGCTCCAGAGATGCACGCTCTGCCAACAACAGCGCTGCCCCCGCGGCATCCTTGTCTCGAATGCCCGACGTGACCAGAAACCCATGGGATTCCTCCACACCCACCGCAAAGTCCTGAACCGACGCCTTCACTCCGGCAAACTCGCCGCCGCGCTCCAGGGCAGCCAACCCCGCCCCAATGTACTTGAATCCCACAAGAAGATCGTCCACCAGAAGAGCACCGTGAGCGGCAGCTATTCGGGAGACAAGCGATGAGGTCACCTCGGTCTTGACCACAACTCCTGTGCGCTCCCGGTCCATCAACACCGTGTCCACCAGGAGGGCTCCAATCTCGTTGCCCGTCAAGGCACGCCAGGACGCCTCGTGCCGCACGCACATCCCCAGGCGATCCGCATCGGGATCACAAGCCATCACCAGGTCCGCGCCGCACTCGTCCGCCAGGACAATCGCCCGATCCATGGACTGGTGTACCTCCGGGTTCGGGTTTGCAAAGGGCACCGCTGGAAAGGACCCGTCCGCCATGCCTTGCGCCGGTTCCACGCGCACCTGGAAGCCTGCGACTCCCAAGAGGTCCACCACCGTGGTGCAACCCGTTCCGTGCAGGGGGGTGAACACGATCGAAACGCCCCTGGACTCCGGCCAGCGTGAGAGGGCCAGATTGTGCTCCAGGTAGGCGATGTGGAGGTCCTTTTCGATGGGGAGAATCCACCCATCCTCCAGCGCCCGCTCCCAAGACAGACTGCGCAGCGCTTCCACCCGCCCCACCTCCTGGGCCAGCGCCTCGTCGTGGGGGGGAATGGCCTGACCACCGGTCTGATCGTAGATCTTGGCCCCGTTGTCATCCGGGGGGTTGTGGGAAGCCGAAACGTTCAGCCCCCCTTGGGCCCCATAGAAACGAATGGCGAACGACAGCTCCGGGGTCGAGAGCCATGTGCCAGAATTTCGGGGAAGGATGTGGACCCGCACACCGTTGGCTGCGTAGACCCCCGCAGCCTGCTCCGCGAAGTCCCGGGAAGACAAGTCCAGGACCGGGTTTGGTATCCCGGGCCGATAGACACCTCGGGCATCCTTGAAGCAGCGCACATCGTACGCGATGACCACCCCGGCCCCTTCTCCACAGGTCTGCTTCAGGTACTGGGCATGGCCTTGCACCGAAGTGCCCAAGGTCCAGGGATTGATGCGGTTCGGACCAATGCCCACCGCGCCTCTGCGGCCACCGGTTCCAAAGGGAATCACCCGGTAGAACGCATCCAGAAGCTTGTCAAAGTCCCCTGCAGCAACCAAAGCCTCCACCTGGGGGAGATACTCCGAGAGGGCTGGCATCGTAACCCACGTCTCCAGGTGCCCCAGGGCGGATTCCACGAGAGCGCCGGGAACGTCGAGCGCTTCAAATCCCTCCCGAGCCTTGCTGATCAGCCCATCCATTCGACAAGCTAATCCCGAAACTCCCTGGACACCATCCCCACGGTGCGCACCATCGACTCCATGGACTCATCGGCGAGCCCTCCATTCGCAAGGATGGATTGGTAGGTCCCCTTGGAGGTCCCCACGCTCAGGAGCTTCCACGTGGTGATTCCGTACCCCATGGGCTGGCCCTGGTTGTCCAAGACCCCTTCTCTGGTGCCAGAAGGCAGGTATAGATCCCGGGATCGGCCGTCCCGCGAGCGAATATGAACACGCACCAGCGTGACACCTTCATCTGTTTCCAGGGCATAGGCGCGACTCTCTCCCACAAAGGACTGCAGGGCTGGCGGTCGCTGCCAGGGAGCCAACGCCACCGTGTCGCCCTCCACCGCGCCATGGGTCAGAATCCGAGCACCTCCGGAGCCAGGCCCCCCCAGCTCCAGGAAACCCACGACACCTCCCTGGCCTTCAAATCCATAGGTCTCCAGCGGTACGCGCCCCATGACCACCTCTTGCACTCCCTGTCCGAGACCCATGACCGCCGGCCCCTCCGGTCCCGTGCCGGCCAACGCCACCAACTGCACCAGATCGTCTTGCGCAAAACCCACCGGATGAGGGGGGATGGTGACCTTGATTCGCTCACTCATGAAGGCCTCTGGTGCGAGCTCGATCTCCACCGGGCTTCCCTCCTGCGCCGTCAGCCCACCGCGCCAACCGTGCACAAACCCGTCCAGGTACGGCAACAGAAACGAGAACGCGTCCTGCTCCTGGTCCAGGGCAGACACCAGCGCGGAAAGAGGCAGAATGCCCACCAGGGTCCAGACCCCCACAGGCCCTTCGTGCACCGCTGTGGACCAGTCTGGCGCCCATTGATCGTCGTATACATTCTCCGGCACCACGATTTCCAAGCCCCCAGCGGAAACATCTCGAAGAGCCCCGAAGAGAGAGTCCGGATTGAGCAGCAACGGTCCTTCCTGGAGACTTGGAACCGCAATGCCGGCCCGCAGCTCTCCAGGGCCCTTGTCCCCGGTGGAGGCCGCCAACGCCTCGTCAAAGTCGACCGTTCCCCGCACCCACGCGGTGGGCCCTTCTTCCGCAGACTTCTCCCGCAAGGGCACCACGATGTCCCTGGACACCACGTGGGTCAGAGTCGCTTGGATGTAATTGGAGCCCATGGGGCCGTAAGCGGTGACCCACGCCGGATCCTCCCCGACCATGAGCGCCCCTCGCCCATCGGAGTCCACCACCTGCTGCTCATCTGGATCCAGCAGGCGAGCGTTGGGAATGGGCGCACCGGTGGCCGCATCGATCACCCGTACCCGCAGCTCCCCGCTCTGCTGAACCCCCACATGGGCCCGGGCCTCCAATCCGTCATACCGCGCAACAATCTCCGCCTCCCCCACACCATGGGCCTGGCACTCTCCCCCTGTCACTCCCACGACCTCGGAGTCGGAGGATGTCCAATCCGCCGTCACATCCGATCTGGACCCATTCGCCTCCTCCAGCACAGCCCTCAGCGGCCACCGCGCCCCCACGTCAACCGTGAAATCTTCCGGAGAAAGATGCAGGGAGCGAGCCTCCATGCCCGTGTCCTCGTCGGTGCCCGTCTCCCCGCCCAACTCCGTGAGGTCGGCCGGTTTTGCCTGCTCTGGCTGCTGACAGCCTGCAGACAGAATTACGACCAATCCAGGGAGGAGGGGCATCACGGAACAAAAAACTCCGCGCCAAAGGGCTGCAGTGCCCGGCCCTCAGTGTCCGTGCACCCTTCCGAATCCGACTGGACCACGATGGAGTAGAAGTACCCGGGAGAGAGGTTGTCCTCGACGTTGAACTGGACCTTTCGGCCCGAGTCGATGAAGGTGAGCCGGTACTCCAGCTCAAAGGCCACGGCCCCTTGCTCGTTGGTGGGAATCAAGAGCAGATCGTCCAACCCACAGGCGTTGGGGTCCGCCCGCTCGTTCAGGCGAATCTCGGGAGAACGGGCCTCCACCACCTCCATGTCCCCATCTTCCGGTGTGGAGGACACCACCTCAAAGAGGTCCGTCTCCACCTCGGCCCCACAAGCCACACAAATCAATCCTGCGAGAATCGCACCACGAGCAACCAATCTTCTTCTCCTGTCGAAAACCCACCCTCTGCGGCGCAGGGGGTGCACGTTTCGATCGTACAGTCCACAAGCGCACCCTGCGCCCATCCGTCTAATTCACTCGCGCTGCCCTGGACCAGCAGTGCCTCGCCTTCATCCAGCACATCCACCTGGACATCCACCGGCGCATCGACCGGCAAGCCGGGCAGGGCATACCGTCCAGTTTCTCGCGCACCGCTTGCCCGCTCCCCCACTCCGTCCACGCAGATGCGCACCTTGGCGGCCCCCACAGGCTGGGAACCCAGCTCGAGCTGAAGGTCTGCGGCCCGCTGGGGATTGGCTGCGCAGCCGAGCAGAAGCCCCGGGACTATCGCTCGGAGTCCGGCTGCCATGACGCCTTCCGAAGCACCCACTTCTGATCGTCCCCCGTCTGCTGGAACCAGGCGATTCCGTAGCGCTTCACAAGCCAATAAGTGCCCGCCACCTTGGCGCCGACCGAGTCGTCCCCATCGCCATCATCCAGCTTCATTCTCAGGCAATCCGTCCACTCGGAGGACCAGAAATTCGGGCAGGCCTCGGAGTACTCCAACGTGGACACAAAGGAAAACCCACCGGTTTCCGTCTCCACCGTGTCCCCGGGGGCCATGCTGGACTCGGCAAAGAGAATCGGGGGGTCAAAATCCACCACGGTCTCACTGGGTGGAGACTCGGAACCGCCGGTGTCCGCCCCCCCGGTATCGGGATCAGGCTCCCCGACGCCCGCAATGGAATATCCGTGAATCTGAATGCCCTTGACCGAATCGGAGCTCCAGTCCACCGAGTACTGCAAGTCCCCGGTGCTATCGTTGTAGTGCTCAAAGGTGAAGATCTCGAGGGTATCTTCCGTGCGAGGAGGCGTGACCATCTCCACCCGCATTTCATCCGCAATGCTGGTGTCCTCGTTGGCGTACTCCCAATAGCGCTCCCCATCCGTGGGGAATTGGCTGTGCATGGTGTAGCCCTGGTAGGTGTAGGACGGCTCACAGCCCGCGGCAGCAAGGGCGCCCAGGGCAAGTAGGGGCAGGATTCGGCGCATGGCTCCTCCAAGAGAGTTCCCCAGAGGTACACGCTCCAGGCCCGACCGGCAACCCACGGGTCGACGTAAATGCCTCGCCGGTGGCAAGGTGGCCCATGGTTGCAGTGACCTTTGATGTGGATGGCACCCTCTATGATCTGGGTTCCCAGCGGCTCCGGGCGTTGCCTGGCCTGCTGCGACATCCCCGGGTCGTTCAGTCCTGGAGGCGCCAGGTGGAAGCACTTCGGGGACAACGAGTCCCGGACCTTCACGGCGAGGTGCACCGTAGGATTTCGGCCGAGCTGGGAATCTCCCTGGATCGCGTAAAGGCCGCCGTGCAGCGGACCCTCGGTTCAGCATGGGTGGACTCCTTCCACGAGGGCACCCCCCTCCCCGGTATCTGGAAGGTCCTGGATGCACTGGATGTCAAGGGCATTCCCCGTGCGGTGGTTTCAGATCACCCTGGGGAATCCAAGCTGCGAGCCATGGGGCTGTACCAGGGCTGGGCCACCCTCATTGACTGTTCGGCCCTGGGGGCGCTGAAGCCCCTGCCGGATGGACTGGTGGCGGCCGCTGCAGCCATGGACGTGTCCCCTGCGGACATCCTGCACATCGGAGATCGGGACGACACGGACGGCGGCATGACCCGTGCATCGGGGGCTTCTCTACTGTTGCGAGGGCGCGACTGGATGAGCGCATCCGATCTAATGGCAACCCTGGGTCTTGCCCCGGGACAGGTCCCTACTTAGGGGCCAGCCATGTCCGAATTGAACCGCGACTCGATCTTCGAGATGCTCGCCTCCCGGGCGGGCAGGCCCGCGGTGGTGCCCATCACCAGGGAGCTGGTTGCGGACACACTCACCCCTGTCTCCGCCTTTCTCAAGGTCTGCGAGTCCTCGCCGTACCACTTTCTCCTGGAGTCTGTCGAGGGGGGAGAGCGCTGGGCAAGGTACTCGTTCCTGGGGCTGGATCCCCACCAAATCCTTCGCGCCCGAAACACCTCGTGCGAGGTCCAGGGTGCCGGGGCCCTGCAAGAGAAGCGGGCGGATCCCCTGGGGCTGCTCGAGGAGGAACTGCAGCGCCTGGAGTGGCTGGGGGGGACAGATCTGCCCCGCTTCGCTGGGGGCGCCGTGGGGTGGCTGTCGTGGGAGGCGGTGCGGTGGTGGGAACCCCTGGGGCCTCGAGACGATCCGGGCTGGACTCTGCACTTCATGGTGCCGCGTTCCCTCTTGATCTTTGACAACCTCAAACACCGCATTCTCGCCGTGCGACTCGTCTTCTGCGAAGAGATCAAAGAGGCACAGGACGCCTGGGACGACGCACAGAATGCCCTGGACGGCCTGGAGCGGACCCTCAGGGAGGAGATCCCCCAAGCGGACCCGGTGAAGGCCTCAGAGCCGTCCGTGACGCCCACCTTTCCCCGGGGGGAGTTCGAACAGGCCGTGGAGAAGATCCAAACCTACATTCGCGCTGGGGACTGCATCCAGGCGGTGCTGTCCCAGCGCTTTGAACTGGGGTTCAAGGGCCGACCCGTGGACCTCTACCGAGCCCTTCGGTCCGTGAACCCCTCCCCCTATATGTTTCTGATCCAGACCCCGGAACAGACCCTGATCGGCGCCTCCCCGGAGGTCATGGTGCGGGTCCAAGACGGCATCGCGGAGGTCTGCCCCATTGCCGGTACAAGGCGGCGAGGGATCGACGACCCGGAGGACCGGGCGCTGGAGGCCGAGCTCCGAGCGGACCCGAAAGAGCAAGCCGAGCACATCATGCTGGTGGACCTCGCCCGGAACGACCTGGGTCGAATCGGAACGCCCGGGTCAGTCGAAGTCCAGAACCTGATGCACGTGGAGCGCTTCTCCCATGTGATGCACCTGGTCACAAATGTCCGAGCCAAGCTCGCCCCCGGGAAGAACGCCTTTGATGCGGTGCGGGCCACTTTTCCCGCAGGCACCCTCTCCGGCGCACCGAAGGTGCGGGCCATGGAGATCCTGGACGAACTGGAACCTTGCGCCCGGGGGGTCTATGGAGGGGCGGTCGGTTGGTTTGGATTCAACGGAGACGTGGACCTGGCCATCGCCATCCGCACGGCCTGGAGGCAGGAGGAAGCCTGGGAGATGCAGGTGGGGGCCGGCATCGTGGCGGACTCGGTGCCCGCTGCGGAATACCAGGAGACCCTGGACAAGGCCGGCGCGGTGCGCAGGGCCCTTGAGATTGCGGGGAGAGGCCTGTGAAGGTCCTGGTTGTCGACAACTTTGACTCGTTTACATGGAACCTCGTGCAGTACCTGCAGGTGCTCGGCGCCGAGGTAGAGGTCTACCGAAACGATGCCATCACCGTGGAGGCTATCGCAGACAAGGCCCCGGACGCCCTGCTGATCTCCCCCGGCCCCTGCGACCCTTCCCGGGCTGGGATTTCCCCGGATGTGGTCCGTCACTATGCTGGCCGGCTCCCCATCCTCGGTGTCTGCCTGGGCCACCAGTGCATCGGGGAGGTGTTTGGGGGCCGTGTCGTCTCCGCAAAGATGCTGATGCACGGCAAGACCTCGAACATCCACCATCAGGGGGAGGGTGTGTTTCGCGGACTCCCTGCCCCCTTTGCTGCCACCCGCTACCACAGCTTGGCGGTAGAGCGAGAGAGCCTCCCCGACGCGCTCCAGGTGACCGCCTGGACCGACGACGGTGAGATCATGGGC
>CAZRYF010000094.1:0-8007 GCA_964604165.1 uncultured Enterobacterales bacterium
TGGAAGGGGGTGGGCCCACCAGGAATCGAACCTGGAACCTGCGGATTAAGAGTCCGATGCTCTGCCAATTGAGCTATAGGCCCGTCTGGGGTGGGTGATGGGAATCGAACCCACGACCCTCGGAATCACAATCCGATGCTCTAACCAACTGAGCTACACCCACCACAAAAGGGGCGGCTACATACCCAGGGAGAGGGTGGAGTGCAAGGGCGATGGTGGGCGCTCGTCAGGGCAGATCGACCAGGGTGCTCATGCCCATGAGCCACCAACGCCAGTCCTGGCCGGTCAGAGTCTCCACGGAAGGCAGCGCTTCAAACTCCTCCCCAAGCACGGCCTCCAGGAAGGTCTCGGGGGTCACGGCCTCCACCGGAGCCAGTGCGCAGCGGGTGGCGAGGGCCGAGAGCCCGGAGCCTGCCGGCATGGGCATTGCGGGCATGCTCCAGGGGGGGCGCGGCGTGCCTGCTTGCGCTGGCAACCAACCCACGGGCGGGGGGGCGGTGTGCGCCTCCACCAGCGCTTCTCCCAGGAGGGGCTCGGTGGCGTCCAGCGTAAAGAGGATCTCCACGGGGCGGGACCACGCGCCTGTGGGAGAAAAATGCTCGGGAGACCAGCTCGGATGGGCGGCCCCGTCCTGCTGGGGAAGTGAGAAGTCAGGCTGGGACCCGGTCCACCACGGGGGGGCCCACTCCCCGGATGTATGAAGTCCCGAGACGGGATCCCGGGCACCGCTGCCGTCCAGCAGGGGGCCTCCCGCAAACAGCTCCCAGGCTCCCAGGGCGGTCTGTCGTGTCAGGGGGGGGCGGTCCGGGAATCCCCGGGGGGACCAAGCCAGCCCCTGGGGGGGCGACTCGCCGGATTTCTCCACACGAAGGCGGCCTGTCTCGTCGTACAAGAGGGTCCAGGGCGTTGCCCCCAGCACGGTGGTGCCCGTGGTGGAATCCCCCAAGAAGGCTGAGAAGCGCTGGTCCTCCTCCAACCCAAGGATGCGCTGGCCATCGTGAACCAGCAGTGTGGACATGCCGCTGGGGTCCGCGATTCGGCTGGGCCAACCCAGGTGATCCCACTCCACGTCCCAACCGGGTCGCCCCCCCAGGCGAACGGAGACGAGGCGGCCCAGGCCATCGTGGGAGAGTTGGAGAAGCTCGTGCTCCCCCACGAGGCCCTCCATTCGTCCGTCCGAATCCAGCAAATAGTCCAGGCGATCCGAGCCCACACCCCAGGCTGTAGGGCCGACGGGAGGAATGGCGGATACGGGGCGACCCGAGCCGTTCAGGGACACCTTTGAGCCCGCCCCCTCGATCGCATGGGGTGAAAAGGACCAGGTCAGCTCCCCCATGTCCACCCGGGTCAACTGGCCCACAGGGTCCCGGTGAAGAACCGACAGGCTGTCTCTCACGCCCGCCTCGGTGCGGCGAATGACTTGTCCGGCGAGGTTCCACTCCACCGCTCGTTCCAGGATCAGCTCTCCCTGGGGGTCGGCCAGCTGGAGCCGCAGGGTCCGGTCGGCGCGGACAAAGCGGGAGAGGGAGCCGTCTGGAAGACGCAGGTGGGACACATGGCCGGTCAGGTCCCGGTTGACGGAAACCACGGTTCCGTCGGCGGCGGTCCACTTCAGGGGGCGGCCGGCAGCATCTCGGGAGATCCGGGTTTTCAGGGGGCCCGCGTCCACCTGTGCGGGAAGGCCGCGTTCGTCTCGCTGAATTCGAATGGGCGTGTGTCCGGGCTGTTGAATGCCCACCACGCGGCCCGCGCCGTCCCGGGCCAGAGTGGTCCGATGAGAAGGAGCGCCGAGCCCAATGACATTTCCGCCGGCATCCCGGGCTACCGGCAGGGGCGGTTCTTCACCCAACTGAATGGAGCGCACGGCGCCCGAGCCGGAGCGTACAAGGGTGAGAGCCACTGTGGGGGTGGTTGCCCCCAGCCAGCGGGAGGCTGCATCCCATTTCCACTGCACCGGGCCAACCTGAACGGCGTTTCCCCGGGCGTCTCGCTGAATATCCGTGGGGGTCTCGTTCAGGCGAACGCCGGTGATCTCCGAGTTGGCGTTCCGGTTGGCCATGATCTGTGATCCATCCGGTCGTTGGATTCCCATAAGGCGCCCCGCTGCGTCGTAGCGCAGGTTCCAGGTGCCCCCCATGGAGTCGGTGATTCTCGTGAGATGTCCTGCCGAATTCCATGCATATCGAATGGAGGCGCCGCTTCGGTTCTGAATCACCACCGGGCGGCCAGTTCGGTTTCGTTGAATCGACAGGTTTCCGCCCGTGGGTGTGTCCAGGCGCTCGACCCGGCCCATGGAGTCCCGCTCCACGGTCCACGTTCCCCCGTCCCGCTCCAGGAGCGTGGTAGGGCGCCCGGCGGTGTACCCGGTCAAGGTGAGGGCGTTTCCTGCGGGGTCTTTCACCTGGAGGAGTTGGCCGGCGTCGTTGCGGTGCAGTCGTGTGGTGGCGCCTGTGGAGTCCTGAATGGAGGTGATGCGTCCCTGGGGGTCTCGGTCGAGCCGGAGGGGGGCGCTGCCATTCTCCAGGGTCCGAATGGTCCCCTGCTGGTTTCTCTGGATCCTCGCCTTGCGGCTGTCGGGGTCTGTGATGCCCACCACCTGGCCCCGGGTGTTTCGGTCCAGGCGCCATCTCCCCCCCACGGGATCCGTCACCGACACCAGCCCGCTGTCTTTCCAGCCAAATGCCCACCGAGCGCTCCCCGGAGAGGCCAAGAGCGCAGGGTGCCCCTGGGAGGTGCGTTGAATTCGTGTCTCCAGTCCCTGGGGATCCGTCCATCCCAACACGCCCATCGTTCCCTCCCGAACCGTGACCACGTGTCCCAAGGGGTCTTGGACTCGCCATCCGTCGGTTCTTTTGCGGATACGGGTCACGGCGCCCGTCCCCTGTTGAAGGGTGAGGAGGTTTTCGGACCAGGAGAGGGAGAGGGTCTCCGGTCCGGGACCGTGCACGCCGGACACCCGGCCAGCGCTGTCCCGTTGAAAACCAACCTGGGATGCGTCGGGCCAGAGAATGATCTTCAGGCGCTTGTCGCTGTCATAAACATAGCGGGAGCGGGGCTGGTCCCTGGACTGAACTGCCACCAGCAGGTCTCCCCGGTATTCGTAGGAGACCCTCCTTCCATCGGGAAGGCGAATCTCCACGATCTGCCCCTGGGCATTTCGGTGAAGGGTCAGGCTGCGACCGTCGCCTGCACGAATCTCCTGGAGCCGGTCGTCTTCCCAGGTGTGGGTCGTCGTGCCGTTTGGCCCGCTGTGAGTCAGCAGGTGACCTGCCCCATCGAAGAGAAGCTCCTCGTCTCCCCGGGTCACAAGCCAGCCGGAGTCCGTGTGTTCCGCGGTAATGCTCTTCCCCTCGAGGCGGCTGCCCACGGGCCAGCCTGTGAGGGTCTCGGGGATGGGGGTGGCCCACAGGGTCTCATCGAGGGTCTGGAGGGCGACCCCTTGTGGCGAAACCAAGAGGGAGAGGTCGAATCCAAACCGCCAGGCAGAGTCGTGGTACACCCGGCGCACCTCAAGAGCCTGGTGGTCGCCTGCGGTGGAACCATCCACAGCTTCCACGTGAAGACGTCCATCGTCGGGATGGACGATCACCTGCTCCCGGCCCTGTCGTACCGCCGGGTGGGTGGCCGGGTGGATAGGTCCGACCCAAAAAGGACCCTGGGGGCCCAGGAGAGGAGGCGGAAGGGCCAGGGCTGGCCCTGAAAGCGCCCCGATGGCCATCCAGAGAAGGGCGATTCTCAGTCCCGGTCCCTCATGGGCGGCCATACAGGTTGAATTGTCCCCACCAGGAGGGGTCAAAGTGTTCCTCCGAGTTGTTGCCGGATTGCATGGCCTGTCGCGCCTCGGCCAAGGAGCGGCCGGGGGAGCGTTCCCGGTTGCGAGCCTCGTAGAAGTTGTACAGGTACTTGCCTCGCACGGGGGCCTCCACAAGCCAGGAGGCCATTACCAGGTTGGATGCACCGGCCGAGTGGAACGCTTGTGCCTGGCGCAACATGACCTGAGGGTCTCCGTTGGCGGAGAGCACCACGACCTGGGCCGCCAGATTCAACGCTCGAATCTCTGCCAATGACACGGAAGCATCGGCCAGCAGCAGGCTGCCCGCGTTGCCCACGCCATAGTCGGAGATGTGGATGTACCGGGCCCTTGCTGCCTTTTCCAGGAAGATCTCCCGGGTGGCGCTTTCCCCGCTCTCCGTCACCCGCAGACCATCCCCGAACTGCCGGGAGGCATTCACCATCTCCCCCAGAACCTTCAGTCCATCGGCACGAATGGTGGCAGCTTCCGTGCCAGGTGCCAAGCCGAGGAAGTCAGGGGAGAAGGAGACGGGCTTGGATGCAAGCTCCCGGAACGCGTCTGTTCCCGAGAGATGGGAGCTCAAGGAGCGGATGTCCGCCAGGAATCGCCTGCCATCCTGCTGCTCAGGGAGGGCGTTGAAGGAGAATCCCCACAGCGGGCCATCGGGAAGGACCAGGTAGCGACCGATCCGGGACAGGTCCTTGTGGAAGATCGAGACCAACTCCTTTCGAAGAAGATCGCCGGAAGTGGGGGACACGGCGCTCCCTCCCAGAGCCTCCCCCTTCAGGAGCTGGCGGCGGAACTCCACTGCAGCCGCTGAGATTTGGCCGGGGTTGGACAGCTGGACCACCCGGGTGCCGTCCTTCGTGACCACAATGGCGTCGCCGGCGGCATGGCCCAAGCGGTAGGACAAAATGGCGTGTCCCCCCAGCCTGGAACGCAGAGTGCCGTAGTCCATGGTACCGAGGGGAAGTGCCCGCGCGAACGCCGGCGTCTCCTCAGAGGTCTTGTGGGCGGTGTCGAGAGCGGCTGCCAGGTCTGCGGAGGGCGCTTCTCCTCCCAGGAGCCAGGTGCTTGTGGCGGCTCGCAGTTGTTGGTGTGCATCCGCCAGGGCGATACGGCCGTCAGAATCCAGGGCGTTGGAGGGGGCGTCTCCCATGGAGAAGCCGGCTTCAAGGGCCCGGCGTTGGTGCCACCAGTCGTGAATGGCCAGGCCGGCGAGCCCGGCGTTGGGGTGGCTGCTCTTGGCGAGTACTTCAAGGTCCTGGTCCAGACCAGGGCCGTCGTGTCCCGTCAGGACTGAGAGGGAGGCCCAGGGACCGACGCGATTGGCGGTGGAGGCGTCGATGGCAGCCACATAGGAGGCAATGGCGTCGTCCATTTCACCTGCTGCGGCTTCCTGTCGAGCTTTGGACCACAGGAGAATTGGATGGGGGGTCGACGGGGGGGCAGGCTCGTCTCCCTCGGCGCTCTCCTTCTTTGCGATTGGGGCCTCGGCTGCTCCCACGAGGACACGCCAGGCCAGCAATGCCTCTTCTTCCGGAAACCGCGCGGACTCTCCGGCGAGGATGCGCCGGGCTGCCACTTCAGCCTGGAGGTTCGAACCGCTCTCCCCAAGCGCGGCAGCCATTGACTCCAATTCCCGGCGCACGGAAGCAGCCGAGGAGGACCCCGCCTGTTGCGCATAGCGCTCCTGTACGAGCCGGGTTTCCAGGCGCGAAGGTGTGTGCCCGGCCTTGTCTGCGAGCTTGGCGGCTTTGCCAGCCAGGGCTGCCGCGTCGCCTCCTTGCATCCAGGTCACCCTTGCGGCTGCGAGCTGCACTTCAACGCCGTCTGTGCCTGTCAGTTTGGATGCGGCCAGAATGGCGGCAGGCTGCTCTGTGTCCCCGGTGAGTGCGGTGGCCATGGCCTCCAACAAGGCGCCTCGCTCCCCACATCGGGCTGCAGCATCGCTGAGACCGTCAGCCGAGCGAAGCCGCCAGGCGGCCATGCCCTGGAGCCAGGCAGCTTCAAAGGCAAGGTCGGTGTCGCCTGCTTCTGCTGCGGCAAGGCTCGAAGCCTTGGCGTGCTCCATGGACTCCTTCATGTGCCCAGCAGCAAAGGCCGATCGGGCCAGGACAATGCCGCTCCTCGGGATCTGTGCTGTGTCTTGGGCCTCGGTTCGCCCCTGGTGAACTGTCCGAGCCAGTTCCAGGGCGGACTCGGGCTCAAGCGCCCTTAGCCACGCGGCCACTGAGGCCTCCGCATGGGACACGACCGCAGCGCCGTCTGGAAAGGTAGCCGCTGCTTCAGCGGCGGCTGCATAGTGGCCTGCCACGACCGCTTGATCCTCCAGGCGCTCTGCAAGGGCCAGGCTGGACTGGTAGCTGGCACGGGAGCCGCTGGCTGCCCGGTCCACCAGATCCGTCCAGGTGGAGATGGCCTTCTCTTCTTGTTTCACGCTCGCCAGGAGATCCGCGTGGACCAGCCGGGCTTGCCAATGGACATATTCCATCTTTGCCAGGTACCGCGCCCGCCTGGAACCTGTGGAATTGGCCGCCAACACCAACGCGTCGGTGGGAGACTTGGGGTCCAGGGCGGAGGTGTCCACAAGGGGCTCTCCCCCTGTGTGGCTGAGAATGGCCTGCGCCAGCAGGGCAGCGGCGATTTCCGGTTCGGCCTCCTGGATCTTTCGGGAAGACTCGACCGCGTCTATGGGGCGCTCGGCTGCGAGCGCCAGCTCGGCCCGCAGGCGGAAGTGGGAGACTGTCTGGTCCCCGATGGCTGTGCCGGCATCCAGTTGGTCAAGCAGCTCCGCGGGCGTTCCCGAGGCAAGTCCTGCTCGAAGGAGTTTTTTCCAGATCACGATGTTTCCGGATTCCTCGGCAAGAAGCCCTTGCAGCATGGTGATGGCCTCCCCGTGGGAGCCAGCATTCATCAGGCCGTGCACGACCTCGAGACTGGGCGCTGCTTCCTCGGGCTCGGCCTCAACCTCTTCCACGGCGGTAGGGGCGACCTCCTCCTCGACAGGGGCCTCAACGGTTTCCCTTCCGCAGCCGAGCAGCGAGAGGGAAATTGCGATGGAAAGGGTGGGGACCGTCACGCTTTCTCCTTGATGTGCTCTTGAAAAAGGGCGGCTCATCGTACCATGCGTCGGGTATATGGGAGATCGGCCACGGCCACGAGGAATGCTGGTGATGTCCGGAGATGACTTCGAGAGGGAGGAAGACGGGCCCACCGTGATCGATGTGGGGGAGGCGGGAGCGCCCATGCTCCCTGCGATCCGGGAGGAGGCAACGCCGGAGCGCAGGGAGCTGCTGTCCCGGTATCTGGCCGATGTCCGTCGGTACCCGGTTCTGGATCCAGAGGAAGAACGTGAGCTTGCCTTGGCGTACCGTGAGACCGGGGACCCAAACGCGGCGCAGAGGCTGGTGACCGCCAACCTTCGATTGGTGATCAAGTTGGCCTTTCAGTACCACCGCCAATGGAGCAATGTGCTGGATTTGATCCAGGAGGGAAATGTGGGTTTGGTGGAGGCGCTCTCTCGGTATGACCCCGCCCGGAAGATTCGGTTTTCCAGCTACGCCCAATATTGGATCCGTGCCATGATTCTCCGCTTTCTCATGGACAATTTTCGGATGGTGCGCCTGGGCACCACCCGCCATGGGCGCAAGCTGTTCTTTCAGCTGAAGAAAGAGCGAGATCGGCTGTTGGAGGAAGGCCAACTGGCTTCGACGCGCTTGCTCGCTGAGAATCTACAGGTGCCCGAGTCCGAGGTGGTGTTGATGGATCTTCAGCTTCGCGCACCGGCGTTGTCCCTGGACTCTCCCGTCGGAGCCGAGTCCGAGGGAAAGGCGGCCTTGTCGGAGTTCGTGTCCGGAGAGGAGGACGTGGCCGTCGACGACGAGGTGGCCTCCCATGAGCTGGGAGCGCTGGTGAAAGAACACCTGGACGCTTTTTATGGCGGGCTGAAAGATGAGCGCTCCCGGGTGATCTGGGACGAACGGCTCGTGTCGGTGGATCCGGCCTCTCTTTCAGACATCGGGGGACGATTCGGCATCTCCAAAGAGCGCGTCCGACAGATCGAGGCGCGTATACGAAAGGAATTGCGGGTCTTTCTGGAGGAGCGAATGGGGGATGAGATCGACTTTGACTTCATTCCGCCTGAGAGTGATTGACCTCGGTCGCAGGTAGCCCCAAAACCGCAGAACCCCCCCAGACAAGTCCGGGGGGGT
>CAZRYF010000095.1:0-7403 GCA_964604165.1 uncultured Enterobacterales bacterium
CTTCGCAGACTGCGAACACCCGGTTCAGACCGCCCAGCGGTCCAAAGTACCCCTTAGAGTTCCGGGGACACCATACTTAACTCGGGGAGAGTTCCGGGGACACATCCCCCGCCAGGGAGAGGTTGCCGCGCAGCTTCAGGAAGTGGACAGTGGGCGCCATGGGAAAGGTGTCTATCCCATCGGGGGCGGGGCAATGTTAGATGGCCGCCCCCGGCGAGACGATTCACGAGTTTGGACGTGGGCGAACCCTAGCCTCCCTCAAGTTGACAACCGCAGATGGCTTTGGGTACACAAACTTTCAATAAATGGAGTCAATATGGCCGGTTCACTGTTGCTGCTCCTCACCTCAAGTGCGTTGGGCTACATCAGCGAGCCCGACCGGTGCGCAACCAATCTGGTGTTCGTGGGGACCGTTGTTTCGCGACAAGGTTTTTATCACTTTCCACCAGAGGTCAACCCACAACATCCTGAAGGCCGCATTCACACAAAGGTCACGCTTCTACTTGACCGTGTTGTCCTCGACGCAACGGGGGCGACCGAGGCCGGACAAATTGACATCGCTATCTCCGGGGGAGAGATTGAAACTACGGTCATGATCGTTCCCGAAATGCCCGTGATGGACATCGGAGATCGGTACGCAGTCGCCGCGAGCATAGTCCCCGGGTTGCAATTCCCACTACTGGTCGCATGGGAGTACATCAACCCAGAAACTGAACTTCCAACCGAGACACGACTCCGGAAGGAGTGGGAGAGTTTCTGTGCCAAGAAATGGTTTGATCCACTTCTTCCTCCTCCTACTCACTGGTTGCGTTGTTGGAAAGGGCCAAACTCCAGTCTGTGTGCACGATACCGGCTGGTCGGGTGACCCAGGGTACAATTTCAAGACGGAAACTTTCGGTTGCGATCCCGCCCCCATCAATGACGCTTTCTTGCTCGACGCAACCACTTTGTCGGTACCGGCCGGAATCTCCTCACCGGCAACAGTCCAGTCGGCATTCGACTCAGCTAGGACACAATGAAATTCGGCTAGCAACGGGCTGGAAATTCGAAATTCAGGCGGAACGGTTGGTCCAGGAGCGAATTCCTCTGACAACGCCCATCATGTGTTCATGACGCCCGGAGCCAGTCCAACCGCTGCTGGCACATGGGCAGAGACTTGGCTTCACCCAAAGGCCGCCAACCCGAATGCAGGGGAAGATTGCGACATTGAATTGTATACCCACCAACGCGCAGCCAACGGTTCAGTTCAAACCAATTCGTGGACCGATAAGAACCCACCGGCCAGTCCGACCACCATGTCCGTCGCTTTGGTGTTTAGACACGAACTCGGCCACTGCCTGGGGTTCCAGGAAAACTCGGTCGCATCCTCGGTGATGAACGCCTCCACTGCCGGCCTTGGTGACGCCATGCCGAGCCTGAGTACAGACGATGAAAGTGCAGTTCGCCGGGTTTACGGTCCTTGAGCTTCTCGCGCTTGCGGGATGCGATGACACCCAGACGGCGGAAAGCCTCTCCCCGCATTGTCCAAGCGCGCAAGGGCTTGAATCGTCGGATGTCCATTCATGCGCAACAGACGATGAACCTCAGGCCTGCTGCATCGCCGCCGAAGGACAGGCTAGCGCGACAGATCCGGCAATCATCCTCGCAAGTGCCGAGGCCCAAGCCGATGGGCTGATCTCCCAACGCGCCGCCTATTGCATCGCCGATGGCCTGGGGTTGGTTGAAGGGCAATGGGGGCGAAGCGGGGAGTTGGAGATGATGCCGGAACCACGCTGGGTTGTCGTCTCAATGGCAGATCGATGGTGTCCAGAATCGGGATTGGGGGATGCTGTCGGCTGCGCCCTGTACATTGACGCGGTGAGTGGTGCCTACCTAGAGGAGGCAACAGTCCACTGGACCTTGACCTGCCTGTAGTGGACCGTGGGCGCCATGGGAAGGGTGTCTATCCCATCAAGAGCATCTCAATGTTAGATGGCCCCCCCGGAGGTGCTTCATGGCGCTGGATGTCTCGAGCTTCTACCCCACAGGTGAGGATGTCCAGGCCGCCCTGCACCGGGATCTCACCGGGGTCGCCGCCACCATGGCGGGCTCGCGCATTCTGGGAATCGCCGGACAGGTCAAGGAGCTGGCCAAGACAAACCCCGACCTCTGCAACCTCACGGTGGGAGACTTCTCCCCGGCGCAGTTCACAATTCCAGGGGCCCTGAAGGCCGCCATCGACACGGAGTTGGCGGCCAATGAGACCAACTACCCCCCCGCCGACGGCATGCCCGAGCTGCGACAGGCGGTGGCCGAGTTCTACGCGGAGCGCCTGGGGCTGCGGTTTCCCGCAAACAGCGTCGTGGTGGGCAGCGGGGCCCGGCCGCCGATCTTCGCTGCCTACTCCTGCTTGCTCGAGCCAGGGGACAAAGTCGTCTACGCGATTCCCAGCTGGAACAACGAGTACTACGTTCATCTGAACCAGGCCGAGGCGGTCACGGTGATCTGTGGCCCTGAGGATGGCTTCATGCCCACCCTCGCGGCCTTGCAGCCCCACCTGAAAACCGCCCGGGTCCTGCACCTGAACAGCCCGCTCAACCCGTGTGGCACCTGCATCTCCAAGGAGGCCCTCCAGAGCATCTGCGAGGCCGTGGTGAAGGAGAACCACCGTCGCGAGGCCGCCGGGGAGCGCTCCCTGTTCCTGCTGTACGACATGGTCTACTGGCTGCTGACCTACGGGGATGTGGAGCACCACCACCCGATCGCCCTGGTGCCCGAGATCGCCCGGTACACCATCTGCGTGGATGCGATCTCCAAGTGGCTGGCCGCCACGGGTCTGCGGGTCGGCTGGGGCATCGTTCCCCCGCACCTGCAGGGGAAGTTCAAGGCCTACATGGGACACATGGGGGCCTGGGCCCCACGCCCGGTGCAGCTGGCCACGGCAAAGGTCCTCGGCAACACCGCCGCCCTTGACGATTTCCTGGGGGGCTTCAAGTCCGAGATCCGGGCCCGCCTGGGCTGTATCTACGAGGCGTTCTCCACCATGGAAGTCGAAGGGCTCCCAGTGCACGCCATCGCCCCCCAAGGCGCGATCTACCTGTCGGTACGCATGGACCTCCGGGGTCGCACCCTGCCGAGCGGCGAGGTCGTAGAGACCAACGAGCAGGTGCGCCAGTACTTATTGGACGAGGCGAGCGTGGCGGTGGTGCCGTTTCGCGCCTTTGGCCTGGAGGAGGAGACCGGCTGGTTCCGCATGAGCGTGGGGGCCGTTGCCACCGAGGCCCTGCAGGCGGGAATGGACCGCCTCGCGAGCGCCATTCGCAAGACCCGTTAGCGGCTATTCAGTTCGGTCCATCTCGGCGCGGTAGGCGTCCATCTCCGTTCGCTGGGCCTCATTGAGCTCCACAAAGAGCCCTTCGCTCTCGGCGAAGACCCCCCCGTCCTGGTCCGAGAGCTTCGCCACCAGGCTGAACTTTCGCCCGGTGGCCCGCTCCACCCAGGCCTCCACCTGGTAGATCCGACCCAAGGGCACGCTGCGCCGAAAGGACACGTTGATCCGCGCAGCAAGCACCGGGTGTCCGGCCTGCCAGGCCACGCAGCCCATGCTCTCATCCAACAGAGCGGCGATGCTGCCCCCATGGGCGTGTCCTGGCGGCCCCTTGGCCCGGGGGCCGAACCAGGCACGCGCGTGCAGCACCCCGTCGATCTCCCGCCAGAAGTAGCGCACCCGCACCGCCAGGCTCTCTGGATCTCCCGAGAGAAAGCTCTGGAGATGATCCGTGTCTGGAAACAGGATGATCGGACGAAAGCCCTCGGGGGCGGTGGCCAACACCACCTCGTCCGGCGGCGTGAAATCCATGCGCTCCATGTCCGCCAGGTTCATCCGCACTCCAAGTGGAAAGCACCACTATCCGCCAACCCCCACACACGCGAGTGCCGACGATCGCCGATTTGCAGGCTATGTTGGGGCGACGACCCCGGCCGGTCGATGGCACCCCCTGGGAGGTTTTCATGCGCCTGGCACTGCCACTGCTTCTGCTGGTTGCTTGCACGTCCAACGACCAGAAGGTTGGCGTCTACAACGTCGCCCCGAGCGTCAACATCACCGCACCCACCGATGGCGAGTCCTTCGACGAGGGCACCGTCATCGAGTTTGAGGCCGTGGTCTCAGACGACGGCGACAACCCGGGCCTTCTGCTGCTCATCTGGGCCAGCGATCTGGACAACGAGCTGAGCAGCGGCCAGAGTGCCAGCACCGATGGGGTCGCCGCGTATCCCACCGCAAACTTGTCCCCGGGGAACCACACGATCTCCCTTCGGGTCATCGACTCCCAGGGGGAGTCGGACATGGACACGATCCAGGTGGGGGTCATCGACCTGCCAGATGCCCCCGAGGTGTCGATCGTCCACCCGGCCGCCACCGAGTCGGGAATCGAGGAAGAAGAATTCGAGTTCATCATCGAGGTCAGCGATGCCCAAGATGATCCCGAGGACATCGATCTTGCCTTCGAGTCCAGCCTAGATGGGGTCTTCTGCACCCCCACCTCGGACATCCAGGGCACCGCCACCTGTCTCGCTGCCCTCTCACCCGGGGACCACGTCCTGACCTTCCGGGCCGAGGACACCCAGGGCTTCACATCCGCGGCCACCGCCACGTTTGTGGTGGTGCCCCGCACGGAGATAGACGACGACGGGGACCAATTCTCGGAGATTCAGGGGGACTGCGACGACACGGACCCGAACACCTACCCGGGGGCGAACGAGTACGAGGACGGCCAGGACAACGACTGCGACGGGGACGTGGACGAGGAGACGGGCGCCTTCGACGACGACGGCGACTGCTACTGCGAGACCGCCCCGTGCATGGGCAGCGTGCACTCCTCGTGCACCTCCATCGATGGAGGCGACTGCAACGACGCAAACCCGGCCATCTCCCCTGCTGCCACAGAGATCTGCGACGGCACGGACAACGACTGCGACACCTCCACCGACGAGTCGGACGCCGCCGATGCAACCACCTGGTACGCTGACGCAGACAACGATGGCTACGGCAGCGCAACAAACTCCACCCCGTCCTGCAGCCAGCCCACCGGATACGTGTCGGACACCAGCGACTGCTATGACAACAACGCCAGCGCGAACCCCGCGCAGGCCGGGTACTTCACCGCTCCCCGCGGCGACAGCTCTTATGACTACAGCTGCGACCAAGTCGAGGAGAAGCACTGGACCACAACAGCTTCCTCCTGTTCCTTTCTGAGCAACGGAAGCTGCAGCGCCACCGGCGGCTGGAGCTCGGTGCCGTCCTGTGGAAGCAGCGGCACCTGGAACGACAACTGCCACTACTCGACCGACGGGAACATCCTTGATTGGGGCTGCTACTTCGACACCAGCAGCAAAACCCAGGAGTGTCGCTGACTCGATAGGCCGGGCCGCCACTGGTAATCTTCCGCCGTGGCCGACCGACCCTGGATCATGCGCACCTACGCCGGGCACTCCTCGGCACGGGCCTCCAACGCGCTCTTTCTTCAGAACCTGGCCAAGGGGCAGAGCGGCCTTTCGGTGGCCTTTGACTTGCCCACGCAGACCGGCCACGACGCAGACCACCCCCTGGCTGCGGGGGAGGTCGGGTGCGTGGGGGTTCCCGTCTCGACGCTGGAGGACATGAACCTCCTCTTCGCCGACATCCCCCTGGGAGAAACCAACACCTCCCTGACCATCAACGCCACGGCCCCCTGGCTTCTGGCTCTGTACATCGCCCTGGCAGAGAAGCGAGGCGTGGCCCGAGAGGCGCTGCGAGGCACGGTCCAGAACGACCTCTTCAAGGAGTACCTCTCCCGGGGCACCCACATCTTTCCGCCCAAGCCCTCCCGCGCGCTCACGGCGGAGCTGGTGGCCTTCACCGTCGCCGAGGTGCCCCACTGGAACCCGATCAACGTGTGCAGCTACCACCTACAGGAGGCCGGAGCGACCCCCGTGCAGGAGGTGGCCTGGACCCTGGCCAACGCCATCGACATCCTGGACACGGTCGATGTGCCCGCCGACGCCATGCCCAGGGTTGTGGGGCGCATGGCGTTCTTCTGCAACGCCGGCATCCGGTTCGTGGAGGAGATGTGCAAGATGCGGGCGTTCACCCAATTGTGGGACCGCATCGCGACCGAGCGGTACGGGGTGACCGACCCCAAGCAGCGGCGCTTTCGTTGCGGCGTGCAGGTGAACTCCCTGGGCCTGACCGAGGCCCAGCCAGAGAACAACGTCCCGCGCATCGTGCTGGAGTCCCTCGGCGTGTTGCTGTCAAAGGAGGCCCGCACCCGCGCACTCCAGCTGCCCGCGTGGAACGAGGCCCTGGGCCTTCCCCGCCCGTGGGACCAGCAGTGGTCCCTTCGCATCCAGCAGATTCTCGCCTTTGAGACCGACCTCCTGGAGTACCCGGATCTCTTTGAGGGCTCGGTGGTGGTGGAAGCCAAGACCCGGGAGATTGCCGAAGAAGCCTGGAAGGAGATCACGCGAATCCTGGAAACGGGGGGTGCCTTTGCCGCCCTGGAGCGAGGGGAATTGAAGCGAGCCCTGGTGCAGTCCCACGCCCTGAAGAACGCCGCCGTCCAGTCCGGGGAGCAGGTGGTGGTCGGGCGAAACCGGTTCACGGAGTCCGAGCCATCGCCCCTGCTGGAGGCCGGAGAGGAGGCAGTGGTAACCACCTCGGATGCAGAGGTGCGCGAGCACATCCAGCGCCTGTTTGCACACCGGAGGGCCCGCGACAAGAACGCAGTGGCGGCATCCCTGGAGCAGCTGGCGACCGCCACAGAACGAGGAGAAGGCGTCATGGAGGCATCGATCGCCTGCGCCCATGCGGGGGTCACCACCGGGGAGTGGGCCGACACCCTTCGGGCTGTGCATGGGGAATACCGGGCCCCCACCGGGGTGGCTTCAGCGGGCGGCAACCTGGCCACCGGGGAGGCCCTGAGAACACTGAGAGAGCAAGTGGAGGAGGCATCCGCCCGGCTGGGGCGGCGCCTTCGAATTCTGGTGGGGAAGCCGGGTCTGGACGGCCACTCCAACGGGGCCGAGCAGATCGCCATCGCAGCCCGGGATGCCGGCATGGAGGTGGTGTACCAGGGCATCCGCCTGACCCCCGAGGAGATTGTGGCCGCGGCCATTCAAGAAGACGTGCACGTGGTGGGCTTGTCGCTCTTGTCCGGGTCCCACCTGGAGCTCGTGCCGCGGGTGATTGCCGGAGTGGATGTGCCCGTGGTGGTGGGGGGGATTGTGTCGGAGACCGACACGCAGACTCTGATGAAGGCGGGGGTGGCGGCCGTGTTCACGCCAAAGGACTACCGGTTCGATGCGGTGCTCTCCAGGGTGGTGGAGATCGTGGTCCAGGCCCACCCGTAGCCGCCCCAAGGGGACACCGACAGGGGGGGGATGCC
>CAZRYF010000096.1:0-7361 GCA_964604165.1 uncultured Enterobacterales bacterium
ACGCCGATGCAGACGCCGATGCAGACGCCGATGCAGACGCCGATGCAGACGCCGATGCAGACGCCGACGCCGACAACCAGCCCCCCACTCAGCCCACTGTCTTCATTTCTCCCCAGGATCCCACGGACGCGGATGACCTTGCCTGCGCCATCGAGACCGAATCCACGGACCCAGATGGAGACACGGTCACCTACGACCTGGACTGGGAGAAGGACGGTGTCTCCCTGGGAATTCGAGACGCGACCGTCGACGCCTTGAACACTGGCGAGGGTGAAACCTGGACCTGTGTGGTGACCCCCACGGACGGCACGGAACAAGGCCCCCCTGGAGAGGACAGCGTCACCATCGAGATCACCGACCCCACCTGCAACGACACCGGAGACGGGGAACCCAACGAGACCCCGATTGCCTCCTTTGACCTGGGCACCATCGACGACTGCGACAGCTCCGGCAGCAGCGTGGCCGGCATCTTGGACGGTTCCACGGACCAGGACTGGTACTTCTTCGAGGGGGACGACAGCTGGACCTGCTCGGTCAGCCCCACGATCTCCACCTCTGACGATGTGGAGGTGTGCACCTACTTTCTGTGCACGGATTTCGAAACGCCAAGTGTGACCTGCCTAGATGGATCGGCGGACCATGCGAACGCCGACGGCGATCCCGGATGTTGCAGCCAGGGTGGCGGTCACAGCGCGGACATCGGCTGCAGCGGCATCGATGACAGCGCGTTTGTGTCCCTTCTGGTCACACAGACTGCCACCAGCAGCGAGTGTGAACCCTACACAGTGGACTACAACTATTAAGCCATTTTCCACCCTCGACTTGATAGAGCCCCTGCAGCAAGCCGTTGCAGCGCAGAATTACGAGTCCATGACGCCGATCCAGGCGGCGGCGATCCCGCCCCTGCTGGAAGGCAGGGATGTGCTTGGCTGTGCCCAGACCGGCACAGGCAAAACGGCGGCCTTTCTTCTCCCCATCCTGCAGCACCTGGGAACACATCCCGTACGTGGAAAGCCCGCGATCCGCGCTCTGGTCCTGACGCCTACGCGGGAGCTCGCCGCCCAGATCGGAGAGAGCTTTACCGCCTACAGCCGGTTCCTGGACCTGAAACACCTTGTGATGTTTGGAGGCGTAAAACAACGAGCCCAAGTGGCGTCGCTGCGCAGGGGCGTCGACGTGCTGGTGGCCACGCCTGGCCGCCTTTTGGACCTGCACCAGCAGGGATTCCTCAACTTTCACCAGGTGGAGTTCTTTGTCTTGGACGAGGCAGACCGAATGCTCGACATGGGCTTCATCCGGGACATTCGCAAGATCATCGCCATGTTGCCCAGGGAGCGCCAAAACCTGCTGTTTTCCGCCACGATGCCATCCTCCATCGTCAAGCTGGCGAGCGCGTTCCTGAACGATCCGGTGCAGGTGTCCGTGGACCGCGAGTCGACGACCGTAGAGGCCATCACCCAGCAGGTCATGTTCGTGGACCGGCTGGACAAGAAGCGCCTGCTTTTTGAGCTGATGAGCTCGCCCGAGGTCGAGAGCGCCATCGTCTTCACCCGCACAAAACACCGGGCCAACAGAGTGGTCCGGGACCTGGTTCGCGGCGGCATCAACGCCGTGGCCATCCATGGAAACAAGAGCCAGAGCGCCAGGACGCGGGCACTGGCCGGCTTCAAGTCGGGGGACATCCGTGTTCTCGTGGCCACGGACATCGCCTCTCGCGGCATCGACATCGAAGGCGTGAGCCACATCTTCAACTTTGACCTGCCCAACATCAGCGAGAGCTACGTGCACCGAATCGGCCGCACGGGCCGGGCCGGGAGAGAGGGGATCGCGATCGCATTCTGCGACGAGAGCGAGACCGAGTTCCTGGTGGACATCGAGCAGCTGATCGGAAAGTCTCTGGAAGTGGTGGACGATCATCCGTGGCACTTTCCCGCCGCTGTGCCGGTTCCCGGCCGGCGCCGAAAGCCCGGCCCCAAGCAGAACCGCGGCCGCCCAAAGGATGCGGCCCACGGAGACCGCGGTGGGGGACCGTCCCGCGACCGTCCGCGTCCTCCTCGCAGGCGACGAAAGCCACGCCCCCGCTGATCCGCGGGGAAGAGGTGGCCTACAGGCGAAAGGCCTCCACCGTTCGCGCGAGGCCTTCGGCGGGATCCACCACCGGGTGGTAGCCAAAATCCTCCCGGGCCGCGGTCAGGTCATACCAGTGGGAGGATGCCAGCTCGACCGCCACGAACCGTGTCATGGGGGGCTCACCCGAGAGGCCCAGGCTCTTCCACACAAGCTCCAGGACCGCTCCCGCTGTGCGAGCCACCCCCAGGGAGGCCCGGCGACGCACCGGCTCCAGGCCCACGCTCACCAGGAGATCGTCAATCCAGTCCCAGAGCACCACCGGCTCGCCATCGGTGACAAAATAGGCCCTCCCCGCGTTCTTGCTGCCCTGCGACAAGGCGTCCGCTGCCTGCAGGTGGGCCGCGGCGGCGTTGTCGATGTAGGTGATGGCCACACGGTTGGTGCCCTTGCCCACCCGGGCCAGGCGTCCCTCCTGCCGGCGCTGAATCAGGCGGGGGATGATGTGGGGATCCCCCGGACCCCAGATCAGGTGGGGCCTCAGGACGGTGGTGGCGAGGTCCGGGCCGTTGGCCGCCAGCACCAGCCGCTCGGCGAGGGCCTTGCTCTCCGGGTACGGGGCCTCGAAGTGGTCCGGGTACGAGCACTCGGCCTCGGAGGCGTTCTCAGCGTCGCTCCCATCAAAAGTGGCCGAGGGAGAGCTCGTGTACACCAGCCGGTCCACTCCAGCACGCCTGCAGGCCTCCAGCAAGTGGCGGGTTCCCTCCACATTGGTGCGCATGAAATCCGCTCTGTCCCCCCAGATGCCGGTCTTGGACGCCACATGAAAGACGAGGTCCTTGCCGGCGAGCGCCTCCGACAGCCCCGAGGGGTCGGAGAGGTCCACCTGGACGGCCTCGGCCCCGAGGGCCTCCACCTCCGGGTACTCCCCCCTGGATAGAATGGTGACCGCATCTCCCCTGGCGAGAAGCTGCTCGGTGATGGCGCGGCCCAGAAAACCGCCCCCCCCGGTCACCAGGGCATGCATTGTCAGACCTGCGCCCTGGCCCACGTGGCCAGCTCGCCCCGGTGGATCTTGGCGTTGTGGCGTACATCCACCGGGAAGGCCGGGTGAAAGAGCACCCGCTGGATCGCGCTTGTCAGGGGATTGGCCGCCCCCAGCGCAAGCAGCTCGTCGGCCAGGACCGCGGGATCCGCCTTCACCCCCGGCTCCAGCTCCGCCACGATCACCGGCTCGCCGTCGACCCCCACCAGGGCCGTGCGGTAGATGGCCGCATGCTCGTTGAAGATGGCCTCGCACGGAACGGTGTACATCTCGGAACCATCCGCGAGGCGCACCCGGTGGGACTTCCTGCCGCAGAACCAGAGGCGCCCGGCCTCATCCAAGAACCCCAGGTCACCAATTCGGTGGAAGGGCGCCCCCTCCCGCCAGATCTTGGCAGCCGCCGTGTGCTCCGGCTCTTCCTTGTACTCCCAGGTGACCACCGGACCCGCCACGCAGATCTCGCCGATCTCCGTTCTTGGGACCTCCAGGTCCTCCGACCAGTTGTCAATGGGCGCATCGGTGATGCCGATAATACGCACCTCCACCCCCGGCGCTGGCCGCCCCACGCAGAATCCGCCCCCTTCCCGCGTGCGGTGTTGGGTGTCGGTGAGCACCTCCTGGCTGCCGATGCTCGACACGGGCAGGGACTCGGTGGCCCCATAGGGCGTGTGCAGCTGCGCCCCAGAAGGAAGAATCTCCAAAAAGGCCTGGTGCATCCAGGTGGGCACCGGGGCCCCCGCCATGAGAATGCGGCGCATGCTGGGGAGCGTAGTGCCCTGCTCTCTACAAGACAGGGCCACGTTCTTCCAGATCGCCGGGCTCCCAAAGGCGGACGTGCACCCCTGGGCTTGAATCGCCTCCACGAGCTTCTGTGGATCCGCCTTGGCAGGCTGGGTGGGATCCATATCCGGGATCACCACCGTCATGCCCATGGCCATGCTGAACATGCCGAACAGGGGGAAACAGGCCAGGTCGATCTCGCCGGGCTGGATGTCGTATAGCTGCTGGATGGATCGCAGCTGGGCATCGAAGACACCGTGGGTGTAGGTGACGCCCTTGGCCGGCCCCGTGCTGCCCGAGGTGAACAGGATGGCGGCCTCGTCATGCACCTGGGCGGGATGGGTGGGAAAAGGTCCGCGCCCTTTGCGCCGAATGCCCTCCAAGGAGTTGGCCCCCCCACGACCCGTCTTGAGGGCGATCTCCACGGAGCCAAAGCTCCGCGAGAAGAACACCTTGAGCAGGTGGACCACGGGCTCAGCGATCAGCCCCCTGGGCTGCATCCGCTCAATACACGACAGAAACGGCTTTCGGCCCATCCCCGGGTCGATCAGGACCGGCAAGGCCCCGATCTTGAACAAGGCAAACACCAGGGGAATAAATTCCAGACTCGGCTTGACCAGGAGGCTCACCCGATCTCCCTTGGACACGCCCAAATCAGCGAGCCCATGCGCGTACTCATCCGCCAGGGAGTTCAGCCCCCCGAAGGTCAGGTGAGTCCAACGAACATGGCCCGATGCATCCCTTCCATTTGGGTACACCACCCCGCGCTGGAACGGTCGCTGGGCCGCCTGCTGCTCCATCGCCGAGGCGATGTTGAAGCTGCGTGTGTCCACGTCGTGGGCCGGTTCCTCCATGATCAGGCCCTCTCCAGGAACGCTTCCATGGCCGCGAGGACCCGGTCCGGGGCATCCTCCATGACGTAGTGGCCCACATCGGACCAGTGCTGGGTCTGTGCAGCCGGGAAGCGTCGCTGCCACTCCAGGCGAAAGGCTGGTGTGAAACAAAAGTCGTCATCCCCCCAGCAGATCAACATCGGGTGCTGGGAGAGTGCGTCCAGGCCCGCATCGATGGCGGCCAGGTCCATGTAGCTCGGGTGGGAGGCTCCCAGTGGGATGTCCTGGACAAAGCGCAAAGTGGCGATGCGATCCGCCCAGGAGCCGTAGGGATAGAGCAGACCCGCTTTGGCCGTGGAGGACAGGGGACGACTGACCGCTCGGAACGTGGCAGCACGGGCAAATGCGTTGCCCCCCCGTACCGCGAGCGCACCCAGGCCCGGAATCTTCACCGCCGCGATGGAGGGAGGAATGGCCTTGGACAGAAAGGCCGCTGTGTTCGTGACCACAAACCGAGAAAAGCGCGTTGGATCTTGCGTGGCCACGCCCATGCCGATGGCTCCTCCCCAGTCGTGCACCACGAGGGAGATCTTGTGCAGTTCCAGGGTGTCCACAAGCTGTTTCAGGTTGTCTACGTGCTGACCCAGGCGGTATCCCCAGTCCTGGGGCTTGTCCGAGAGACCACAGCCAATGTGGTCGGGCACGATGACCCGAAACCGGTCCGAGAACCGCGCGATAAGCGCCCGCCAGTAGAAGGACCAGGTGGGGTTGCCGTGCACGCAGAGCAGGACCGGCGCGTCTCGCGGCCCCTCATCGACAAAGTGCATTCGCCCACCGTCCACCGGGAGCCAGTGGGAGTCCCAGGGATAAGCCGCCCGAACCTCCTTGGGGAGGGGGCTTTCGGAGGGGGCCATCACCACTCCACTCGCATCATCTGGGTGTTGAGCCCGCTGCCAATGCCCATAAGCACCACGGTGTCTCCATGATCGAACCCCCCCTTGTCCCGCGCCACCGACATGGTCAGGGGCACGCCCGCAGCGCCCACGTTGCCTACCTTGGGGTACAGACGCAGGGCACGAGACTCGGGAACCTTCAAGGTCTTGAGGACCGCGTCGTGGTTGGCGCGGCCCACCTGGTGCATGGCGTACTGGCGAACCCGCGCGGGATCCAGATCCAGGGCGTCCTGGGCATTGACCCACGCTTGGCGCGCAAGAGCCACCCCCTCGCTCAAGAGCTTGGGTGCATCGGTCTGCATACTGATGGGAGTGCCGATGCAGAGGCGGTTGTGCTCGGAATTGGCGAGGGCGAGCCCGCCCATGAGCCGGTGCCCCCGGGTTGCCAGCCGCTCGTGCACCAGCAACATGGCACTGCTGGCCGACCCAAGGGTCAGGGTAGCGAGGTTGCTTCGAAACTGGGCAAAGGTGGCGTCCTCTCGCCGCAGCTTTTGGGCGGTGGACAGGGTGACCTCCCGGCTTCCCTCCCCCACCACCACCAGGCCCGCCTCGATCTGCCCCAACTCAATCATGTTGGCAACCATGGCCATGCCGGTCATGAAGCCCAGACAAGCGCTGCCCACGTCGAAGTTCACGCACCCTGGCGGAAGCATCAGGTTGCCATGCACCAGGCTGGCCACCGACGGCTCCAGGTAGTCCTTGCAGACCGAGGTGCTCACCAGGGCGCCGACTCGTTCCCGGGCAAGGCCCGTTCTCTCCAGCAGCTCGGAGGCCGCCACGGACGCAAGGTCCGAGGGCTGCACGCCCTCTCGCCAGAAGCGGCGCTCGGCCACCCCGGTCATGGCCTCGAGCGTTCCCGGGCTGATGTGGAGGCGCTCGTAGGTCGGCGCCAACATCCGCTCAATGGCAGATGTGGGGATCACCACGTCCGGGAGGTGGTGTACCACCCCCTCGATGAAAACACGCTGGTAGCGCATCGGGGCCTCATTCGTGGACCGCGGAAGGTCCAAACTCTGCAAGTGGAAACGCCATAACCCCCTACAGGATGGCCTCCAATGTTGAGGTTTCTGTTAATCCAGTCTTCAGGGAATCGATTCGGGTGCATGCTGAAAGTGATGGGAACACAGGCCCATCGAATCGGGCGGCACATTTCCAAGGGGGGACGGGCAGCCGGGAGGGCAGTCTCGGGTCTGGGCAGAGGATGAACAAGACGCTGGCTGCAGGTCGGAACACTATCGGGTAAGGGGGGTCAAGTCTTGGAATCTGACACCCTGCTCTTGAATGACAGGGAGGGTCGACAAAGCCTGGCCACCCCAAGTTCCGGGCCATTCAAGATGCACGAAAGAGAAGGTTGAAAGTGAGTAGAAAAGTAAGACGATCCGGTATTTGGCTCGCCGGCGTGCTGATTGTCTTCGAGGTTGTCCTGCGGTTCGCTTTTCAGGCACCTCGCAACATTAAAGCCGAGGAAGGGTACGGATACAGGTTGCTTCCAAATGCCCGGGTCGTGACCAGCGCCGAGGGGTTTGCCCGGTTCACGACCAACTCACACGGCCTCAATGATGACGAGGTTCTCGACGCCCCCCCCGCGTTTCGAACTCTCCTTCTTGGTGACTCCATTGCACTCTCCTACTGGAGTTGACCCGGTTTCGTAGACACCTTCAGACTATCGACGGAGGATGTCCC
>CAZRYF010000097.1:0-6856 GCA_964604165.1 uncultured Enterobacterales bacterium
CGGGGGCCCGCCCCTGCGGTCATCGGTGGGAAAGGGGCGAACCGGGGGAAGGGGGGACGGGGGGGTTGCCCGGGCGATGGTGTGCTCCAGGGGGCGGATCGGAGGGGCGATGGGTTCTTCCATGCCGGGGAGAGCATCGGCCAGGCCCGGCGGGGCATCGACCGGGTCCAGGGGGTGGGAGCCCGGGGGGCCAGGGGATTCGTCCTTGGGGCGGACATGGGGCGTCGGCGGGCGAATGACCTCCCTCGCGCGAAAGAAAACCTGGGGAGGTGGAGGAGGTTTGGGCTCTTCCACCTCCGGCGCACCGGGCAGCTGGATCCGGAGCTGAATCGCCGGGCCTCCCCCGTCTGCATCCGGTAGGCGCGTGCGTTCCCCCACGGAACCGCGGACCCAGGGGCTGGATCGCACCGCCTCCGCCGCCCCCTGCTCCATCAACTCGGTCTCGGTGGGGGGAGGTGGCAGCAGCGACGGTACCTGTGTTTCGGCGGACACCCTAGACATTCCTCCGGTACCGCCCCCCGACCCGGTACAGGGCGCCGGTGATCTGTCCCAGGGTGGCAACGCGCACAGTGCTCATGAGCTCCTCGAAGAGGTTTCCACCGGATCTTGCCACTTCCTGCAACCGAATCAACGCCGCCTCGCTCTCGGAGGCGTGCTTCTGCTGGAATTCGCGCACCGACTGGATCTGGGCGTCCTTCTCTTTGGGGGTGGCTCGTCGAAGCTCCACGACGGGGGGCTCCCAGTCGTCGGACAGGGTCTCCGGGTCCTGGAAGGTGTTGATGCCAATGATCGGCATCTCCCCCGAGTGCTTCTTGTGTTCGTAGTAGAGGGACTCCTCCTGGATGCGGGAGCGCTGGTATTGGGTCTCCATGGCCCCCAGCACCCCACCCCGGGCATCGATTCGATCAAACTCCTTAAGCACCGCCTCTTCCACCAGGTCCGTCAGTTCCTCCACGAGAAAGCTCCCCTGGAGGCTGTTCTCGTTGGAGAGGAGGCCCATCTCCTGGGAGAGGATCAGCTGAATGGCCATGGCCCGGCGCACGGACTCTTCGGTAGGGGTGGTGATGGCCTCGTCATAGGCGTTGGTGTGGAGGGAGTTGCAGTTGTCCGTCAGGGCCAACAACGCCTGCAGGGTCGTGCGCACATCGTTGAACTGGATGTCCCGGGCGTGCAGGGAGCGGCCGGAGGTCTGAATGTGGTACTTCAGCTTCTGGCTGCGCTCCCCGGCTCCGTAGCGCCTGTCCATGGCGACGGCCCAGATGCGCCGGGCCACCCGTCCGAGCACCGTGTACTCCGGGTCCAGGCCGTTGGAGAAGAAGAACGAGAGGTTCGGGGCAAAGTCATCGATGTCCATGCCCCGGGACAGGTAGTACTCCACGAAGGTGAAGCCGTTGGACAAGGTGAACGCCAGTTGGCTGATGGGGTTCGCTCCGGCTTCGGCGATGTGGTAGCCGGAGATGGAGACCGAGTAGTAGTTCTTCACCTTGTGCTGGATGAAGTACGCCTGGATGTCGGCCATCATGCGCAGGGCAAAACCCGTGGAGAAGATGCAGGTGTTCTGGGCCTGGTCTTCCTTGAGGATGTCGGCCTGCACGGTGCCCCGAACCACCGACTGGGCCCGGACATGGATCTCTTGTGCTTCCGACTCGTTCGGGGCCCGCCCCTGGGCCTTTGAAAACGCCTCGATCTGCTGGTCGATGGCCGTGTTCAGGAACATGGCCAGCAGAATCGGCGCCGGGCCGTTGATGGTCATGGACACCGAGGTGGTCGGGGCGCAGAGGTCGAAACCGTCGTACAGCACCTTCATGTCGTCCAGGTGCGGCACCGACACCCCCGACTCCCCCACTTTGCCGTAGATGTCCGGCCGCTCATGGGGGTCCTCCCCGTAGAGGGTGACCGAGTCAAAGGCCGTGGAGAGCCGGTGAAACCGCTCCCCCTCGCACAAGAAGTGAAAGCGCTCATTGGTCCGGGCTGGTCCCCCCTCCCCAGCGAACATGCGCTTGGGAAGCTCCTGCACGCGCTTCAGTGGAAACACGCCAGCGGTGAAGGGGTACCGACCGGGCAGGTTCTCCTTCAAGGCCCATCGCACCCGCTCCCCGTCTCCCCGAAAACCGGGAAAGGCCACCCGTGGAATCTTCACGTGGGAGAGACTCTCCACAAACAGGGGCTGGCGCAGCTCTTTGCCGCGCACCTCGTAGACCAGATCCTCTTGTCGATAGCTGTCCGCGTCGGCGGCCCACCCCTGAAGCACGCCCCGGGTGTGGGGATCCAGGTCCGCTTGCACCGCGTCGGCACGGCGGCGCAAGGCCTCGCAGGTGCCGTTCTCCGTGTGGGCCTCCATCTCCGAGGCCGCATCCAGAAGGGACTGGCGGGTGTGGGCCAGGCGAGACTGGTCCTCGACCCAGTCGTGGTAGCCCCGGACGGTCTGCGCGATCTCCCCCAGGTAGCGCACCCGGGCCGACGGAATCACCCGCTCGGCCCCGGGGGACTCCAGGGCCGCGTGGTCCCCCAGGCGCGTGGGCCAACCTCTCCCGGTCTGCTCCTCCAGGAGCTCGAGCAGCTTGCAATAGGCGCCGTTGACCCCGGGATCGTGGAACTGGGCAGCGACGGTGCCAAACACCGGGAGATCCGCGTCTGCTGCATCGAAGCGCTGGCGGTTTCGCTTGTACTGCTTGCGCACGTCACGCAGAGCGTCCTCGCCCCCTCGCCGCTCAAACTTGTTCACACAGATGAGATCCGCAAAATCCAGCATGTCGATCTTCTCGAGCTGGCTGGGCGCACCAAACTCCGGGGTCATGACATAGATCCCCAGATCCGCGTGGTCCATGACCGCCGAATTGCCCTGGCCGATGCCCGAGGTCTCCAGGAGCACCAGGTCCACCCCGGCGGCCTTGCACACACCCACCGCTGCATCAATGCAGGCCGCGACCTCGCTCTTCGCCTCCCGGGTGGCCAGGGAACGCATGAAGCAGCCGGGGCCGTAGACCGCGTTCATGCGAATGCGATCCCCAAGAAGCGCCCCCCCTGTGCGCTTGCGCGTAGGGTCCACCGAGAGAATGGCCAAATTCAGATCCGGGAAGTCCCCGCGAAGCCGCAGCACGAGCTCGTCGGTCAGGGAGCTCTTTCCCGCGCCGCCGGTGCCTGTGATTCCCACCACCGGCGCATGGTCTGACCCCTGCGCGTCCTGGATCTTCTCCCTCCACCCGGCCGGCAGGGCCCCCGGGGACTCCAGGTCGGCCTCCGCAGCGCTGATGGCCCGCGCCATGGCCCCGGGGTCTCCAGCCACCACCTCCTCCCACGCGGGCATCCCGGAGGCCAACACGTCGCTGCTGCACTTGGACAGCAAGTCCTCAATCATCCCCCCCAGGCCCATCTTGCGCCCGTCTTCCGGGTGGTAGATCCGCGTGATGCCCGCCGCATGCAGAGCCTGCGCCTCAGCGGGAACGATCACCCCCCCTCCCCCACCGAAGATGCGAATGTGCCCGGCACCCCGCTCCTCCAGGAGCTGGTGCACATAGGTGAAGAACTCCATGTGACCGCCCTGGTAGGAGGTCAGCGCCACCGCGTGGACATCCTCCTGGATCGCTGCATCCACCACGTCCTGGGCCGCCCGGTTGTGCCCCATGTGAATGACTTCGACCCCCGCATCCTGCAGCAGGCGGCGCATGAGGTTGATGGCCGCATCGTGCCCATCGAAGAGCGCGGCGGCCGTGAGGATTCGCAGTGGTCGTTCCGTGGCAGACATTCCCTGAAACTAACCCGGAGCGGCATCGGACAGGTCGATGTACAGGTCCGACGCACCGCGAAAGTCCGCAAATATCCTCTCTCGGCTCACGTCCAGGTGCCGAAGCTCCAAGGCAAACAGCAGCTTGCTGGCGGTCACGGAGTGGTCCTCCCGAAACACCAGCTGGAAAGAATCCCGAAACCGCGTGATGGTTCCGGACAAAACCGGGGGAATGCAGAGGTTCACCCCGATGCCCAGGAGGGTGACCTGGCGACGAATCTCCTCCCCCCGGTTGTGGAAGGTCTCCTCCCCGAGAAAGAGATCCCCCCGGGACACGAGCTGCTCGTGAAACTCGGCGGCGACCCGCAGGCCCAGGACCCGCAGGAGCTCCTCCACGGGCATCCGCTCTGCCACCCGCGAGACCGCCACCTGGTCCACCAGCTCGTGCACTTCTTCGCGCAAATCTGGGCGCTGGATTCGGATCGGCTTGCGGAACATGGACTCTCCTTGAGCCTATGATGCAGCGAGGCCGCCGGCATCACTGATTGCACCTTGGGAGGATAGGTTGCAGCCCATGAGCGCTCCTTTCCTTTCTGTAGTTTGCGCTGCCCTGGGTCTGCTTGCCTCTTGCGGCCAGGGAGATCAGGAGAGCCCCCCTCCCGCTGAAACGCCCGCCCCCGCCCCCAAGCACCTCTTGTTGATCACCCTGGACACCACCCGGGCCGATCACCTGACCCCCTATGGCTACCCCAGGGAGACCAGCCCGAACCTGGCGGTCCTCGCCCGCCAGGGAGTGGTGTTTGAGAACGCCATCTCCCAGGCGGCTGTGACGCCCGTGGCCCACGCCTCCCTCCTGACCGGCCTGGATCCGTACCACCACGGGCTCCGGGTGCTTCACGGCCTGGAGGGCAACAAGCTGGACCCCTCGCACACCACCCTCGCAGAAGTGTGGGCCCAGCAGGGTGGGGAGACCGCAGCCTTTGTGAGCGCCTATCCGGTGACCGCGGCCTTCGGCCTGGAGCAGGGGTTCCAGGTCTTCGATGCAGTTTTTCCCCAGGCGGATGGCTCCGGACTGGTGACCGACGCCGGCACCGTCAACACGGGCCTGTCCCAGCGCCGGGGGGATCAAACCACCGATGCAGCCCTGGCTTTTCTGGACCGCCGGGAGGACAAGGACCGCCCCTTGCTGGCCTGGGTGCACTATTTCGATCCCCACGACCCCTTCGTGCTCCCCCCCCGGGAATTTCTGGACATGTTCCCTCCGGAGGGCCCAAGCCGCGCCCAGGGGCTGATCGCGACCTACGACGCCGATATCCGCTTCATGGACCTGCAGATCGGCCGCCTGCTGCAAGGTCTCATGGACCGGGGACTCTACGAGGAGACCGTGGTGGCGGTCATCGCCGATCACGGCGAGGGTCTCGGAGATCACGACTGGTGGAGCCACGGGGTGCTCTACCAGGAGCAGATCCGGGTGCCCTTTCTCCTGCGGGCCCCCGGCGTGGCCCCCGGAAGCCGGGTCTCCCAGACGGTTCGAGGCATCGACCTGGCCCCGACCCTGTTGGATGCACTGTCCATCGACCGTTCCACCTGGCCCGACATGGACGGGGAGAGCCTGATGCCGGCCCTGCGGACCGGGACGCCTGTACAAGCCCAGCCCGCCTACGCCGACTCGGTCAACCGCCTGACCTACGGCCGCCTGGACGACCCCACCCGCAAGGACCGCAAACAAGACCGTCTCTACAGCTTGATCGACGGAGACACAAAAATCATCTTCCACGAACTCGAGCCGGAAAAGACCGAGATCTACAACCTCAGAGACGACCCGGGCGAGACCCAAAACCTCGCTTCCACCCAGCCCGAGAAGACCACGTCCCTGGTGCAGCGCCTCCAGACCCTCGGCGCGATCTCCCTCCTCAACGCCCACCAGACCCCCACCCCGGCAGACCGGGCCGAGGCGCTGCGGGCGCTGGGGTATGTGGAATGAGGTGGGGCCAGTGAGGCTGTGGGGTGGAAGCGACCGAGTGGGTGGACAGACTCAGTGAAAGAATGGTCTCAGATCCCCCGAAGCAGCCACCGGGCCACCTCCGCATGTCCCTCTGCGCTCCAGTGGATGTCTCCGGGAATGTCGTTCAGGAACAGGGGCTCGGCTCCCTTTTCGTGGACCAGCGCCTGAAAGTGGTCTTGCAGGTCCAGGGTGCGAAGTCCCAGCTCGTTGCAGGTGGCCAGCGTCTCCGCCCGGTCGGTGCGCATGGAGTCTGACACGGCCTCCGGGTCCTCCAGTTGCCCCCGAAATGGAAGCACGGTCACCACGAGATCGACCCCCTGCTCTTCCAAGCTGCCCTCCAGGGCATGCAGAAGCTGGCGCAGGTGCTCGGCGGCTTGATCCCCCCTGGGCGACACCAGGGCCTTTTGGGCCCGGAGCAGGGCCTCCTGGAGCTGGCGGGCGGCTGCGGAGGAGTGCCCGAGAAAGCGAAGGGCGTAGGGGGCCTGGGCAAAGGCCGGAGCAAGCCAGAAGGGCACCCGGCGATCAGGGGATGCACAACGTGCCTGCACCCGACCCTCTCCATACACGAGAAGAGAGGCTCCCCGACAAGCCCGCTGGCCCTGGTCCAGCTCCATGAGGTCGTTGGCGGGGAAGAGGTGCAGCACGACCGTGTCCACCTCCAGTCGTTCCAGCCAATTCTGAATCAGCAAAAAGTAGTGATCGGGCCCCGTGCCATCGACCCCGGCGTTCACATGAGAGCGGCCCGGGTCCAGCCGGTCGAGCTGGGCCACAAAGGTGTTGGACAGCCCCACGCTCGTTCCCTGCACCATGGAGTCCCCCACGTGCAACACCACGGGCGCCTGGGCCCGCCCCAGACGCGCCTGCATCTGTCTGGGGTAGAGAGCCGGCCAGGCCAGCTCTTCCGCGGGCTCCACACCCACGCGCTGCGAAAAGAACCGTACGTCCCCCAACGGCTCGAGAAAGAGCGGCGGGGGCGGAAGCAACCGGGCTCCCAACTCCAACAGAACCAGGCCCACCACGCCCCCCCCTGCTCCCAACCACCAGGCGCGGCGCGGCTTCCAGACAGGCGCCGCATGGGTGGCCTGCAAAAAACCCACGCCCCCAAAGACCCCGATCTGGAGGAGGTC
>CAZRYF010000098.1:0-6761 GCA_964604165.1 uncultured Enterobacterales bacterium
GCCCCGCCGGGGGCCTGGGGGGTCGGCGGCCTACGGGGACGTGGCGGTGGGGTTGCGCCAGAGTGTCAAGGCCCACGGGTGGGCAGCGGTCCGTGGGGAGCGGGCGGGGGTGCTGGTGGAGGGGGTGCACCTGCGCTCCTTTGGGTTCAAGGAGCTCGATGGCGGGGGGGCGACGGGCTTTGACCGCACGGAGCTGATGGCCAAGGGCGAGTGGTCTCCGGGGGGGAGCCATCTGGTGGAGTGGAAGCTGGGGGCGGCGAACGAGACCAGCCACGAGACCTACCTGGGTCTGACACCAGGGGACTGGGCGCTGGCTCCATACCGGCGCTACGCCGCGAGCCAGCTGGGCTTGATGGAGTGGAACCGGGGGCAGGCGGAGCTCGCGTGGGTGGCGAGGCCCGGCCGAGGCGTGACGGTGCGCACCGTGGCCTACGCCCACTACCTGGACCGGGCGTGGACCAAGCTCAATGGGTTTAGCGATGGGACGGACCTGCACAACCTGCTGCGGGTGGGACCGGACACGGGCCAGGGAGCGGTGGCCCTGGCGATTCTTCGAGGGGAGGAAGACACGTCGACGAGCTTTTTGCAGGTCGGAACCAATGACCGGCAGTTTACGAGCGTCGGGGTCCAGTCCCACGCCCGGTGGGAGGTGCACGGGCCCCGGGTTTCAAGCGTGCTGGAGACGGGGGTGCGGCTGCACGGGGACGACGTGACCCGTCTGCACACGGAACAGTCCCATGACATGCGCTCCGGGGTGTTGGTCCGGGCGGACGGGGAGGCTGAGGCCACGCTGCTGGACAGCCGGGCCACGGCCCGGGCGCTGGCGGCCCATGTCCACGAAGATCTGCGCCTGGACCGGTTGCACCTGTTTCCGAGCGCCCGGGTGGAGGTGGTCTACGGGGATCGGGAGGATGTGGGGGTGGACCCCAACGGTGCCCAGACCCGGACCACCGTGCTGCCAGGCTTTGGGGTGCTCTTCAACGCCGGGGAGTGGACCGACCTCTTCGCCGGATCCCACCGGGGCTTCTCCCCCGTGGCCCCAGGACAGCCAGCACAGGTGGAGCCGGAGCATTCCTGGAACCACGAGGTGGGGCTGCGCATGGACCTGGGGGATCTCCACGGCAGCCTGGCGGGCTTTCTGAACGACTACCAGAACCTCACCGGGGAGTGCACGTTCTCGGGGGGGTGCACCGGAGACACCGTCGGCCAGCAATTCAACGGGGGAGAGGTCCTGGTTTTTGGCCTGGAGGCCGCTCTTGGACACCGCCTCTACTTGGAGAATGGCCTTCAGATTCCCCTGGATCTTTCCTATGCCTGGACGAAATCCGAGTTCCAGACAGCGTTCAATTCGGCCTTCCCCCAGTTTGGAGTGGTGTCTGTCGGCGACAGCCTGCCCTACGTGGCTCAGCACCAGGGGGCCCTGCACGCGGGGTTGGCCACCGGGGCGGTGACCCTGGGCGCGGGCCTGTCCTACCGGGGAGACATGCTGGACGCTGCCGGGTCGTTTGGGGAGGATGCGGACATCCCGGCCTTGTGGCTCTTGGATGCGGCTGCCTCGATCGAGCTGTCCCGGACCTGGTCGGCTTATGCCACCGGCACCAACCTGGCGGGTGCCACGGGCATCACCTCCTGGCGGCCTTTTGGCGCGCGTCCGACGGCGCCGGCGCAGGTCATGGTGGGCCTCAAGTGGGCGGGGGGGGGCCGCCAAAACCCGCCTCGCTGGCGCACTACGGGCCCTCGCAACGAAGCCTGGTGAAATATCCTGGTTGAACCGGATTAGGCGCGGCTTGCAACCCAGGCACGGAAGTCTTCGGGGTGGGTGGCGATGGTGGCCAGGAGTGTCTCGGGAACCACGCCTGCACGCAGCAGGAGCAGGTCGGGTTCCTGTCCCAAGAGGGCGGCGGCCCGGCGGAGGGCCTCCTTAGAGAGGCGCTTCTCTCCGGCTTCCACGCGACTCAGGTGGGCCGGAGAGACCTGGATCTTCTTGGCAAAGGCCTGCTGGGACCAGGAATGGGCCCGACGACGACTCCTGAGCCAGGGGCCAAAATGCAGGGTCTCGGTCTTGGGGGTCGGCGGGGCAGCCGAAAGGACCATCGCAGGGGCGTCGTCGTCGCTGGACCACTCGATCTCTGCGTAGGCCGAGTGGTTGTGGATCGACTCCAGGTTCTCCGCGTGGACCTTCAGCCAGTGCACGCCTGGCAACGCCTGCAGGGCCAGCACCACATCCCGAACCAGGTCTTCCACGAACTTGGGGTTGTCATAGGCGAGCTCGGTGATGTACTTCTCGTCCTCGCGTTTGAGGAGGGCAAATAGCGGGGCGGAGGCGCAGGCCTCCACGGCCTCGGCCACCTGCTCGATCCAGATGAACTCGGAGAAGCGCACCTCGGCCCGCACCAGGCTGCGCTGGTTGTGGGCGCCGTACTCGCTGATGGCCTTGGAGCAGGGGCAGAGGCTCTTGACCGGGACCTCCACCGAGAGCAGGAAGTCCACGTCGGGGCCGTGTTTGCTGGCCCGAAACGCGCACTTGTACTCCATGAGGGATTCCACACCGCTGACCGGGGCCTTCTTCGAGATGAAGTACGGAAAGGTCAGGTCCAGGTGGGCATCGTCCGTCTCCAGGCGGCGCTGGATTTCTGTGAGCAGGTCCGGGATGTTTCGGAGCGTCATCTCTCCGCGGCGGGCGTTGAGGATCTCCAGAAAGCGGCTCATGTGCGTGCCCTTGAAGTGGTGGGGCAGGCCCACGGACAGGTTCACGCGCGCCACGGTGTGTTGGACCTCGTTCTGCCGGTCCAGGATCTGAATCGGGTAGGACAGGTCTTTGATGCCCACCTTGTCGATGGCCAGGGCGCGGTCGTCCATTTCCTTGGCGTGGTCGGGCAGCTCGGCTTGGAGTTGTGGAGCAGGCATCAGGGGATTCCCAGGAGCTTGTGGGTTTGCAGGGAGATCTGCCAGCGCGGGTGACGCATGCAGTAGTCCACTGTGGCGGCGGTGTTGGCCGCCAGGTCGGGTCCATCCATGGGCTGCAGGGAGAACCGGGAGAAGTCCAGGTGCTCGAACGCCTCGGGGGAGAACTCGGGCTGGGGAAAGACCAGCTTCAGCTCGTCCCCGGAGGTTTGGACCAAGGTGGAGCGCGGCTTGGGGCTCACGCAGATCCAGTCAATGCCGGCGGGGGCGGCGCGGGTGCCGTTGGTCTCCAGGGAGACCTCGATGTTCTCCTTCTGGCAGGCATCCACCAGCGCCTGGTCCAACTGCAGCAAGGGCTCGCCGCCGGTAAAGACCACAAACGGCCGCCCGGATCGTTCGCCCCAGATCCGGAGAATGTGGCCCGCCAGCGCCGTGGCCGTTTCAAACTCGCCGCCGCCCTCTCCACCGGTCCCCACAAAGTCCGTGTCGCAGAACCGACAGGCGGCCTGGTCACGGTCTGCTGCGCGGCCGCTCCAGAGGTTGCACCCGGCAAAACGGCAAAACACCGCCGCCCGCCCGGTCTGGGCGCCTTCCCCCTGGAGGGTGTAGAAGGTCTCGTGGACGGTGTAGGCCATTGGATTCCCGCGCCGGGTATCCGGGTTTGTCCGATAGGGCAAGCCGTGTTTGTCCGTTTGGGTGTGGCGCTTGGGCCACCGACGGCCGTCTACCGCCAGGCCACCGGGTTCGTGGTCGCGCCCCACCAGGACATGGTCTCGTTCAAGGAGCGCACGTGGCCCGCGCCGGTCTCGGGGGAGATGGCGATGATCTCCCCATTGGACGAGAACCCAAACAGCTCGCCATTGTCGTAGCCGAGGCCGTAGAGCCGATCCGCACCGATTTCGCCCACCCAGGCCCACATGGAGGTCTCCGCATCCAGGCGCACCAGCTCGTCGCTGAACTCGCCTCGTACGGTCCAATACAGGAAGCCATCGGGCAGCCCCACCAGGTCGCCGCTGGTCTCGAAGAAGGTCTCCTGAATGAGCGGGCGGGTGTCGCAGGTCTCCGGGTCCAGGAGCAGCAGCGTCCTCTCTCCGCCGGCGACCAGCTCGCCCCTCGGCGTGAAGGTCAGCGCCAGCATGTCCACCGTGGTCTCGCACAAGAGCTCGACCTCGGCGGTCTCAGGATGAATCCGGTACAGCCCGTCGTAGGTGCCGCCGACCATGTGCCCCTCCATGTTGATGGCGATGTCCACGAAGTTCTCGACCGTGCCCTGCTCCGTGTGGAACTTTCCGATCTCCAGGATCCCGCCGGACTCGGGCTCCACTTCAAACAGGGTGTCAAACGTGTTGGCATACACCGGGGCGGTGGCCACCAGGGGGTCGGGATGTCCCAGATCCAGGAGGCCAAACGAGGGGCCCTGGCCATCGAGGGCGGGGGTCATCATTCCGTATTCCACACAACCAAGCGCCAGGATCGCCAGCATCTTCTCTTCCTCTCGGCGGGGGAACTCCGCCTCTGGCCCGGTGATATCCCCTTCTGGCAAATCAGGCGATGGCTGGCGGGTGGGACAGGCCAATTTGCAGCAGAACGGCAGCTTCCCGCTCCATTTCCCGCTGGTCCAGGAGGCAGGGCCGGTCTTGGGCCAGGCGGGTCATGGACTCGACGACGTCGGTGAGGGGGAGGGAGGCGTCGCGGCCGTTGTAGTGGTCCAGCAGTGGCTGAAGCAGGCGAGGCGCCAGGTGGTGCTCCAGCTCGGTGGCCAGCCAGGTGGGGGGGTGGGGAATCATGACATGCCATCCCTGGTGCCACTTCTCCAGGAGGCTCTGGAGGTTTTGGCTGACATGCTCCGCGGCCTGAGCCAGCTCTCCTCGAATGCGGGACACGTTCCCCCGGTGCACCCAGCTCTGGCCGTGGCGCTGGTTCCAGTCGCCGAGGCCGTTGGTGCAGATGAGGCGCCAGAGGCCCCCGTGGATGCTGACCCGCCGAAGACCGACCTCGGAGTTCCACAGCTCCACCATGGGGATCGGCATGGCAGGCTCCAGCACCCGGCCCTTCTCCACCAGGCGGATCCGCATGGCCCGATCGGAGACCCGCAAGTCCAGGACATCCATCTTGTGAAAGCCACCTTCTGCCAGGAGGTCCTCCACCAGCGCGAGGTTGGAGTAGGGGGCGTAGCTCGTGGAGTGGCAGGAGCGAACCGTGCGGCGTTGGGTGTCGGGCAGGCGGGCGGTGCGAAGGAGCTGGCGGTCTTCCTGGTGCTGGGCAAAGAGGCCCCAGCTGTCGGTGGCGAGCTCATCCCCCAGACCGGAGAGCTGGGAGAGGGCCTGCAGTCCTCCGAGGAAGCGAGGGGGGAGCACGGCGCGGGCCAGGCGACGGGCTGCGTGGTCGGTGAATTCCAGGGGCATGTCCGTGTCGGGCACGTGGGTCTGAAGCTGGCCGTTGTGGAAGTGAACCTCCAGCTCGCCGATGCCCACCTCAAAGTCCACCGGCGCCATCTCCTTCTCCAGATCTGCCAGCCGATCCCGCACCTCCTCCAGGTGCAGGGGACGGTAGCGGCCGGGCCGGGAGCCTTCATCAATCCAGTCAAGTGATGGGGGTTGCATCGTGTTTCTCCTGTTCGGGGGTGTGCGCATCGCCGGAGAGAACGGGGCCTGTCCAACGATCTTCATCATCCGCCCAAAGTCGGTTCCCCACCGGCCATTTTCTGTCCGGGGCGAAGTTTCTTTGGCGGAACACCAGGCCGGGCGGCGAGACCGTCGAATTCTGGCCGCGGGCTATGATGAGGCCGTGCACGAGACCCTCACCTACACCGCCCCCTGGGGGAAGCTCTTGTGGACCTCCACCCTGGTGGCCAGCGCGATCATGTTGGCAGTGCCCTTCTTTCTTCAACGTGCCGCTGCGCCGCGGTCGGTGACGGTGTTGTTCGGGGGGGGCATGGTGTTGACCTGGGTGGTGTGCGCCCTGTTTGCGGTCAAGGGCTACCGGTTGGAAGACGGGGACCTGGTCATTGAGCGGCCCCTCTGGGAGAAGCGCGTGCCCCTGGCTGGTTTGCGGCTGGTGCGGCACAGCAAGAACCTCATGCGGGGTGCGATCCGGGTGGGCAACGGCGGCTTGTTCGTCTTTGCGGGGTGGTACTGGAGCAGCCGACACGGCTGGTTCCACCTGGCGGGCAACGACATCCTGGGGCGGGCGGTGATTCTGGAGTGGCGCGACAAGAAGTGGATCATCACCCCGGAGAATCCGCTCGCGTTCGTGCGGGAGGTGGAGGAGCTGGGGTTGTAGTCGGATAGGGGGATCGCTCGGCCCGCGGGGCGCTTTTTGGCCGGCATGGCTGCTTTCTCAGAACGGGATGTCGTCCTCGGGCCAGTAGTTGAATGGCTCCATCGCCTCGCGGTGTTTGGTGGGTTGCTCCTTCTCGAGCCAATCCAGTACGGCCTTCTGGGTCTGTGGGCGAACGGGGGCGTTGCAGTGGCCCGCCAGCTGTTGGATGCGCCAGGTGTTCTTCGGGGTGCGGTGAATCTGTAGGGTGGCCCGTTCCGGGGAGAGCACCCGGTAGAAGGCGTGGGAGCCGGTCTGCAGCTGCTTGGCATACGTGCCTACGCAGTGGTGCATCTCGGCGCCTTCCTGGTCGAGATCAAAGGAGTTGAGAATGGGTTGAATGTGCTTTGTGCCGGCCAATGGGGGGGGAGGGAAGCGCTCGGGTCGGACGAATCGTTTTTTGTAGAGGGCCTCCCGCTGCTGGTTTCGGGCGGCCACGTAGCGGTCGTGGAGCGTGACCAGTTCTTCCCTTGTACGGCATTGAAGTGCGTGCGCCGGGAGGTGGCCGAGCTCCTCGGCGAGACGAAGGGTGTCCCTCA
>CAZRYF010000099.1:0-5723 GCA_964604165.1 uncultured Enterobacterales bacterium
CAGGGGCGGGCCTCCGTGCCCGCCCGCCGCTGAGAACGAGACCGCCCCCACCGATGACCGCAGGGGCGGGCCCCCGTGCCCGCCCGCCGCTGAGAACGAAACCCCTCTCTCCAGACCCGATCCCACCCCGGTCTCCAGCGGCGCCGCTCTGGCCTACGAACAAGCCTGGGCCGCCCGCCCTCTCTCCGAGCGCCTCGCCGCCGGCTCTCTCGCCCTCTTTGGCCTGTGGGCCACCTGGCGCATCTGGACCGTTCTCTGATGGAGCGCCTCTCTCCGGAGCTCGCTCGACTGGCCCTGCGTACTCCCACCCTGCCCCCGGCCACCCACACCAACTGCTATCTCTTGGGCGATGAACGCCTCACCATCGTGGAGCCCGCGTCTCCCTGGGAGGATGAACAAGCCCTCTTGGAGCGCACCCTCGCGTCTCTCTCCTCCACCGTGGAACGAATCTTCTTGACCCATCACCACCTGGATCACGTGGGGGGAGTCGAAGTTCTTCGGCGCCGATTCCAATGCCCCGTGGTTGCCCACGCCCGCACCGCGGATCTGCTCACGGGAAAGGTGGCGGTGGATGAGACCCTGGACGAGGGGGATGTGCTCCTCACGGACCAGGGAGCCTGGGAGGTCCTCTTCACCCCGGGACACGCCAGCGGTCACCTCTGTCTTGCCAATCCCCGTACAGGCGACTTCGTCGTGGGGGACATGGTGGCAGGGGAGGGCACGGTGGTATTGGACCCCCCGGACGCCAACCTGCAGGACTACCTGGACTCCCTCCAGCACCTTCGAGATGCGTCCCCAGGGGTTTTGCACCCGGCCCATGGCGATCCCATTCGGGACGCGGACAAGAAGCTGGCGGAGTACATCGCGCATCGACACATGCGCACCGGTCAGGTGCGGGAGACCCTCTTGGGTGCGGAACGGGGGACGCCCATGGACCTGGTCGTGCCCATCTACCCGGAGCTTCCCGTGGGCTTTCATCCGGTGGCGGCTCGGCAGGTGCTTTGCCACCTTCAGTGGTTGGCGGAGAATGGAGAAGTGCACGAGGTGGACGGCGCCTGGGAGGTGGCCTGATGGCGGATCGGGACGAACTTGAGCGCAGACTGGAGGACCTGGGGCGGATTGTGCGAGGCACGGCCCGCATGGTGTTGGGCAGCAAGGTGGGGGGCGAGAACACCGAGGAGCCGGTGATCTCCCGGGAGGCGGATGCGGTCTTGGAGGGGGCGGTGGCCCTGGTGGGGGACTGGTTGCAGTCGGTCGGGGAGGACCTGCAGCGACAAGGAGGAGAGGCCCCGGAGCCGGTGGAGACCGCCGGCTGGTCGCCTCTTGCGGTGGGGGCGCAGGCGTTCGGACACGGGCTTCGGGCGGTGGTGGTAGAGCTGGCCCAGGGGGCGGGAGCAGAGGAGGAATGAGGTCGCTGCCTTCCCGGCTCTTTGTGACCGGCACGGACACGGACGTGGGAAAGAGCGTGGTGGCAGCGGCGCTCGCTGCGGGCTGCGAGGGAGAGGTGTCAGCCCTCAAGCCGGTGGCGAGTGGGGTGGCGCCCGGGGCGCCCGGAGAAGACGCGGCGCTGCTTGGGCGCGGGGCCGGCCATGAACCCAGGTCCTATCGGTCCTTTCCTGCGCCTCTCTCTCCCCACCGGGCCGCATCTCTTGCGGGAGAGTCCCTGGATCTGGAGGAGGTTCTGGATTGGATTCGACAGCAGGAAGGACAGCACACCCTGGTGGAGGGGGTCGGGGGCTGGCGGGTACCGGTGGCCAGGGACTGGTCCATCTCCGATTTGGCCTGTGTCTGGGGAGCGCCGGTGCTGGTGGTGGCGCCCAACCAGCTGGGGGTGCTCAACCACGTGCGGCTGACGGTGGAGGCCATCACCATGGCGGGTTTATCGCTCTGGGGGGTGGTGTTGAACGATGGCCTCGCCGCAGGGGACGAGGCATCCAATCACAACCTGGAGGACCTGGAGCAGCTTCTTCCAGAGGTCTGGATTCGGCGGGTGGGCCGCTTGCAGCGCCTGGACCACGGCACGCTTCAGGCAGCGGGCCGGCGCCTCATGCGCTCTTGATCGCCGCCGCCAGCGCTTGGATTACTTTGGGTGAGAACTTCCGCCCGGCTTCCCGGGAGAGGGCCTCCGCTGCTTCGCCCTGAGAGAGACGTGGGGCGAACCGACGGGACACGGTGCGGTGGTCCCACCAGATGGCAACGGCCACAACCTGGGCTTCCCTTGGAATCTCGTCTCCCGACAGGCCGCCTGGGCTGCCGGTCCCGTCAAATCGCTCTTCGAGGGCGAGCAGCACTGGTTCCAGCGCCCCGACCATGGCGATGGGCAGTCCACCGCCCCCAATGGTCATCACGTCCAGTCCTACCCCATGCACAGACTCGGTGAGGGTGGGGACGTCTTTCTGAAGCCGTACGCTCCACCGGGTGGTCTGCTTTTCCGTTGGGCTCAACTCCATTTGCTCGGCCATCGCCAGAGCGAGCTCTTCGGTGCGGGCGGCGTGGGGGTGGTCTGGGCGGCTCTGGGGCAACAGGATCTGGGGTTGGTTCTGGGCATCCTGGAGTCGGGCCTTCAAGAACTCGCGGCTGATGGCATCCCCGGCCAGGGATGCACAGATCTGGACAAAATCCGAGGAGGCATCATCCACAGCGGGCGCCCGGGAGACCGCCAACAGCCCGCAGGGACGGTTGGGGCCGCTCACATCCACGCGAATGGGGATTTCTGCCAGCAGGGTTTCCCCCACCTGGGTGCCCACCCAGCAATCCGCCGGCAGCGTGGTCAGGGAGCGCTCGCGGATCAAGGCGCCGGCGACTTGGAGATCAAAACCCTGGAATCCGGAGGGGTCTGTGCAATGGTAGGAAACCCATGCGGAGCGCTCGGGCTCCCGAAAGGCCACCATCACCGCGCTGTCCTCAAACTCCAGGGCCACGTAGGTGGCGAGGGCCTCGTAGAAGCCCATGAGGTGTTCGGGTCCCTCGATGGCGGTGGCTGCCTGTTGCAGACGGGAGAGGGTTTGCGCCCCCAGGGCGGCCTGCTGGTGCACGTTGCGGGCGACCGCAGCTTCAATGGTGGCGTAGACATCCCTGAGCTTGAAGGGCTTCTGCAGGTAGTCCAGGGCGCCGCGCTTCATGGCCCGGATGGCAGATTCGATGGTGCCATAGCCGGTCATGAGGATCACAGCCGTGGCGGGGCTGGACTCCTGGATGTGATCCAGAAGCTGCAAACCATCGAGCCCCGGCATCTTGATGTCGGTCAGCACCACGTGGAATTGCTCCCGCGCAAGGAGCGCGCGAGCCTGTTCCCCGGTGCCCGCCGTGACAACCGGGTGTCCCCGCGTGGCGAGGTACTCGCCGAGCAGCTCCAGGATGGACATCTCGTCGTCGACCACCAGGATTCTGATTTCCTTTGGATTCACGCCTCCTACATATCGCAGAGGAGAAAGGAAGGGGCAGTGCTACCCTCAAGAGGTAGGAGGTGTGGCTCTGGCTCGCCGCGAAAAGGTCGACAGAGGGCTGAATGTCCGTCTCGATGAGCTCGAGCGCCGGATGCGGCTGCTCAAGATCAATTACGACAAGTACTTCATGGGGATCGAGCTGATTGAACCCATGAAGGAGCGAGATGAGCTCAAGCGCTTTGTGCGGGAGCTCACCCAGGTCTTCATTCAGAGCACCGCGCAAAAGTACCGGTTTCGCACACTCAAGGCGCGATCCGTGTCCCTGGATCAGTACATCCAACGGAACATGGTGCAAATGGAGCGGGGCACGCATCCCAAGTTGAAGTTCCGGGCAAACCTTGCAGAGAGGCGCCAGGGGGAGATGGCAGCGCGGCTGGCAGAGCGCCAGGAAGCGCGGGCGGATCAACGAAACCGAGAGGATGCTGCCTTTCGAAAGGTGTTCGACAGCTACATGAATGCCCGGGAGTCTGCGGGCATGTCTTCGGACATGAGCTTCGAGTCGGTGCGGGATCGGCTTCGCACACAGGTCCGGGAGGTAAAGAGCCGTTACCAGTGCAAGTCCGTGATCTTCCGGGTCGTCTCAGAGGACGGCAAGGTAAAGCTCAAGGCCGTCCCGAAGAAGGAGTAGGCGCCATGCTTTCCCCCCTGTTCCTGTTTGTGGGGTTCGCCCTGGCAGTGGATCCCGATCCAGCCAGGATTCCTGCTGTCTGGACCGTGGCCATGCCCCTGGGGGTGCCACAGGTCGCCCATGGCGAGACGAGGCGAGGTCTTCTCTTTGGTGGTGTGCAGGCCGTGGGAATTGGCGCCACGGTGTACTCCCAGGTGCGGATGTTGGAGCTGGCGGAAGGTGACGACCCAGGGGGATTGGAAGAGCTTGGGTGGCGGCGGGGCTCGGCGGCCGGTTCGGCGGTGACCGGGTTGGCCTGGCTTGGGAGCGTGATTGATGGATCCCGCCTGCATGATGCTGCCCTGGAGGGTGCAGCCATGGCTGAATCGGTGCGGGCATGGGATGGGGTGGTGGCGTCCGAATGAAGCCCGGTGGGGATGCCGAAAGCCATGGGGGAGGGACAGTGTGGGCGCGAGCGCTGCTCTTCGGGGCGGGGATTGTGTTGGCGTTGGGGGCCGCTGAGGCCGTGCTCCGCGGGGTGTACGACGACCTGCCGAGCGTGGCGCCTCTTGCCCGGGCGGAGAAGTACTTTGGGCACGATGCTCCTCCCATCGCGACTTCTCCGGCCGGTTCCCTGGATTGTCGTGATCCGCCTGGGAACACGGCCGGGGGGAGCGGACACGTGGCGCCGCCCACCCGGGAGCACGCCATCGGCGACGGGGAACCAACCCGCTTGGTCCTGGTGGCGGGAGACTCGGTCGCCTGGGGGTACGGGGTAGCGCCGGAGGAAGCTTGGGGGTCTCAACTTGGCGCGGCCTTGTTCCAGGCTCTTGGCAGCCCCCTGACCGTGGGTGTTGTGGGGGTTCCCGGGGGTGGCTACTGCGAGGTACTTCGGGCATTGCATCACGAATTGGACGCCACTGACCCTGACGCTGTGGTGCTCCAGGTCTTTGCCGACGACCTGGAGCAGAGGGCGATGATCCTCTTGGACGGAGCGCCGGTGGTTTTTCCGGCGTCCGCGGGATCGCCATGGGTTCGGGTGCTGGTCGCCTACTCCTACGCCGCCAACTGGGCGTGGTCGCAGTTTGTGGCTCGCCGCAATCCGGGGCCGACTCGGTTCATCAGTGAGGCGGGCCTGTCTGGCTTCCGAACCTCGATGACATCCCTTCGCAACAGACTGGAAGCACAGGACACGCCGCTGGTCGTGTTCTTACTGCCCCCGGCCGGTGAGGAGGCTTGCAATCGACCGGGCCCGCAAGAGCAGATCTGCCGCTGGTACGCAGAAGATCTCGATCGCATGGAAGCACTCCTGGAGGGAGCAGGCATCCCGCCTGTTCGCTTGGACACCGTCTGGTCCAACCCAAGCACCCAGGCCCTCCCCCAAGAACTTCGCCGAGCCGAGACTGTTCCAGCCTACGTCCCAATCCACCCGAGCGCCGCGGGCCACATCCACCTTGCCGGGGTCCTGGCCCCGCACGTCACCGAGGCACTGGTCCCCTGACCCCCGACTCTGGCGACCCACCTCGCCACTTCCCCGGGGAGATACGCCATCCCCCCCCCGATTCTGGCGACCCACCTCGCCACTTCCCCGGGGAGATACGCCATCCCCCCCCAAGCTGGCGAAGGCCGAGGGCAGGCTCGCCAAAACCGGGGAGAGTCACTTTATACCC
>CAZRYF010000100.1:0-4936 GCA_964604165.1 uncultured Enterobacterales bacterium
TGCCGCATGGAGTCATTTGCAACCACCGTGCCAACTATGACGTGACGGGATTTCAATGGTTTACGCTGACCCCGGGTGGAAATGAATTTCCCGCCTCTATTCGGGGTCGAGCGGGGAGATCTGTGAATATGGGGCAATAGGTGCGGAACAAGAGGCAATATGGGCGATGTGATCCCGGCTCACAAACGGGAAATCAATTTCCCATCGTGCTGTAGGTCCGGACAAGAAGGGAACCGCGGGTTCGCTCCGCATGCGCCTCCAAGGGCGGTGCTTCGCCCTTAGCGGTGGCGAAAGTCGGCTGCTTCGAGGCTGTACTGCTTCATCTTGGTGTACAGCGTGCGCCGGGTGATTCCCGCCGCCTTGGCCGTGGCGGCCATATGGCCTGCGTGGCGCTTCAGCAGCTTCTGGAGGTAGGTGCGCTCCACCTGCTGAACCAAGCGCTCGGTCACCTCTGAGAGCGGCCGGGTCTCGTCGATGTCCAGCGCTGTGTGTGGGGCTTGTGCGGGGTCCGCATCTCGCATCTGGGAGGGGAGGTGGGCCAGCTCGAGTCGAGAGCCGGGCCGGGTAATCACCCAGCGCTCGCAAAGGGAGCGCAGCTGCCGGACGTTGCCCGGCCATGGGTATCCGAGAATGGCGTCCATTGCCTCGGCGGTCACCACCGGGGGCTCCAGGCCGTACTCCTGGGCGGCGTCGTCCAGGAAGTGGCGCATCAAGAGGGGGGTGTCTTCCGGGCGATCCCGAAGGGGTGGCAGGAAGATTGGAAACACATTGAGGCGGTAGTAGAGATCCTCTCTGAACTCTCCCTTGGCCACGGCTTCTTCCAGGGCCACGTTGGTTGCAGCGAGAATTCTCACATCGATACGGACCGGTTCGTGGCCGCCCACTCGGCGAAAAGCCATCTCCTCCAGGACCCGCAGCAGGTTGACCTGCACATTCAGGGACGTCTCTCCCAGCTCGTCCAGGAACAGGGTCCCGCTGTCCGCCATCTCGAACACGCCCTCCCGCCTGCCCACTGCGCCGGTGAAGCTGCCTTTTTCATGGCCGAACAGCTCGCTCTCCAGCAGGCTCTCGGTAAAGGCGCCGCAGTTGACGGAGATGAACGGACTCTCCCGGCGTCGGCTTCGCTGGTGAATGGCCCGCGTAATCAACTCCTTCCCCGTTCCTGTCTCCCCGCGAATCAGCACGGTTGCATCCGTGCCGGCCACGGCTCGCACCTGGTCGAACACCCGAAGCATTTTCGGGCTGCGGGTGAGCATGTGAGAGAAGCCGTACTTGTCCAGCACCTGCTGGCGTACCTGCTCCAGCTCTCCCTGGGAGCGGGCCTCCTGGAGGGCCCGGTTGGCGGCTTGCACCAACGGTTCCCGCTGAATGGGGGAGGAGATGTAGTCCACAGCGCCATGGCGGACCGCATCGACAGCGGACGACACCGTAGGAGACGCGGACAAGGCCAGAATGGGCACTCCCGGAGAGCGCTCGTGGAAGATGTCGATCGCCCGCACGCCGGGAAGGTCCTGGAGGTCCAGGGAAAGCACGATCAGGTCGGGAAGAAGCTCGTGCAGTACCCCCAGCGCCTCCCGCGCCGAGGCTGCCAGGTACAGGGAGCGGCCCTCCTCGCGCAGGGCAGCGCGGACCTGGTGGGCGTTCAATTCACCGTCGTCGACCACGAGGATCGTCTGGGTGCTTGGAGTCTGCTGCTGCTGGGGGCCAGCGGAATCGTACATGGGCTTAGAAAAACGCGGCTTCAAGCCGGCGAAAGGAGCTTGGAAAGAGGCTCACATAGCGTGTTCCAGAGGGCAAGGCAGGTCCGAGAGAACCCGCCTGTCAAGAAGCTTACGAAAGGGGATGGAATTCCCGCAAATGGCGCGCCCGTCGGGAGAGGCGCTGCCCTTCTACGGAAGGTCCACCGTCTTTTCGTTTCGGCGCCGCACCTCGTAGCCCTTCATTGTCCACATCATGGAGAGCTTCTCTGCGAACATCTCCACCTCAGTCTTGGAAGAAAGGGGGGTTCCGCTCACGACGATCGGCCAGGGCGCTGTGGTCTGGCACTTGGTGAGTCGGGGCTTGAATGCCCGCATCGGCGCTTCCAAGGGGGGTTGCAATGCAAAGTGCTTGCCCGGTTCGTTTACAAGTGCCACGTGGAGCACGGCGACCTTTTCTCCTTCGCAATCACCGGACTCCACTGCGGCGGCACCGTAGAGGAACCCGCCTCCAGTCTGCACCCGGTCCGGAAAGATAGCCGGCAACAAAGAGGCCGCCGCGGCATCAGATCCGGCGTTGGAGAGCCGGCCCGCCACGGCTCTCGCCTTGTCTGGGGGGCAGCGCTTTGCCAGGTCCATCAGCGCTTTTTCGAGGATAGGGCGAGCCTCGGGGGGGATTTCTATCCCAAACTCCGGCATGACGGCCTGCTCCATGTGCCCGAGAATGGCGTCAAATGGCCCTCCGTTCTCGGCGGCTTTGGCCGCGGCATTCACCAGCGTGACAAGGCTGGCCTCTCTCTCCCGAATCACGTAGGACTTCGCCACCGTGTCCCATTTTTCATCGTAGCGCTTGGGTGGCGGGGACTCGACGGTCTGCATGATCCAGTTGTTGAAGTCCTGGGACTTGCAATTGATGAGGGCGTCGTCCCATTGATGGAACTCGATGTCTCTCAGACCGAAATAGGCCCCCTGCAGAAAGGACACCACCTTTGGGTGATCCACACAGGCATTCCCCACTCCCTCGGCCACCAAATCCCGGGCAGAGTAGTCAGAGATCTTTCCGATCATCTCCCACACCGGGTTCCAAATGTCGTTGTCGATGGCTGCTAGGGACAGAGCTGTCAGAGTCTCAGAATCGCTGGCGTTCTGCATGAAACGCGGGAAGTTGAGCTTGGCTTCTTCCTCGCTGCAGCGAATCAACGACTCGTAGCCCGCCACCAGCCGAGCACCTTCCAGCCGGTCGGCTTGGGCTGCGAGGGTCTGACAGCCCGCATGGGCCGTGGGGGCAAAAGCCAAGCCCAGAGCCATCGGGAGAGCGGCGAGGGAAAATCGATTGTTCATGATCTGTCGAGCCCACATACTGCCAGAGGCGGGTGTCGTCGAATCCCGACCCCCCGTGGGTGGCCCATCATCCCCCAGCCTACTGGGCCGTGTCTACGCCGCCTTGGAGGCGAACGGGCACAAAAGACCAGGGAATGTCCAGGGTGGCGTCCTGGCCGCTGGCCCCGAAAACGAGGCTGCCCTCCACGGCACGGGGAGGGTCTTCTCCTGGGGAGTTGAGCTCGCCTTGTAAGTAATTGCATACGGACGCCCTCACCTCGACGCGGGCGTTGGGGGCCATGGCTTGATCCCGGAATTCCACCCCCTCCGGGTAGCCGTCGAGACAGATGTGCTCGCGGTCGTGGCTGCGGGGCATTGAGAGCACTACCTTCTTATCAGAGGTGTTGATGACGGTAAACGGCGTCTGGTCGCAGCCGTCGTCGCAGGCCCCATCATGGAAGTCCACCTCGCCCCACTCGATGGCGAAGACGTCTGCCATCAGGGGAAAGGCATCCGGCTTGCAGCCCAGGGCGAGGGCCGCCAGGGCTGGCCACCAGCGGAAAGAGTGGTTCACGGGGCCTCCAGGAGGTGCCAGGTCCAGGTGCAGCACCAGCGGTACAGTACCTCGGGATGCTCTCGCAGCAGGTCGTCCCAGTTGGCGCGGCGTTCGTGGCGGCGGTGACGAAGGAGCTCCAACCTGAGGCGCCTCTCGAGGGGGGCGACGGGCGGCGCCTCCGGGAGAGCGATGGCGCCGACCCCCACCCAGCGACCGTCCTCAAGGGGCAGAAGACGGGCCACCACAGCACGCATGGGCCCGGGTGCCAGTGGCACCGCGCCTTGGAGTTCCACCGGGCCATCGGGCAGGTAGCCTGGGGCAAGGGGTAGCAAGGGATGAACCCCGTCCTCCACGGACCACAACATGGCGGGGATGCGCTCCAGGCATCGAATGCCACGGCGCAAGTTTCCCGGTGCGCGGGTCTGGGAGCGGTGCCACCGTCCAATTGCCTTCTGGCCGGGTGCAGCCAGGGTGGAGTGGCTCACTGCCGCGACGGCGGCTCTTGCCAGGCAAGGGGAGGGCCCAAAGTCCGCCCAGGGCCCAAGAACCCGGTCCATGGCCGCTGGAACGAGGTCCGGCACCTCGTTTTCAAGCACATCACAGAGAAAGCCGTCTTCCACCGGTGCCGGTGCTCGCCGCGCCGACCGCCGATCCGCTCCAATGGGCCCCCAGATCCCGAGCTTGCGTGCGCACTCTTCCAGTGCTTCCCCGTGCTCCAACCCCTTCAGGGTCTCAAAGTACAGAGAGAGGAACCGCTCATCTTCCCGGGCGTAGTCTTCTTCCGACAAGGGACTCTCGCCATACCGCACGTGGTTCCCAAACTGAGACGGGAGGTCGGGATACCATGCGTCTCCCGCCCATGGGTCGGCACTCTCCAGGCGAAAGGCCGGTCTGCTCACGACAGCTTCTTGAGAGCGCGCTCGTGGTGGTTTCGGAGGCGTTCCACAAGCTCGTCGGGTGCCTCGACAGCCACCGAGCCTCCAAAGCCCAGAAGCCAGGACTCGATCTCCGGCTCGATTCCTACCCGAAAGCGACACCGCAAAGAGCCGTCTGGGAGGGATTCGAGCTGTTGGCTCGGATGCCAGGTTCGCTCTCGCACATAGGGCGCGGCCTGTGCATCGAAGACCGCCACCACCTCCTGGGGGTCCCCCTGGATGATTCCAAAGGCGTCTCGCACGTGGTCCTCGGGGTTCCAGTCCTCCGGAGGCGCAAAGGTCTCCATTCGCAGGCGGGAGAAGCTCTGGAATCGCTCCACGGCAAAGGTCTTCACCCGATCGTCCTTTTGGTCTCGCGCAAAAAGGTAGAGCCCCTGACGGTAGGTGGCGAGGGTGAGGGGCTCCAGGGTGTAGAGCTGGGTGACGCC
>CAZRYF010000101.1:0-4865 GCA_964604165.1 uncultured Enterobacterales bacterium
CACACCCTCCTGCCGAGTGATCGCACACTGGTCCGACCGGGAGACGAGGGCTTGCGGCTGGCATCCGGAGAGGTCCAGGGTGCCCACGAAGTGGCCAGGAGCAAGGAGCTTCGAGCAAGACGCGTGGGGGAGGCCTCGTTTCTGCCCTCCACTCGGGTTTACGGCCCGACAAGAAGCGTGGTCCACTTCACCGGTTGGTTGGCCACAGCCGACTCCGTGGTGCCCGTCGAACACACCTGGGCAGCCCCTCCTGCGACGACGTCCTCCAACCTGCGCACCGTCGTGGTTCGTGCCGCCCAACACCTGGTCCGCAACATGGGCGAGGGGGGGCGGTTCGCCTACGTGGTCGAGGGTCCAAGCGGTCGCCATGGCAAGGGCTACAACTATCCGCGCCACGCTGGCGGGGCCTGGTATCTGGCCCATGTGGGCCGCCTGACCAAGGACCCGGACATCCAAGCGGGGGCGAAAGAGGCATGCGAGTTCTTGGCTGCCCACTCCGAGACCCTGCCCAATGGTGGTGCGTACGTGCTGGACCCGAGGCGCAGGGACTCCAAAGCCTGGGTTGGCACCACGGCCCTGGCGCTGCTCGCGCTTCTGGACGAAGGGCAGCACACGGATCTTGCCCGGGCATATGCGAAACACATCGCTTCCTCCGTAGATGAGAGAGGAGTGGTCCGCGGCGACTTTGACCTGACCCGTGGGGTGTGGCCCGACCAGGACCAGGTGACCTATGCCCAGGGCCAGGGTCTCTTGGCCCTGGCAGCCGCCGTCGAGGCGGGCATCGATGTGGGGGACGCGCTGGATCGGGCCGCCCACTATGTGGACACGGACTACTGGCCCCTGCCCGCTGCAAGGCTGGCCATCCTGGACGAGCACTGGATGTGTCTCGCCGCTGAGCGCGTGGGTCGGGTGCGAGAGCGGGCTTCGGGAGAACAGGTTTGCCGGGCCTGGGTCGACAGCCGCCCCCCCCTTCTTGCGGACTCGCCTATGGCCACCCCCACGGGGGCGGCCGGCGCAGTGGCCGAAGCCATGGTGGCCGCAGCCCAGCTGGATCTGGTCCGCGGAACGGTTGGCGCGCCTTTTCACGAAGCGGTGGCCTACGCCGACCTGTTCCTGGCGAACGCCTACCAGCCGGAAGATGCCCCCTTCCTGGAGGACCCCCACCGGCTTGTGGGCGGATTCAGGGATCGATCCTGGCAGCTGGATGTGCGGGTAGACGCCGTCCAACACATTGGATTTGCCCTCTTGGGGGTCCAGGGGCTCCTGGACAGCTCACTGGCCCCCAACGGGTAGCGCACAAGAGACCTGCGGCAGAGCGGAAACCGGGGCGCGCAGACCCCAATTCTGACACGCATGCCCCAACGAGAGCGCGACAAACTTTTCGCACATGAGACAAAGTCCCCGTAGAACCCGCCAGCAAAGCACCCCTGGCGGGCACGATCCTTGCTGACAATTCGTGACAGGCCCGGTATCTTGTGTGTCTGGGTCTCTGTCCCTTCCTGGAGCTACACCATGAACCGGTCCTTTCTTCTGGCCCCTCTCGCCCTTCTCGTTGCCTGTGGGCAAGGAAACCAGGGACTCACTGACGACTCCGACTTCGGCAGAATCGCTGGTTTCGTCACCGACGTGGACGGCACCCCGCTGGTCAACGTGGAGGTGGAAGCCCAAGATCAGGTGGTGCTGACAAACGCGGATGGCTCCTTCATCCTGGAAGCCATTGAGCCGGGCACGGGGATCGTGCTGGAATTCACAAAGGACGGGTACGCGAAAAACTATGCGTCGACCCAGATCCTCTCCTGGGAAACAGCAAACGCAAATGCCAAGATGCTGGAAATCGATGGCATGGGACAGTTCATCGCCTCTGAAGGCGGCCTGGTCGAGGTAGGCGAGGTCTCCGTGACCTTCCAGCCGGGCGGTATCGTGGATTCCGAGGGCCGCGCCTTTTCAGGCAACGTCAACGTGGCGATCACCCACCTGGACCCCTACACAAGCGAAATCGACGGGGCGCCAGGGGACCTGACCGCTCTTGGATATGACGAGAGCGGCACCTCCAAATCCCGCACCCGCTCGGTGCAGCTCTTGTCCTATGGAATGGTCGACGTGACCCTCACCAGCGACGACGGGGACGAGCTGAACCTGGACGAGGCAACCCCCGCTGAAATCACCATGGGCATTCGAAACCCAGATGAGGACGATGACAACCTCCTCTTGAACGCCGGTGAGCAGATGGAGACCTGGTCTTTCGATCGCACCCGGGGCCGCTGGGTGGAAGAAGGGCTCGGCGACGTGGTGGAGCAAGACGGCAAGCTGGCTTTCCGCTTTGAAGCCACCCACTTCTCCTGGTGGAACTGTGACCAGGGGTTCCGGCCTTCCTGTGCCACGGGCCGCGTACTGGACTTCATGGGCTTCCCCGTTCGGGGCGCCGAAGTGCGCTGCAACGGCGGACGAAGCAACTCCACTTCCTATGCGGACAGCGACGGATATTACGTCTGCTCCGTGCTCGTGGGCGACACCGTGAGCTTCTCTGGAAGCACCTTTGTGGCGAACAAGAACTGGACCGGTAGCGGCGGAAGCTACGCTTTGCGGGGCTACGGAAGCTCGGCTGCGGACTGCCAACCCATCCGTGACATCGTGATCGACGTGTGCCGGGTCACCGGCGCGGTCAACGTGGAAAACCTCAAGTCGGTCATCGATGAAGGCACCCAGGTGGATGCAGACAACGCCTCCGCCGTGTTCTGGGAGCCCCTGGGTGAGCCGTCCTTGTGCGCCAACCCTTGGGATTCGGTGGGTATGGGCCAATGCCATGCCTACGACAAAGAAGACCCGAGTAGCTTCTTCCCCGCGAGCGCCGTTCCCGGCTCCCCGGACGATGGGCGCTCGGTGGGAACCCGCGTGACCATTCATGCACCGGGCGGCGACGTACGCATGGACAAGGGCACGGTGGACGGCAAGCCCTACTACAGCAGCGAGCGCTTGACCACCGGCAACACCGGACTGGACACCACGCGGCCTGAGTTCCGCGGCGGTGACTCCCTGGGCGTCGAGACCTCGGGCAGCACCAGTGACTACATGGGTCCCTGGAGCGCGAGTCGGTTTGCTTTCGTGCCTGGCGACATTGAGTGGCGAAACCCGGACACCCATACCTTCACCGGCGGGAGTAGCCTGCACCTGGACTACCAGGGCGCCAACGGCGACTCCAACGGGGTGTTGGTCTTCGCAAACTCGGAGAGCGGCACACAGAACCTGATGTGTCGCTTCACAGACGACGGCCGAATCGACGTGCCTGCATCGGACCTCTCTGAGCTGGGCGCTGGGTACGGCGGCCTGGGCGTGTACCACATGGACGACAACTATGCGGTCGGCCCAGACGGCATGCCCATTCGACTCCAGCTCTTCAGCGGCGCTACCACTTCTCTAAAGTTGGACCACTAGACCCTCCTCCAAGAAGGGTCACCTCGGGGCTCCCCCACCTGCCAGGGGGAGCCCCTTTTTATTGGGAGTTGCCATCCCCGGATGGCCACTCGACTGTCTTCGATGGGCTTCTCTTGTGGCGCGGCGAATGCCGGTGTCACTCCACTTGCTCCAGTGTAATGTCCGCACCCGCTCTCTCGGCGCTCTTGCAGCATCCGGTCGCACCCGTCAAAGATGCCGAGGCGCTCCAATAAACCCTGACCGAGGCGTCATTGATTGTGGTCAACTCAAACACTGCGGTCTCCTCACAAGAAGTGTCTTCGGATGAGCAATCAAGAGTCACGTAGCAGTTGTTCACATACCCCGCTCTTCCGTAGAACTCCTCCGACACCTCGGTACAGGAGACCGATTCCGAACCCACTTGTTGGCCCACTACCTGTACTCCAACGCTGCACCCGCTGTCCTCTCCCTCAAGAGCATCCAACGAAAAGATCCCGAGGTCTGCATCCCAACCTGTAGAAGGCTCATCGCCTGTTATACTCGTGCGAAACCGGAGGAAGGCCGACTCGCCAGGCGTCAATTCGATAACGCCCTCAATGTCGTCCGCCTTCTGCCTCCAGGGCACTTGCTGAGTCGCCGGAGTTACGAGCAGCGCTACCATCAACACCCACACCATCCATGCTCGCTTTCGTCCGGTCGGATCGAGCACGACTCGGTTGGCCGCGCTCTTCATGGTCCAATTGCTGATGCAGGTTCCGTCACATCCTCCATCATGCCTTCGACGCACCTCGCCTGACACTCCAGCATGTCGGGATCGTCCCATTCAACCGTGGGTGTACACGTGCAGTCGTTGATGAACAGGTCCGGACAATAATCGCAGCAGTGGTTGCACTCACAGTAGCAGCACCCCCCGTCGTCGCCACCACCGAGCAGCCCACCCGCCCAATCCACGATACGGCCCCATGTCGAACCGGCCCACTCGGTCACCTGCCCCCAGGCGTTCCCTGCCGCGTCCCTCACAATCTCGAGCAGTTCGAGGAACTTGTCCCACACCCACTCGGCTACCTTCCTGGCGAATCCGGCTCCGCCTTCCACCAGAAAGCGCCCAATGTTCCAGAGGAAGCGGTGCACGTCAATGGCCCGCTCCCAGAAGCGCTTTGGTCTGTTTCCGCTCGATCCTGAGGAGGAACAGTCGTCGAAATCCGGGAACACAACGACCCCGCAGCCCTATACCTTGTCATCCGCCAAATCAGCGCAACATCCCACCGCCGCCGTATCGTGTCGCTGAAACAGCCCCCAGAGAAACGCGTCTCCAATTAAGTAGGAGACGTAGCACGCCTTTCCAAGGTCGATATAGGTGTAGCCCGCGAGATGAGTCAACTCGTGGAGTAGGAAGGATGCTAGGAGGCTGTAGGGCGTAGCAGAGGTCGCCGCCGAGACGGTTCAGGGGTTGA
>CAZRYF010000102.1:0-4856 GCA_964604165.1 uncultured Enterobacterales bacterium
GGGAAAGGACCACGGCGGCCAGCCCGTCGATGGACTTTCGGAAGTCCTGGGGTTCAGTGCCCAGAAACACCCGCACCGTGCTCGGAATGGCGATCACAGCTGCTCCAGGGTGGTGACCAACCGGGCAACAGACGAAGCATCAAAGCCGGGCCGGAGGCACACCAGACGGCCACGGCAGAGCGCCACCACCATCGTGTCCTGGGATGGGGCCAGGGCCTCTTCCTCCACCTTCAGCTCGACAAACGCTGGCGACTGCAGCGGCTGATCTTCGAGCCATCTGCGCCAGAACCAAAGCGAGGGAGCGCTGAAGTCTCGTTCGGAAGCGAAACGCTGAACAGAGAGGCCGGATTCACGCCAGTCGGCCAGCCGCTGCCTCCATTGGGCTTGAATCTCCGGGTTCTTGCTTGCAGTCCAAGCCATGCGGCCTCCTGGGTTGAACAGGCGACCTATGGACTGGATGGGGCGGGCGTTAGATGGGGTTTGCTGAGTGCTTACTTTCGCTTACACGCATACGCCCTGAGCCTTATCTTGCACCAAGAGAGGTGCCGTGTCGGCACACAATTGAGGAAAGAGCAGATGCTTAAGAAGGCGATTCTGGTTGCCGCCCTGGTGAGTGCAAGTTCGGGATGTGCCTCGGTCCGATTCGAGTCGCCCTCACACCAGCAGTATGAATCTGGGACCCGAACAAAGGTGCGCTACACAACGTTTGCGTGGGGGCTCGTGCCGGGGTCGCCCATCAGCCTTGACCAGTGTGGTGAAGCAGGCATCAAGAAAATGAAGGTGAAGTCAAACTGGGTGGATGGGATGATCGCTGCGGGGACCGCGGGCTTCTTGACTCCGACCCGCGTGATTATCACGTGTGCTCAGCTCCCGAAGGAGTAGGGTGCTTCAGCACCGCCGCCCGGCCCGGGGCACGGGTTGCGTAGCGATTTCGCCGACGCAGGCGGGGCGGTCGTGTCATTTGGACATCCTCCTTTCGAAAGCCTGAAGGGGTCCGCGAGAACGAGTCAACTCCAGCCGTTTGACGGCGGGGCCTGGGGCTATGGAAAAGCCGCGAGTGCAGCCTCCAGACGTGCGAGGAGTTCATCGCAGACCCCGGTAGTCGACACCTTCCTTCAACGACATCGCTAGGCCTCCTCGTTCGGCACAATCTTGGGCCAAACTCCAACCAAGTTGCGGGCAGCGGGACGTTTGGTCGGCAGTGCCTGTCTTTAGAACCACCCCTCCAAAACCAGAAAGAGCCCCCCGGGGATGGGGGGCTCTTCTGTGGGGTTTGTCGTCCGTGGGGGACGGTGGGCTGCTTTGGGTTGTACGTGCTCTCTTGCTGCGGGCTCTTGGGTGGCGTCTTCCTTAGAACGGGAGCAGGTGGTGGGCTGCGATCAGCTCCCGCTCGCCGTCTTCGTCCTCGGGGTTGGCGCGAACGCCGCTCATCCATTTCAGCATCATGGCTGCTGCGGAGTCCTCCAGACCCAAGACTGCTTCTTGCAAGCAGTTGGGATGGGTCGAGAGAAGCATGGAGTCCTCCAGCCAGCAGATTCCGGTGGTCCATTCGCGGACACATCCCAGGGTGAGGACCCTGGAAACCGCATCCGGCGGTTCTGGACTGTAGAGGTCCAGGAACAACTGAAATGGCTGCTGGGAGGGGTGCTGCATGATGCGCTTGATTCGTTCGACCAGTCTGCCGGTCAGATCGTGGTCAAAGCGGCATGAGGCGTTCTCGTTCTTCCTCTGGATCTCCTCCAGGAGACTGCAGTATTGGTCCACCGTTTCTGTGGACAGCGGTGTGGCTCGGACCTTGATCGCAAGAGACAGTCCCTTTTCTGGTGCGTACTCCAGAAACCGGGCGGTGGCCCCGACATGGTGTGGCCCTCTCCTGTGGCGGGGCTCATCGTCGCTGCGGGCGCTGGGCTCTACCAGGATGGGGGTGACCACGCCGGTGGGTGTCTCCGACGGCAGGCAGGGTTGCCAGTCCTCTCCTTCCTCAAAGAGGGACAGCCAACAGTCCAGCTCGCTTGCGGCGAGACAGACCTGTCGAATGGCCTCGCCCTCGGTGGGACCGATGGCGTGAACAGACAGCTGGCTGATGAGTCCCTTTTGGTTCTGGAGTGGACCGACCCGCATCTCCAGGGAGATGCCAGGGCCTTTCTCTGTCATCCACTCCGCCAGCGAGTCCCCCAGGGCCGGGGCCCCAAAGACGGGACACTGGTCGGGGAGGAGGTCGCCGGAAGGGCGGGTGATGAGGAGAGAGGCCACCCAATACATTGGGGTGTCCGGTTGATCGCTGCCCTCAAGTTGGGCTCGTACAAGTTTGGGATCAAAAAGTACTTTCATGTACCTTCCTTGTCGTGGGTGGTGTGCGGAGGTTGCAGGGGGTTCGGGGAATCCGAACCATCCGGGATGTCAAAGAGCTTCCTCGTCCCTGGCGGCCGATGCCGCAGGGGGAGGGTTTGGGCGTAGCTGTCGCAAGGAACCGCTGGTTGGGCGGCTCCCGGGAAAGGGTTGTTTGTGGGTGTCGAAGGCGATGCTTGACGCATCAGTGGAGTGACATATTCACCTGTTTTTGGGTCTTTGTGGGCCAAATTTTGTCCGGTGGCGAAAAAGAATTCGGAGACCTTTCAGGCAGCCGATGGGTGGCCCTTTCGGGCACCGGTTGGGGGTTTTCGACAGGACAGAGCTACCCTGCGGAATCGGAGACCCTCCAAGTGGCGATCATGATTCCAGGGGACCCGCCTCGGGGTGGGGCTGGCCAGGTGGCCGAGGCCGAGGTGTACCGGGCCTTGCAGCGCGGATTGCCCGATGCATTCTACGTCTACCACCACACGCCCTTTGTCGACCCGAGCAATGCGGGGGAGGGGGAGGCGGACTTCCTGGTGCTGTACAGGGAGCATGGCCTTCTGCTCATCGAGTGCAAGGGGAGCGGGATTGCTCGGCAATCACACGGGGGGTGGGTTCGCAAGTTTCAGGGCCGGGAGACGCCGATTCGGAGTCCCTTTGACCAGGCCCAGGACAGCGTGCACAAGCTGGCGCGAATTCTCTTCCAACGGGGCCGGGACATCTGGCCCTCGACAGCCCGGGCACTCCCCATGACCTTTGGGCATGCGGTGGCTTTTCCGTATTGGAACGCGAGCACCTCGCCGCTGCCGCTGGAGTCGCCCCGGGCCATGGTGTTCGATGCGGTGGACCTTGGGGACATGGGGGCCCGGGTGGTCGAGGCGATGCAGTTCTGGTGCAAGGGCCAGCCAGCGCAACCCCTGTCCGAGAGGGCCTTTCGCCTGTTTCGGGAGGAGGTGTTGCACCCGGAGTTGAACATCGTGCATTCCCTTGGTGCGCGGCTGGAGGTGGATGGGCTCCGTTTCGCCAGGCTCACCGAGGAGCATGTGCTGGCCTTGCAGGGCTTGTCGGCCAGCCCTCGGTTGTCCATCGACGGGGGCGCGGGCTCCGGCAAGACAGCGCTGGCCCTGGAGATGGCGCGAAAGCTCGCGGGCGAGGGGGGCGGGCGGCAGGTTTTGTTGCTTTGTTTCAACCGGTTTCTGGCGGCCCACCTGTCACGCACGGTGGCCGAATGGGACCTGCCCGCAGGCTCGGTGGTGGCGAGGCACTTTCACGGGCTCTGCCAAGATGCTGCGGATGCCCTGGGAGTGAAGCCGGAGTTTCCGCCGGAAGGTGCGGGAGACGACCAAACCCGTTTCTGGAACGTGACCTTTCCCCTGGTGTTGATGGAGGCCTGGGCAGACGGGGGCTTGCCTCGGTGGGACGCAATCCTGGTGGACGAGGCCCAGGACTTCGCAGACGGGTGGTGGGAAATCTTGGATGAGGGCTTGGCCGACAAGGAGCGCTCCCATTTCGCCATCTTCCATGACGCAGCCCAGAACATCTTTGGCCGCCAGGCGGTCCTCCCAGAGATGCCCGTCCGATTCCCACTGACCTACAACCTGCGCAACACCCAGAAGATCTCGGCCGTGGTCAGCCGCTTGAGCACCCTGCCTTTGAAGCCTCATCCCCGTTGCCCCGAGGGCGAGGAACCGGTGGTCTATGCCCAGGAGGGCAGCCGAAAAACCCTCGCGCAGCTGAACACCCTAATAAGAAAGCTCCTCGACGATGGAGTCGCCCCAGAGCGCATCGCGATCCTCACCCCCCACTCAAGAAAGAACTCCACGCTGGCTGACATAGACGAGATCGCGGGCCTCCCGCTGACCGAGAAGGGCGAGGATCGAGCCGGGTCCCTCCTGCACACGACCATCGGGAAGTTCAAGGGCCTGGAGTGCGATGTGGGCATCCTGCTGGACATCCATCTCGATGATCCCCGCTGCAACCGCAACGCGAGGTATGTCGCAGTCTCCCGGGCCAGGCAGCGGTTGTTTGTGTTTGCTCGGGGGGATTGGTTGGAGTGAGGATAGAATGCATTGGGCAAGCTCGGAACACCACCGTACAAGTGGAGAGAAAAGTGCCAGAAGACACTGTGGACTACAGCGGGCTTAAGCTTCCAGGGTTCCTGGAGTTGTTGGGTTCACCTCTTCGGACTGGATTTATCGGTTGGTTCATTGTTTTACTTGGGTTTGGGTTCTTGGAGATATGGATTGACGAGCCAATGCCAAAGAGTGTCGGGATTAGGTGCTTGGAAACAACACCGATTGAGTATTGTCGCCACGAGGCAACTTTGCGGGATGTCGAGTCTTGGCTTGCGCCAACTCGGTTGAATGCTCTGCGAAACTCCATCGATGATCTCGCTGAAGATGGTGAGAACAATGTCGTGAATACTCCGAGATTATTGCCAAATGAACCCAGCGAATGGGCACTGCTGTCACGGCCGGAGTCAAATCAAGCAACTTTGCTACGAATGCTGCGGTTTGAGGCTG
>CAZRYF010000103.1:0-2531 GCA_964604165.1 uncultured Enterobacterales bacterium
ACACGCGGGACCCCGCGTTGACACCTCCAGGGCGCTTTGTCGTTCTTATCCCCAGCGGGGACTGTTGGTGGCCATGGATGGAAACCTCTCTGCCCGCCTGCCAGATGGGAACATCCTGTGCACCCAGGCTGGCTGCCACAAGGGGCTCCTGGAAGACTCGCAGCTTGTTGTGATCGATTCCGCAGGCAAGAAGGTCCGAGGCGCCGGGGAACCCACCTCGGAAATGGCCATGCACCTCGCGTGCTACCGCACCCGGCCGGATGTGCAGGCGGTGGTACACGCCCATCCCCCCATGGCCATCGCGTTTACCATTGCCGGGCAGACCCTGGCCCGATGCGTATTGCCAGAAGTCGTCATGACTCTCGGTACGGTGCCCACCCTGGACTATGCGACCACGGGCACGGCGGACCTGGCGGACTCGGTGGGGGCGGCGATGCGAGTCCACGATGCGGTGCTGATGGATCGCCATGGAGCGGTCTGCGTGGGGACGACGATCCTGGAGGCATTTTGCCGCCTGGAAACCCTGGAGCACACGGCGGCCATCACCAAGCACGCCCGGGATCTGGGCGGTGTGCGGGAGCTACCCCCGGAGGAGGCTGAAAACCTTCGTCGCATGGGACTATTGCGCTATGGCGGACCGCCGGAATCCGTGGCTCGGGCCATGGAACCCGGGGTGGACCTTCCGGATGCGTGCCGGGATTGTTCCGGCTGCGCCCGTCCGACTGCAAGTGGCATTTCTGCGCAGGCCGACCTGCGGGTCGCCCGCCTGGTTTCCACGATGGGTCGCCCCCCAGTTCCGGAAGGAATGGAAGACGCCGTGTTTGAAGAAGTGGTCAAGGCCCTGGGAGGGAACGGGTGATAGACTCCCCGCGACTGGAGGCGAGAAGCATGCGCGTGGTGATTCCCATTGTTCTGGGGGCTCTTCTGCAAGGGGAGGCTTATGCGGCCGACCCAGTATTGTTCGTGGGGGACAATCCCAACGTCGCCATCGCCCAGGTGGTCATGGCCACGGGCCGGGGGGCACACGAGTTTGCGCCGGTTTCGGTGGAACAGTTGATCGGCGGACGAGGGCCAACGATTCTGGGGGTAGGATCGGTCAGCAGCTGTGGATCCACGCCCACGGTCATGCAAGGCGTTCAAGAGGCCATGGAGCGGGCGGAAAAGGCTGTCACGTTCATGGACTATGACAGCGGTCTGGCGGACCTGACCAAGGCAGAGGCCACCCTGGCTTGTCTGGGAGAGGCGCTGGATCCGCACACGGTTGCCCGCATGCACTTTCTGCGTGGAGTGCTGTTCTACTTCAAGGGGGACAAACCCTCGACCTGGAATGAGTACTACCGGGCCTTTGGCTATGAGCCGGCCCTGGAGTGGGATGAGAACTTCCCGCCAGGGAGCAAGAACATCTTCAAGCTGGCCAAGGGGGAGGCTGAAAGCAGCGAGCGCGTGGCGTTGTCGTTGGTGCCTGCTGTCTCGGATGGCAGCCTTCTTGTGGATGGGCGAGCGATTCCCGGGGAGGGACGCACGGTGGGTGTCTTGGCCGGTTCCCACCTGGTGCAGGTGCTGGGGGACCAGGTTCTGACCCTCAAGATCGAGGTGGAGGAGGGAGCGCCCACGACCCTGGTGGTTCCCGAGGCGGTTCCGGTGGATGCCCCCAGTTGGGCAGCGGACATGAGCCGGCAATTGGCGCTTTCGGAGTTGACCGAGTCACTCTGGACCCGCGGTTGGAAGTACTACGTGGTTGCGGTGGGCGGTGTCTGGAGTTCGACCGTTGGAGAGACAGGTTTTGAGGTGCTGACAGCGCCGTCGGATCAGAACTCGATGTCTCTCACCGGGGTGCCGGCGGGAAGCCTCGTGTTGTACACCCCACAGGGTGGCGGAACCAAGGGTCGCGTCGAGGTGCCGTGGGAAGAGGGGGAGATGGAGGCCACACTGGGAATCCGGTTGGCACCGGAAATTGCCCTGGGCACACTTCCTGTGGGTGTCTACAACCTGACCGTCAAACACCGGCTCTTGGGGGACATGACCGACGAGTTCACAGTGGTCGCGGGGAGCTCGGGGCAGGCCGTGGTGGATTGGAAGGGCGCTTCGAACCACCAGGCCCTGGTGGATGCCTGGTCGGGCCACCAGCAGGCTGAGCATGATTTTGAGATGGGCGCTGTTTTTCGCAAGCGGTCCAAGATGGGGCTGGGTCTGGCAGGGGCAGGTGCAGCTGTGGCTGGCTATGGCATGTACAAGTTCACAAGCGATTCAAGCTGGACCGCTGAGCTGGGCGAGCAACAAGCGGCGGCAGAGGACGCTGGCGACTTTGAGGCGCTGCAAGGGGTCTTTGAGGACCTGGAGAGAGCCCGGACAGGCACGCAGATGGGACTCATCTTCTCTGGCGGTGGCGGTGGTTTGTTTCTGGGGGGCCTGGGCTTCTCGTGGATCAACAAGCAAAGCGCCGAGCGAAGCGGGGGGGCCGTAGGAGAGTGGAACCCAGCAGAGATGGAGTTGTCTCTGCAGGAAGCGCCGGCCGCAGAAGAAGCGCCGGC
>CAZRYF010000103.1:2631-3965 GCA_964604165.1 uncultured Enterobacterales bacterium
GCAGAAGAAGCGCCGGCCGAGTAGGGTTCAGGCGGTTCCCACCTGTACCGGGGATCCTTCTACAACCGATTGAGACGGCACAGTCTCGGCCAACACGGCTCCATCTCGAATCACCCACCTGGGTGGCCGTGCCAGTCGAATGGCTGCCTCCGCATCGGGCACTGCGTGGATCAGCAGGTCTGCGCGGGTTCCAACAGCCACTGGAGCCATGCCCCCAAACACGTGGTGGTTCGCATCTACCAGCAGATCGAAAACAGCCTGCACCTGTGCGGGCCGTGTCATCTGGGCGACATGGACCAGCATGCTGGCCGCCTCCAGCAGGCAACCACGCCCCAGGGGATACCAGGGATCCTGAATCGAGTCGTGGCCACAGCCGACGCGGGCACCGGCATCCAACAGCTCCGGTACGCGCGTGATGCCCCGGCGGCGTGGATACCCGTCTTGGCGACCCTGCAGCACCACGTTGTCCAGGGGATTGGCCACCACCTGGACTCCGCTTTGTGCCACGAGGGCAATGACGTGGGTGGCGTAGTCGTCGGGGTAGGAGTGCATGGCAGTGCAGTGCCCGGCGATCACCCCTCGTTCAAATCCCCGGTCGATCACTTCTCGGCACAGGGTCTCCAGGTGTCGAGAGTCTGGATCGTCGGTTTCATCACAGTGGAGATCCACCTGGCAGTCGTGTTCTTCTGCCAGCTCCAGGGCCAATCGCACCGACCGGTCCCCGTCTTCCCGGCTTTGTTCATGGTGTGGGATCGCCCCGATGGCATCCACACCGGCGCTCGCCGCCCATCGCAGCGCTTCCTCTCGGCCAGGGCCGGTGTACACACCATCCTGGGGAAAAGCCACCACCTGCAGCTCACAGAGGGAGGCCACCTCGGATCTCAGGGCGAGCAGGGTCTCCACCCCGACGCGTGATGCTGTGTCGGCATGGGTGCGGATGCGCGTGGTTCCCTGGGCCACGCACCAGCGGATCGCCTTGATGGCCCGGGCGCGGACATCGGTGGGAGTGAGACCCTCTCTCGCCACTCCCCAGTTGGCGATTCCCTCCTGGAGGGTGCCGGAGACATTGGGGGTGCGTGCACCGAGCAGGACTGCATCCAGGTGAATGTGGGGGTCCGCAAAAGGACGGCTCACGAACCCCCCGGCCGCGTCCAGTACCGGGCCATCTACGGAGAGACTCCCCCCGGCTACGATCTCGGCGATTTGATGGTCCTCGATGCGCATGTCCACATGCGAGTCTCCCAGGCGGGCGTTCCGGATGAGCAACTCGCGGGGCATGGATCCTCCGTTGCGGTCCGAGAGTATCAGCGGCGGAGGGTATTGCCGGGTCAACG
>CAZRYF010000104.1:0-3380 GCA_964604165.1 uncultured Enterobacterales bacterium
GGAGGTATTCGGGGGTCACGATCAAGTGGACGACCACCATCTTGCGCGGGGTCCCCTCCACCTCGTCCCGGTACATGCGCAACACCTCGGCGGTGGAGCTGCCCGTGGCCGCCATGGGGTCGGGAATCAGGACCACGGCGTTTTCAATGGGCCCGCCGATTTTGCTGCCGTGGAGGTCGACACCTGTGACCCGCCCCTCGGTGTCTGTGGCCCGGTTCATGAACACGTGGTCCTGGCGCACGCCCCCCGGCTCCAGGAGCCTGTTGAGGCCGTCGAAGAAGCAGATGCCGGGCAGAATCCCCGCCCGGGCGATGTCCACCACCACTGCCTGCTGGTCGGTTTGAATGAGCTCTCCACCAAAGACCCCGGTGTCCGGGTTGAAGGTCGCCATGCGCGTGGGGACCTGATGCGGGCGTGTGGCAAGCTCGCGGCTGGCCACCTCCGTGAGCATCCACGAATACAGCGATCGCACCAGGTCGTTGGCCCGGGGCTGGTGGGTGCGCTCCTCGCAGAGCTGCGCCAGCATCGTCATGGCCCAGGGGTGGGACAAGAGGTGGACGTGGTCCCCGTAGTGGTGGGCGAGGGCCCCGGTGGGCCGGGGAAGAGAGTCGTAGTGGGAGTCGGTGGGCATGAAGGGTCCGTCTATTGGGGTTGGAGCATCTCTCGCATGTCATCCAAGAGCAACAAGAGGGACTGCAGGGTGCCCTCCACCAGGAGAGCCCCGGCAAAAGCCAAAGGCGATGCGTCCTCCTCGGTGCTCGCGAGCGCCTCGGACACCGTGGGCATCTCCACCACCCGCAAGAGGGGCGCCACCACCTGGGGTTTCAGCAGTGGGTCGGTCAGTTGCCCCAGGACGGCCATTTCGGCGTCCCAGTCCAGGAGCGTGGGCATGAACTCGATGATGGTGTGGATGCGTGCGTTGTCTTGTTTTAGCAGGGGGGCTGCGTTGTTCAGGGCGTCCCAGGTGTTTTCGTGGGCCAGGGCGACCTCCAACAGCGGGCCCAGGGCATCCAGGGCCGAGTTGCCCGAGGAGCGATAGGCCACCATCTCGCCGAGGGAGGCCCAGGCGGAGTCAAAGTCCAAGGGCTCCACCCCTGCCGGGAACCCGCTGGCGTCCAGGTAGTCCGAGGGCGAGAGAAGAACGGGCACCATGTCGATGAGATCCTGGGCCAGTTGCCCCCCCCCGAGGTCCCGAAGAACCTCTTCCAGAGCCGGTGAGGCCCCCACCGCATGGACCGCAGCGATGATCTCCACCAGCTGGGGAATCCGCGAGGCGCCGGGACCGTAGAGGGCCTGCAAGACCCCGTGGAGCACCTCCAGGAGGTCGCCAACCTCCGGGTCGTTGAAGCGATCGATCGCCTCCATGTCCCGCACCATCTGCCCGGTGATCCCGGTGCAGAGGGGGTTGTTGTCCGCGGCCCAGGCCAGAATGTCGTAGTTGAGCAGGTTGCTCCCGAGCAGGCCCACGGCGCTGACTGTCGTGCCCGAACCCAGCTGGGCGATGCCTTCCAGGAGAGTGACCGCCAGGTTGTCGAAAGACAGGAGGGGAAAGCCGATGATGCTGCAGCTCATGGGGCCGTTTCCGGCATCCAGCACCCGAAGCATGGAGACCAGAGCGGAGTCCTCGCCGCTGGAGAGGGTGCCTCCCTGGGCATCCACACGGGTGAAGTGAAGCAGCTGCAGGGGGATCTCGTCGATGTGATCACCGGCCTGAAGATCCGCAAGAGCGCTCTCCATGCGGGGCCCCAGAGAGCTGTCCGACAGCAGGGTCCTCAAGGCGTCACCAGAGAGGTCACCGATTCCAAGCCCCGCGCTGTCTGTGCCGGAGAAGACCTGGCCGGTCAGGTCCCGAAGAGAGTCCCCGCTGGCGCCGCTCCACCTATCGTTGGAGGCGTCCCGCACGTCGTCCAGGGCAGCTCCCAGGTTGCCGGGCAGGTGAATCACAAGATCCTGGCCCACCTCGCTCTCGACCAGCGCCCCCAGGGTGTGGAAGGCGGAGAAGGCCGTGTCGGAGCCAAGCCCCTGGTGGAGAATCTCCACGGCCTCCAGGTTGCCATCGAGCACCGGGCTCGCGGCCGCGGAGAGCACCGGAAGCAAGGGGCGGATGATGCCTGCATCCAGGGCGGTCTGGGAGGAGAGGTCGGCCCCGTCCGCCCTGAGGGCTTCAAAGGGTTGTCCGTAGATAATCTCGGCGACCAGCTCCACCAAGGTCACCAGGGGCGCCTCCCCGGTGGAGAGCCAGTCCGCCAGGGTGCCGGCCAGGGAGAGGAGATCCAGGTCCTCCTCCAGCAGCCCGTTGACCCAGGCAGCAGCCTCTCTTCCCCCCGCAACCCCTGTGCGAGACGGGTCCTCCAGGGTCTCAATGGTGCCTTGAAAGGGCGCCAGGTTTCCTCCCTGGTTCAGGCAGTCGAAGGTGTCGCGGATCTCGTCGGTGCTGGCCTCATCCAGCCCATCGAGCAGGTTCACCCGGTGGCAGGGTCCTCCGGCTTCAAGCTGGTCGCTCCAGTGGGCCTGGGGCGTGGCGCAGCTGCCCACCAGGAGCAGACCGAGAAGGTGCAGGGCCAAGGTCTAGTCGAACAGGTAGCGCACGCCAGCCATGGCGCGGGGGCCGTGGGCCAATCCCTTGCGCCAGCGGGCCTGGTACCCCGCCGAGAGGTGAAGCTGGACCCGGTCATCCATCGTGTATTGGAGGCCCGGTGCAACCTCGAAGAGCACGTACTCGGTGCTGTCGTTGGTCAGGGCACCTGCACCCACGGAGGTGAGGACATTGGCCTGCAGGCCGGTGGGGTCTCCCCAGATGCCCCAGAGCAATCCCGCCGCGATCTCACCGATCTCGTTGTTGTCCGTGCGAACAGGAACCTCGGGCCCCAGGTCGTTTCCCTCGCTGTCCAGCCGCTCCTCAAAGCCTTTGGGCAGGTCCACGTCGGTGGTGGGCGGGGCCTCGGACACGTAGGAGAAGCGCATGACCCCCAGCAGCTTGTAGTCCTTGTCCCCGAGGATGGCCTCCATGCCGAATCCCCAGGTGGGGCGCTGCTGCACCTCCAGGTACTGGCTGCCGGCGCCATCGTAGAACCAGACGTTCTCGCTGTGGGCTCCTCCCAGGGCAGACACCCCGATTCCTCCAGCCAACGCAGGGGCAGCCAGGAAGAAGGAGGCAAGGACGCTGCCCGCGGTGCGAGCCAAGGACTTGGAAAGGTGCATGGAAGGAGTCTCCTGAAACTGTATATCGCCGGGCCTTGCAGGGAGGCAAGGTTGTTGCTCGGTGGTTTTCGGGGTGTTGACCGAGTGGCTTCCGAATCGACTATCCCGGATATTTCACCAGGCCTCGTTGCGAGGGCTCGAAGTGCGCCAGCGAGGCGGGTTTTGGCGTGGCTCCGCGG
>CAZRYF010000105.1:0-2761 GCA_964604165.1 uncultured Enterobacterales bacterium
AACTCATCGAGTGGCGGCGGACGCCCTCCTCCGTCGTAAGGCTGAGTCAGAGGCGATTCGAACCGGAGCCGCACCCCGTCCCGTAGCCCCCCACAAATTCGGAGAGCTGTGTGACTACTGGCTGGAACACGAGGTGCCCCGCAAGCGGAGCCCCAAGGACCACCGCAGCATCATTCGGGCCCACCTGCGGCCAGCATTCGGAGGGATGGAACTGGCGGGTCTGGGGGCCCGGCAACTCGACGAGTTCCAAAAGGCCCGGCGGCATCTCTCTTCCAAGACCGTGCGCAACCACCTGACCCTGCTCGGCTCCATGCTCAACAAGGCCGTGGAGTTGGGGTGGTTGGCGTCGGCACCTCGCATTCGCAAGCCCAAGCTGGAGCAACAGGACTTTCGTTGGTTGCGCTCCAGCGAGGACCTCGGAGCTTTGCTGGGGGCAGCGCAGGAGGAGGCTCCTGGGGTCATGGAACTCTATGCGACTGCGCTCTACACGGGGATGCGGGCGGGAGAGCTGCTGGGTCTGACCTGGGGGGAAGTTCATTTCGAGCAGCGGCTGATCACGGTGAAGCGGAGCTACCGCAAGGCCACTAAGAACACCCTGATTCGCCATGTGCCGATCCTGGACCCTCTTCTTCCTGTTCTGCAAGAGTGGCGGCTGCAATGTCCGGCAGACGTTGTGTTCCCAGGGGAAACCGGCCTGGCCCAGGGGCCGGGGGCGCGGGTGCTACAGGAAGTGCTCCAGCGCTGCCTTGACCGGGCCCGGCTGGTGGGCCCGAACCGGCCCTACAAGAGAATCACCTTTCACGACCTGCGGCACACATTTGCCAGCCACTGGGTCATGCGCGAGGGCGACATCTTTCGCTTGCAGAAGATCCTGGGCCACCAGTCCATGCAAATGACCCAGCGATACGCCCACCTGGCGCCAGAGGTCTACTCCCAGGAGTGGGGGAGGTTGGTCGATGTGGTTCCGCGAGAGGCGGAGGTGTTGCCTTTCGTGGGTGGGGCAAAGGAAGAGGAAGGGTAGGGGAGCGCTACGGGAGGGCGGGCAGTGCGTCGCGGAGGGCCTCGCCACGGGCTCTGTGGAGGGGTGGAATGCTTGCTTGATCTGGATCGCCAAGAACAAGGGTCATGAGCCGGTCGGAGACGGATTCGGTATCTGCCCATTGACGGAGGGCGTGGTGCCACCGGGCGGAGTGATCGCTTTCGTCCAACTCGGGGTTGGCGAGAGTCTCGGTGAAGGCGGCAGAGAGCATCGCTGATTCCTCAGGGAAGGGGAGCAGCACGGGGCCAAGGAGGGCTGTGTTCAGGGAGCGCTGCTGGTCTCGAATGCGCTTCATTGCGTTCTTGAGGAACCGATCATAGTCGCCACTGTTGTCGTCCTTGATCTTGCCGGTCGCTGCCGCTTCTTCCGTGAGCAACGCGGCCGCGACGTAGGCTGCATCCACGTGTGCATAGGAGACGCCATTCCGGCCTTCCAGGAGCACCTTGCCCTTCTCCACCGTGGCGGCGAGCGAAAGCTCCTCGTGCTCCAGGGGTGTGGAGTGGAGGGCGGTCAGCCCCGGCGCGACGGTGTCTGGACTACAGGCAGGCAGCCAGCCGAGCCGGGCTGCGTGCGCCGCCAACAGCGAGACCTGCAGCGGGTTGGCGTGGGGAAGCAGCTCGGCCCAGGAGGGCGGGAAGATGTCCGTGAACTTTGCTCCCTGCAGCCGAAGCTCGTTTTCCCTCAGGAAAGCCACCACCTGGAGGTCCAGAAAGAGCCACGGCCACCGGCCCGCGATCAGGCGTAATGCCTGCAGACGACTCCCAGGCTCCTGGCCGCTACCGAGTGTGTCTTCGGCCCACAGGTCCAAGATCGTCGTGCGTTGTTGTTCATACCGATTCAAGCACTGGTGAGGGTCTTCTTCCCATGAGGAGCGCGTACCACTCGGCGTGCCGTCCATCTCACAGAGGGCGGACAGGGCTGCATGCCGACTCGTGCCCATGGACTCCTCCGCACAGGCGAGATCGAGTCCGCTCAAGGACCGCAGCTCGTCGCGGTGGGCCTTCGTGTTGTGGGTGGCAAACGGTGAGCCCAGTCCCCTGGGAATGGAACCCCGGACCGCCACGGCCTCGATGGCCACTTCAACGACGGACTTGCCGGTGGACGGCTGTGTTGCGAAGGCACCACGTCGAATCGGATTGAGCAGCAGGGAGGGAACAGGTGGTTCCCCCCCTTTGCTACTCACGGCGGTGGCACAGACACTCCACTGATGGCCAGCCCGCCGATTGGATGTCCTCCGCGAGGAACCGGGCACGACCTGCTCGAAGCCGCCCAGAAGCACGCGATCCACTCGAATCTCGCCTACCAACGAAAAAACTCGCCGAAAAACCAGGTTGAACGGGGATCGGTCGGTCGAATCAAGATCAGTTCCCACGGCGTGGACGAGCAGTCACGAGGCAGCCTAAATTGGAGCAGGCCCAAGGGGTTCCGCAAGCCCTGCAAGGTCAGAGGAGATGCCAATGTACCTGAACTATTCCCAAGCGGCGGCGTTGCTCGGCGTGCCTAAGGGCACGCTGTATGCGCTCGTTCACCAGAACCGCGTCCCTCACATTCGGTTGGGCAAACGGTTTGTTCGGTTTGACGAAGAACGGTTGAAGGCCTGGATGCGGGAGCACCGCGTTGAGCCCCACCGTAGCCAGGAAGGCGGCGGCTGAGGGGCCGCTTCAACCGGTCCACCTCTCAACAAACGAAAAGAGCCCGTCGGGAGGAAATTTCAACCCTCAT
>CAZRYF010000106.1:0-1763 GCA_964604165.1 uncultured Enterobacterales bacterium
CGAGTTCTGTGTTCTTGTCCATACGCTCGGCCTCCGGCGAGGGTGGGCGTGAGAGCTACTTTATTGGGAAGTAGGGTGGTGGGAACAAAAAAAAGCCCCCCGGGGGGTCCGGGGGGCTCTTCTGTGGGGGTGTTTCAGCGGTCTGTGCGGTGGTGGTTGTGGGAGTTGTCGATGACCAGTTTCAGCATGGGCGGGGTGGGTTTTGGCTTCAGGGGCTTTCCCTGGGCCAGGGCGTGGGCTTCAGCAACCAGGTTGTCGAGTTCTTCCTCGTCGGGACAGGCGATGATCATCTCGGCGACCATGCCTGCGAAGGTACAGGTGGTTTCTTCTTCGCCTTGGTAGGCGTCCACCCATTCCTTCCAGGCCTCCGCGCGGGCCAATCGAACGGTCTGTCCTTCTTCTCGGTCGACAATGACATGTGCCTGGATGCACTCCTTCACGATCTCCCAGGCTCGGTTGAGCAGGGGATCATCGATTCGGTCGATGCCTTTGTCGATATGTCGTACCAGCTGGGTGTACTTGTACATGGGGTCTCCTCGGGGGGGCTTAGAACGGCAGGACCTTGGCAGCAGCCTGGTGGTCCTGCACGGGCTCTTCTTGTTGCTCGACGGTGACGCCGTGCATCCACTTCATGAGCATCGCAGTAGTGGCGAGGTCCAGGGCCAGAGGCGCCTGGGCTTCGGGATCGAGGCGGGACACGTCCGTGGCCTGCTCGAGCCACGATGTACCGCAAATCCACTCCTGCATGCACTCCTGGGCGAGTACCCGTTGGATGGCGCCTGGTGACTCTGGCGTGAAGTAGGCCAGGGACACCGCAAACGCCTGTGGGCGCGAGATGGCCATGAGCTGATCGACACGCTGGATGAGTCGGGTGGACCGAGCATGGTCCATCCAGGTCGCGGCATTGTCTTGCCTCATCCGCAGCTGACGGGAGATCTGAAGGAACTCCTCTGCCAGGACAGCATCCGATGGGGTGGCTCTGACCTTGAACACCAGGGTGTCTCCCTTGGAGGAGGAGATGAGGGACAGAAACCGCGCGGTGGCCCCCACATGGTGGGTGCGACCCTGGAGGAATGAGCATTCCTCGTCGGGAGGCTCGGGCTCTGCGCGGTATTCCGACACCATTCCTTCTCGGAAGACCACCGGATGACAGGGCAGCCAGGTTTCCGCGGTGTAGAGAGTCAGCCAGTACGCCACCTCCTGGGCGGCCCGGGTGACCCTGCTGATGGCCTCGCCTTCGGTGGATCCGATGGCGTGGATGATCAAGCGGTTGGTCAGCCCGGGTGAGTCCTCCCTGGGACCGACCTGCAACTCAAGCTGAATGGCAGGGCCGGTCTCAAGCAGCCACTGGGAGAGGGAATCTCCCATTTCCTGGGGGCCGAACTGGGGACAGTACGGTGGCTCAGGCGGTGAGCAGCTGCGGGTGGTGGAGAGTGAGGCCTTCCAGTGAAGCGGGGCTTCGCTGGTCGGATCCCCCTGGAGTTGTACTTGTACAATTTTGGGATCAAAGGATTTGTGCAAAGTTCTCTCCTTGCATGGTTCGGGGTTGAAGGTGGGACGGGGAATCCGACCCACCAGGATGAAAAGGAGCGGTGCTTCTTCGGGGGTGCCAAAGGAGCGGGCTCCAGGCCCGGCGGTGGTCAAAGCTGTCGCTAAGACCCGGTGGTTTGCGGGATCCTGGAGAAAGGGGTTGTCGGTGCTGGGGTTGCGATTTCTCGAGCCCAATTCAGACGCTTGAACTCGAAGAATATTCACCCAGTCTG